>JAICYJ010000024.1 GCA_025934255.1 Thermoleophilia bacterium | reverse complement strand
CCTGAGCGCGACCGCGCGCCGCCGCAAGAAGATCTCGGACATGCTCTCGAACGGCCAGGACATCCTGGTGCAGATCGAGAAGAACCCGATGAAGACCAAGGGCGCGCGCGTGACGATGGAGCTCTCCATCGCCGGCCGCTTCCTGGTGCTGACGCCGGATGGCGAGGGCTCCGGTGTCAGCAAGCGACTACCCGACGGCGAGCGCGAGCGGCTGCGCAAGCTGGTCAAGCAGCTCGAGACCGACGGGGTGGGCGTGATCGCCCGCACCGCGGCCGCCGGCGCCACGCTCGAGGACCTCGAGCGCGACCTGCGCTTCCTGCGCAAGATCTGGGCCCAGGTGCAGGCGCGCGCGAAATCCGCGCCCACCAAGACGATGGTGCACCAGGACGGCGACCTCTCGCTGCGCGTGATCCGCGACCTGCTGACCCGCAACGTCGACAAGGTCGTCGTCGACTCCGAGCGGCAGTACCGCCGGATCCTGGGCTGGGTGCGCACCACGCAGCCCGAGTTCGCCGACCGCATCGAGCTGCACACCGGCAGCCAGCCGCTGTTCGAGCAGTACGGCGTCGAGGCCGCGATCCGCTCGACCCTGAACCGGCGCGTCGACCTGCCCTCGGGCGGCTACCTGCTGTTCGACTACGCCGAGGCGTTCACCGTGATCGACGTGAACTCCGGCTCATCGACCCGGCAGAGCCACCTCGAGGAGACGACGCTGCGCACCAACGTCGAGGCCGCCCGCGAGGTGCTGCGGCAGCTGCGGCTGCGTGACATCGGCGGCATCATCGTGATCGACTTCATCGACCTCGAGCGCGAGCGCAACCGCAAGGAGCTGCTCGCCGTGCTGACCGAAGAGCTGACGAAGGACCGCACGAAGACCTACCTGGTCGACATCTCGCCGCTGGGCCTGGTCGAGATGACCCGCCAGAACACGACCGAGGGCGTCCGCGAGACGCTCACCTCGATCTGCCCGACGTGCGGCGGCGAGGGCCGCGTGCTGTCGCAGGACACGATGGCGGTGGAGGCCGAGCGCAAGCTGCGAAAGCTCGCGCACGCCTCGTCGTCGGAGGCGTTCCGGATCCGATTGAACGCGAAGGTGGCGGCCAAGCTGGCCGGACCCGGCGGCGTCAAGCTGCTGGAGCTGGAGCGCGAGACCGGCCGCTTCTTCACGCTCGAGGGCGAGATGCGGATGCCGCTGGAGGAGGTGGACGTGGTCGAGGAGGGCACGCGGCTCGAGGTCGACGGAGCGGACATGCCCGTCAAGGAGGGCGACGAGACCAAGCTGCGGATCGACGAGCCGCACATGTTCAACCTGTCCGACGGCGTCGCCCGGCTGAGCGGCTATCAGGTGATCGTGGGTGGCGCGATCAGCTACGTGGGCCAGGAGCACAGGGTGCGGATCGACCGCGCCACGCGCACCATCGCCTACGCCACGCTGCTCGACGCCAAGCCGGCGCCGATCGAGCTGCCGCCGGAGCCCGGTGAGTTCGAGCTGCCCGACTTCGACCGCGAGGTCGGCGAGCGTCTGGAGCTCGAGGAGCGAACGCGCGGACGGCGGCGCCGCACCGCAACCACCACCGCCGCGTCCGGCACGCGCCGCAAGGCCGGCGCCAAGGACGAGGATGCCGCCGACGAGGAGGCCGCCTCGGCGCCCGAGGTGGTCGAGGCCGCGACGGAGGACGAGGACACAGACGCCGAGGCCAAGCCGAAGCGGCGCCGCAGCCGCGGCGGCCGCACGCGAACCAAGGCGGCCGCCGCCGACTCGGCCACCGGCGAGGCGCCGGAGGCGCGGGACGCGCCCGCCGCTGCGGACGCGGCTGCCGAGAACGGGGACGGCGAGCCGGCGGCCGACGGCGAGGCCAAGCCGAAGCGCCGCCGGGGCACCCGCGGCGGCCGCAGCCGCACGCGCAAGCCGGCCGGGACCGCCGCCGAAGCGGCCGCGTCCACCGCGCCTGACGCCGCGCTGCTGGAGCCGCCCACGGAGGTGCCGGCCGTAAACGGCGAGGTGGGCGAGCCGGATGCGGCCGAGAAGCCGAAGCCGGCGCGAAAGCCGCGCGCCCGAAAGCCCAGGGCGGTGGCGGCGGCGGAGCCTGCGCCGGGAGTTGACGCTGACGCTGCCACCGAGGCGCCCGAGGCGCCGCCGGTCGAGCCCGTGACCGCGAGGGCCGCAGCCGTGGCCGCACCTCCCGCCAGGCCCGAGCCGGCGGCAGAGCCACCGCAGCCGGCGGCAGCGCCGGAGCCGTCCGGCGACGGGGACGGCGCCCGCAAGAAGGGCCTGTTCGGGCGGCTGCTCGGCGAGTGAAGGCCGTCTGCTACGATCATTTCGCCCGTCATCTCGCGGGCATTTTCGTGTGGAGACGCCCAGCATGTACGCAGTGATCAAGGTTGGCGGCAAGCAGTACCGCGTCGAGCAGGGGCAGAAGCTCCTGGTCGATCGCCAGGCGCTTGATGCCGGCAAGACGTTCACGCCGGAGGTGCTGATGACCGGCGGCGACGCCGTCGTCACCGACCGCGCGAAGCTGAAAGGCTCCGTCACCGCCGAGGTGGTAGAGCATCTGCGCGGAGAGAAGCTGAAGGTGTTCACGTTCAAGCCGAAGCGCGGCTTCAAGAAGACGCGCGGGCACCGCTCGGAGCTGTCGCGGATCACGATCGCGTCGATCGGCGCGGCCAAGAAGCCGCGGGCACCGCGCAAGAAGGCCGAGCCGGCCGCGGCGAAGAAGCCGCCGGCAGCGGCGAAGAAGCCGCCGGCAGCGGCGAAGGAGGAGAACGGTGGCGCATAAGAAGGGACTCGGTTCCTCCAAGAACGGGCGCGACTCGAACGCGAAACGGCTGGGCGTGAAGGTGTTCGCCGGCGAGACCGTGACCGCGGGCGCGATCATCGTGCGCCAGCGCGGCACGCGCTTCTACCCCGGCGCCGGCACCGGCCTGGGCGGCGACGACACGCTGTTCGCGACCACGGACGGCACGGTCGAGTTCACGCAGCGCAAGGGCAAGCGCTTCATCAGCGTCGCGTAAGCCCGACCGTTCGCGGTCACCTACGCTTACGCGATGTTCTCCGACCACGCCACGGTGTTCGTGCAGGGCGGCCGCGGCGGCGATGGCTGCGTCAGCTTCCGCCGCGAGAAGTTCGTGCCCCGCGGCGGGCCTGACGGCGGCGACGGCGGCGACGGCGGAGCGGTCGAGCTGGTGGCCGACCCGGACCTGCGCGACCTGACCAAGTTCCGCTTCGCATCGCACTTCAAGGCTCCTCGCGGCACCCACGGCCAGGGCTCCGGCAAGCACGGCCGCCGCGGCCGGCCGCTGTCGATCACGGTCCCGGTCGGCACCCAGGTGTGGCTGCGCGACGAGGGCACGCTGCTGGCCGACCTCGCCCATCCCGGCGCCCGCGTCCAGGTGGCAGCCGCCGGCCACGGCGGGGGCGGCAACCGCCGCTACGCGACAGCCAACCGCCGCGCTCCCACCACAGCCGAGGTGGGCGAGCTGGGCGAGGAGCGCTGGCTGGAGCTGCGCCTGAAGCTGGTCGCCGACGCCGCGCTGCTGGGGTTCCCCAACGCCGGCAAGTCGTCGCTGCTGCGCCGCATCTCGAACGCCAAGCCGAAGGTGGCCGACTACCCGTTCACCACCATCGACCCGGTGCTCGGTACCGTCGACGGCCCCGACGGCCAGCTGACCGTAGCCGACGTCCCCGGGCTGCTCGAAGGCGCCAGCGAGGGCGTCGGCCTCGGCCACGAGTTCCTCGCCCACCTCGAGCGCGCCCGCCTGCTGATCCACCTGGTGGAGGCGTGCGACGACCCCGCCGACGTGGTGCGTCGACGCGACACCATCAACCGCGAGCTGGCCCTGCACGGCGGCGGCCTGGCCGACCGGCCGCAGATCTTCGTGCTGTCCAAGATCGACCTGATCGAGAGGTCCCGCCGCGAGTCGCTGATCGAGGAGTGCGGTGCCGAGCTGGCGGTCTCGTCGGCCACGGGCGAGGGCATCGGCCGGCTGATCGCGCTGCTGTTCGAGCGCGTCCCGGAGCTGCCGGTGCACGACGCGATCGTGCCGGCCGGGGAGCCGGAGCTGGCCGACTTCCTCGTCTACCGGCCGGCTCCGCCGGCCCGCCGAGAGTACAAGATCCTGCGCGACGCGGGCACCCTGCGCGTTGCCGGCCGTGGCATCGAGCGGCTGGCGTCGTCGCTGGAGCTGGACGACCAGGCCGGCGTGGCCAAGCTGACCGCCGAGCTGGAGCGGCTCGGCGTCGAGCCGGCGCTGCAGGCGGCAGGCGCCAAGCCCGGCGACGAGATCCTGCTGGGCGCCCACAGCTTCAGCTTCCAGCCCGCGCGCCAGCCGGAACCGGCCTGATGCGGATCGGCGTGTTCGGCGGCGAGTTCGACCCGCCGCATCTCGGACACCTGGCGGTGGTGCGGGCCGCCCGCGATCAGCTCGCGCTCGACCGGCTGCTGGTGATGCCGACCGGCCACCCGCCGCACCGGGATGCCTCACCGACGGCGGCGGAGGACCGGCTGCGGATGGCCCAGCTGGCGTTCGCCGGCGAGCCCGGCGTCGAGGTCAGCCGGATCGAGCTCGACCGGGAGGGGCCGAGCTACACGGTCGACACGCTGCGCGCCCTGGCGCCGCTGGGCGAGCTGTTGCTGATCGTGGGCGCCGATCAGTGCGATCTGCGCAGCTGGCGCGAGCCGGACGAGATCCTGCGGCTGGCGTCGCTGGCGGTGGCGCCGCGTGGGGGATATGTCTGTGGTCCCGGCGCGACCGTGACCGAGCTGGCGATGGACCCCGTCGACCTGTCGTCGACGACCGTCCGCGAACGCCTGGCCGAGAGTGTGGGGGAGGACGCGGTGGATCCGGCCGTGCTCGGGCTGATCAGGGCGCGCGGGCTCTACGGCAGACCTCCGTGCTAGGCTGCTTGAGAGGGTATTTGGAGCTGATCACCTGACCACGAGTCTCGAACTGGCACATCGCATCGCCGCACTGGCGGACGAGAAGCTTGCCTCTGACATCGTGATCCTGGACATGAGCGATGTGGTCAGCTACACGGACCATTTCGTGATCTGCTCCGGCCGCAACCCACGCCAGACGCAGGGGATCGCGGCCGAGATCCGGGAGGCGCTGAAGCGCGACCGCATCATCTCCCGCAACATCGACGGTGAGCGGCAGGGCGACTGGATCCTGCTCGACTACCTGGACGTGATCGTGCACGTGTTCACGCCCGACGCGCGATCGTTCTACCGGCTCGAGTCGCTGTGGGGCGAGGTGCCCAGCGAGTCGTACGCCCAGGGTGCCTGACCGCACCTTCACGCTCGCCGAGGCGCAGGCGCTGCTGGACGAGGTGGTGCGCCCGCTGGCCGAGCGGATGGTGGAGCTGTGCGCGGCGGTGGAGCCGCTGCAGCGCGAGTGGCGCACGATCGTGATCGCGATCGGCTCCAACGGCGGCGGGCTCGACCACGAGCGGGCGAGCGCGCTGCGGGAGTCGCTGGAGCAGGCGCAGGCGGAGGTGGGCGAGCTGGTGGATGAGGTGCTGGCCCTGGGCGTGCAGGTGAAGGACCCGGCCCAGGGGCTGCTCGACTTCCCGGCCGTGATCGACGGACAACCGGCGCTGCTGTGCTGGCTTGTGGGGGAAGAGCGGATCGGGTTCTGGCACACCCTGGAGGGTGGGTTCGCGGGCAGGCAGCCGCTGCCGTGAGCGCGGGCGCGCACCTGAACACGGCGCTGGCGGCGGAGCGGGACGCGTATGCGGAGCAGCTTGCCGGCCGGCCGGCTGCAGCCAGGTACCGCGCCGCGCGCGATGCCTACCTTGCGTCGCATGCCGAGACGGGGCCGCGCAGCTGGGGGCGGCTGATCGGCGCGCTGAAGATGGCGATCCTGGCCGACGACGGCGTGGCCGAGGTGGCGGCGCAGGCGCTGGCCGACGCCGAGGGAGTCGAGGGCCCCGCGGCCGGCTACGCGCGGGCGCTGGCGGCGGTCGCCACCGGTGCGGCGCCGGACACGTCGGAGATGCTCGCCGCCGGTGATGCGTTCGCGCGGACGGGGAGGGCGCTGCAGGCGCTGGCCGACGGCGACGCGGCCGGCTACCGGGCAGCGCTGGGGGAGATCATGGCCGACTTCGAGGCTCGCGACCAGCACCTGTCGGGCGTGGCGGTGGCGGACACGGCGATGGTGCTCGAGCGGCTGGCCGAGCCGCGTCGGATGGCCGTGCACCCGGTCAGCGCGCTGCTGCCGCAGGCCGTCTGATCCCGGGCGAGAGCGCCGCCGGCCTCGATATACTTCGACGCCTCGGGGCTATAGCTCAGTTGGGAGAGCGTCGCGCTGGCAGCGCGAAGGTCACCGGTTCGAGCCCGGTTAGCTCCATTGCTTGTTTCGCGGAACTCCGGCCCAGGTTTCCGCGTCTGAAGAGTGTGATCGGGCGAACCCGGGAGCTGGTGTGGCGGGTCTTGGCCGCGCTGGCGGTCGGTTTGGCGGCGGGTTGTGGAAGTGCCTCGCCGGCCGCGATGTCGTGCACGGGATCTGGTTGCGGACAAGCTGTCCGGGTGGTGTCGTCGTCGGTGATCCACGACGGGCACACACGAATCGTCGGAGGCACCCCCGCCCAGCGGGCGCTGCTTGGCTCGATCCTGGAAGGAATCAGCAGCCGCGACGTACCCGAAGTCACGGTCGGGTCACCACCGACGTCCAGCTTGATGGGAGGCGGGACGTGGCTGGTCTTCCACTTCATGGGGAGCGAGTCGCGGTCGCGGCTGGGAGAGTGGCAGTCGTGGCTCGTGGCCGGCGCGTTTCGGGACCTGTCGGCGGCGCGTGGCCTGCCAGCCGTGGGCGGTGTCGGCACGATCTTCCACCCTGGCCCTGGCTCGGGCTATGAACGACTGTGCTGCTCGCTGCATCACAAGACCAGCGCGGCGGGCCGGCAGGCATTGACGTCACGTATCAAGCGAGGGGTCAAGCGTGCAGGACTCACGCTGGTCTCGATCGCCTTCGCCAAGCCCGAGAACCTCGCCCCCATCGTGGTCGCCAAGACCAGCGATCAACATGCCAGGCTCGGCTCATGGATGCCGAAGACCAGCCCGTACGGCGATGACGGGGCTCTCGAAGGCGCGTTCTTCGAAGTCGAGAACGAGGCCGGCAGGGTCGTGTTCTTTGTGGGTCACTCGACCCGTACCCAAACGGGGATGGGAAGTATCGGCTTGGGAGGGCCAAGACCGCCTCCATCGTCAGGTTGAGGCTGCCATCCGCAGCAACGGAGCGATCTGACCGCCTACTGGCGGGCTCAGGCCTGTCAACCGGGTTACGGGTGAAGCTTCACCACCATCGGCGGCCGCGGGTGCTGATGGAAGTTGAAGTCGGCTCGGATGTCGCCCAGGATCGGCTGGCTCTCGCGCACGTTGGGTCGTGAGTCGGCGCGCCCGTCGGTCTTGGGATTGATCCGCTGGCCGCCCAGGAAGTCGTCCTCGATGAACTTCAGGTAGGCGTCCGGGCTCAGTATCTGGTGGTCGATAAAGCCCTTGCGGGCGTAGGGGCTGATCACCAGTCCCGGCACGCGCAGGCCGTAGCCGAGCGAGTCAACAGTCGGCGGCTTCACGTGGTCGTAGAACCCGCCCCAGTCGTCCCAGGTCAGGAAGATCGCGCTCGATCGCCAGTCCTTGCTGCGCATGACCGCGTTGATCACGCTGGTCACCCACGCCTGACCGCGCGCGATCGAGGCCGGCGGGTGCTCGCTCTGCGCATAGTTGGGGATCACCCACGAGACCGCCGGCAGCCGCCCGGCCCGGGCCGCCTTGAAGAACAGCTTGGTGTCCTGGATGTGGTTCACCTGGTGCGTCTGGCGGACGTCGGTGAACCGCGGCAGCGGGTTCCAGATCGACGGTGTGTGGGCGCTCTGCGGAAGGAAGTCGCAGCCCATGATCCCGGTATTGCAGTCTGGTTGCTTCCCGGACGAGATGTAGTACGCCCAGCTCACGTCGTGGTGAAAGAGCAGCCACGTGAGGTCGGTCCAGGGATAGGCGGGCTGGCCGCGGTGGCGGACCACCTGGCCGGTCTTGTCCGCCGACGACCGGCAGCTCATCGGATCGGTGGTCGACGTGCAGAGGGCCGACCAGCCCGACACCATCGCCTCGTGGTTCGGCTCGCTCCAGCCGTCGTCGTCCGCGAAGAAGTGATCCTGCAGCACGTAGTGGCGGGCGTAGCTCCAGTAGTTCGGGATCTGGTGGTAGTCGTGGTAGCCCATCACGTCCGGGCGCCTGACCTTGATCGTGCAGGACGGATCGAGCACGGCCTTGCCGCACGTCGCCTTATGCGCGTCAACCGCCTGGCCGACGAACCCGTTCATCTGCCCGCCGTTGATGTCGGCCTTGGAGTTCGGGACGTTGTGCGGGCCGCCGCTGTTGATGATGCTGGTGTCGTAGTAGGGCCGCTGGCACCGTTGGGTGATGGGGTTCCAGGAGCAGGTCGTCGGCACGCCATGCTTCATCGGGATCCCGTCGGCGCCCGGGTAGGTGCCGAAGTAGGAGTCGAACGAGCGGTTCTCCTGCACGATCACGATCACGTGGCGGATCTTGTGAATGCCGTGCAGCGAGGACGCCGGGACGGTGTCGGGCGGCCCGGTCGCGGGAGGGCCCGGGCCCAGGACCGGGGACGTCGAGCTGGCCGAGACCGCGGTGGAGCAGCCGGTCACGAGTATCAATGTCAACGCGCCAAGGGCCGTGAGGTACAGCGCACGTGAAGGTCGCGTCATCGGTCAAACCGTAGGCAGGTCTGATTGACGCCCTCCAATCAGCGCGACCGGCGACCGCCGTCCGCAGGCGCTACCGTGTCATCCGCAGTCCACAGGAGGTGGGAGATGGCGAGCGTCAGTGTCCGCTACATCGTCGATGACGTCGAAGCTGCTATCGGGTTTTACGTCGACTCCCTGGGCTTCACCCTGGAGATGCACCCCGCGCCCGCGTTCGCCATGCTGTCGCGGGGAGACCTGCGCCTGGTGCTGTCGGCGCCCGGTGGCGGGCCGGGCGGCGGCCAGGCGATGCCCGACGGGACCGCGCCCGCGCCGGGCGGCTGGAATCGCTTCCAGCTGGAGGTGGATGATCTCGACGCGACCGTGGCAGCGCTGAAAGCGCAGAGCGTCGCGTTTCGAAACGACATCGTCGAGGGCGTCGGCGGCAGACAGGTGCTGGTCGACGATCCGTCAGGAAACCCGGTTGAGCTGTTCCAGCCGACTCGCCGGGAAGCGCGCTTGGAAAGCGGCTGACCGGCCGGGCCGGCCCGGCGCCTCGCACCTCCCCGGCGATGTGGTCGAGCTCCTCGGTGACCTGGCCGCGCTCCAGCAGCGAGGTGGCGATCTCGGCCAGCAGCGCCGACTCGGTGGCGCGCAGCCGCGACCGCGATGCCAGCTCGCTGACGACGACGGCGGTGACGAGGAACACCGCCAGCGAGAACCAGTTGCTGGGCTCGGCCAGGGTGAACGTGTAGAGCGGCGGCAGGAAGAAGAAGTTGAAGGCGAGCATGGACGCCACCGCGACCGCCACCGACGCGACGCTACCCCAGAGCACGGCCACCGGCAGCACGGCGAACACGTACAGCACGCCCAGGGTCAGCAGGCGCTCTAGAAATCGGCCAGAGGCGACCGTACACTCGAGGCGCTGGCTCTGGCGGCTCCATCGAATTCGAGCGTTGCTCGAGGGGGAAACGATGTTCGGACTGAAGCGTGTCTGCGGTCTCGTCATGATCGTGCTCGCGGTCGCCGCCGTGGGGGGATCCGCGGCCGGCGCTCAGGCAGCGGTAGCTCCCCAGGTGCGCGCGGCCAAGGTGCTGTACGCGCGCACGCTGCCAGCGCGCCTGCGCGCCCATGTCCCCTTGACGGCGGGGGTGCCGCTGAGCACGGGTACCGATCTGGTGTTGTTCACCGATCCAGTCCGGATGCAGGTGCACGGTCTCACCTACCGGATGAGCATGTTCGCCGATACCACGGTCGACCAGTTTGGCAGCGTGCCCCAGCTGAGCGTCGGCTTCGATCGCACCTCGCGCGGGGTGGGCGGACGGATCAACGGCTTGCAGGAGCACGTGTACGGGTTCGCGTCGACCGACATGGTCATGACCGCCGATCAGGGCTTGACCGGCCTGCACATCGATACGCGGCGGGCGTTCCGCCCGACGCGGGTGACCATGAACCTCGTGCCCGACGACGTGCGCTCGGCAAGCTGCCGGCTGTTCTACGGCGGCACCGGCACGCAGTCGGTGGCCGAGGGGACGCTCGATTCGACGGCGTTCCGGATCCACACCGGCACCTGGCCGTACTTCGGCACGGTCACCACGGCACCGCAGACCGCAATTGCGATCGCGGATCCGGGCTGCATCTCCGGTGGTGTGGCACGAGGCGTCGCTCTCGGCCGCACCGTGCGCCGCTATCACGAGCCGTGCCAGGGCCGTGAGTCGATCGCCTCCGGCTCGCCGTTTGGCTACACGAGCTGGCAGGCCGAGGTCGGCTACGGTGGCGCGCGGGCATTTCTCGGTGCGCAGACCGAGAGCAGCACCACCACCAACCTGGTGGGGCACTTCGCGGTCGCCCTTCAGTCCGCGACGGGCATGCCCAGGCCGGAGCATTCTGCGCGCGGCGCCGTTGCCAAGATCGGCACGAGCGGAAACCCGATGTTCGGCGGCAGCGCGACGTTCGTATCGCACCGGCGTCCTTCCGTGTCGAAGGTGCGCGTCTGCTCGGTCGGGCGGAACCTGCGCCGCTTCGTCGCGACGCGGTACCGAGGCACGCTGAGCCCGGACGACGGTGCGCCGCTGACGGCGCTGTTCGACACCGGCGGCTTCGCGCTCGAGCGCGGATCAGCGTTGCTGGTGATCCGCAGCTACCTGAGGTGAAAGGCGGGCCGTCACCTGGCGCGGGATGTAGTATCGCGGCCATGAGCGAGTCGCTGAGCGAGACCATCGATCGCTACAACGACGCCTGGAACGCGCAGGACGTCGAGACGATCGCGGGCTACCACCACCCCGAGATCGTGTTCCAGAACCACACGGCGGGAGAACGGGTGGAGGGCGCCGAGGCCGTGAGCGCGCACATCGCCGGCATCTTCGCCGGCTGGCCCGACCTGCACTTCCGCGGCCGGCGGGCCTACTACGGCGACGACTTCGTGGTCAGCGAGTGGACGGCCACGGCCACCCATCCCGACGGCCGCAAGCTGGAGTGGGACGGCATCGACGTGTTCCCGTTTCGCGACGGCCTGATCGCGCGCAAGGACGTCTACTCGACCAGCGGCAGCGCTCGCGTGCTCGGCTCCTGACGGCCGGCGCCGCGCACGCGTTGCGTACCGGCCGTCCGATTTGGGATAGTGGGGTCGTGTTCGACCACGTCACCGTGCGGGTGTCGGACCGCGGCGAGTCCGAGCGGTTCTACGCGGCCGTGCTCGCGGCGCTCGACCGGCCGCCGACCTATTCCGGCGAGCACCTGGCTGAGTGGAACGACTTCTCGCTCTGCCAGGCGACTCGCGCGTGCCCGCCCACCAAGCGGCTGCACGTGGGCTTCGCCGCCGGCTCGCCGCAGCAGGTCGATGCGTTCTGGGAGTCCGGCACCGAGGCCGGGTTCCTCGACGACGGCCGGCCGGGGTTGCGGCCGCGCTACCGCGACGACTACTACGGCGGGTTCCTCCGCGACCCGGACGGGAACAGCGTGGAGGCCGTGCACCACGCCGACGTGCGGCCTGGTGGGATCGACCACCTGTGGGTGCGGGTGGCCGACCTGGATGCGTCACGCGGGTTCTATGAGGTGGCGGCACCGCACGCCGGCATCCGGTTGGTGGACGAGCACCAGGACCGCGTGCGGTTCGCCGGTGACGGCGGCTCGATGTCGCTGGTGAGGGGGCCGTCCACGGAGGGGTTGCACATCGCGTTCGCGGCCAGCGACGACGGGGCGGTCGAGGCCTTCCACAGCGCCGCCACCGCCGCCGGCTACGCCGACCACGGGGCACCCGGGGAGCGGCCGCAGTACCACGAGGGCTACTACGCGGCCTATGTGCTCGATCCCGACGGCACCAACGTCGAGCTCGTGAACCACCATCGCGGCTGACGGCCCGACGGAGTTCGACCAGATCGTCCGCCGGCTGCAGGCGGAGGGCTTCAAGGTCGTCGTGCCGCCGTACGGGCTGCTGCTGGGGTCGGCCATGCGCGCCGCGAGGAAGCAGGCCGATCCCCAGATGGCGTTCATCGTGCCGGTCAAGACGCACGCGCGCTGGTGGCGGCGGGCCCGCGCGGAGGCTGAGGTGCGCCTGCTGAACGGCCGCCTCTGGATCCCCGCCAGGGGGCGACAATCGATCCCGTCGGCGGTCGTGATCTTCGGCCGGCCGGCCCGAGTGGTCGATTGGGACTGGCGTACGCCGGAGGCCTAGCGTGCTCGGACCGGCAGCCCGCGGCCGCCGAGCAGCGGCGCAGCGCGGTCGCGCAGCCGGATGGCCGCGAACAGCGTCATGGCGATGCTGGCCGCGCCCGACACGGCGTAGGCCGCCTCGGTGCCGCCCTGCGATGCCAGCCAGCCGGCCAGCAGGCCGCCCATTGGCCCGGCGCCGTTGAAGGCGAAGAAGTAGAGGCCGATCACCCGCCCCCGCAGATGATCGGGCGCGTTCAGCTGCAGCAGCGAGTTGGCGTTCGACGTCCAGAGCGTGAAGCTGAGGCCGGTCATGAACAGCAGCAGCGATGCCAGAGCAAGGCCGCCCACCGGCGCCAGCGCCAGCTGTGCCAGGCCGAAGCCGAAGGTACCCGCGAGCAGCACCCGCCAGCTGGCTCGGCCGAGCGTGGCCGACGTGAGCGCGCCGCCCAGCGCACCCAGGCCGAAGAAGGCGGTCAGCACGCCGAACACCTCGGGGCCGCCGCCCAGCGTCTGCTTGGCCATCACCGGCAGCAGCACGTTGAAGTTGAAGGAGAAGGTGCTGACGACGGTCACGATCATGAGCGCCATCAGCACCTCCGGGGCGCCGCGCACGTAGCGGAATGCCTCGCGGGTGCCGCGCAGCAGGGTGGGCCGCTCGGCGTTGGCCGAGCGCGGGAACATCTCGTCGCTTCGCATCAGCAGCAGGCCGATCAGCACCGCGGCGAAGCTGACGGTGTTGAGCGCGAAGCAGAGGCCGGCGCCGGCCAGGGCCACGACCACGCCGCCCATGGCGGGGCCGACCACGCGCGCGGCGTTGAACAGGCTCGAGTTGAGCGCGACCGCGTTGGGCAGCTCGTCACGTCCCACCATCTCGAAGGTCAGCGCCTGACGGGCGGGCGCATCCAGCACCAGCACGGTGCCGCGCAGCATCGCCAGCAGCAGCACCTCCCAGGTGGTGATGACCCCGGCCAGGGTCAGGGCCGCGAGCACGCCGGCGATCACCATCGAGATCACCTGCGTCCAGATCACCGTGCGGCGGGCGTCGAGGCGGTCGACGACCACGCCGGCGAACAGGCCGAACACCGTGAACGGCAGGAACTGGCAGAGCGCCAGCAGGCCGACGGCCAGCGGCGAGTGCGACAGCTCGAGCACCAGCCAGCCGGTCGCGATGTTCTGCATCCAGGTGCCGCTGACGGAGATCACCTGCCCGCTGAAGAACAGGCGGTAGTTGCGGTGCCGTCGGAGGCTGGCGAACGTGCGGCGGTTGGCGCGAAGCAGGGCCGCGGTCAAGCCGGCTCAGCCTCCAGCAGCCGGGTGAGCGGGTCGATCACGCTGTCGATGGCGGCCAGCTCGACCTCGGTCAGGCGTCCCAGGCGGGATGCCAGCCAGGCCGTGCGGCGCGACCGCGCGGAGCGCAGCACCCGCTGGCCCGCATCGGTCAGCTCCAGCCCGACCCGGCGCCTGTCGGCCTGCGCGCGCGTGCGCTGCAGCAGGCCCGCGCTCTCGAGGCGGGTGAGGGCGGTGGACATTGCGGCGGTGGACACGCCCTCGCGGACGGCCAGCTCGCGAACCCCGATGCCGGGGCTGGTGCGGACGACGTGCAGCAGCGCTGCCTGTCCACCGGTGATGCCGAGCGGCGCCAGCTCGCGGCGCAGATGACGGTTCAGCTGCAGGAGCACCGGCCTCAGCCGGTTTGCCACGGTCACCGTATCCAAAGTAGTTATCATGGTTAACAGTTTAGCGGGCTACCGGCTTTCGCGCCACCCTAAGAGGGGTTGTGCAGGCCCACCATGATCCCTACAGCCGTGCCGGCGCCAGCGCCTGCCCGGCAACCGGGCGGCCGCCGATCAGCACCAGCCAGATCCGCTCCCGCTCGGCCAGCACGGCGATCCCTGCCAGCGGGTCGCCGTCCACCACCAGCAGATCGGCTACGGCGCCTTCCCTGACAACGCCGACGTCGTCCAGTCCCAGGGCGGCGGCGCCGTTGGCCGTGGCCGCGCGCACCGCCTCCGCGTCGCCGAGGCCGGCATCGGCCATGCGCACCAGCTCGATCAGGTTGTCGCCGGGAGGGCCGCTGTCGTGGCCCATCGCCATCGTCACTCCAGCCGCCCGGGCCGCCGCGACGGTCGCGTAGGCCTCCTGCTGCTGTACCTTGGCCTGCTCCACCAGTACCGGCGCGAAGCAGGTGACGAACCGCTCGGACAGATCGTGGAAGGTGGACAGGGTCGGCACCAGCACCTGCCCGCGCTCGGCCATCGTGGCCAGCAGCTCGGGCGCGCGGTGCAGCGACAGCCCGTGCTCGATCGTGTCGACGTCCTGCTCGATCGCCATCCGTGTGCCCTCCAGGCCCTCGGCGTGGGCGGCGACCCGGAAGCCCATGCGGTGCGCCTCATCCACGATCGCGGCCAGCTCTGCGGGCATCATCTGCGCGGGCTCGGGATCCTCGCGTACCACCGAGCGCGCGCCGGTTGCCATCACCTTGATGAAGCCGGCGCCGGCGCGGATCTGCTCGCGCACCGCCTTGCGCATCTCGTCGGGCCCGTCCGCCTCCCGGTACATGGTGCCGAAGATGGCACCGCCCGGCGAGGTGGCCGAGATGATGCGGCCGCAGGGGATGACACGGGGCCCGTCGAGCAAACCCAGGTCAACCGCCTGGCGCACCGCGATGCCCTCGTCGTCGTAGCTGCCGACGTCGCGCACGCTGGTGATGCCCGCCGCCAGCAGGGCGGTGGTGGTCCTGGCCAGCACGAAGTAGCCGAGCTCGCGGCGGCGCGGCTCCTCACCGTGCAGGTGCTCCGGCGGCCCGAAGCCGGGGCTGCGCGAGGTGTCGCTCGAGAGGTGCACGTGCGCGTCGATCAGCCCCGGCAGCAGGGTGCGACCGTGCGCGTCGATCGAACCCGGCGGCGGCGAAGCGGCGCCGATCGGCCCGATCGACTCGATCCGGCCACCCGCCACCGTGACCGCCATCCGCTCGGCGGGCGGCGAGCCGTCGCCGGCCACGACCCGCACGTCCCAGAGGATCGCGCGGTCGGTCAAGCCTCGCTCTCGGCCGCCGCGATCATCCGCTCCAGCTCGTCGAAGGCCGTGTCCCAGATTTCGCGACCGGAGAGGTCGATGCCGAGCACGGCCAGCAGGTTGGCGGGTGCGCCCGATCCGCCGGCGGCCATGAACTTCAGGTAGGGCGCCACGAACTCCTCGCCCTGCGCCCGCCAGCGCGCGTACAGCGCGAGCGCGACCAGCTTCGCGAACACGTAGGCGTAGGTGTAGAAGCGGGTCGAGATGAAGTGGGGGATGTACGACCAGCCCAGCCGGTAGCCGTCCGACAGGTGGATGCTGTCGCCGTAGTAGCGCAGGTTCTGCTCGATCCAGATGTCGCTGAGGCGGTCGACCGAGAGCGCCTGGGAGCCGGCCCGAAGCCCGTAGGCACCCTGCTCGTAGCGGGCCAGCACGGTCTGGCGGAAGATGGTCGCAAACGCGCCCTCGACGCGCTCGGAGGTCAGCGCTTGCCGCGTCGACCGATCCTCCTCGTTGGCGAGCAGGTGGTCGTAGGCGACGAACTCCGCGAACGTCGAGGGCACCTCGGCCAGCGCCAGGCCGGTGTGGGCCGAGTGCGGCGTCTGGGCCGCGTGCGCAAGCTGGAAGTGCATGCCGTGCCCGAGCTCGTGCGCGATCGTGAGCACGTCGTTCATGGTGTCCGTGTAGTTCAGCATCACGTAGGGCGAGGCGTCCTGGGCGACCGGCGAGCAGAACGCCCCGCCGCGCTTCCCGGCCCGGGGCTCGGCGTCGACGCGCTGCTCGGTGAAGAAGGCCTCGGCGATCGACGCCACCTCCGGCGAGAAGCCGGCGAACGCTGCGTCGACCAGCGAGCGGCCCTCGTCGTAGTCGACCGGGCGGGCCTCGCCGAGCGGCGCGTACTGGTCGGCCAGCTCCAGCACGTCCAGGCCCATCATCGACGCCTTGGCGCGGAACCAGCGCTGTGCCAGCGGGTAGCGCGCCTCGACCTGCTCGAGCATCGCCTGCACGACGGGGGCGTCGAGCTCGTTGTCGAGGTGCGTGGGCAGCATCGGGTCGTCGCCGTAGCTGCGCAGGCGGTCGCTCACGAGCCGGTCGGCGACCAGCGAGTCGTAGCAGTGGGCCAGCACCGGCGCCGGCGCCTCCAGCGCCGCGTAGAGCGTGTCCAGCGCCGCCAGCCGCACGTCGCGGCGGGAATCGTGCACGTAGGCCAGCAGCCGGTCGATGGTGTGCGGCTGGGGCCCGTCGCCCGAGTCGAACGGCACCTCGATGGTCGATGTGGTCTGTGCGTAGAGCGTTTGCCAGGCGGACACCGCTGCCGGGTCGCGTTCGCCGAGAGCGCGCTCCTCGGGCTCGGAGAGCACGTGATCGCGATAGCGGCGCTGGGCGGTCAGGTAGTGACGGTCGGCGGCGACCTCCGGAGCGGCTATCAGCTGGCTCGCCCGCTCGTCGTCCAGCGCCAGCCACTCGAGCTCGAAGAAGCGAAGCGCGTTTCGGGCTTGCACGATCGCCGCGTCCACGGCCGCTCCCAGGTCGCGGTTCTGCTCGCTGGTGACGTCCACCGCCTTTCGCAGCATCGTGTAGGAGGCGATCCGCGACAGCTCGTTGTCGATCTCGCCCAGCTCGTGCAGCGCGTCCGCCAGCTGGGCCGGCGTCAGCTCCGCCATGCGCCCGCGCCAGGCCGCTTCGAAGGCTCGTGCCCGCTCCAGCGAGGGCTCGATGGCGGCCTCGGCGGCCTCCGGGGAGGCGAACAGCGGGGACAGATCCCAGCGCACTCCGGAGGCCTGCACGGTGCTCACCGGGCAAGCCTAGCGTGGTTGCCTGTAACCCGATTCGGTACCCTTTCCAGGCAGTGGCAACGTTGCCGAACACCACCGACCGTCTGACCGAACCCGAGCGCGCCGCCTGGGGCGGGTACCTGCGATCGCACGCGGCGATCGTGCGCCAGCTGGACGCGACCCTGGTCGAGGCGCACGGCCTGCCGCTGAGCTCGTTCGAGGTGCTGGCGCGGCTGGCCCAGCAGGGCGAGGGCAAGCAGCGCATGAGCGACCTGGCGCAGTCGGTGTGGCTCAGCCGCAGCGGCGTGACGCGGCTGGTCGACCGGCTGGAACGGGACGGACTGGTCGAGCGCCAGGCCTGCGACTCCGACGCCCGTGGCGCCTTCGCAGTGATCACCGACGCCGGCCGGGCGCGGCTCGAGACCGCCCGGCGCACCCACGTCAGCGACGTGCGCGAGCGCTTCCTGTCGCGGTTCGACGCCGACGAGCAGGCACAGCTGGCCGCGTTCTGGGACCGCCTGGACTCGTAGTCCGCGCATGGTCCAGCTCGTCACCGCCTACCAGTTCTATCTGACCGTGCACATCCTGGCAGCGGTCGTGTGGGTGGGCGGCGCCGCCATCACCCAGGTCTACGCCGCCCGCGCGATGGCCGACCCCAGCCCGGAGCGGCTGGCCGGCTTCGCGCGCGACGCCGAGTTCGTGGGCAAGACCATGTTCACGCCGGCCTCGCTGGTGCTGGTCGTGTTCGGGTTCCTGCTCGTCAACGAGGGCAACTGGTCGCTCGGCAGCACCTGGCTGATCTTCGCGCTGGCCGTGTTCGCGGCCTCGTTCGCCGTCGGCATCGGCTTCCTGGCGCCCGAGTCGGCCCGCATCGCCCGGGCCATCGAGCTGCACGGCGTCGGCTCGACCGAGGCCACCCGGCGGATCGAGCGGATCT
The DNA here is from genome assembly GCA_025934255.1 of Thermoleophilia bacterium. GTDB lineage: Bacteria > Actinomycetota > Thermoleophilia > Gaiellales > JAICJC01 > JAICYJ01. The sequence goes on along the minus strand of JAICYJ010000024.1, from coordinate 24,862 downwards.
TCCTGGTCAGCCGCATCGAGCTGCTGTTCCTGATGCTGGTGGTCGTGGACATGGTGGTCAAACCAGGCCTGTAGGGACGGGGGAGGGGCAGGCGGAAGCACCGCTTCCGTAGAATGCAGGCCCCATGGAACGCTACGACCCCGCAGCGATCGAGGCCCGCTGGCAGAAGATCTGGCATGACCAGCGGATCCACGAGGTGCCCAACCCGCAGCCCGGTGAGGACACCTCGAAGCTGATGTACGTGCTGGAGATGTTGCCCTACCCGTCGGGCGAGCTGCACATGGGGCACGTCAAGAACTACACGATGGGCGACGTGGTCACGCTCTACAAGCGGCGCAACGGCTGGCGCGTGATGCACCCGATGGGCTACGACGCGTTCGGCCTGCCGGCCGAGAACGCGGCCATCAAGAGCGGCAAGCACCCGAGCGTCTCGACGCGCGAGAACATCGAGGCGATCCGCGTGCAGATGCGCCGCATGGGCTGGTCGATCGACTGGACGCGGGAGCTGTCCACCTCCGAGCCCGACTACTACCGGTGGACGCAGTGGATCTTCCTGCGGCTGTTCGAGGCCGGCCTGGCCTATCGCAAGAACGCGGCCGTCAAGTGGTGCCCCAACGACCAGACGGTGCTGGCCAACGAGCAGGTGATCGACGGCCACTGCGAGCGCTGCGGCGCCGAGGTCGAGGCCAAGAACCTGGAGCAGTGGTTCTTCAAGATCACCGACTACGCGCAGCGGCTGCTGGACGACCTGGCCGAGGTGCGATGGCCGGAGCGGGTCGTGACAATGCAGCGCAACTGGATCGGCCGCAGCGAGGGCGCCGAGGTCACGTTCCGGGTCGAGCATGACCCGTCGATCGAGCTGCCGGTGTTCACCACGCGACCGGACACGCTGTACGGCGCCACCTTCTTCGTGCTGGCTCCCGAGCACCCGCTGGCGGCGGAGCTGGCGCGCGGCACCGATCAGGAGCAGGCGGTGGCCGACTACGTCCGGCACACATCTGCGCTGTCCGAGGTGGAGCGGTCATCCGAGAAGGAGAAGACAGGCGTTTTCACCGGGCGTAACGTCGTCAACCCGGTAAACGGTGAGGCGATTCCGGTGTGGGTGGCCGACTACGTCCTGATGGAGTACGGCACCGGCGCGGTGATGGCGGTGCCCGGCCACGATGAGCGAGACTTCGAGTTCGCTGAGAAGTTCGGGCTGCCGGTGCGGCAGGTGGTGGCGCCGCGCGATGGCGATGCCGACGTCGAGGGCGCGTTCGTCGCCCACAGCGCCGACGAGGTGCTGATCAACTCGGCGGCGTTCACCGGCATGCCGGCGCCGGAGGGCAAGCGCGCCATCATCGAGTGGCTGGAGGGCGAGGGATTGGGGCACGGGCGCGTGGCCTTCCGCCTGCGCGACTGGCTGCTGTCACGGCAGCGCTACTGGGGCTGCCCGATCCCGATCGTGCACTGCGAGTCGTGCGGCGTCGTACCGGTGCCGGACGACCAGCTGCCGGTGGTGCTGCCCCAGGTCGAGGACTTCGCCCCCAAGGGCCGGTCGCCGCTGGCCGCCGCTGAGGACTGGGTGCAGGTGTCGTGCCCGAGCTGCGGCGGTCCGGGCCGGCGCGAGACCGACACGATGGACACGTTCGTGGACTCGTCCTGGTACTACATGCGCTACGCGGATCCCCAGAACGCGACCGCGCCGTTTCGGCGTGACATCGTCGACACCTGGCTGCCGGTCGACCAGTACATCGGCGGCGTCGAGCACGCGATCCTGCACCTGATGTACGCGCGCTTCTTCACCAAGGCGCTGTACGACCTGGGGCACCTCGGCTTCACGGAGCCGTTCGCGAACCTGTTCACGCAGGGGATGATCCACTACCACGGCGCCAAGATGTCCAAGTCGCGGGGCAACATCATCAACCCCGACGAGTACATCGAGCGCTACGGCGCCGACACCACGCGGCTGTACACGCTGTTTCTGGGGCCGCCCGAGCAGGACGCCGAGTGGCAGGACTCCGGCGTGGCCGGCCAACATCGGTTCCTGGCGCGCCTGTGGAGGCTGGCGAACGAGGTCGTTGCCAGCCATGGCACCGGCATCCCGGCTGCCGTCGCGGCCGACGGCCCCGGCGGCGATATGGTGCGCAAGGCACACTGGGCGATCGACAAGGTCAGCTCCGACATCGGCGATCGGTTCTCGTTCAACACGGCCCAGTCGGCGGTGCACGAGCTGGTGACGGCGATCCAGGACACACCCGCGGCGAGTGGCGAGCAACGTCGGTTCGCCACGGCCACGGCGGTCAGCCTGATCCACCCCTACGCGCCGCACATCGCCTGCGAGCTGTGGGAGCGGCTGGGCGGCGAGCGGCTGTGGGACGTCCCCTGGCCGGTCGCCGATCCGGAGATGCTGGCCAGCGACACCGTCACCTACGCGGTGCAGGTGAACGGCAAGCTGCGCGGAGACGTGGGCGTGCCGGCCGATGCGGTCGAGGACGAGGTGGTGGCGGCGGCCCGCGCGGTTCCGAACGTGGCCGCCTATTTGGATGGCGCCGAGGTGCGAAAGACGATCTTCGTGCCGGGGCGGCTGGTCAACTTCGTCGCCTAGATGATCGATCGATGTCTGTCGAGCCAGATCGATAGCCGCGGCTCAACCCTTGTGGCCGAGATGATGCTTGAGCGCGTGTTTGAAGGCCCGATCGGAAAACAGCGGCTGGGCCGGGACGTCGGCGGGCGGCGCACTCTCGAAACGGCTCTCGAGCCGTCTCTGCTGCTCTGAGAAGTCACGTCCGCCCTTCGTCTCGCGTAGCAGTTGGCGGCCGTCCGCAGTCAGCGCGATGCGATCGTCGCGGACCTCGATCAGCCCTCTCGCCTGGAGCCTGGCGGCGGACCGGTCGAATTGCTCCGCGCTGGGATAGTCGTGCTCGATCCTGTCCAGCATGCCGATGATCCCGGTCAGCGAGCGGCCGCGCCCTGGAACACCCAGGCAGTAGCCCACTGACATGAGCACCACCGCGTCGATGGATTTGTCGTTCCGATCACTATCGCACCGTGTCGATTTTGCCACGCATTCGCCGCGGGCTGTGACTGACACCTGACAGGCCCCGCGGCGAACATCGCCGCATGCTTCCGATCTCACCCCAGCGACTGGCCGTCTACGCGACCGTGGCGATAGCGGTGCTCGTGATCGGCTGGCGCAGCCAGTCCGGCTCGCCGCCGACCGCTTACCCCGAGCCGGCCGCCGCGACGGCGACGGCGCAGGACTCGTCGGCCGCGCCGGCGGTGGTGGTGGTCGACGTGGTCGGCGCCGTGAGGCGGCCCGGGGTCTACCGCCTGCCCGGCGCCGCCCGCGTGCTGGACGCGGTGCGCAAAGCACGGCCGACCGGCCGCGCCGACCTGGCCGGCCTGAACCTGGCCGCACGGCTGGCCGACGGCGAGCAGGTGGTGGTGCCCAAGCGCGGTGGCGGCGGAGCGGCGGCCGTGGCCCCGGTGGCCGGCAGCGCCGACGCACCCGTGCACCTCAACTCGGCCACGCTGGAACAGCTGGAGACCCTCGACGGCATCGGGCCGGCGCTGGCCCAGCGGATCATCGACTACCGCACCATGCGTGGCGGCTTCCACTCGCTGGACGAGCTCGACAACGTGAGCGGGTTCGGCCCGGCGCGGATGGCCGCGCTGCACGGCCATGTGGCGCTGTGACCCGCCTACCCGGCTGGTTGTGGCGATCGTGGCCGGCCTGGTGGCGGCGGCCTTCGGCCATCCGCTGGTGTCAGTGCTGGCGGCGATCCCCTGGCGTCCACGGGCGCTGCTCCTGGCCGTCGCGCTGGCGGCGGCGCTGTGGGGCGGCGTGCGGGTGGCGGCGCTGCAGCACCGGGCGCTGGTGCCCGGCCCGATCGATGGCGTCGTGGTCGTGACCGGCGCGCCCAGCGGCGACCGTGCCGTCGCGCGCGTGGCGGCCGGTCGCGAGGACGTGCTGCTGCAGGCGCCGGGCTACCGGCCGCGGCTGGGCGGGATCTACCGGGTGATCGGCCGCCTGCGGGAGATCGACCCGCCGGTGCGCGACTACTACGCAAGCCAGGGGGTGCACCTGGAGCTGCGAGGATCGCGGCTGGTGTGGCTGGCCGACCGGGGCGGGGGGTGGGGCGTGATCGACCGCCTGCACAGCGACGCGCTGCATCGCCTGGGCGCGGACGGCGACCCGCCGGCCGACCGGGCGCTCGTGGCCGGAGTCACGCTGGGTGAGACGGGAGCACTGCCGGCCGACGTACGCGCCGAGTTCCGCACGTCCGGGCTGTATCACCTGGTGGCGGTTTCGGGCCAGAACGTGGCGCTGGTCGTGATCTTCGCGCTCGCCTGCCTGGCGCTGCTGGGCGTGATCGGCGCGCCGGCCAGGGTGGTCGCGGCCGGGATCACCGTCGTCTACGTGCTGGTCACGGGTGCCGGACCGTCGATCGTGCGGGCGGGTGTGGCGGGCGCGCTGGTGGCGGTGGCATGGCTGGCCTCGCGGCCGGTGGCGCGCTGGCACCTGCTGGCCTGCGGCGCGGCGGTGGTGCTGGCCCTGAACCCGCTCGATCTGTTCAATCCCGGCTTCCAGCTCAGCTTCGCGGCCGTGTGGGCTATCTTCGCGGTGGCGCCGCGGCTGCAGGGCTCGCTGGGGTCGGCCGTCGCCGTCTCGCTGGCCTGCACGCTGGTCACGACCCCGATCGCCTGGTGGCACTTCGGACGGCTGGCGCCGCTATCGGTACCGGCCAACCTGCTGGCCTTGCCGGCGGTGGGCCCACTGCTGGGATGTGGCCTGTCGGCGATCCTGCTCGGCTCGGTCTGGCCGCCGCTGGCGACGCCGCCGCTGATGCTGGCCGACCTGCTGGCGGGCTACCTGCTGTGGGTGGCGCGGCTGTGCTCCTGAATGGAGGATGCCGATGGGTGCGGGCGCTATACGCCGGCGGGCAGCGGCCGCTGCTCGGGGCCGACGTAGCGGGAGTCGGGGCGGATCAACCGCCCGTGGTCTGCCTGCTCGAGCGCATGCGCGGTCCAGCCCGCGGTGCGGGCGACTGCGAATGCCGGCGTGTAGAGGTCGGTCAGCAGGCCGACGCCGTCCAGCACGATCGAGGCGTAGTACTCGACGTTGGTCTTCAGCGGGCGGTCGGGCTTGTGCTCGGCCAGCAGCCGCAGCGCCACGTCCTCGACGTCGATCGCCAGCTGCAGCCAGTCGGCATCGGCCGCCAGCCGCTCCGCCACCTGCCGTAGCGCCGCGGCGCGCGGATCCATCGTCTTGTAGACCCGGTGGCCGAACCCCATCAGCCGCTCGCCACGGGCCAGCGCCTCGCGGATCCAGACCTCCGCGTGCTCGACGTCGCCGATCTGCGTCAGCTGGTCGCGTACCTCGGACGGCGCACCGCCGTGCAGCCGTCCCTTGAGAGCGCCCACCGCACCGCAGACGGCACTGGCCAGGTCGCTCTGCGTGCTGGTGATGACGCGAGCCGTAAACGTGGATGCGTTCAGGCCGTGCTCGGCACAGACGGTGAAGTACGCATCCAGCGCGCGCGCCTTGGCGGGGTCTGGCTCCTCGCCCGTGATCGCGTGCAGCAGCCGCGCGGCCGCACCCAGGTGCTCCGACTCCGCCGAGTTCACCGGCTGCTTGTTGTCGCGCAGCCGCGCGAAGGCTCCGACCGCGGCGGGGCCGAGCGCGATCAGCTCGCGCGCCTGCGCGGCCGTGGGCGGCCAGTCCATGCGCCGCTCCGCCCCGAACGCCGAGAACGCGGTGCGCAGAGCATCCAGCGGGGCGCACGAGGTGGGCAGCCCGCGCAGCGCGGCCAGCACCGTCGGCGACAGCTCCGCCGGCGGCAGCACCTCGTCGCGCAGCGGCCACTCACCGTCGAGCAGCAACCCGACCACGCGGTCGTAGCTGCCGTGAGCGGCCAGGTCGCCTATCTCGTAGCCGCGGTAGAGCAGCCGTCCCGCCTGGCCGTCGACCAGGCTGATCGTGGTCTCGGCCGCGACTACGCCCTCGAGCCCGCTGTTGACATCCGATGGCATCGGGGCGCGATTCTAGCCAGCGCGCCGATCCGGGCGTGCAGGGGGCGCCATCGTGCGACAATGGGGGTATGAAGCTCTCCGCCAAAGCTGACTACGCCGTCCGGGCGGTGCTGGTGCTGGCGTCCCACGACGATCCGCACCCGCTCAAGGGCGAGCTGATCGCGGCGTCCCAGGATCTGCCGCTCAAGTTCGTCGAGAACATCTTGGGCGAGCTGAAGCACGCCGGCCTGGTAATATCGCAGCGCGGCCCGGAGGGCGGCTACCGGCTGGCGGTGCCTGCCGACCAGATCACGGTGGCCGAGGTGATCCGGGTCGTCGACGGGCCGCTGGCGGCAGTCGCCGGCGTCCGACCCGAGGCGATCAGCTACCCGGCAGGCGCGGAGGCGCTGCCGGACGTGTGGCTGCAGGCCCGCTCGCAGCTGCGCTCGGTGCTCGAGAACGTGACCTTCGCCGACCTCGTGCAGCGCTCCCGCGAGCGGGCCGCCAAGGTCGAGGTCACGGCCGCAGGAGAGGGCGCTGGCGCATAAGCCGGCGTACCTGATCGCCGGCAGCGACTGGCCCAAGATCGACGCCGCCGCCGTTCGCCTGCGAAGCCAGTTCGACGAGGACAGCGTCGAGCAGATCGCGGTCGGCGAGGAGGAGGCCGCCGACGTTGTCGCATCGTGCAACGCACTGGGCCTGTTCGGCGGTGAGCGGCTGGTGCTTGTGCGCGGCGTCGAGGGCCTGGACGAGGCCCAGGTGCAGGACATCATCGGATACCTGGCCGATCCCACTCCCGGCACCTGCCTGGCCATGTTCGGCGGCAAGGGGGTGGCCGAAGACGGACCGCTGGCGACCGCCGTCGCCAGGGCCGGCGACGTCCGCATCTTCGATGCGCCCGACGACGAGCACGCCGTCCAGTGGGTGGTGAAGCGCTTCTCCGAGCAGGGCATCTCCTGTCCCAACGGCGTCGCCAGGCGGATCGTGAAGCGGGCCGGCATCGAGATCGGCGACCTCGCGCTGGAGGTCGAGAAGCTGGCCACCTACGGCCGCGGCGAGGCCCCCACCGAGGCCGACGTCGACCTGCTCGTGGCGGAGCAGCTGGACGTAAAACCCTGGAACATGACCGATGCCTGGGGCCGTCGCGACGCGGCCGGCGTGATCTCGTTCGCGACCGCCGACATCGAGAAGCCCGACGACGTGCAGCGCATCTCGGCCATCTTCGCCAACCACGTGCGCCGCGTCCGCCAGGCGCTGCTTGTGATGGAGGCGGGCGGGTCGCCGAAGGAGGTGCAGAAGCAGCTGGGGCTGCGATCCCCGTACCAGGCGCAGGGGCTGTGCCGCCAGGCGCGCGCGTTCAGCGAGCCGGAGCTGGCTCGTGCGGTTGTGCGGCTGGCCGAGCTGGACGAGGCGATCAAGGGCGGCAGCCGGCTCGACCCGCGGCTCGAGCTGGAGCTGGCGCTGGTCGAGATCAGCGCCGAATGAGCGCGCAGACGGCCGCCGCCGCGGTGGCGGCGCTGGTCTCGCTGGCGTGTACGGCGGTGATCGCGGAGCGGCTGGCGCGGCGCCCGTCCCGGCCGGCCCCGCTGATCGCGTGGCTGATCGGGTTCTCGCTGTTCACGGTTGCCACCGGCTGCCTCTGGTACGGCGCCCGCGAGGGCTGGACCGAGGGCGTGTTCCGGCTCTACTACCTGACCGGTGCGATCCTGGTGGTGCCATACCTGGCGGTCGGCGAGCTGCTGCTGGTGGCGCCCGGGCGCCGCGCCACGCGGCTGGTGGTGGCCACGATGTTGTGGGTCACGTTCGCCTCGACGGCGGCGGTGCTGGCCGCGCAGGTCGACCTGGCCGAGCTGGCACGGGCAGGAGCGACGCCGCCCAACGGCGCGATGGGCGGCCCCTGGACGACGATCCTGGCGGCCGTTCTCAACACCGCCGGCACGCTGGTGCTGCTGATCGGCTCGATCGCATCGGCGCGGCGCCGCCGCGACCTCCGGCCGCTGCTGGTGGCGGCCGGCGTGGCCGTGATCGCGCTGGCATCGACCGCCACCCGGCTGGACGTGTACGCGCTGTTCGCGCTGGGGCAGGCGCTGGGCATCGTGCTGATCCTGGCCGGCCTGGTCTGGCGCCGGTAGACTGGCAGGCCCATGCGCCCCTCCCCGACAGTCGTGACCGCCGCGTTCAACCGTGCTGCCAGGGCCAACACGACCGGGCCTCCGCGCGGCATGAGCCGCCAGTGGGTGGACGCGCTGGCCGCGGTGCCGCTGTTTGCCAACGTGCCGAAGCGGCACCTGCGCCAGATCGCGAGGCTGGCCGAGCAGGTCACGGTGCGTGCGGGCGCGCCGGTGGTGTACCGCACGCACAGCGGCCGCGAGTTCTTCGTCGTGCTGGAGGGAACGGCCGTGGTGCGGCCGCCCAGCGGGCTCGGGCATGCGATCGGGCCGGGTGACTTCTTCGGCGAGATGTCGGTGATCGACGGCAAGCCGCGTTCGGCGGCGGTGCGGGCCGAGACCGACATGGTGCTGATGATGCTGGGCCGCCGTCAGTTCATGCAGGTCGTGAACGAGCAGCCGACGGTGGCGATCGCGATCATGGAGGAGCTGGCCGCACGGGTGCGGCGGCTGGAGGGGTCGGCCTAAACCTAGGCCTCGGCGGGGGCGGCGGCGGCCAAGCGGGCTGCCTGCGACTTCTTGCGCGCGGCGGTGTTGCGGTGGATCGCGCCACGCGCGGAGGCCCGGTCGAGCAGCACCGTCAGCTTGCGGTGGGCGTCGGCCACCTGCTCTGCCTCGCCCGCCTCGGCGGCTTCGCTGAGGCGCCGCGAGAGCGTCTTGATCTGGGTGCGGTAGCGCAGGTTCTCGAGACGCTGCCGCGCTGCAGTCCGGACTCGCTTTTCCTGTTGCTTCGAATTCGCCATAGAAAAGCCCCTCCCGGGGCCGAGGGATCATAGCACCGAGATGGCGGCCGAGGCCGCCGATCAACCACCAGATGGTCGATCGGTCACCTCTCGTGGGCCTGGCCGCTGCGAACGGCGGAGGTCGGCGGAGGCCAGGGTGGCTACGGCTGCGAACCGTCGCCTCGCGGCGTCCTCGGTCGCGCCAATACGACCCGGTATTGACGCTCCCTCGATCCTTGCGACGCTCGGTTCTCGCCCGGTCGTGATCTGCGTGATCGCAGATCACTCCCGACCGGCGCAAGGCGATGCCTGCGCCTTGGACACCACGGAGATAACCGATCAACCTTCTAGACTCTCGCGTTTATGGCAGATACTCGCCGCCTGGCGACCTCCACGGCCGTCTTCGGGGTGGCCACCGCCATCTCCCGTGTGGCGGGTCTTGTCCGCGAGATCGCCGCCGCCGCGGTGCTCGGCTCAGGCCCGGTCTACTCGGCCTTCACGGTCGCGTTCAACCTGCCCAACCTGATCCGCGCGATCGTGGCCGACAACGCCATCAGCGCGGCCTTCGTGCCGGTGTTCCTGGAGCTGCGCGAGAGGGGCGAGGAAAAGGAGGCGTGGCGGGTCGCCAGCATGGTGCTGTGGACGACCGCGGTGGTGCTGGGCGCGATCTCGGCCCTGTTCATCCTGCTGGCGCCGCTGCTGGTGCCGGTGCTGCTGGTCGGAACCAGCAACGTCTCCTCCGACCTGGTGGTGACGCTGACCCGGATCCTGTTCCCGATCGTGGTGCTGATGGGGCTGTTTGGCGTCGTCACCGGCATCCTCAACGCGCAGCGGATCTTCGGCGTACCGGCCTTCGCACCGGTGGCCTGGAACCTGGTGATCATCGCGGTGCTGCTGGTCTACGGCCGCAGCGGCTCGCTCGAGCACCGGGCGCAGGTGTACGCGTGGGGCGTGCTGGTGGCCACCATCGTGCAGTTCCTGATCCCCCTGCCGCTGCTGCGCGGCTCGGGGATCGGGCTGGCATTCCGGCTCGGCTTCGGGAACCCGCACCTGCGGCACATCCTGCGCCTGATGGTGCCGGTCTCGCTGGGGCTGGGGCTGATCAACGTCAACCTGACCCTGGACACGATCATCGCGGCGCACCACAGCTCCTCGGCGCCTGGCGACCTGGGGTATGCGTTCCGCCTGTTCATGTTGCCGCAGGGGCTGTTCTCGGTGGCGGTATCGACCGTGCTGTTCCCCGAGCTGTCGCGCGCCGCCGCCGTGCGCAACATGGTCGAGCTGGCGTTGATCGTGGCCCGCGGCATACGCGCGATCGTGTTCCTGCTGCTGCCGGCCGCCGCCATCTCGATCGTGCTGGCCGAGCCGGTGGTGCGTCTGCTCTACCAGCACGGGCAGTTCAGCGAGTCCGACACCATGCGGGTGTCGGCCACGCTGGTGATGTTCTCGCTGGGCCTGCTCGGGAACGGCCTGTCGCTGCTGCTGACGCGCGCCTTCTTCGGGCTCCAGGAGCCGCGCATCCCGACCCTGGTGGCGCTCGTGAACCTGGTGCTGAACCTGGTCTTCGACCTGGCGCTGCTGCGCTACGGCGCCGCCGGGATCGCCCTCGCCACCGCGATCGTGACCTCGTTCAACGCGGGCGTGCTGATGGTGCTCTTGCGTCGCCGGGTGGGCTCGCTGCACGGCCGCGAGGTGCTGCGCTCCACCGCGTTGACCGCGGTGGCGACGATCTACTGCACCGTCGCGGCGTTCGGAGTCTGGTATCCGCTGGACAAGCTGCTGGGCCGCTCGATCGCCGGTCAGATCGTGTCCCTCGGCCTGGGGCTGGCCGCCGGCGGCTTCGCCTACCTGGTCGCGGCCCGTTCGCTGCGGCTGGCCGAGGTGGACATCCTGGCCGGCCTCCTGCACCGCCGCCGCGATCCCGCAGCGTGATGCACCGGTACGCTTAACCGGTGGCGCTCTCACGCATCCGCAACTTCTCGATCATCGCCCACATCGACCACGGCAAGTCGACGCTGGCCGATCGCATCCTGCAGGTCACCAAGACGGTGGCCGACCGTGACATGCGCGAGCAGCTGCTCGACTCGATGGATCTCGAGCGCGAGCGCGGCATCACGATCAAGGCCCAGGCGGTGCGGGTGCTGTTTCGTGCCTCCGACGACCGCGTCTACGAGCTGAACCTGATCGACACGCCCGGGCACGTCGACTTCACCTACGAGGTGTCGCGCAGCCTGGCCGCCTGCGAGGGCGCGCTGCTGGTGGTGGACGCCGCCCAGGGGCTGGAGGCGCAGACGCTCGCGAACGCCTACCTGGCGATCGAGAACGACCTCGACATCGTCCCGGTGGTGAACAAGATCGACCTGCCGGCGGCGGATCCCGACGGTGTCTCCGCGGAGCTGGCCGAGCTGATCGGCGACGCGCCCGAGAACGTGCTGCGGATCTCGGCCAAGACCGGCCAGGGCATCGAGGCGGTGCTGCAGGCGGTGGTCGACCACATCTCGCCGCCGGACGGCGACCCGCAGGCGCCGCCGCGCGCGCTCATCTTCGACTCCAGCTACGACCAGTACCGCGGCGTGCTGGCCTTCGTGCGGATGGTGGACGGCGGCTTCCACAAGGGCGACAAGGTCTGCGCGATGGCGCAGGGCACGCGCTTTGACGTCGAGGAGCTGGGCTTCTTCTCTCCCGGCATGCGACCGGCCAAGCACCTGTCGGCGGGCGAGGTGGGCTACATCGTGACCGGCCTCAAGGACGTGTCGCAGCTGCGGGTGGGGGACACGCTGACGCTCTCCAGGGACGGGGCCGCCGAGCCGCTGCCCGGCTACAAGGAGGTCAAGCCGATGGTGTTCGCCGGGCTGTTCCCGACCGACTCGGATCAGTACCCGGAGCTGCGCGACGCGCTCGAGAAGCTGAAGCTGAACGACGCCGCCCTGTCGTACGAGCCGGAGACCTCGCAGGCGCTCGGCTTCGGGTTTCGCTGCGGGTTTCTGGGGCTGCTGCACATGGACATCGTGCGGGAGCGGCTGGAGCGCGAGTACGACCTCGACCTGCTGGTGACCGCGCCCAACGTGGCCTACCGGGTGCAGGACGTCAAGGAGGACTGGCACGAGGTGCACAACCCGGCCCAGATGCCGGCCTCGGGCGACGTGCTGTCCACCGAGGAGCCCTACGTGCGGGCGTCGCTGATCGCACCCAAGGAGTTCGTGGGGCCGCTGATGGAGCTGACCCAGGACCGCCGGGGTGAGTTCGGCCACATGGAGTATCTCAGCGAGGAGCGGGTGCAACTGGTCTACGACATCCCGCTGGCCGAGGTGGTGCTCGACTACTACGACCAGCTCAAGTCGCGCAGCCGCGGCTACGCCTCCTTCGACTACGACATGATCGGCTTCCGCGAGGGCAAGCTGGTGAAGGTGGACGTGCTGCTGGCCGGGGAGCAGGTCGATTCGCTGTCGCTGATCACGCATCGCGACAACGCCTACAAGCAGGGCAAGGCGCTGGTCGAGGCGCTGCGCGAGCGGATCCCGCGCCAGATGTTCGAGGTCGCGATCCAGGCGGCGATCGGCTCGCGCGTGATCGCCCGTGAGACCGTCAAGGCCAAGCGCAAGGACGTGCTGGCCAAGTGCTACGGCGGCGACGTCAGCCGCAAGCGGAAGCTGCTCGAGAAGCAGAAGAAGGGCAAGAAGCGCATGAAGCAGGTCGGCAACATCGAGGTGCCGCAGGAGGCGTTCCTGGCGGTGCTCGACCTCAACCGCGACGGAGGCAACGGTGGCGGCGGCTGAGCATCTCTACCTGCACGTGCCGTTCTGCGGCCACCGCTGCGGGTACTGCGACTTCGTCACGGTCACCGGCAGCGGTGAGCTGCACGGCCGTTACGTCGACGCGCTGATCCGCGAGCTTCGCGGTGCGCCGGCGCGGCCGGCCACCATCTTCGTCGGCGGCGGCACGCCGTCGCTGCTGGATGACGCTTTGCTGGCGCGGCTGCTGGCGGCACTGCCCGCCTGCGACGAGCTGACGGTCGAGTGCAACCCGGAGACGATCACGCCCGCCAAGGCTCAAGTACTGGTCGAGGGTGGGGTGACGCGGGTATCGCTGGGCGCCCAGAGCTTCCAGCCGCAGCTGCTGGCGACGCTCGAACGGCGGGCGACGCCGGACCGGGTTGTGCAGGCGGTAGCGACGCTGCGGCGGGCGGGCGTCACGAACCTTAACCTCGACCTGATGTTTGGGGTTCCGGGGCAGACGCCTCACGACCTCGCCGCTGACCTCGACCAGGCCTCGAGCCTTGAGCCCGAGCACATCAGCTACTACGAGCTCGAGGCCAAGCCGGGCACCCGCTTCACCCACCGCCACGGCGCCGAGCTGGAGCGCCAGGCGGAGGCGCTCGAGGACCACTACGAGACGGTCGTGGCCACGCTGCGCGAGCGCGGCTACCACTGGTATGAGACGGCCAACTTCTGCCGCGAGGGCCGCCAGGCCCGCCACAACCTGGGCTACTGGGAGGGGCGCGACTACCTCGGCCTCGGCGTCGGCGCCGTCTCCACGATCGGCCTGGAGCGGCGCCGCAACCGGCCGTCCCTGCGCGCCTACCTGGACGCGGTGGAGGCGGGCCAGGCGCCCCCCGCCGAGATCGAGCTGCTGAGCCCGGCCGAGCGCGGCAGCGAGCGGCTGATGCTGGGCCTGCGGCTCGACCGGCCGATGCCGCTGGACGGGCTGGAGTGGCTGATCGACCCGCGCCAGCTCGAGCGCATGGCCGGCGCCGGGATGCTGGCCCGCGAGCCGGGCGGCATCCGGCTCAGCGAGCGCGGCCGGTTCATGGCAAACGACGTGGTCAGCACGCTGCTGCGATGAGCGAGATGGAACGACAGCTGACGCCGCGCCAGGTCCTGATCCTGCTGCGGGTGGTGCGCGAGTACATCTCGACCGGGCATCCGGTCGGCTCGAAGGCGCTGGTCGAAAGCGGCGCCGTAGACGCCTCGGCCTCGACGGTGCGCTACGAGCTGGCCGAGCTGGAGGCGCTGGGCCTGCTCGGCCACCCACACACCTCGGCCGGCCGGGTGCCGACCGACGCGGGCTACCGGCTGTACGCGCACCAGCTGCTGGAGCAGCCGCTGGGCGCCGCGCGGCTGCCGATCGACCTGTCGCAGGTGCGGAACGAGGTCGATGCCGCGCTGCGCAACACGACCGAGATGATGTCCCAGGTGACCAACCTGCTGGCGGTGGTGACGGCGCCGCCGCTGGAGACCGCCGAGATCCGCCACGTCGAGGTGCTGCGGCTGCAGCCGCGGATGGTGATGGTGGTGGTGATCACCTCCACCGGCGGCGTCACCAAGAGCATGTTCCCGTTCGAGGAGGCGGTCGACGAGAAGCTGATCGAGTGGGCCACGGCCTACCTGAACGAGCAGCTGGGCGGCGTGCGGCTGGGCGCGCGAGCGCTGCGCCAGCGCCTGTTCGACCCCGGCCTGGGCGCCCGCGAGCTGGAGTTCATGGGGGCGCTGGAGCCGGCCTTCACCGAGCTGGTGGGAAGCGGCGAACAGACCCTGTACGTGGGCGGCGCCGCACGGCTGGTGCAGGAGCTGCGCCACGACGACCTGGCCGAGATCAATGACCTGATGCTGGCGCTGGAGGAGCGGGCGGGCCTGCTGCAGCTGCTGCGCGGCGCGCTCGAGACCAACCGGCTGTACGTGCGCGTCGGCGGCGAGGAGGCGATCCCGCAGCTGCGCGGCCTGTCGCTGGTGGCCGCGAACTACGGGCTGCCGGCCCGCAACCTGGGCACGGTCTCGCTGATCGGCCCCAACCGCATGGACTACGTGAAGGCGATCCGGTCGGTGCGCGGGGCGGCGGCGCTCCTGTCCGACTTCGTCGAACAGGTCTACGAGTAGGCCCTTAACGGAGTCGCGCGTCGAAGTGGGGCTCCAGTCCACTCCGACGCGCTTCTTGACTCCGACCCCCCGGCTGCGAGTTGGGTGGTGTGACCCCAAGGAGACTTGTGAATCCTTCCCGGCGGCCCACCGGTAGAGGGTTCGTCTCCGGCACCACCGTCTCGCCGTGCCGTCTTTGCGTTGTAGCCTCACAATAGTCGCCCGGGGGCTACGGGTCAAGTGCACAAAAAGGGGTAAATCAAGTTGTCTGGTCGAATCTACTTGACTACGGCCACTTTGGCTTGAAATAGCGTATAGTCCGGCCGTCGACGAATTCTCCAGGAGGTGCTAGTCAAGTGACCCGGAGTCCGCTACCTTGAGAGGGATGGGAGACGCGAAGACACTTGAGTCCGTGCGCGGGGTCACTCGCCGCGAGCGCGCCACTGGGGTCGGCGCGCGCGTGCGCGAAGCGCGGCTCGAGATCGGGCTCACGCAGGGCGAGCTGGGGGGCTCGCGCTTCTCCAAGGAGTACGTGAGTCAGGTGGAGCTGGGCAAGACGCGGCCCTCGCCGGCCGCGCTCGACTGGTTTGCCGAGCGGCTCGGGGTCGGCCGCATGGCGCTGGCCGGGGACAGCACGGCGGCGATCATGGCCGCCTGCGAGGCGGCGGTCACGCGAGCCGAGGCCGAGATCGAGGCGCACCGCGATGCCGAGGCGCTCGCCGAGCTGGAGGGTGTAAGGGACGCCCTCCGGTCGCCGGGGAGCGAGCGGCTCGCCCTGCGGCTGCGGCTGGCGCGGGGCTGGGCGCTGCAGAACGTCGGCCGCCTCGACGATGCGCTGGTCGAGCTGGCCGCCGCGCGGCAGGCGGCGGAGCAGGCTGGATCGGGCGACGCGCTCGCGCTGGCCCTGTACCGGATCGGAGTCGTCCGGTACAAGATGGGCAGCCTGGCGACGGCGGCGTCGCTGCTGGACGAGGCGCTGCGGGCCTGCGAGACCACCGTCGACCCGTCGGATGCGCTGAGGGCACGCATCTTCAACGCGAGGGCAAAGATCCGGCGCCGCCAGAAGGACTTCACGGCGGCGGCCGAGGACGTCGAGCAGGCGCTGGAGCTGGCGCACGCCCTGAACGACGACCGGGTGCTGGCGGAGACCTACCTGGACGCGTCGCTGGTGGCAGAGCGACGCAACGAGTACACCCGCGCGCGCGAGCACGCCGAGCGGTCGAAGGCGCTGTTCGAGCGGGTGGCGGATCACGAGTACGTGGGCAAGCTGCTGAACAACCTCGGGCAGCTGCGCGCGATCACCGGTAAGCCGGAGGAGGCGGTACCGCTCCTGCGCGAGTCGTTCAGGATCGCGGTGGAGCAGGACAATCGCATCGACGCGGCCTTCGCGGCGTCGTCGCTGGCATCGGCACGGATGCACAGCGGCGATCTGGAGGGGGCGATCGAGAGCGGATATCGCGCGATCGAGTTATTGAGTTCGCGCGAGGAATACCGAGAAGAAGAAGGTAACGCTCAAATCGTGATCGGCCGCGCGTCGCTTGCGCTCGGCCGGCTCGACCAGGCAGAGTCGTCCTTCAAGGCCGCGGCGGACTGTTTTGCGGCTGTGGAGACGGTGAGCCATCTCGCCGGCGCATGGGTCGCGCTCGGGGATGTGGCGCACAGCAGAGGGGAAGCAGCAAGGGCAGCGGAGTTGTACCGGCAGGCAGCAGAAGCCTTGCAGGACGTTCGCTGGTAGGGGAAGTACCCCCGTGGGCAGGAGGTAGGCAAATGAAGATTCTGGTGAAGCGCCCAGCGCTTTTTGTCTGGGCAGTTGCGCTGGCCATGTTTGTGGCCAGGGTCGGGCCGCACCACGGCCGCGGCTTTCATCAGTGGTAACAGTGCGCGAGGGTCGGCTCCGCCATCTGCGGCGCCGGCCCTGCGCGGCTGATACGCCCGCCTGAGGGCGGCGGGCTCGGTGGCGCACGCCTCTAGACTGCTCGCGTGGCTGCCAAACGTGACTACTACGAGGTGCTGGGCGTCGAACGGGGCGCCGACGAGGCCGAGGTCAAGAAGGCCTTTCGCAAGCTCGCCCGCGAGCTGCATCCCGACGTCAACCCTGGCGACCCCCAGGCCGTCGAGCGCTTCCGCGAGGTGGCCGAGGCCTACGAGGTGCTGTGCGACGCCGACACCCGTGCGCGCTACGACCGCTTCGGGCATGCTGGAGTCGACGGCTCCTCGCTGCACACCGACCAGTTCATGGACTTCGGGTCGCTCTCCGACCTGCTGGGCGCCTTCTTCGGGGACGACCTGTTCGGCGGCGCCCGCGGGCAGCGGCGTGGCGGCGACGTTGCCGCAAACGTGACGCTCGAGTTCGCGGAGGCCGCGTTCGGCGTCGAGCGCCGGCTCGACATCGAGGTGATCGGCGACTGCGACCGTTGCAGCGGCACCGGCGCGGAGCCGGGATCCGAGTCGCACACGTGCGACACCTGCGGCGGTCAGGGTCGCGTGCAGCGGGTGCAGCAGACGGCGCTCGGCCAGTTCGTGCAGACCGGCGCCTGCCCCACCTGCGGCGGCCGCGGCGTCGTGATCGAAACCCCCTGCAGCAGCTGCCGCGGGCGCGGACTTCGCCAGGTGGCCGAGACGGTCGAGGTGCAGATCCCGGCCGGGATCATGGACGGTCAGCGGCTGCAGCTGCGCGGCCGCGGCAACCAGGGCCAGCCGGGCGGGCCGCGCGGAGACCTCTACGTCGGCGTGCGGGTCAGGCCGCATCCCAGCTTCGAGCGCGACGGCAACGACGTGGTGACGGTGCTGAACCTGCCCTTCACGCGCGCCGCGCTCGGCACCACCGTGACGGTGGAGACGCTGGACGGCGAGCAGCAGGTGGAGCTGCGGGCCGGCACCCAGCCGGGCGACGTGATGGTGCTGCGCGGCAAGGGTGTGCCGGTGTTGAACGGCCGCGGCCGCGGCGACCACCGGGTGCTGGTGAACGTGATGCTTCCGCAGCGGCTGACCGATGACCAGCGTCGCCTGCTGGCCGAGTTCGAGGCGGCCGTCGCCGACGATACGTACAAGCCCGACGAGTCGTTCCTGGGCCGCATCCGCTCGGCCTTCTCGGGATGAACCGCTACACCCTGCGCGTCCCGGCGGCTGACGCGGAGCTGGCCATGCTGCGCATGCTGGAGTGGTTCCCGGGCGGGATCGAGGAGCAACGCGACGGCGACCAGGTGGAGCTGTCGGGCTTCGCCGAGCAGGCGCCGGATCCGTCGCTCAGCGAGAGCGCGGTCGTGGACGGCTGGGCCGACGCCTGGCGCGACTTCCACCGGCCCGTGCAGGCGGGTCGGTTGTGGGTGGGGCCTCCGTGGTCGCAGCCCGAGCCGATCGCCGTCGTGATCGATCCCGGCCGCGCGTTCGGCACCGGCGCGCACGGCTCCACGCGGGCGGCGCTGGCGCTGCTCCAGGAGCTCGAGCCCGGGCCGGCGCTCGACCTCGGCTGCGGCTCCGGCGTGCTCTCGATCGCGGCTGCCAAGCTCGGGTTCGGCCCGCTGCAGGCGTTCGACATCGATCCGCTGGCCGTGCAGGCCACGCACATCAACGCCGCCCGCAACGACGTCGAGCTGAGCGCCGAGCGCCGCGACGTCCTGGCCGACCCGCTTCCGCCCGCACCGCTGTGGCTGGCCAACCTGGAGCTGCACCTGCTGGAGCCGCTGCTGCGGCGACCCGACCGGCCGCCGCTGGTGCTCGCGTCGGGCCTGCTCGAGCGCCAGACGCTGGGCGGCGGGCAGCGGGCGGTGGTGGACGGCTGGGCGGCCGAGCTGGTGGAACGCTGAGCGGGCACGTCTACCGCTTCTTCGCGCGCGACCTGCGGGACGGGGTGGCGCAGCTGTCCGACGGCGACCGCCGCCACCTCGAGCAGGTGCTGCGCCTGCCGGTCGGCGATACTTGCGAGATCGTATGGGAGGGCCGCGTGTTTCGAGCGCGCGTGCGCTCCGAGGGATGCGAGCTGATCGAGGAGGTGGAGGTCCTGCCCAAAGCACCGTCGGTGACCGTCTGGATCGCCCAGCCGGGCGCCCGCTCGGACGAGGCGGTCGAGAAGCTGACCGAGCTGGGCGTGGCCCGGATCGGCCCGCTTCGCACCGAGCTTCTGAAGGGCTCGTTCTCCGAGCGCCGCCTCGACCGCTGGGCGCGGGTGGCGGAGGCCGCCGCGAAGCAGTCGAAGCAGTCGCGGCTGCCGGAGCTGCTGGCGCCGTCGGCCTACGCGGACGTGCTCAGCCGCGAGGCCGTGGTGCTCAGCAACACGGGCGCGTCGGGCGGCCTCGCCGACCGCATCGTCGGCCGTCGCTCGGCAACGCTGCTGATCGGCCCGGAGCCGGGCTTCTCGGATGCCGAGCTGGAGCTGGCGCGATCGCGCGGCGTCGCCGTCGCCACATTCGGCCCGGTGGTGCTGCGCACCGAGACGGCGGCGATCGTGGCCGCGGCGCTGGCGCTGCGAGAGATGGGTTTTCTGGGGTGACGACGTTTGCCACCGAGTTCCTCGGCTGCAAGGTGTCGATGACCGACGCCCAGGGGGTGCGGGAGCGGCTGGCGGCCGACGGCCATCGGGAGGTGCCGGCCGATCGGGCGGCGGTGCGCGTTCTCAACACCTGCTGCGTGACGGCCGAGGCGGTGGCCAAGTCCCGCAAGGCCGCGCGCCGGGCGGCGCGGAGCGCGGAACGGGTGGTCGTGACCGGCTGCGCGGCTGCGCTGGAAGGTGCCTTCGACGGGCTCCCCCCGAACGTGACGGTGCTGTCGCGGCGCTCGGAGCTGCTTGCGCCGGCCGTCTCGGAGCAGGTGGGGGCGCTGTCCTGCACCGGCGTCGCCCAGCCCCGGTTCGGCCGCACCCGGGCCTACGTCAAGATCCAGGACGGCTGCTCGTTCGCCTGCAGCTACTGCGTGATTCCGCAGGTGCGGGGCGCCAGCCGCAGCCGCTCGGCGGCCGCGGTGCTGGCCGAGGCGCAGCGGCGGGCGACACAGGGCCACCGCGAGCTGGTGCTGACAGGCGTCAACCTGGGCTGCTTCCGCGACCGGGAGGCGGGCCTTGACCTGGCCGGTCTGCTGGAAGCGGTGGCCGCCGTCGACGGCGTGGAGCGGGTGCGGCTGTCGTCGATCGAGGTCAATCACGTCAGCGACCGGTTGCTGCGCGCCGTCGCGGACACGCCCGGCGTGGCGCGGCATCTGCACGTGCCGATGCAGTCGGGCTCGGATCGCGTGCTTCGGGCGATGCGGCGCCACTACGCGGCGGCGGGGTTCCTGGGCAAGATGCACCGTGCCCGGGAGCTGGTCGAGGGCATCAATCTGACCAGCGACGTGATCGTCGGCCACCCATCGGAACGGGTCGATGACTTCGGCGCCACGCTGGACGCGGTCAGCGCCGCCGGCTTCACCAAGGTGCACGTGTTCCCGTACTCGCCGCGGCCGGGCACCGCCGACGCGGGCGACGACCCTGTGACGTCGGCGGAGAAGCGCCGCCGCTCGCGCCAGCTGCGGGCGCTGTCGGATGCCCAGGGCGCCGCTCATCGGGCGTCCAAGGTGGGGCGGCGCGAGCGGGTGCTGGTGGAGGACGCTGACGGCCGCGGGTACAGCGACGACTACACGCCGTTCCGCGTCACCGGGGGTGTGCGCGGCCGGCTGGCCGAGGTGCTGGGCGTGCTCGCGGCCGGCGACGCCGTGATCGCTACCCTGTGCTCGTGACGCTCACCGAACAGGTCCAGGCCGAGCTGCGCGGCGCGATGAAAAGCGGTCAGCGCGAGCGGCTGGACGCGCTACGGCTGATCTACTCGTCCCTGCAGAAGGCCGAGAAGGACGCGCCCGGGGAGTTCGGGGACGAGCAGGCGATGGCGGTGCTGCGGCGTGAGCGAAATCAGCGACTGGAGGCGGCCGAGGCCTACGACAAAGCCGGCCAGGACGACCGCGCCGCCCGCGAGCGCGCCGACGTGCCGGTGATCGAGGAGTTCCTGCCGGCCCCGCTCAGCGAGCAGGAGCTCGCGGCGCTGGTGGATGCGGCGATCGCCGACACGGGCGCCGAGACGATGAAGGACATGGGCCGCGTGATGGGGCTGGTGACCGAGCGGTCGGACGGACGCGCCGACGGTCGTGTGGCATCCGCTCTCGTGCGTGACCGCCTGTCGGCGTAGACTTTCCGGGATGGCTCTTTCCACGATCGCGGTGGCCCAGACGACCTGATGGCACGACTCAAGGTCTCGGTCGGGCACGACCTGGCGACGGAACTGGGTGACGATCGCGACGCTGTGCTGCACGAGCTGGCCGAGCGCACCGGAGCGAGCGTCTACCTGCGCGGAAACGAGCTGACCCTGGAGGGCGAGGATCCGGCCGTCGATCGGGCCAAGGCGATGGTCGAGGAGCTGTCGCAGCTGGTCGTGCAGGGCATCTCGATCGGGCCGCAGACGGTCGAGGCGGTGGCCGGCGTGCTGACCGCCGACGGCCGCGCCGTGGACGTGCTGCACGATGTCGTGTGGCGCCATCGCGGCCAGCGCGTCTCGCCCAAGACGCTGGGCCAGAAGGCGTATGTCGATGCGATCCGCGCCAACACGGTCACGTTCGGGATCGGGCCGGCCGGCACCGGCAAGACCTACCTCGCGATCGCGCTGGCCGTCGCGGCGCTGTCGGAGCGCGAGGTGGCGCGGATCATCCTGACCCGGCCCGCCGTCGAGGCGGGCGAGCGGCTGGGCTTCCTGCCGGGCGACCTGCAGGCAAAGGTCGACCCCTACCTGCGCCCGCTGTTCGACGCACTGCACGACATGCTGGACGCCGACAAGCTGCTCAACTACATCGACACGGGCATGATCGAGGTGGCGCCGCTGGCGTTCATGCGCGGGCGCACGCTGAACGACTCGTTCATCATCCTGGACGAGGCACAGAACACCAGTCCCGAACAGATGCAGATGTTCCTGACCAGGCTCGGCTTCGGATCGCGCGTTGTCGTCACCGGCGACATCACGCAGATCGACCTGCCGCGCGAGCAGCGCTCCGGACTGGTGAACGTGATGCGGGTGCTGGAGGGAGTGCCCGACATCTCCTTCATCCACTTCTCCGACGCCGACGTGGTGCGCCACAAGCTGGTGCAGCGGATCGTGAACGCCTACCTGCGGCACGCCGAGCAGAACGGGCCGGGACGGCCGGAGTGACGGTCGAGGTGGAGATCGAGAACCACAGCGGCTGGCGGGTGGACGAGCCGGCCGCGGCCGCGGTGCTGCGCTCGGCGCTCGCAGCCGAGGGCGTCGACAGCGGCGAGGTCGGCCTGGAGTTCGTGGACGAGCGGCGCATCGCCGAGCTGAACCGCGAGCACCGCGGCAAGCCGTCGGCGACCGACGTGCTGTCGTTCCCGATCGACGGCCGTTCCCTGCTCCCCGACGGCGTCCCCCGCCAGCTCGGCGACCTGGTGGTGTGCCCGGCGGTGGCGTCGGCGGAGGGCACGCCGATCGCGACGCTGCTGGTGCACGGCGTGCTGCACCTGGTGGGATACGACCACGAGAACGATGGCGGGGCGATGCTGGCCCGCCAGAACGAGCTGCTCGCGGAGGTGGCGCCCGTTGTCGCCGACCCTGCGTAGCCGCGACGAGCTGATCAAGGACGCGCGCCGGGCCGGTCCCTTCCGGCTGGCGCGGCAGGAGGCTGCCGGCCTGGTCACGAGCTTCAACTACGCGTTCGAGGGCGTCATCTACGTGGTGCGCACGCAGCGCAACATGCGCGTCCATTTCGCGGTCGCGCTGTCGGTGCTGCCGCTGGGCGTGGCGCTGGGCGTGACCCGGTTCGAGCTGCTGGCGCTGCTCCTGTCGGTCTCGTTCGTGCTGATCGCCGAGATGTTCAACACGGCGCTCGAGAAGGCGATCGACGTGGCCACCAACTCGTTCGATCCGCTGGCACGGACAGCGAAGGACGTCGCCGCCGGGGCGGTGCTGGTGGCGGCCGTGAACGCCACGTTCGTCGGCTACCTGGTGTTCGCCGAGCGGCTGCGCAACCCCAGCCGGCGCGCGATCGACACCGTGCGCGGCTCGCCGGTGCACCTGACCGTGATCGCGCTGGCGCTGGTGATCATGATCGTGATCGCCTTGAAGGCGCGCACCGACCGCGAGACGCTGCTGCGCGGCGGGCTGCCCTCCGGTCACGCCGCGGTCGCCTTCGGCGGCTGGGTGGCGGTGACGTTCGCGGTGGCCGACTACCGCCACGCGGTGCTGGTCTCGACCGTCGTGTTCCTGATGGCGACGCTGGTCGCCCAGACGCGGGTGGAGTCCGGCGTCCACACCACGCCCGAGGTGATCCTCGGCGCTCTGCTGGGAGCGACCGTGACCGCGGCCGTGTTCCAGGCGTTCAGCTGACCCTAGCCAACGGGCCGGTTGGGTCGCAGAATGTGGTGATGAACCGATTTCAGCGCTCCTTCCGTCTGCTCTCCCAGTCGCTCGCCATCATCCGGCGCGACCGCAGCCTGCTGTGGTTCCCGGTGCTGTCGGCGGCGTTCACGCTGCTGGCGGTCGCGATCGTGCTGGTGCCGGCCGCCGTGCTGCTCCTGCCGGGCGCCACCGCCGACGGCGCGCACAGCTGGCCGATGCTGGTCGTGGCCGGGCTGGCGGGCTACGCCGCCACCGCGGTTGCCACCTACTTCAACGTCGCCCTGGTCAGCTGCGCGGCGCGCAGCTTCCACGGCGAGGACACCACCGCGGCTGAAGGGATGCGCGCCGCAAACGCCCGGCTCGGGTCGATCTTGCTGTGGGCGCTGATCGCCTCGCTGGTGGGCCTGGTGATCCGGTCGGTCGAGCAGCGCGCCGGCATCGTGGGCAGCATCGTGGCGCGCCTGCTGGGGGCGGGATGGGCGATCGCTACCTACTTCGTGATCCCGGTGCTGGCGTTCGAGCAGGTGGGCCCGGCCGACGCCGTCCGCCGCAGCGTCGCCACGGTGCGCCGCTCCTGGGGCGAGAGCCTGATCGGCAACGTCGGGCTGGGCATCGCGACATTCCTGCTGGCGCTGCCGCTGGTCGCGGTCGGGCTGGTGGGGGCCGCCGTCGTGGGGGCGAGCCCGGCGGCCGGCGTGGGACTGCTGGTGGTGGCGGCCGGGCTGGGAGTGGTGCTGCTGGTGGTCAGCTCCGCGATGGGCCAGATCTACAAGACCGCGGTCTACCTGTACGCCGAGACCGGGGAGATCGCGGGCTACTCGAGCGAGCTGCTCGAGGGTGCCTTCCGCGACAAGCGCCAGGGGCGCCGCCGCTTCTTCGGGTAGAGCTGTGACGGTTTCGTGACGGTTTGCGTCTGGTTCCGTGACGCACCCCTCCCTAGCCTGTGAGCATGGCCGATTCCGCAACCTCGACCGCGCTGGTGATCGCCGGCCGGTACCTGGCCAGCCCGGCGGCGCTACGGGCCCGGCCGGAGGGGCCGATCGACGCGCTGGACACGAGATCGGGTCGCACCGCACAGGTGCGGATCGTGTTCGCATCCGACGGCTGGGACGACGACGACTTCACCGACGCGGTCACACGCTGGTGCGCGCTTGCCTGCTCGGAGATCTGCGGCGTGCTCGACTTCGGCGAGCACGAGGGACGCAGGTTCCTGGTGGTGGCGCCCTCGCTGGGGATGAGCATCGAGCGGTGGCAGGCCACCCGCCGTCCGGGACCGGCCGACGCCGCCCGGCTGGCGCTGTCATTCGGGCGTCTGGCCGAGCGGATCGCGGCTGCGGGTTTCCCGGTCGACGCCTGCGATCTCGGCGACTGCGCGGTCGGGCCGGGCCCGACTCCGTTCCTGGAGCGGCCGCTGCTGGGCTCGCCGGCGGTCAACCCGATCCTGGTGGGGCCGCGCGACGGGCAGCGCACGCTGGCCGCGATCCTGCGCGCCGCGGGTGGGGCCGGACTGGGCCCACCGCTCGAGGAGTGGACGGCGCGAGCCGCCGCAGCCGGGTACGAGTCGCTTGCCGAGTGCCTGGACGAGCTCGAGCGTTGCGGGAACGAGGCCCGCGAGGCCGGAGACAACACCGAGGTGGTGGGGCTGGCCGGGCTGTTCGACGACGATGACGACGAGCACCTGGCGCGGCTACTGCCGCCGGAGCCGCGCACCTGGCCGCGGCGGGTCGCCGGCGGGCTGGGGGCGCTGGCGCTGGCGGTGCTGG
>JAICYJ010000115.1 GCA_025934255.1 Thermoleophilia bacterium | reverse complement strand
TGGACGGAGAGGAAGCGGTCGGCCTGCAGTTGCGCGATCCATCTGCCAGCGCTCAGCGTGACAGGTATCCGAATCGGTTCTGGCCGAGGCCTCTCGACGATCAGACTGACGATCGAATCATCGGCGGAGAGGCCAAGCCACAGCCGGCCCGGCCGTAGCTCCCGCCACCGCGCCGGCGTTGCATCTGACCAACACACCTGATAGCGGACGACCGCGTCGTCCCCGCCGATCCGCGATGTGCACCGCGTCGGCCAGCTCATCCGAAACGCAACGTCCCCGCCGTTTGTCTCGCTGACGACGTCGGCCGGTCGCACGACAACGTCGGTAACACAACCCCAGACCCGCAGCCCGGTCACCTCGTTCTCCTCATTGACCTCGAAACCTCCGACGCCGGGATCAAGCTGCCAGTGCCGAAACCAGCCCGACTCGCCAGATGTCATCCCCTGCAGGTGAAAACCGTCCGTATACGCCCTCACCGTGAAGGCGCGCCGACCGGTAATGGTCAGCACCACCTCGACAAGACTCTCGACCGACTGCATACCAACCACCCTAGCCAGCCCATCCTCTTCCTGTCAGGGCGACGGTGGCCCAGCCGCGATCCGCTCCTCCACCTCGCGCATCCGCCCGGCCGAGTCGTGCGGCATCTCCCAGCGCGTCTCCATCCACCAGGTCGCGCCGGCATCCCGCCACGGCCGCACGATCGCAGCCGACCGCTCGGCGTCATCGGCCGGCGTCTCGCCTTCGGAGAGCACGTCGAACGGCTCCGTCACCCCGCGCTGTGCCAGCCACTCGCGCAGCTCGCGAAGCTGCTGTGGGCTGCCCTCGCCCGAGTACTGGGGGATGATGCCGTCGCAGCGCAGCACCCGGCGCATCGATCGTGGCCGCGGCCACACCCCGACCACCCAGATCGGGATCCGCTCCTGCACCGGCCGCCCGACCCGGATCAGGTCGTCGCGGTCGCACGAGTAGGTGTAGTGCGACCCGTGGAAGTGCCCGCTGCCGTCCCACAGGGCGCGGATCAGATCGATGCCCTCGTCCATCATGTCGGCCCGTTCACGCAGTCCCACCTGCTCCCCCGTGTCCGGCAGGTCGGTGGCGACCGCGCCCAGGCCAACCGCCAGCACCGCCCGTCCCTGCGAGAGCTGGTCGAGCGTCACCACCTGGCTTGCGACCTTCCACGGCCTGCGCCACGGCAACGGCGTCAGCATCGTCCCCAGCCGTACCCGCTCGGTGCGGGCCGCGATCGCCGCGAGCAGCGTCCACGCATCGACGCCGTAGGCGGCCTCCCACACGAACACCCCATCCCACCCGGCCTGTTCGGCCGCCTCAGCCTGCGCGAACTGCTGCGTCGCCGTGCCGCCCGGGAGGATGATTCCGTACCTCACGGCCGCACGCTATCGCAACATCATCGTTCGTTTCATGAGGGGGCTTCCCTCAGGGAGCCAGATGCCCGATAATGGTGCCTGAGCAGGGGATTTGCGAGGGGAGGGTCGGTTGCAGAGCGTCGTTCGACCTGTCCAGAAGTTCGGGCCGGTGAGCCGGTGGGTCTCCGTGATCGCGCTGGCGGTCGCGGTGGCGGCGGTCGTCGTGATCGCGCGCGATACGCGCTCGAGTCACGCTCCGCCGCCCGTGACGGCGAGGCCACCGTCTGCGCGGCCGTTCCGCCTGATCGCAGACAGGAGCGTCCCCGCGCCCGGCGCCGCGGCCATCATCGAGCACGGCCACACGCTGCTGGTCGTGAGCGTTGCCCGTGAGGGCGGACTGATCCGCCTGGTCGAGCACCACGCGACGCTGCGGCCGGCGAAGCACAGCCTCCCCCACGCGGTGATCCAAGCCCACGCCGGCCTGACCTTCACGCTGGCAGCGCGCGGATCGTCGTACTACATCCGCTCCGGAACCCGCACCTGGAAGCTCACGGGCCACCACGTCCAGCGCGTCCCCGCCTCGAAGCTGCGCCCGGCGGTCGCCAGGCAGCTCGCGGGAACGCCAGGCCCCGGCGGAGCGTGGATCGCAGCGAACCAGAAGTTGTTCGTGGTCTCACCCGCAGGCCATCGCCAGCTCGTGTCGGTCGGGCCCAGCCGGCTGCCGAAGGCCGGGCTCACCCCCGTCAACAACGCGCCGGTCGTCGCCGCCGGATCGGTCTGGGTCATCCAGTCCGCGACCTCGGCGGCGGGTGACGACCTCGGCTACCTGCAGCGCGTCCACCCTGCAGGCGGCGCCGACGGCGCGCCGATCGCGCTCGGCCACGGCATCCCGGTGTTGGCGCTGGCCGCGAGCGGCCGCATCTGGGTGGTCACGAACACCGAGCGCCAGCACAGCCTGATCTGGCAGATCGACCCCGGAACCGGTCGCGTGCTCGGCAGCACGCCGCTTCCGGCCAGCTTCCTGCCCACGGTCGGCCGCGGCACCAACACCACGCTGTGGCTGGCGAGCAACGGCCCGCACGACGGCAGGCTGTTCCGCTTCGCCATGCGGTAGACGATCCGGGTGGTGCTAGGCGGCTCGGGTCGGCCCCCGCTCCAGCTCGTAGATGATGATGATCGAGATCGCGAAGATGCAGATCGACCAGAATGGGTAGGCGGGGATGGACAGCAGCGCTGCGATGGACGTGAACGCCGCCGCGAAGATCCCGAACCAGCGCCCGAACTCGCCGCCGCCGAACAGCGAGCCGGCTGCGACCAGCTCCAGGGCGCCCAGGATCACCGTGATCCATCCCCAGGCGCGGAGATTGCCCGTGACGTAGTGGGCGTTCTGCGTGAAGAAGTGGGAGTGGCCGATCGCCGAGATGCCCCAGATCACGTTCAGGGTGCCGGAGATCGCCAGCAGGATCGCTGCGAACGTCCACCAGCCGCTGAGTTTCAACTCCCTCGAGCTCATCCGTACTCCTTGTCGTAGGGTGACCTGACGATGGCAGGGCGACCGGCTGCGCTTTTCATCCGAACCGGATGACCCGGCCAGGCGGCCGCTATCCGGCCGACAGCTCGATCTGGGCCGGCAGCCGGCTCGGGTCGGGCGGCGGCCGCAGCTCCTCGCCGACCCGGGTGTCCAGGTAGACGTACATGGTGGTGAGCGCGATGAACGGCATCGTCAGCATGTAGACGATGCCGGCGATCAGGTTCAGCAGCCCCAGCGGCACGCTGGTCAGCACGATCAGCGCGGTTCCGATCAGCGGACCGAGCGCCAGCGTGACGCCGGCGCTGACGATCGTCAGCGACCCCACCTTCAGCCAGTCCCCGCGCACCAGCCGGCTGCTGCGCCGGATCGCCGCCAGCGGGCCGAGGCCCTCGAGCACGACCACCGGTACCACCAACGCCCAGCGCACCGCCAGCCAGATCGCGACCGGGATCAGGAACAGGAACGGGATCATCACCGAGATCACCACGACCGCGATCACGATCGCACCCAGCACCGGCCACAGCCGCCGAAGCGCCATCCGGTAGGCGCGGATCGGGCGCACCGTGCGGCCCTCGTCGAGCTCGATCATGGCCAGCGCCGTCGCCGCCTGCATGACGCCCAGCCCCAGCAGCGTCAGCGCCGTGCCGATCGCCACCACCACCAGCACGAAGGCGCCGGCGGCCTCGCCGTCGACCTCGACGCCGAACAGGCTCGATGCGTGCAGCACGATCGCCTGCAGGATCGTGATCACCACCGTGACAGGCAGGATCAGCACGCCGATCCCGATGAACAGACGCAGTCGCGAGGCGTACATGCGGGCCGCGGCCGAAAGGATCTGGCCCCATGCCCGCCGGTGCGCCAGCCGCAACGGCGCCGTCGGGCGCCAGGTGGCCCGCCTGAGCCCGTACACGACAAGCGCCAGGGCGGCCAGCACGACCGCAATGGTCGGCCACGGGTCGCTGACCGCCTGCCACAGCAGCCGCGAGCCGCCGGCCATGGCGCCGCAGAAGAAGTCGGTGGTGCGCGTGCCCGCCGCTCCGCCGGCGGGCACGGCGTAGGCGCGGTCGCGCCAGCTCTGCGACCAGCGGATCGGCTCC
>JAICYJ010000148.1 GCA_025934255.1 Thermoleophilia bacterium | reverse complement strand
TCGGGGCGTACGTTACCGGAGATAACCGTTTAGTTCTTGATGATTAGGCCCTTGACGAATCCGTGAGAATCGATCGGGGCCAGTGAGGATGGCAGCCGTGGCCGCCAAGTGGTGGACTCTCATCGGCGTCTGCACCGGTGTGTTCATGCTGCTGCTCGACATCACCATCGTGAACGTCGCGCTGCCCGACATCCAGCACGACCTGAGCGCCTCGCTGTCGGACCTGCAGTGGGTGATCGACGCCTACGCGCTGACGCTGGCGGCGCTGCTGCTGACCGCGGGTTCGCTGGCCGACCGGTACGGCCGCAAGCGGCTGTTCGCGATCGGCACCGTCATCTTCACGCTGGGCTCGCTGCTGTGCGGGTTCGCACCGACCATCCTGTTCCTCTCGCTCGCCCGGGCCGGCCAAGGCATCGGCGGAGCGATCATGTTCTCCACGGCGCTGGCGCTGCTCTCCAGCGCGTTCAGCGGCAAGGAGCGCGGCACGGCGTTCGCGTTCTTCGGCGCGACCACCGGCGTCGCGGTCGCGATCGGCCCCGTGCTCGGCGGCGTGCTGACCAGCGGCCTGTCCTGGCACTGGATCTTCTGGGTCAATGTCCCGATCTGCGTCTTCGCACTCGCCGTCACCCTCGGCCGGATGC
Organism: Thermoleophilia bacterium; assembly: GCA_025934255.1. Lineage (GTDB taxonomy): Bacteria > Actinomycetota > Thermoleophilia > Gaiellales > JAICJC01 > JAICYJ01. The sequence goes on along the minus strand of JAICYJ010000148.1, from coordinate 874 downwards.
AGGAGAGCCACGACCCGCACGCCGGCAAGCTGGACCTGATCGGCTTCCTCACCTTCAGCGGCGGGCTCGGCCTGCTGGTCTTCGCGCTCATCCGCGGCGGTGTGGACGGCTGGGGCAACGACGTGGTGGTCGGCAGCTTCGTCGGCTCCGGCGTGCTCCTGGTCGCTTTCGTCGTCAGCCAGCTGGTGCAGCGCTCGCCGATGTTCGACCTCGGTCTGCTGCGCGTCCCGACGTTCGTCGGCGGCCTGGTCGCGGCGGTCGGGGTGTCGGCGTCGGTGTTCTCGCTGCTTACCTACCTGGTGATCTACCTGCAGAACGTCCTCGGGTTCTCCGCGATCGGCGCGGGCGTGCGCTTCCTGTTCCTGTCCGGCATGTCCTTCGTGGCCGCGATCATCGCCGGCCGGCTGACGAGCCACGTGCCCACCAAGTGGCTCATCGCGCCCGGTTTCCTGGTCGCGGCGCTGGGCATGTGGCTGATGCACGGCATCGCCTCGAGCCGGGACGCCTCGCAGTGGACCCACCTCATTCCCGGCCTGATCGTCGCCGGTCTCGGCGTCGGCCTGATCAACGTCCCGCTCGCGTCGACGGCCGTGGGCGTGGTGGCGCAGGCCCGCTCCGGCATGGCGTCCGGGGTGAATTCCACCTTCCGCCAGGTGGGCATCGCCACGGGCATCGCGGCCCTCGGCTCGATCTTCAGCCACCAGGTGGACAGCGGGATCCGCAGCGCGCTGGCCGGAACCCCGGCCGCCCCCCGGGCGGGTCAGGTGGCCGACGCGGTCACCAACGGCCAGATCGGCGCGGTGCTCTCCCACGCGCCCGCCTCGGTCGCCGGCGCCATCTCCCGGGCCGCGATCGGCAGCTTCGCCGACGCTCT
>JAICYJ010000008.1 GCA_025934255.1 Thermoleophilia bacterium | reverse complement strand
CTCGAGGAACTGGCGCCACCAGCGTTCGCGGGCGGTGGTGTTGGCGCGGCGGTACCCGCGCATCCAGGCCCGCACCATCGGCAGCGACTCGATCGGCCAGATCAGCGCGTTCCATTCGAACAGCCGCCGCTCGGCCCAGAGCAGGCGGTCGAGCGCTCCCCGGTCGAACGCTCCCAGCCGGCTCCACAGCACCAGCTCCTGCGGCGTCGCAACGGTCGCGATCGGGTCGATCTGGAGGAAGCCCAGGCGCCGCACCGTGTCCAGGACGCCGGCCGCCGATCCGTCGAGGAGCTGCGCGCGAACGGCGATCCGCCGGGCGCGGTCATGGTCGACCGTCCGTGGCATGGGCCAACACTAGCCGCGCCGCAGCTCGTGGAATCGACCGCCTAGGTGATGGCGACGCGCCGGGAGCGCGAGGTGGCGCTCATCCAGGCGTGCGATGCGCCACCGGCGTAGCTCCAGCGCAGGTACGCCGCCCCCGGGCTGGTGAAGTGGAGCTTGCGCGAGTAGCCGCCGCGTCGGTTCACGGCGACGGTGGCGATCGTGCGCCAGGCGCCGCTGGTCTTGCGCCGCACCTGCAGGCGTACCCGGGCGCCGTGCATGTTCGGCGCCGATTTGCCGCCGAAGGTGAACGACGTGCCGCGGGGGACGCTGGTGCGTGACGCCTTCGAGCCCAGGCGCGGGATCACGTGGATGGTGGTGCCCGCCACCGTCAGGCCTTGCTGCGTGTCCGAGCCGGGGAAGACCGCCTGCCAGCTGAGGTTGCGCCGCAACTGGCTGGTGAGCGCGAAGCTCCAGACGCCGCTCGAGTCGGTCTGGTCGCGGTACCAGAAGATGCTGTTGCCCTCGCGCAGCTCGACGTAGACCCGGCGGTTCGCGATCGGCGCGTCGCTCGAGTCGGTGAGCGTGCCGGCGAGGGTGACCTGCCGCCCGTACTTGACCGTCTTGGTGGTGGTGGGGGCGGTGATGTTGAGGTTGGTGCCGTCCGGGTTGGGCACCACGGGCGTGAACGCCGCCAGGGCCGTCGCCAGCGCGTCGGCCTTGGGCGAGCCCAGCCCGGTGGCGGGGTCGTAGCCGACCCGGGCCTTGTAGAGGCCCGAGCCGTTGATGCTGTTGGAGCCCTGGGTGATGTCCCAGAACAGGCTCGGGTCGCTGTAGAGCAGCGGGTTCGCGAATCCCATCCGCTGGCGGCCGTGCGCCAGCGAGTAGGTGTTCGCGTCCGCCGTGATGGCGGCCATCAGCGGCGCGCCGGCACTGGTGCCGCCGATCGGGAACCAGGGGACGCCGCTCCTGCAGCCCGAGGCGGTCGAGGTGCACTCGATGATGTAGCCGGTGTTGGGGTTGGCGTCGAGCGCTATGTCTGGCACCTGCCGGCAGTAGCCGGTGGGGTTGCCGCACTTGGTGCCGCTGTCGTAGCTGCGATGGGGGTTGCCGCTCTGGTAGGTGGGTTGCGGCCAGATGCGGGAGATTCCGCCGCCGCCGTGCTTCCAGGCGGTGCTGCCGGCGACGTCGCTGGCCGAGTGCAGCGTGGTGCCGCCGACGCCTGTCACGAACGGCTGGGATGCCGGGTCGTCGACCACGAGGTTCGTGTCCTTGGGGTTCAGTGACTCGCAGTCGCTGGATCCCGAGTCGCCGGATGCGGCGTAGAACGAGATGCCGGCGGCCGCCGCCAGCTGCAGCTGGTACGACTCGGCCTGCAGGAAGGACGGCGGCAGCGCGTCCTCGCAGAGGCCCCAGCTGTCGCTGACGATGTAGGTGTCGGTCAAGCCTGCGTTGCTCGTCATCTGGTCGACCATGGGCAGGATCTGGGCGATGTTGTTGGGCGCCGTGTAGACCTCGACGCTGGAGAGGCCGGGCGCGTTGGACATCGCCACCTCGATGTCGAGGTTGGCTTCGATCGCCCCGCTCATCGTGTTGCTGCCGCCGTTGATGCGGTGGGTGTGCACCGGGGTGGTCAGCGTGAAGCAGGACTTGAACGACGAGATGTCGGAGGCCTTGAAGTTGGAGAACTCGACCAGCGCGATCGACTCATTGCTGCCGTCGTACCCGTCCTGGATCAGGGAGCGGTGGTTGTACGCGGTGGCCAGGTCGCCGGGCAGGTAGCCGCCGTAGAGGCTCTTGGCGTGGTTGGGGCCAGAGCAGGACGGCGTCGGGACGGTCGTGTGCGGCGTGAGCTCCGGCCCGGTGGCCAGGCTCTGGAGCTTGGTGGCGGTGTCCAGGCCGGTGACCGATGACACCAGTGGCGAGATCGCGACCGGCAGCCGCACCGCGGCGTCGGGGGCGCGGAACACGTGGCCGTCTGCTCCGCGGTAGCTGGACAGGCCGACGTGGAAGGCGCGCGAGACGGCGTCCGCGCTGCCGTGGAAGCTGAGCGTCAGCAGGCCCGAGTGCTCCAGGCGCAGACCGTGTCCGCGCATGTAGGCCACGACCGCCGCCCGGTCGTCCGGGCTGGGCGCGAACAGCGACCGCAGCTGGGGTGCGGTCAGCGGCTTCGAGCCGCTGGAGGTGCGTGCGCGATAGGCCAGCAGCGAGGCGTTTCGCGGTTTCAGCGACACGGTCACGTCGATCGGCCGCGCGGCCGCTGTTGGCGCAACCCGGGCGGCTCCGCGCAGGGCCGGTAGGGCGCTGCCGGGCACCGCTCGCAGGGTTGGCGTGACGGGTGGCCGGGTGCTGGCCGCGGCGGCTCCGGAGCCGGAAACGAGCACAAGCAACGAGAGCGCGGCGACCAGCGGCCGCGAAGAGGGAGTCAGCATCCCTCTCATTCTGGGGGCGGCCGCCCGGATTGTCCAACATTCACCAGCTGATTCTTGGGGACGCATTGCACGTAGCATCCGCGCATGTGCTCCCAGCCCGCCGCGAGCCCCCAGCGACGTGAGGGGGCGGATGCGCTGGTGAGAGACGCGCGCGGCCGCGTGCTGCTCGTGCGCAGGGCCGATGATGGACGCTGGGCGATGCCCGGTGGGTGGGTCGATCCGGGTGAGACGCCGGAGCAGGCCGTGGTGCGGGAGGTCGCGGAGGAGACGGGGCTGCAGGTCTCGGCGCCACGGCTGCTGAACACCGAGCAGCGGCCGGCGAGCGTCCACTACACCTTCGGATGCACCCTCGACGGCGGCGATCTGCAGACATCGGATGAGTCGCTGGAGGCGGCCTTCGTCTGGCCGGACGAGATCGATCAGTGGCACACCGATCACCAGGGGCGGCTGGCGGCGGCGCTGGCCGAGCTCGCCTGACGGCAGGCCCGCGAGGTGTCAAACACCGCCTCGGCCTCCGTGGGATTCCGGCACGCATCCGACACAGGTACGTCAGACGCCCGTGACAGCGATTTGTGGAGAACAGGGCCTCGGCCCAATTATTGGAGTCAAACACCGACCGCGCCGTGCGGGCATACCGGCACGCCGGCGTCACCGGGCGTTGCACGGCCGTGATCCGCTGGAGTGGCCGTCAGTGACCTGAGATCCGGGTCACGTCGACCCGGATCGGCACCGAGTAGTCGGCCGCAAACGCCGCCGGCGTCCAGCCGTTCCTGCTGATCCGCCCACCGTACTTCGCGATGTAGGCGTCGACCGCGTCCGCGGCCGGGTCATCGCTGAGACGTGCGCGGCCGGATGCCACCACCACGTCGCCGCCGGCGCCGTCTCCGTCCAGGTGCACGGACACGCGCGGGCCGGCCGCGATGTTGCGAAGCTTGGCGGTGTTCGGCCGGCTGTAGATCAGGAGGCTGGCGGCGCCGTCCCACAGAAACCAGACCGGCACCGGCACCGGAGCGCCGGCCGGGGTGACCGTCACCAGCCAGCCGATCAGCTCCTCTCGCAGGCGCCGGTCGGCGCGGGCGCCGAACTCCGTGGCCAGGTCGAGCAGCTGCGGTTCAGCCGACGTTCGTGGCCGCCCCGTCCGGCGCTGACAGGCCCGCCCGCGCACCCTCCTCGAGCAGACGCTGCAGGGAGACCGCCCCGGCCACGGCGGTGGGCGTCGCGACCGACAGCGTCGCGTAGATCACGGCCCATCGCAGCCGATCGGAAGGCGAGACTCCCAGCTGATCGGCCCAGATGTAGGCGGCCACCAGCAGGTCGCCTGCGCCGGTAGCGTCCACCACCGGTACGGCATCGAACGGCGCCGTTCCGGCCTCCACACGCTCCCCTTCAACCGATGCCACCGCGCCCCGGGCTCCCAGCGTCACGACAACCGTCGGGACGATGTCGGCAAGCATCTCGATGGCGGCGTCGAGATCGCCGGCACCCGACAGCGCCAGCGCCTCGCCCTCGCTCACGAACAGCGCCCGCGCCGCCGACAGCTTGGCCGGCGGCCGTCCGGCGAATGCCCGCGCGTCGTCGTCGCCGCAGGTGACGTATGCGGCCGCCCCGTCGGGTACCACGTACAGCAGGTCGAGGTTGACCGACACCGCCCGCGGCGCCAGGGCGGCCACGTCGGCCGCGCTCGAGCGCACCCCCGGATCGACCGTCACCATCGCGCGGTCGTCGCCGATCGGCAGCACCACGGTGGTGGGCGTGCGCGGCGCCTTCCGCGAGACGATCTCGATCCCGTCGCCGCGCAGCACCTCGATCACCAGGTCGCCGGCCACGTCGTCGCCCAGCGGCGACGCCAGCGCCGTCGCCAGGCCGAGCCTGGCCGCGCCAACGGCGGTGATCGCTCCTCCCCCGGGCGATCGCAGCAGGTCGCTGCCGAAGCGCTCCTCGCCCAGCGCCGGCAGTGCCTCCAGTCCCGTGAACGTGAGGTCGAGGAACGCCGGAGTGGCAACCGCAAGGTCGAATCCCATGGGCGGCGAGGATAGCGCACGCGCTCGAGGTCGAGCAGCGCCCTGCGCAGCGTTTTGGTACTACTGGCGGTCGTGAAGCTCACCCTGATCGGAGCCGGCGGATTTCGCACGCCGGCGATCTATCGCGCGCTCGTCACCGGGTCCGGCACGCTCCGCTTCGACGAGGTCGTGCTGTTCGACCCCGACCAGGAGCGGCTGCGGCAGATCGGCGCCGTGCTGGCCGGGATCGACGCCGAGCTGGGCGACTGCGTCGCCTACCGCAGCACCGCCGATCTGCGCGACGCGCTGGAGGGCGCCGACGTCGTCTACTGCGCGATCCGCGTGGGCGGCCTCGAGGGCCGGCTGCTGGACGAACGGATCGCCGTGGAGGCCGGTGCGATCGGCCAGGAGACGACCGGCGCCGGTGGCATCGCGTTCGCCCTGCGCACGGTGCCCGCTGCCACAGCAATCGCCGAGCAGGTCGCCCGGCACGCGCCGGATGCCCTGTTCATCAACTTCACCAACCCCGCCGGCCTGGTCACCGAGGCGCTGCAGCGGGTGCTCGGAGATCGCGTGGTCGGCATCTGCGACGCTCCTGGGGACATGTGCCAGCGGGTCGCAACCGCGCTTCGCATGCCGGTCGACCAGCTGTGGTTCGACTACTTCGGCATCAACCACCTGGGCTGGTTGCGCGCGGTGCGCCACCGCGAGCGCGACCTGCTGCCGGGGCTGCTGGCCGACGATGACCGGCTGGCCGGGTTCGAGGAGGGCCGCCTGTTCGGCGGCGAGTGGCTGCGTGCCGTCGGGATGCTGCCCAACGAGTACCTCTACTACTACTACTTCGAGCACGAGGCGCTCGCATCGATGCGGGCCGGCAATCTGCGCGCCACGGTGCTGCTCGCCCAGCAGAGCATCTTCTACGAAGGCAACGGCGACGCGCTGACGCGCTGGAAGGCCGCGAACTCGGCCCGCGAGGCGTCCTACATGGCCGAGGCCTGGTCGTCGCGGGGCGTCGAGATGGCGGAGGTGAGCGCCGCCCGGGAGCCCGGCGGCTACGGCGGCGTCGCCCTGCAGATCGTGGATGCGATGGTCAACGCGCGGCCGCGGGTGATGATCCTGAACACGGCCAACCGCTCGAGCATGCCGTTCCTGGACGAACGGGCGGTGGTGGAGGTGCCGTGCCTGGTGGGGCCGGGCGGGGTCGTACCGGTGGCGGTCGGCGACGTCCCGATGGAGGCCAAGGGCCTGATCCTGCAGGTGCGCGCTTCGGAGCGGGCCGCGATCGACGCCGCCCTCAGCGGCTCGCGCCGCGAGGCCCTGCGGTCGCTGGCGCTGCATCCACTCGTGCCCTCGGTCGAGGTGGCGGAGCGGATCCTGGACGGCTACCTGACCGAGCACCCGGCGCTGGCGGGGCGGTTCGCATGAGCGTCGATGTGGTCTGCGCGGGAGCGCCGTTCCTGGACATCACGTTCAGCGGCATGGGGGCGATGCCGGCCCTGGGCGAGGAGCGCATGGCCGAGCGTGTCCAGTTCACGCCGGGCGGACTCGCAAACGTGGCGCTGGGCCTGACCCGGCTGAATCTGGAGGCGGTCGTGATGTCGCCGGTGGGAGACGACCTGTGCGGGCGCATCCTCTCCGGTCTGCTGGCCGAGCAGGGCATCGGCTGGGTCGGCCCGCGTGCCGACGCGACGGCCGTCTCGGCGATCCTGCCCCTGGACGGCGACCGCGCATTCGTCACCGTCGCGCCCGATCTGCCCCGCGACGGCGAGGCGATCGCCGCGCTGGAGCCGCGGGCGGTCGTGATCGACCTGCCCGAGGTGGCCGAGGCGCCGGCTGGGTGCGCCGTCTACGCGGTGGTGGGTGACTTCGACGCGCGTGCCCTGGCCGGACGGCTGCCGGCGGCCCTGGCCTCGGCCAGGACGCTCGTGGCGAACCACTCCGAGGCATCGTTCCTGACCGGCATCGACGACGCCGGGCAGGCCGCCGAGGCGCTGACCCGGCACTGCTCGACGGTGGTCGTCACGCTCGCGGACGAGGGCGCCGTCTGCGCCGGACCGCACGGCCTGCTCCGCCAGTCCGCGCCGTCGGTGACGGCCGTGGACACGAACGGCGCCGGCGACCTGTTCACGGCCGCCTGGGTCTGGGCCGATCTGGCCGGAATGCCGGTGGCCGAGCGCCTGCGGCTGGCCGTGACCTACGCCGCGATGTCGGTGCGCGTCCCCACCACGCTGGCCGGCGCCCTCACGATCGATGAGTTGCGCGACATCGCCGGGCCCTTTGATGCAAGCATCCCACCGAACGGAACCAGATGATGATTCACATGCGTCCCCGCCTGTCCATGTCGCTTGCCTGCCTGACGGCGGTGCTGGCCCTGCCCGCATGCGGCACCCCGGGAGCGAGCGGCGGTTCGGTGTCCCAGCCCAGCGGTGCCGTGTCCACCGGCTTCGACACCACCAAGCAGGTGACCCTGACGATGTGGGACACGGAGAACTCACCCGGTCCGTCGACGGCCGAGGACGAGCTGATCCAGCAGTTCGAGCAGAGGTACCCGAACGTCACCGTCAAGCGCGTCGTCAAGAACTTCGACGACTACATGGCCACGATCAAGCTGGCGGCCTCGTCCAGCGACGCCCCTGATGTCTTCCAGGGCAACGAGGGCGCGGTCGACCGGGCGCTGGTGAAGGCGCACCTGATCGTGCCCCTGGACGACTACGCCAAGGCCTACGGCTGGGACACCCGGTTCGGCAGCTCGGCGGCGCTGAACCCGCTGCGCTGGTCGTCCGACGGCAACCAGTGGGGCGTGGGCCGGCTGTGGGGCATCGCCCAGAAGGCCGAGGTGGTGGGGGCCTTCTACAACAAGGCCACCCTGCAGCGGCTGGGCCTGCAGGTGCCGACCACGTTCGACCAGTTCCAGCAGAGCCTGGCCGTGGCCAGGTCCAGGGGCGTGCCGCCGATCATGGTCGGGAACCTCGACCGCTGGCCTCTGGGGCACGTGTTCATGGTGCTGCAGGCGGGGTTCGACCAGGCCGCGTCCATCTCGAACTGGACGTACGGCCAGGCCGGCGCCACGTTCGACACCGCGGGCACTCGCAAGGCGGCCACGGTGCTGCAGCAGTGGAGCGACAAGGGCTACTTCGAGGACGGCTTCAACGGCGTCAGCCAGGAGAACGCGGCCGCCCGCTTCGGCAAGGGCGAGGGGCTCTACTTCATCACCGGCCCCTGGGAGAACCAGACGTTCGCCGGGCCGCTCGGCGACGGCGTCGGCTTCTTGCCGCTGCCGTCCCTGGACGGCACGCCGGGAGCACCCACCACCGGCTCGCTGTCGCTGCCGTTCCACATCAGCTCGCACTCCCAGAACCAGGCTGTGGCGGCGGCGTTCATCAACTTCATCACCGACCAGCACGCGGCCAAGGTCGTGATCCGCAACGGCGACCTGCCGGCGGCGAACCCGGGGGCGGCAGCGGTCGATCCCAACTCGTCGCTGGCGGCGATCGCGGCCGCCTGGAGCGAGAAGGCCAAGGCGGGCACGCTCACGCCCTACCTGGACTGGGCCACCCCCACGATGGGCGACACCCTGTTCGGCGGGCTGCAGCAGTTGAGCGAGAACCGCGAGACGCCGGCCGACTTCGCGGCGGCCGTCCAGCAGGACTGGGTGAAGACACATTCGTGAGCCCGCCCCCGGCGAGCCGCGGCTGATCGGCTACCTGTACGTGCTGCCGGCGCTGGTGGTGTTCGGCGTGTTCGTCGTCGCGCCCATGATCGACGGCGCCTGGATCTCGCTGTTTGCGTGGGACGGCGTCACGGTCGGGCACTGGGTGGGCCTGTCCAACTACCGCGAGGCGCTGGTCGACCCGCTGGTGCGGGAGGCGTTCGGCCACTCGCTGGTGCTGGTGGGGTTCTACGCGGTGCTGCCGATCACGATCGGGCTGTTCCTGACCGCGCTGATGACGCACGCCCGGGTGCGGGGCGGCGCCGCCGTTCGCACCATCATCTTCCTGCCCCAGGTGCTGGCGGCGGTGGTGGTCGGCGTTGCCTGGAAGTGGCTGTACGACCCGTCCGGGCCGATCAACTCGCTGCTCGGCGCCGTCGGGCTGAGCAGCCTCGAGCACTCGTGGCTGGGCGACTTCTCGACGGCGCTTCCGGCCGTGGGCGTGATCGGCACCTGGGTCACCACGGGCCTGTGCCTGGTGCTGTTCGTGGCCGGCGTGCAGCGGATCCCGCTGTCGCGCTACGAGGCGGCGCGGGTCGACGGCGCCGGCCCGGTGCGCGAGTTCTTCGCGGTCACGCTGCCGGGCCTGCGCAACGAGCTGGCGGTGGCGATGTCGCTGAGCGTGATCACCGCGCTGCGCGCGTTCGACATCATCTTCGTCACCACCAAGGGCGGCCCTGGCAACGCCACGACGGTGCCCTCGCTGCTGATCTACCAGCGCGCGTTCATCACCGGCGAGGTCGGATCTGCGGCCGCGATCGGGGCGATGATGGGTGCGATCATCCTGCTGCTGTCGGTCGTGATCACCCGGGTGGTGGAGGAGCGGCGGTGAACACCGGCAGCTTCGAGCGCACCGCGACCCACCTGATGCTGGCCCTGTTCGCGGTGCTGGCGCTGGCCCCGCTGGTGGTCGTTGTGCTGGCGGCGATGCACCCCTCCGGAACGCTCCTGTCCGGCGCCGGGCTGCCCGACTCGTTCAGCCTGTCCACGTTCCGCACGGCCTGGGACGAGGGCGGCTTCAGCCGGCTGATGACGTCGAGCGCGATCGTGGCGGTGACGGTGGTGGCCCTGACGACGGTGCTCTCGATCCCGGCCGGGTATGCGTTCGGGACGATGCGCTTCCCGTTCGCCGACCTGCTGTTCTACGTGATCCTGACCGGCATCGTGGTGCCGTTCGAGTCGCTGATCGTGCCGCTCTACTACAGCTTCCGAAACGTCGGCCTGACGGACTCCTACTGGGGCCTGATCCTGCCCCAGACCGGCCTGTCGATCTCGTTCGGCGTGTTCTGGATGCGCGCCTTCTTCCGCTCGCTCCCGCCCGAGCTGTCGGACGCGGCGCGCGTTGACGGCGCCACCTCGTGGCGGATCCTGTGGCGGGTGCTGGTGCCGATCGGGCGCCCGGCCATCGTCACCATGGTGCTGCTGGTGTTCATGTGGACGTGGAACGAGTTCCTGCTGGCGCTGGTGATGATCTCCGACCAGACCCACCGCACCGCACCGCTGGGCCTGTCCGCATTCCAGAGCCGCTACGGCGTGGACGTGCCCGGCGTGTCGGCGGCGGCCGTGTTCGTGGCAGCGCCGGTCGTGATCCTGTACGTGCTGACGCAGCGCCAGTTCCTGCGCGGCATGCTGGCCGGATCGATCAAGGGCTGACGTGCCTGGCATCGCCTTCGACCAGGTCGTGAAGCGGTTCGGTGAGGTGACGGCCGTGCGCGTCCTGACCCTCGACGTGGCCGACGGCGAGTTCGTGGTGCTGGTCGGCCCGTCCGGCTGCGGCAAGACCACCGCGCTGAGGATGCTGGCCGGGCTGGAGGCGGTCAGCTCCGGCCGGATCCTGATCGGCGACCGCGAAGTGCAGCAGCTGCCGCCCCGCCAGCGCGACGTGGCGATGGTGTTCCAGGACTACGCGCTGTACCCGCAGATGAGCGTCTACCGCAACCTCGCGTTCGGCCTGCAGACCCGCAAGGTGCCGCGCGAGCAGGTGCGGCGGTTGGTGACCGAGGCGGCGGAGCGGCTGGGCCTGGGCGAGCTGCTCGACCGCAAGCCGCGGCAGCTGTCCGGCGGCCAGCGCCAGCGGGTGGCGCTGGGCCGGGCGCTGGTGCGAGAGCCGCAGGCGTTCCTGATGGACGAGCCGCTGTCCAACCTCGACGCCAAGCTGCGGGTGGACATGCGGGCCGAGATCAAGGCGCTGCAGCGCGAGACCGGGGTGACCACGGTGTTCGTCACCCACGACCAGGTCGAGGCGATGACGATGGGCGACCGGATCGCCGTGATGCGTGACGGGCTGCTCGAGCAGGAGGGGCGGCCGGACGTGGTCTACAACCGGCCGGCCAACATGTTCGTGGCCGGCTTCATCGGCAGCCCGGCGATGACGTTCGGGCGTATGGCGGTGCAGCGCGAGGGCGAGGCGCTGCGGCTGACCCACCCGGCGCTGCGCTTCGAGTGCGCGCCGGTCGCCGACGTGGGGGACGAGGCGATCATCGGCATCCGCCCCGAGCACACGCGCCCGTGGCAGGACGGCGCCGGCCTGGCCGGGCCGTTCCAGGGCATGATCGAGTCGGTCGAGGCGCTGGGCCGCGAGACGTTCCTGGGCGTGCGCGTGGCCGATGACCTGCGGCTGGTGGTGCGCGCCGACGGGGCCTCCAACCACCGGCTGGGTGACCGATTCCAGTTCGGCGTCGAGCGCGGCCGGCTTCACCTGTTCCACACCGGCTCCCAGGCGGCGATCGCGCACAACGTTTGACGGATTCTTGTGAGCGTGTTGCGACACGCGCAAAAACAGGTCTGTACTCTTAGCCGCTGTGAAACGGGCTCTGCTCACGATCCTGGCAGCGTCACTGCTGCCGCCTATCCCTGCGCGCGCTGCCGCAACCGGCCACGTCTTCCACCGCCCCCACACGGCTCCTGACCGGCCGCGGACGCTGGGCGCGCGCGCGGCGAAGTTCTCGCTGCGCTTCCGCGGCACGCCCTACGTGTGGGCGGGGACGACGCCGCGCGGCTTCGACTGCTCGGGCTTCACGCGGTTCGTCTACGCCCACATGGGTATCGCGTTGCCGCACTCGAGCTACGCCCAGTGGACGATGGGACGCCACATCGGGCGCCGCGCGCTGCTCCCCGGCGACCTGGTCTTCTTCAACGGGCTCGGCCACGTTGGACTGTGGATCGGCCACGGCCAGTTCATCCACGCGCCGCAGAGCGGTGACGTGGTGTCGGTGGCCAGTCTCAGCCACGGCTGGTACGCCGCGGACTACAGCGGAGCCGTGCGTCTGCGCGGCACCCAGCGCGTGCACCGGACGCGGCGGCACCAGCAGCAGCGCCCCGTGCATCTTGTCGCGCACGCCTGAGCCGCCGGGCTCGCCGCCGGTGCGGAGTTCGCCGAGGTTATCCCGGTGTCGGGATCACTCCGAGTTGCTGCATGAAGCTCAGCTGATCCATGCAGAGCCAGTGCTCGGTGATCCGTCCGTCCCGCACGCGCATGATGTCTACGAACGTCAGCGTCACCGGCTTCCCGGTGGCGGGGATGCCGAAGAACTCGTCCTTGTGAGTGCCGCTGAAGGTCTTCTTGGTCACGACCTGTTCGCCCTCGGCGACCATGTCCTCGACCGTGAACCTGGCATCCGGGAACGCGCTCAGGAAGCCGGCCAGGAACATCTTCCCGCCCTCACGATCGCTGGGGACACCCGGCGGCGAACTGTGGTTGACGAATGAGGGATCGTTCAACTCGTCGAAGACGTCCCAGTTGCGCTGATTCTGGACTTCCTCGACAAACCGACGGATGACCGCTTTGTTCTCTTCTGCCGTGGACTGAACGCTCTGCTCTGTCACGATGATCCCTTCCAGCTTGGACAGCGATGTCGACCGAGCACACTGTCACAGCGCACTGGCGTACCGCAAGCGGGTCGCGTCGACCGGACTGGGGCATCATATGATCCCGTGGCAAAGGTCGAACAGGCGCGATGGTGGGCGATCCGGCCGGTGCGAAGCCGCAAGCCGGCCACCTACCGCTGTCCGCTCTGCGGGCTGCGGCTGCACGCCATGAGCGATCACATGCTGATCTCCCCGGAGGGCGACGGCGACCGGCGGCGGCACGCCCACGGCGAGTGCGTGCTGGCGGCGCGAGAGGCGGGGAGGCTGCCCCTGGAGAGCGAGTGGCGGGCGACCCGGCCGCGGCCGCCGTCGCTCTGGCGACGACTGACGGGCAGGGTGTGATCCTCTAGGGTGTCGCGCTGATGCTGCGCCACCCCGGCTACACCCGCGAGCGGATCGCCCAGGTCGGGGACCGGATTCGCGCGCTGATCCACGCCGACGCCATCGCCCCCGAGCGGCTGGCGGTGGCCGGGCCGGTCGACCGCATCGAGCCGGCCGAGGCGGAGCTGCTCGACTACCGCGACTGCGAGCTGGGCGAGACGTTCGGGCCGCTCTGGGCCAGCTACTGGTTCAAGGTCGAGGCGACCGTGCCGGAGCGGTGGCAGGGCGAGCGCGTCGACCTGCTGTGGGTCAGCCACAGCGAGGCCACGCTGTGGGACGGCGGCCGGGCGCTGCAGGGCTTGAACACCAGCCCCGACGGCGCCCGCGTGGACGCCATGCTGCGCGAGGCGGCGACCGCGGGCGAGCGGCTCGACCTTCGCGTCGAGCTCGCATGCAACGGCCTGTTCGGCGAGCTGCCCCGCCCCTACGCCAGCCGCGAGCCGGTGGTGCTCGATCGCTGCCAGATCGCCCGCTTCGACCCGCGCGCCTGGCGGCTGCACCACGACTTCGACGTGCTGCGGCGGCTCGAGGCCGAGCACGCGGACGGGCTCGACCCGACCTGGGCGGGCGAGCTGCTGTACGAGCTGAACCGCGTCTGCAACGTCTGGTCAGAGCATGATCCGGCCACCTGGGACGAGTCCGAGGCGATCCTGGCGCCCCTGCTCGAGCGCCGCAACGCGACCGTCGCCCACGAGCTGTCGGCGATCGGCCACGCCCACCTCGACACCGCCTGGCTGTGGCCGCTGGCCGAGAGCTACCGCAAGGCGGTGCGCAGCTTCAGCTCCCAGGTCGCCTACATGGACCGCTATCCGGAGTTCCGGTTCGCGTGCTCACAGGCCCAGCACTACGACTGGATCCGGCGCCGCAACCCGGAGCTGTACGGACGCATCCGCGCCCGTGTTGAATCCGGCCAGTGGCTGCCGGTGGGCGGCACCTGGGTGGAGCCGGACTGCAACCTGCCGTCGGGCGAGTCGCTCGTGCGCCAGTTCCTGCACGGCCAGCGCTACTTCGAGCGGGAGTTCGGCCGCCGCTGTGCCGAGTTCTGGAACCCCGACGTGTTCGGCTACAACGGCCAGCTGCCCCAGATCATGCGCGGCGCCGGGATCGGCCGGTTCCTCACACAGAAGCTGTCCTGGAACCGGTTCAACCCGCCCGCCCACCACACGTTCACCTGGCAGGGAATCGACGGGTCGCAGGTGCTCGCGCACTTCCCGCCGGCCGACACGTACAACGCGAGCGCCGAGGTGGCCGAGCTCCGCCGCAGCGTCCGCGACTACAAGGACCACGACCGCTCGCACCGCAGCCTGCTGGTGTTCGGCTACGGCGACGGCGGCGGCGGGCCGACGCCGGACATGTTGGAGAGGCTGCGCCGCGCTCGCGACCTGCAGGGCCTTCCGCGCACCACCATCACCACCAGCGAAGAGTTCTTCACAGCGCTGGAGGCCGATGCTCCCGACCTGCCGGCGATCCTGGGTGAGCTCTACTTCGAGTACCACCGCGGCACCTACACGTCGCAGGCAGCTGTCAAACTGGGCAACGCGCGGGGCGAGCGGGCGCTGCACGATGCCGAGTTGCTGGCCGCCGCCGCCATGCGCGAGGCCGGCGCCGCCTACCCCGCCGAGCGGCTGGAGGAGCTCTGGAAGCTGCTGTTGCTGAACCAGTTCCACGACATCCTGCCCGGCTCGGGCATCGGCCTGGTCTACGAGGACGCTGCCCGTGATCACGCCGCCGTGCTGGCAGGCGCCGAGGCGGTGGCGGCCGGCGCGCTGGCGGCGATCACAGGCAGCGGACGGCCGGCGCCGGTGAACACGATCGGAGCGGCTCGCGCCGAGGTGGCGGAGCGACCGGACGGAGAGCTGGCCTGGGTGGAGGCGCCCAGCTACGGCGTCGGCACCGCGTCGGAGACCGGGCCGGACGCGGCGCGTGCAACCGAGCGGGGAGACCGCGTGGTGCTCGAGAACGGCCTGCTGCGGGCCGAGCTCGCCGACGATGGCCGCCTCGTCTCGCTGAGGCACCTGGTCGCCGATCGCGAGGCCCTGGACGAGCCGGGGAACGTCTTCCAGCTGTACGACGACCGGCCCACGGCCTACGAGGCCTGGGACGTCGACCCGTTCCACCTCGAGACGGCCCGGGACGCCGGGCCGGCCGAGTCCTGCGCCGTCACGCAGCCGGGCGGGCTGCGGGCGCAGGTGGAGCTGCGCTACCGGATCGGGGCGGCCAGCACGCTGCGCCAGCTGGTGCGGCTGGACGCGGGCGCCTCCCGGCTCGAGTTCCACTGCGAGGTCGAGTGGCGGGAGCGCCGGACGATGCTGAAGGTGCTGTTCCCGGTGGCCGTGCACAGCCCATCCGCCACCTACCAGATGCAGTTCGGCCACGCCGAGCGGCCCACCCACTTCTCCACCAGCCACGATCTGGCCCGCTACGAGGTGCCCGGGCACGGCTTCGCCGACCTGTCCGAGCACGGCTTCGGCGTGGCGCTTCTGAGCGACTGCAAGTACGGCTACTCGACGCTGGGCGGCGAGATGCGGATCAGCCTGCTGCGCTCGACCTCCGTGCCCGACCCCGACGCCGACGCGGGCAGCCACCGGTTCGCCTACGCGGTGATGCCGCACGCGGGCGGCTGGCGCGAGGCCGGCGTGGTGGCCGAGGCGGCCCGGTTCGCGGCCCCGCTGCGGTGGGCTTCGGGCGCGGGTGAGCCGCGTTCATGGCTGTCGGTGGACGACCCCAACCTGATGCTCGACACGGTCAAGCGGGCCGAGGACACCGACGCCCTGCTGCTGCGGCTGTACGAGGCCCACGGGGCACGTGGCAGGGCGCGCCTGCGCGTGGGCTGGCCGGTCGCCGGGGCCGTGTTGTGCAACCTGCTCGAGGACGCCGGCGAGCCGCTGCCGGTGGACGGTGGCGTGATCGAGATCGGCTACCGGCCCCACCAGATCATCAGCCTACTGGTCAGGTGAGGGCGGCGCCGCTGTCCGGGTCGAAGAAGTAGAGCCGGTCGACGTCGACGGTCACCCGCGTCGCGCTGCCCTCGGCCAGCGACGCGCGCCGCTCCAGCCGCGCGGTCAGCAGCGTGTCCGCCGCCATGCCGGCCGGGGCGAGGTAGGCGACCAGCTCCGAGCCCAGCGACTCCAGCCGCGACACCGTCACGTCGATCTCGCCGCCGCCGCCGTCGGTGCCGAAGTCCTCGGGCCGGATCCCCAGCGTGACCGGCTTTCCCAGGTAGCCGCGCAGCGACCGCCGCTGCTCCAGCAGCTTCGGCGCCGCCAGGCGCGCGCCGCCGACGCTGATGGCCCAACCGTCGCCGTCGGCCTCCAGCCCGGCCGGCAGCAGGTTCATCGAGGGCGAGCCGATGAACCCGGCGACGAACGCGTTGACCGGCCGGTCGTAGACCTGGTCGGGCGTGCCCAGCTGCTGCAGCAGGCCGTCGCGCAGGATCGCCACGCGGTCGCCCATCGTCATCGCCTCGGTCTGGTCGTGCGTGACGTACAGCGTGGGAGCGGCGATCCGGCGCTGCACGCGGATGATCTCGCCGCGCATCTCCACCCGCAGCTTGGCGTCCAGGTTGGAGAGCGGCTCGTCCATCAGGAACGCCGACGGCTCGCGCACGATCGCGCGGCCCATCGCCACCCGCTGGCGCTGCCCGCCCGAGAGCTGCCGTGGCTTGCGGTTGAGCAGCTCGGTCAGTCCCAGCATCACCGCCGCCTCGTCCACCCGCCGGCGGATCTCGTCCTTCGGCATCCGCGCCATCTTGAGGCCGAACGCCATGTTGTTTCTCACCGTCATGTGCGCGTAGAGGGCGTAGTTCTGGAACACCATCGCGATGTCGCGGTCGCGCGGCGGCAGCCTGGTCACGACCCTGTCGTTGATCCGGATCTGGCCGTCGGTGACCGGCTCGAGGCCGGCCACCATCCGCAGCGCGGTGGTCTTGCCGCATCCGGACGGGCCCACCAGCACCAGGAACTCGCCCGGCTGCACCTCCAGGCTGAGGTTGTCGACCGCGACCACGCCGCCCGGGAAGTGCTTGGTGACCGACTCCAGCGTGATGGTGCCGGTGGCGGTCATCACGAGCCCGCCAGCATGCCGGTGATGCGCTTGTTCAGGGCCAGGGCCAGCAGCGCCGGCGGGATCAGCGCCAGCACGCCGCCCGCGGCCAGGATCGGGTAGTTGGTCGTGTACTTACCGACGTACTCGGTGATCAGCACCGTCACAGGCTTCGCGTTCTGGGTCTGGGTCAAGAGCAGCGGGATCAGGAACTCACCCCACACCGACAGCGCCAGGATCGCCGCCACCGCCGCGATGCCAGAGCTCATCTGCGGGATCACGACCCGCACGAATGCCTGCCAGCGGCGGCAGCCATCGATCAGCGCCGCCTCCTCCGGCTCGGCCGGCATCTCGCGCACCTGCGTGTAGAGCAGCCAGGTGGCGAGCGGCGTCAGCGTGGCCACGAACACCAGCACCAGCCCCTTCTTGGTGTCGATCAGGTGGGCGTTCGCCATCAACTTGAACAGGGCGATCACGACCACGAAGATGGGCACCACCATCGTGCCCACAAGCAGCGCCAGCAGGAACCCGCCGAACCGGAACCGCAGCCGGCCGAAGGCGTAGGCCGCCATCGTGGCCACCACCAGCGTCAGGCCGGCGGACAGCAGCGCCAGCTCGGCGCTGACCCACATCGACTGCACGAACTCGCCGCGCTGGGTGACGGTGCCGCCGGAGTGCTCGCCGGTGGTGCCGCCGATCAGGGCGCGGTAGGCCTGGGTGGTGGGATGGTGCGGAAACCAGTGGCTGGGCCCCTCGTTCACCTCGCGCTGCGTGGAGAGGCTGGTGGTCACCCCCAGCACGATCGGCGCCAGCGACCAGACCACGATCAGCGTCACCGCCAGCGCCTTCAGCACCCGCATGCCCAACGTGGTGGTCATACGGTCGACCTCCGCAGCGCCAGCGCGTAGAACCCGCCCAGCACGGCGGTGACAGCGGCAAGCACGAACGCGAGCGCGGTGCCGTGGGCGAAGTCGGCCTCGACGAAGGTGGTGTTGTAGACCTGGATCAGGATCGAGCGCGTGTTCAGGGCGGTGCCGTTCAGCACGTAGATCTCGTCGAAGATGCTGATCGCAAGCAGCGTCCCGACGGTCAGCGCGATCGCCATTGACGGCCGCAGCAGGGGCAGGGTGATGTAGCGGAACTGCCGCCACGGACCGGCCCCGTCGACGGCCGAGGCGCTGTAGACCTCGTCGGGCACGCTCTGCAGTCCGGCCAGGAAGATCAGGCTGATCAGCGGCAGCACCCCCCACACGTGCACGAGCGTGATGTAGATGATCGCGCCGCGGCCGCTGGCCAGCCAGACCTGCGGCTGGTTGATGATGTGCAGGTGCAAGAGCACGCTGTTCAGGAGGCCGTTGTCGGGGTCGAACACCCTGCGCCAGAGCACGCCGGAGACCACCGACGGAAGCGCCCAGGGCAGGATCAGCACGGCCAGCACGAAGCCGCGCCCGCGGAACACCCGGTGCAGGGTGACCGCGACGAAGATGCCGAGCACCAGCTCCAGCGAGACCGCCAGCAGCACGTACTCCAGGGTGTGGCGCATCGCGTCGCGCGAGGTCGGGTCGTTGAGCACGTCGCGGTAGTTGCGGGTGCCGACGTATCCCGGCAGCTCGCCGAACAGGATGCCGCCTGACTGGATGCTCTGCTGGAAGCCCTTGACCAGCGGGTACAGGATCAGCGCGCCCACGGCCGCCATCGCCGGGACGACCAGGATCCACCCAAGGATCTGGGTCTCGCGGGCGCTGCGATCGCCCTCCCGGTTCCAGCGGCCCGGCACTACTGGGTGCGCGCGGACGCCTTGTCAGCGAGCTGGGTGAGCGCGTCCTGCACGCTCATCTGGCCCTTGACAGCCGCGTTGGCCAGCCCCTGCGCGTCGGCGCTGAACTGCGAGTACCAGATCGGCGCGCCGGCCTGGAACAGCGGGCCCACGTGGGTCAGCTCCTGGTTGAGGACGTCGCCGCCCTGCAGCTGGCCCGTCGCCACCATCTGCTTGATGGTGGACGTCCCGCACGGGAGGCTGCCCTGCGTCTTGTAGATGGCGATCGCGTTCTTGGGCTGCTCCCACCAGTTGATGAACGCCGCGGCGGCCGCCTTGTGCTTGGCCGTGACCGGGATCGAGAGCCCCTCCGGCAGGCCGAACGAGGCGCCCGGGCCGTCGACGCCCGGCACCAGGCCGAGGGCCGCCTTGCCGACGATGCTGGACTGGCTGGGGTCGTTGGCGGTGGGCAGGTTGCCGGGGCCGGTCGCGAACAGGATCGCGCTCTGCCCTGCCAGGAAGTCGTTCAGGGCGACGTCGTCGTTCAACGCCACCGAGCCCGGGGAGACCCAGCCGTTCTTGACCGCGTCCGCCTCCCACTGCAGCGCCTTGTAGCCCGCCGAGTCGGGCGTCTGGAAGACCGGCTTCAGGTTCTGGTCGAACAGCTGGCCGCCCATCGCCAGCGTCAGCAGGTACCAGGGAGTGATGCCGCCCTCGGTGGCAGCCATCGGGATCTGCAGCGGGTACTTGACGCCCGACGCCTGCAGCTTCTGGATGTCGGTCGCCAGCTCGTCGAACGTGGCCGGGAACGAGGTGATGCCCGCCTTGGCGAACATCTGCTTGTTGTACATGGACAGCCGGAAATCGTTCGAGTAGCAGGCCGCATAGGTCTTTCCGCCCGACACGAACGCGGCGTCGGTGCTCTTGAGGTCGGCCAGCGTCTTTGCCGGCAGCAGGTTGTCGAGCGGCTCCACCCAGCCGGCGCCCGCGAACTGGCCGGTGAACGACCAGTCGAACTCGGCCACGTCGGCGATGTAGGTCTTGGCCGTGTTCGCGACGATCAGCTTGTTGTGGGTGGCATCCCAGCCGGTGCGGACGTAGTTGACGTTGACGCCCGTCTCAGCGGTGAACTGGTTGAGCAGCTTCTGGGGCATCACGTAGGGCACGAGCACGGTGATCGTCTGGCCCCTGATCGACTCGCTCGAGGCGCTGGAACCGCTGGAGCTGGAGCTGCCGCCGCACGACGCCGCGAACAGCGCGGCCGCGATCGCCATCGCCGAGAACAGTGTCCACCGCAGTCGTCGGTTCACAACGTCTCCCTCGTTGCTGGTTGGGCGCTCATCGGAGCAAGCGGAGCGCCATACTACGAGACCGTATGGGGGGATTACAAGAGCGCGCGCTGACACACCCACTGGATCCGCTGGACGCGGGTGAGATCGAGGCGGCGGCTGGTGCCTGCCGCCGGCGGGACCTGGGCGAGGACAGCCGCTTCGTCACGATCGCGCTGCTGGAGCCCGACAAGCGGGCGCTGCTGGAGTGGGAACGGGGTGGCGCCGAGCCCGACCGGGAGGCGGAGGTGGTGATCCTCGACCGGTCGGCACGCGAGACGGTGGAGGCGACGGTGGCGGTGGGCTCGGGTGAGGTCACGCGCTGGGTGCGGCGTTCGGACGTCCAGCCGATGGCGGTGGTCTCGGAGCTGGTCGAGGCGGAGCAGGCGGTGCTGCTCGACCCGGAGTTCCAGGCTGCGATGGCGCGGCGCGGGGTGACCGACATGGGCATCGTGCAGGTGGACGCGTGGCCGGCCGGCCACTTCGGCCCGGACGAGGAGACGGGCCAGCGGCTGTGCCGGGCGGTGGCCTTCCTGAAGCCGGCGCCGGGCGACAGCGAGTGGGCGCACCCCGTCGACGGGGTGATCGTGTTGCTCGACCTGAACACGCTCGAGGTGCTGCGGGTGGACGACCACGGGGTGGTGCCGATCCCGCCCGAGAGCGGCAACTTCGACGTCGCCGCCGGGGCGCCGCTGCGCGACGACATCGCCCCGCTTCTGATCACGCAGCCCCAGGGCCCCGGCTTCACCCTGGAGGGACACCTGCTGCGGTGGCAGCGCTGGCAGCTGCACGTCGGGTTCACCCCGCGCGAGGGCCTGGTGCTGAACCGCGTGGGCTACGAGGACGGCGGGCGTCTGCGGCCGATCCTGTACCGGGCCTCGCTGTCGGAGATGGTGGTGCCCTACGGCGATCCCAGCCCGATGCACTACTTCAAGAACGCCTTCGACGGCGGTGAGAACGGCGTCGGCCTGGCCGCATCACCGCTCACGCGCGGCTGCGACTGCCTGGGCGAGATCGCCTACCTGGACGCCGTCGTGTCCGACCCGAGCGGCGCTCCGGTGCCGATACCGAACGCGATCTGCATCCACGAGGAGGACGTGGGCGTGCTGTGGCGGCACATCGAGTGGCGCGACGGCTCCGGTGAGGTGCGGCGCTCGCGGCGGCTGGTGGTCTCGTCGTTCTCGGCGATCGGCAACTACGACTACGGGTTCTTCTGGTACCTGTACCAGGACGGCATGATCGAGTTCGAGGTGAAGCTGACCGGGGTGCTCTCGACCGGCGCCGTGGCCCCGGGCGTGCAGCCTGAGCACGGCACCCTGGTGGCCCCCGGCCTGAACGCGATGGTGCACCAGCACTTCTTCAACATGCGGCTCGACATGGACGTCGACGGGCAGCGAAACGCTGTCGACGAGGTCTGGACGGAGTCGCTCCCGCCCGGGGCAGCCAACCCCCACGGCAACGCCTTCCGGCCGCAGCGGCAGCGCCTGGCCACCGAGCACGCCGCCCGCCGCACCGTCGACACGCGCTCGGCGCGGTGGTGGGAGATCGTCAACCCGGGGCGGCTGCATCGCCTCGGGCAGCCGATCGCCTACCGGCTGGTGCCTGGGGAGACAACGTTCCCGTTCGCGCAGCCGGATGCTCCGGTCAGCAAGCGCGCCGGCTTCATCCGACAGCACCTGTGGGTGACGCCGTACCGCCGCGACGAGCGCTACGCGGCCGGGGAGTATCCCAACCTGCACCCCGGCGGTGCCGGCCTGCCGGAGTGGACGAGCGCCGACCGGCCGATCGACGGCGAGGACATCGTGGTCTGGTATACGTTCGGCCACCACCACGTTCCCCGGCCCGAGGACTGGCCGGTGATGCCGGTGGCGACGGCGGGGTTCAAGCTGAAGCCGGTCGGGTTCTTCGAGCGGAACCCGGCGCTCGACGTCCCGCCGTCCGAGCCGGATTCTGACCACCACTGCTGAGATGGGAGCCGTCGTGAGCACAGTCGAGGGTCGCGTGGCGCTGGTGACCGGAGCCAGCAGCGGCATCGGAACGGCGACCGCACAGGCGCTGGCGGCCGGCGGCGCGAAGCTGGCGCTGGCATCGCGCCGCGCCGACGACGTCGGCATCGACGGTGCCCTGGCACGGCCCTGCGACGTGCGCCGGCCCGAGCAGATCGAGGCGCTGGTGGCAGAGGCGGCCGAGCGCTTCGGCGGGATCGACATCGTGGTCGCGAACGCGGGGGTGGGCGCCTACGGCGACTTCCTCGACCTCGATCCGGAGTACCTCGAGGAGATGATCGACACCAACGTCAAGGGGCTGCTGTACACGGTGCGGGCGGCCCTGCCGCACCTGCTGGACAGCGACAGCGCCGACCTCGTGGTGGTCGCGTCGGTGGCGGGGCAGCGCGGGCCGGAGGGCGAGGCCGTCTACTCGGCCTCGAAGTTCGCCCAGGTTGGGTTCATGCGCTCGCTCGACCACGAGCTGTACCGGCGCGGCGTGCGCTGCTCCACGATCGCGCCGGGCGGGGTGCACACCGAGTTCGCCATGGGCCGCGGCCGCACGCCGCAGGATCCCGACCTGGCCGACATGATGCGGCCGCAGGAGGTCGCCGACGCCGTGGTGCACGCCGTCACGCGGCCGCGCACGCACCGCGTGCTCGAGGCCACGATCCTGCCCATGAGCGACGACTCGATGAACTGACCCCAGCGAAAGGACGCCGGCAGATGGCAACCAAGGTCACGATCATCGGCGGAGGCAGCAGCAGCTTCGTCCCGCTGCTGGTGCGGCGGCTGATGCAGTCGCCCGTGCTGGGCTCCTCGCAGGTGACGCTGATGGACGTCGACGAGGGCCGGCTGTCTGTGATGCAGTCGCTGGCGGACAAGCTGATCGCGAACGAGAACAGCGACCTGCGCGTCACCAGTACCACCGACCAGCGCGCGTCGCTGGCCGGCGCCGACTTCGTGATCGCCGCCATCTCGGTTGGCGGCATGGACGCCTGGGCCAACGATCTCGAGATCCCCGGCCGCCACGGCATCGTCATGCACGTCGGCGACTCGGTGGGGCCGGGCGGGATCATGCGCGCGTTCCGCAACGCGCCGGTGCTGGCCGACGTGGCCCGCAACGCCGCCGAGGTTGCGCCCGACGCGTGGGTGTTCAACTACACCAACCCGGCCCCGATCGAGGCGCTCGCGATGCGGGCCGCGGCGCCGCAGGTGCGGTCCTACGCGCTCTGCTCCTGCACCGGCCATCCCAGCAGCCGGGAGTGGCTGGCCGATCAGGTCGGCGTCGCCCCCGACCGGATCGCGATGCCGCCGGTGGTGGCGGGCATCAACCACTGCGCGTCGATCCAGCAGCTGCGGCTGACCGACGGCACGGATGCAATGCCGCTGGTGCACGAGCGCGCGACCGAGCCGATCGTGAAGTGGGTGCTCGACCGCTACGGGGTGCTGCCCTACTGCTGGTCGCACTGGACCGAGTTCTTCCCGCAGATGCAGCGGCTGGAAGCGCCCTATGCCGGCACCGCCCAGGGGGTGTCGATGCGCTACGGCATCACCACCCACGACATGGCGTACGAGCGGTCGCGCGTGCGCGGCCTGGAGCAGCTGGCCGAGACCTGGACGGCGGAGGGCGCCGCGCCGGTGACCCTGGCTGACCTGCCCAAGGGAGACGAGGACGAGGGCATCGAGGTGATCGACCTGATCGAGGCGATCGTCGACAACGGCAACATCACGCTGGTCGTGAACGCGCCCAACGAGGGCACCATTCCGAACCTGCCGGACGAGGCGATCGTCGAGGTGAACGCGCAGATCAACGCCTACGGCATCCGGCCGATCCAGACCGGCCCGCTGCCCGAGACGCTGGCAGCGCACCTGCGCCGCTTCTTCGACTTCCAGCAGCAGGTGGTGCTGGCCGCGCTGAGCGGCGATCGCGAGCAGGCGCTGCACGCCTTCATGCTCGACCCCAACACGGCGTCGCGGCTGGATCTCGACCAGACCCGCACGATGATGGACGAGCTGCTGGAGGCGAACGCGCGGTACCTGCCGCTGTTTGCCTGAGTCAGGTTTATTGCCATGTGATCGC
This sequence comes from Thermoleophilia bacterium, assembly GCA_025934255.1. Classification (GTDB taxonomy): domain Bacteria; phylum Actinomycetota; class Thermoleophilia; order Gaiellales; family JAICJC01; genus JAICYJ01. Next base: position 52,466 of record JAICYJ010000008.1, on the reverse strand, counting down.
GGGGCTGGCACCATGCATGCGAGGAAGGACACATGGCCGGGCGACCTCACGGCTCCACCGGCACCGCTCCAGCGGCTGGGGGCGACGTCGTCGCGTCCGCGCGCGGCGGGTCGCAGCAGGATCCGTCCGGGGACGTCGGCCGGCTCTACCGGGCGCTGGTCGAGCACGCCCGCGAGGCGGTCACGATCGTGGATGCCAGCGGCGTCGTCGTCTACCACAACCCCTCGATGGGGCGCGTGGTGGGGCGGCCGCCGGAGTGGTTCGAGGGCCGCTCACCGCTCGAGCTGATGCCGCCGGAGGACGCCGCCCGCGCCGTGCGCGTGCTCCAGCAGCTGGCCGGCAAGCCGGGGGCGCAGCTACCGGGCGAGTTCCGGCTGCGGCACAGCGACGGCTCCTGGCGCCGGGTCGAGGGCGTCGCCACGAACCTGTTGCACGACCCGGCCGTGCGCGGGATCGTGCTCAACTACCGCGACGTCACCGACGAGCGCGAGCACTCCCAGACGCTGCGCGACATCGAGCGGCGGCGGCAATCGCTACTCGAGGAGATCATCAACGCCGAGAGCGAGCAGCGCTCGCGGATCGCGGGCGAGCTGCACGACGACGCGATCCAGGTGATGATCGCGACGCTGTTCGAGCTCGACCGCAGCGAGCGGCACCTGCGAAGCGGCGAGGTGGAGGCGGCCCGTGGCGCCATCGCGAAGGCCCGCGCGACGCTGGCGGAGGCCACTGACCGCACCCGCCGGCTCACCTTCGAACTGCGGCCGCAGCTGCTCGAGGCAGCCGGTCTGGGTGCGGCGATCCGCGACCTGGCCGATGCGCTGCACCGCGACACCGGGGCCGAGGTGACCGTACGCACGCGGCTCGGCCGCTACCCGGTCGACATCGAGACGCTGGCCTACCGCACGATCCGGGAGGCGTTGATCAATGTCCGCCGTCACGCCCGCGCCGGCAACGTGACGATCAGCGTTTCCGAGCGCCGTGCCGGCCTGCACGCGACCGTGCGCGACGACGGGCGCGGCTTTGCCGACGACCGGCGGCGGTCGCGTACGTCGAAGAGCATGGGCATCGCCACCGTCCGCGAGCGGATCCGCGCGCACGGCGGCAGCTTCGAGGTGACGTCGGCCCCGGGCGAGGGCACAACCGTGGAGTTCTCGCTGCCGCTGCCGTCGGGGTAGTTGGACGCCACCATCGGGCGCAGCGTCCAGACGCATCAGTCGGCGGAATGTGCTAAATGAGTCGGGTGGATCCACCGAGCGATTCCGCGCTGCTCAGGGAGGTGCGCCACTGGCTGGCGCTGGCGGTCGAGGATCTTGGCTTTGGCGTGGCGATCGCCGAGGCTGGCTCCGAGCGGATCCTGTTCGCCAACCGGTACGCGAAGCAGGTCTGGCAGCGCCTGGCGCAGAGCGATGGCCTGACCGGAGGCTACCGCGGGTTCGGTCGTGATGGACGCCCGTACAGCCCGGAAGAGTGGCCGCTGCGACGGGCGCTGAGGCTGGGCGAGACGGTGAGCCACGAGGAGATCTCCGTGGAGTTCGCTTCGGGTACCAAGGGAGTGCTGGCCTTGAGCGCCGGCCCGATCCGGAACGACGACGACGAACTGGTCGGGGCCGTGGTGACGATGTACGACCTGACCGACCATCGCCGAGCCGAGGAGACGCTGGCGTTCATGGCAGAGGCGAGCGCGGTTCTGACCGAGTTCGAACGCGACTATGAGCACATGTTGCGCCGACTGGCGCAGCTTGCCGTTCCGCGGTTGGCGGACTGGTGTGCGATCGACCTGTGGGAGAACGGGATGATCCGAAACGTCGGGGTCGCGCACGTCGATCCGGCGAAGGTCGAGCTTGCACACGAACTCCAAAAGCGGTTCCCGCCAGATCCGGATAGCCCGCGAGGGGTGGCGAACGTGCTTCGTACCGGTCGCTCGGAGCTAACGCCGGAGATCCCGGATGCGTTGATCGATGAAGCCAGTCCCGACCCCGATGTGCGACAGATTCTTCGTGACCTGGGCCTCCATTCGGCGATCGTGGCGCCGCTCTCGGCTCATGGTGAGACGCTTGGCGCGTTGACGTTGATCTCCGCTGAGCAGCGGCGGACCTACACCGCGGACGACCTCATCCTCGCCGAGGATCTGGGTCACCGAGCGGCGCTTTCGATCAGCAACGCGCGCCTGTTTCGCGAGCAGATCGAGATCAACCGCGCACTGCAGCAGAGCCTGATCCCCGACACGCTGCCCAGCCTGGACGGCGTCGAGGTCGGTGCCGTCTACATGCCGGCCGGCGAGGGCAGCCAGGTGGGAGGAGACTTCTACGACGCCTGGAAGTTCGAGGGCGGCGCATTCGGTGTCGCCATCGGCGACGTCCAGGGCAAGGGACCGCGGGCGGCGGCTTTGACGAGCCTCGCACGACATACCATGCGCGCGGCTGCTCTCCACGCCACCTCTCCGGCGGACGTGCTTCGGCTTCTCAACGACGCGGCCATTCGAAGCGACTTCACGCAGTTCTGCACCGCCATCTATCTGACGATGACGCCAACCGCCGACGGATTTACCACGACAGTGGCTGTAGCAGGGCACATGCCGGGAATGATCCGCCGTGCGGACGGGATGATCGAACAAGCGGGCCGCCCCGGAACGCTGTTGGGGATGTACGAGGACATCAAGATCACCGATCACACTCTGCACCTGTATCCCGGCGATGCACTGATGCTGTTCACCGACGGGGTCACCGAGCGACGCGACGGCCAGAGGCAGTTCGGTGAGGGCCGGCTACGCGATATCCTCAGCGCTGCGGCCGATCAGGAAGCGGCCGCCACTGCGCGGTCGGTCGCCGATGCGGTCGCTGCATTTTCGTCCTCACCGGCCCAGGACGACATAGCGATAGTGGTGATCAGAATCCTGGAAACCGATCGGGCCAAACGGGTCGCATGAGCCAGCTTCGGACCGCCACGAGCACGTCCGCCGGCCGCACCACCGTGGTCTTCACGGGCACGCTGGACATCTCCACCATCGACCAGGCTCTGAATGAACTGGCCGAAGCGAGAGCAGAGGCGGCGGAGCTGGTCATCGACCTGCGTCAGGTCGACTTCATCGACTCGAGCGGTCTGGCCGTCATCGCCCAGACGGCACGGCAGGCGACCGAGATCGGCTTCACGCTCAGCGTCGTCCCCAATGTGCAGGCGCGCCGGCTGATGGAGATAACCGGCATCGCGTCGCACGTACATATCGAGGATCGCGATGCTTGACGGTCACGTCGAGCTGGAACTGCCCGCCGAGCCGAGCTCTCCACAGATCGCGCGTGAGGCCATTGCACGCCTCGGCGCTTTGCCACCCGATCTGCTGGACAGGGCGCAGCTGATCACGAGCGAGCTGGTCACCAACGGCGTACGACACGGCAACGCCAGGGCCGGCGCGCACATCCGGCTCTCGGCCGAGCTCCATCCGAGCTTCCTGCGCATCGAGGTCACAAGTCCCCCTGCACCCAGCCGCCCGACCATGCAGGCTCGCGGGGAACTGCGAAGCTCAGGATACGGGCTGATCATCGTTGACGCGCTCGCGGATCGGTGGGGCAGCAGTGTCGACGGCGCGGTTCGCGTCTGGTGCGAACTGGGACGCGAGCCCAAGCCGGCGGCCGGCCAACCATCCACGTTCGAGCAGCGTCGGTGAGGGTTGACGGCGGCGCCTTCCAGGTAGGCGACGCTTAGTCAGCGCGGTCGGAGCCAGAGGGCTCGAGTGTGCTGGGCACGGGCACCGGAGTGCCGGCTGCCCGCGACGCAGTCTCCGCCCGCTCCACGATCTCGAGCATCACGCCGTCCGGATCCCGCACGTAGAAGACGATGCTGCCCGACCAGCCGCTGCCGTCGTCGGGAAGCGTGCGCGGCGCCGACAGCGGCGCGAACCCGGCCGCGGCCAGGCGGCCGTGCACCGCCGCCGCGTCGTCCACCCGCAGTCCGATGTGCACCGACCCCGGGCGCTCCTGGCGGGACGCGATCGGCCGGCGCAGCGCGGCGGTGCGGTAGTGGAGCAGCTCCAGGATCCGTGACCCCAGGTCGACGTCGGCGTAGTCCACCTCGGCGTCCGGCATCCCGGTCATCTGCTCGATCAGCTCCGGCTCGAGCCGCCCCCGCTCGTGCAGGGTGAGGCCCAGCAGCCCGCAGTAGAACCCGACCGAGCGGTCGAGATCGTCGACCGTGAGCGAGACGTGGTCGACGCCCACCACGCGGGGCGCGTCATCGCGCAGCCGCAGCGGCAGGCGGTCGCGCCGGGTCACATCGGACAGCAGCTCGGCCCTACGCACCAGCTCGGCGCGGTCGCCCGAGACCAGCAGCGACGCCGGTCGCGGCATCGAGTTGAAGTTGCCCGCCAGCGTCTCCTCGTAGGCCCCGGTGGCGAGGAAGGCGATCACGTCGCCGGCGGCGATCCCGTCCGGCAGCCGCGCGCCGGGCGTGATCGTGTCGAAGCCGCAGCTGACGCCGACCACGTCCACCTCCTGGTCCGACCCCGTCACCGGGTCGGCGCAGACCGGGTCCCAGCGGCTGTGCTCCCAGCCGGTGTCGCTCAGCAGCACCTCGGAGCTGTCGCAGCCGACCCACACGCGCGGCACCGGCGCGGCCTGGCGCTTGACGTTCAACACGGTCGACAGATGCACCCCGGCGCTGCCGTACACGGCCCGGCCGGGCTCGATCTCGAGTGCGATGCCTCTGGGGTCGACGCCCGACGCCCTCAGCCCCTCGTCCAGGCCGCCCGCGACCGCGGCGGCGTACTCGGCCGGGCTGGGGGTGTGCGCCGGCGCCGCACGCAGCGCGCGGCCGGTGGGGTCACCGGGATAGGAGTAGCCGCCGCCGAGGTCGATCTCGCGCGGCGTCCAGCCCGGCATGGCGCGCGCCAGCTCGCCGACCAGCGCGCCCAGACGCTGCGCGTGCAGGCGGAACGGTTCGACCGCCGACGTGTGCCGTCCCAGGTGGGCATGGACGCCGGCCAGGTCGACGCCGTCGAGGTCGAGCCGGCCCAGCGCCTCGCGCAGCCCGTCGATCGGGATGCCCGGCTTGTAGGCGTCGGCCACCGCTCCCAGCGGATCGCGCTCGGTGAACTCGCTGGTGGTCTCGAGGTCGGTCAGGTCCGGCCGCAGCCGCAGCCGCACGTGCGCGCGCCGCCCCAGCCGCCTGGCCGCGGTCGCGGCGGCGGCCAGCTCCTCGACGCTGTCCACGGTGAGACGGGCGCCCGCCGAGATCGCCCGGACGATCAGCGCCTCCGGCTTGGTCGAACCGTTGACGGAGATCAGCTCGGCCGGCGTGCCGGCATCGAGGGCGATGTCAAGCTCGTACGTGCCGAACACGTCGCAGCCGGCGCCCTCGTCGTCCAGGATGCGGCGAAGCGCGATGGTCGGGTTGGCCTTGAGCGAGACCAGCACGCGGGTGGGGCCGTCCGGCCAGGCATCGTCGAGCGCGGTGCGCCAGGCGCGCACGTTCGCGCGCAGCGCCGCCTCGGAGGTGACGTAGAGCGGGGTGCCGAAGCGGGCGGCCAGGTCGGATGCGGCGACCGACTCGATCATCAGCCGGCCGCCGTCCTGGTGGATCGGATCCATGGTTCAGCGTACCGTCGCCCGGCCGGCTTGGGTAGACGGCCGCGGAAGCCCGCGGCCGTCCACCCGTGAGTTTCTCAGCCGCCGTCCGTGCGCTGCGTGATGCGGTGCTGGTTCCCGGACGGGTCGCGGAACCCGGCGTCGACGCCGTAGAACTGATCGACCGGCTCCTGCGTGATCTCGACGCCGCGGGACTTGAGCTCGGCGACCGTGGCACGGCAGTCCTCGACGGCGAGCACGACTCCGCCGCCGGCGCCCTGTGCGACCACATCGGCGAGCTTCGCGGCCAGCTCCGGCGATGCCGGCATGGCATCGGTCCTGCACAGGATCAGCTGCAGGTCGGGCTGGCTGGGCGGCCCCACCGTCAGCCACCGGAAGTTGTTGAACTCGGGGACGGTGACGTCTTCGCGCACCTCAAACCCGAGCTTGCCGGTGTAGAAGTCGAGCGCCTCGTCCTGGTCACGCACCCAGACGTTGACGTGGGAGATGGTGGTCTTCATGGTGTCCTCCTGTGGGATGGTTGCTCGCCGCAGGCTATGTCGCGACGCGCGCCACGTCTTCTTCAAAGCTGCTCTCCATCGCGGGCAGCGGTACGGGCGCGCGCATGCGGCCGCCGGCAGGCCGGCTGGCCGCCATCAGGATGCAGGTCGGGATGTGGGCCATCTGCGCGGCCGGCGGGAAGCTGTCGCGGTAGGCGGTGGGGGTGGACCCGTACACGCGCTTGAAGCTGGAGGTGAACGAGCCGACGCTGGCGAGGCCGACCTCCATGCAGATCCTTGCCACCGAGTAGTCGGTGCCGCGCAGCAGCGAGGCGGCCCGTTCCAGCCGCCGCGTCAGCAGGTACTGATGCGGCGTCTCACCGAACGCAGTCTTGAACCGCCGGGAGAAGTGGGCCGGCGACACGTGGGCGGCGCGAGCCAGAGTGGGCACGTCGAGCGGGTCGGCGTAGCGCGCATCCATCAGGTCGCGCGCGCGCAGCAGGTGCCGGTTGAGCGATGCCATGTCCGTAGGGTGGCACATGTGGCCGCGCAGGCATAGGGATTCGCCCGATGCCGGTGCTGCGCCCCGCCCATAGGTTGGGCGCATGACAACCACATCACATACCAGCGTCCACGCCGCACCCGATCAGCTCACCGAGCGGATCCGCGCGGCTTCACCCACCATCATCGCGATCGCGCTGATCGTCTGCGCCCTGGCCGGCTGGCACCTGGCCATCCAGATGGCGCTCGGCCGTGGTCTCTAGGTGAGCTAGGCGCTGCGGCGGAACAGCCGGCGCCAGCGCGATCCGCTCTCGTCCGGTTCGCGCGCGGCCCGCTCGGCGTTCAGCTGCTGCAGCATGTTGAACGACGCCGCCTCGCCCGGCCGCCGCACCGCGGTCACGGCGCGAAGCTTCGCGCGCTCGGCAGGCTCGATCGCGATGAAGGTGCAGCCGACCTGGAGCTGTCCGGCGACCTCCGCGATGCGCGCCACGCGCACCTCGGCCTCGACCACCGTCGCGAAGAAGCGGCCGGCGAAGCTGAGCCGGTCACCCGGCCGCAGCAGCCGTCGCGTCATGAACGCGACGCCGTTGTCGGACACGTCAACGATGGAGCCTTCGACCACGTCTCCGTCCACCACGTTCTGGCAGCTGTAGGCGATCAGCCGTGCGTGGCCGCCCATCGCCGTGCGATCCGCCTGACGCTGTTGAGGATCCAGCCGGATCGAGCGCGCGCGCAGGGTCACCAGCGCGAGTTCGTCGGAGTGGTACGCGGCTGACTCGACCTCGAAGCCCACCACCCACGGGCGTAGATCGTCGCCGTGCACGCGCGCCGTCAGCAGGCCCCGCTCACCGATCCGCATCCGGTCGCCCGTCGCGACCAGGCGCGTGCCGGAGCTCTCCACGGGGGACAGCTCGAGCGCGTTGCCCAGCGCGTCGGTCATCGTCACGGCCGCGGTGCTCAGCCGCTCCACAGCCTGCGTCATCGTCAGCCTAGCCACTGCCCGGTTATCGGCAGACGCCCGAGATCCCTGAACCCGAGGCGTTATCGAACGCGGTGCTACCAGCCGTCCCAGTGCACGACGTCGTCCAGCGGCCGTCTTCGCGCCGGCCGGAAGTCTCCGCCGGTGGTGTGGGCCACCGGCAACAGCGCCACCTGGGTGACGGCGTCGTAGGGGATGCCCAGCAGCTTTGCCACCTCGCGCTCGTAGTCCAGGTGGTACGTCGTGAACACCGAGCCCAGGCCGTGCGCACGGGCAGCCAGCTGGAAGCTCCACGAGGCCTGCACGACCGATCCGTAGAGGGCGGCCAGCTCGCCCGACGCCTGCCCCTCGGGCCGGCCCTCGATGCACGGGATCAGCAGCACCGGGACGTGGGGCATGATCCGGGCCAGGTGGCGAGAGGAGGCGGCTCCGGAGGCCTCGCCGGGCGGGTCCTCGTCGAGCGGTGTGCTCGAGTAGTCCTGCCAAGCTCTGCGGTACCACTCGGCGACACCCGCGCGCACGGTCGCGTCGGTGACGACGACGAAGTGCCAGTTCTGGAGGTTGACCGAGGTGGGCGCCTGCGTGGCGATCGAGAGGCAGTGCCGGATCGTCTCGCGGTCGACGGGCCGGTCGACGTCCAGACGGCGTCGCACCGCGCGGGTGGTCGTCAGCAGCTGTTCCGGCGTCAGATCGAGCATTCAGGCCTCCCCATCGGGCTCGTTGTGCCGCAGGAACCGCTCGATCTCGCGGGCCAGCTCGTCGCCGGACGGCAGGTGGTGCTCCTCCATGTCGCCGGCCACCGACTCCAGCTGCTCGACGGTCTGGCGCAGCATGGCGTCGCTGGCCACGGCCGCGTCGTAGCGGGCCCGCTGCTCATGCTCCTCGTCGTGCAGGTCGTCCATCTGCAGGTCGACCTCGAGGTGGCGGCCGAGCCGCTCCAGCAGCGCGATGCTGGCGGCGGTGTAGCCGATGCTGGCGTAGGGCGGCACCTGCGCGAAGAATCCGATGGCGGGGATGCCGGATCCGCTGACCGCCATCTCCATCGCCGACAGCGCCGCCGACGGCACCCGTAGCAGTCCCTCCGGGCCGGGCGGCGTGCGCGGGCCGAGCAGGCCATCCTGCGACGCCGTTGCCATCACAGGCACCGGCATGGTGTGCGCGACCGCCCCCGGCACGGCGCCGAGGCTGACCCACAGTGCCACGCCCAGCGAGGCGACCAGCGCCGCCACGTCGGACGCCAGCTCCTGCCAGCGCAGGTCGGGCTCGGCGCCGGAGAAGATCAGCAGGTCGCGGCCGTCCACCGGCACATGCCGGATCGCCAGCTCCGGCCAGCGCAGATCCGACAGCCGGCCGTCCTGGACGTCCAGAACGGGGCGGCGTGAGCGGTAGTCGAAGATCGCGTCCGGGTCGAACGTGACCATCGGCTCGGCGTCTGCCGCGACGTGGGCCACGGCGCTGGACGCCGCCTCCGCCGCGTCCACCCACCCGTCGAAGCACGCGATCATGACCGGATCGACGAGCGTCGGGGGATCGTCCGCCAGGCGGTACAGCGTCATGAGCGGAGCATAGGCAACGGCGGCGCCTCGGTTGGTAGCATCGCGCCGTGAAGCTCGGATACGGACTGATCACCTGCCAGCGGCCACCGGGCGACGAGCGCAGCGACGCCGACCTCTACCGCGAGGCGCTCGAACTGGCGGTCGAGGCAGAGCGATTGGGCTTCGACTCGGTGTGGCTGACCGAGCACCACTTCGTGGATGACGGCTACATGCCGTCGCTGCTGGCGGTGGCTGCGGCCGTCGCCGCCCGCACCGAGCAGATCGAGATCGGCACCGGCCTGCTGCTGGCGCCGCTGCACGACCCGGTGCGGCTGGCCGAGGACGCGGCCACCGTCGACCTGCTGTCTCACGGCCGGCTGCTGCTGGGTCTGGGCATGGGCTGGCGGGCGGAGGAGTTCGAGGGGCTCGGGATCCCCATCTCGGAGCGCCGCACGCGGCTGATCGACGCGGTCTCGATCCTGCGCCAGTCCTGGGGCGATGGGCTCGTGACCGGGACGAAGCGGCGCCGCTATCCGGGCGTGAGCGTGCGGCCCAAGCCGTTCCGGCCGGGCGGGCCGCCGATCTGGATCGGCGCGGTCGTCGAGCCGGCGGTGCGGCGTGCCGGCAGGATCGCCGACGGCTACATGAGCGGCGACACCGGGCCGGCGGAATTTGCCGAGCAGGTGGGATGGGTGCGCGAGGGGCAGGCCGAGGCGGCCGTGCAGCGGCCGTTCGAGCTCAGCATCTACCAGCCCACCTTCGCGTGGGAAGGTGAGGACGCCTGGCCGCTGGTACGCGACCATCACCACTACCTGAACTGGAAGTACGAGGACATGGACGAGGCCCGCGGCCGCGCCGGTGACGCCCCGGCGCCGCCGCCGCTCAGTCCTGAATCGGAGGCCGAGATCCGCCGCCATGCGCTGGTGGGCACGCCCGAGCAGGTGGCCGAGGGCATCCGCGCCTACGGCGAGGCGGCGGGCGGCGGTCTTCACTTCGTGGCGCAGCTCTACTGGCCGGGCATGCCGTACGAGCGGCAGCGCGAGGCCATGCGCGTGTTCGCCGAGCGGGTGGCACCGCTGCTTCGCGATTAGCGCAACACGTGCGCCGCGGCGGCGGCACCGCTGACCAGGGCGCCCTCGAACCAGCCCGCGTGCTGCCGGGCCATGTCGGATCCGGCGAATGCGATGCGGCCGACCGGGTCGAACCGATCGGGAGAGACGAGGTCGATGCGCCCGGCCGGCGCCGTGAGCCAGGTGCCGCGCGAGGCCGGGTCGGCGATCCAGTCGTGCTGCGCCCAGTTCACGAGCTCGGCATCGGGGTGGAAGGCGCGGAGTGCGCGCTCGACGTGCCCCCGCGTCGCCGCGTCGAAGCGGTCGTCCTGCCAGCCGAAGCCGGTCACCAGCACGCAGCCATCCTCGGCGGTGTCCGCGTACAGCCAGTTCAGGCCGGGGCCGATGCCGACCGCGATGCCGTGCGGATCCACCCCGCGCACCAGCATCAGCACCTTCACGGCCCGGCCGGCGTTGGCGCCCGCGGCCTCGGCAACGCGTGGCGGCAGGGCCGGCTCGAAGCCGATCCCCGGCAGGCAGTTGAGCGGTACGGCCAGCACCAGGGCGCCGGCCTCGATCAGCTCGCCTGCGTCGGTGGTGCAGACCACGCCGGCGTCGCCATGCTCGACCGTCTTCACCGCCGTCCCCAGGCGCAGGTCGACGACGTCACGTGCCATCGCCTCGGCCAGCGCGCTCCAACCCGGCAGCGGCCCGTGTGCAAGGCACGTGAGCAGCCCGGTCAGGCCGCCGTGCTGGTGGATCGCGTCGAGCGCATCGCTCGCGGCGCCGTGCTGTGGCGAGGCGCCACCCATCAGCTGCCACCATCCCAGCAGGAAGTCGCGAAGCGCGTCGCTTGGTTGCAGCTGGTCGACGTAGTCGGCCGCCGACAGGGCGGCCAGCGTCTGATTGCCGGCGGCGACGCGCTCGGCGTCGTCGCGGACGCGGGCAAGCGCTGCCTCCAGCGCCGCCAGCTCGTGCCACGGCACCGGCGCGCCCAGGCGCAGCTCGCCGGCGGTCAGCCAGCGCGCCGACCGCACCGGCGGGTAGTCGCGGAACGACATGCCATAGCGCGCCAGCTCCGCCCCCACCTGATCGTGCTCCGGCGTGAACCAGGAGCCGCCCAGCTCGACGGTGCGGCCGCCCAGCGAGACCGAGTAGCCGCGCCCGCCGACGCGGTCGCGCGCCTCCAGCACCGTTACGGCGACGCCGGCGTCGGCCAGGTCACGCGCTGCCCGCAGCCCTGCCAGGCCGGCTCCGGCCACGATCACGCGGCGGTCGCTCACGGGGCCAATGTACCTGAGCGGCTATGGTCAGTCGCGTGAGTTCCCGGAGTGATACCGGCGCGGGCACGGCAGCGATTGCAGATGTGGCAACGGCGCTCGAGGCGTGCGCGACGGCGTTCGTGAAGGAGCATCGGCTGCCGGGGGCGTCGGTCGCCGTCGTGCACGGCGACGACCTCGCCTGGTCGGCTGGGATCGGGCTCTGCGACGCCGCCGCCGGCCGCACCGCCGACGACGCCACCCTCTACCGGGTGGCCTCCGTCACCAAGACGTTCACGGGCACAGCGATCATGCAGCTGCGGGACGAGGGCCGCCTCGACCTCGACGATCCCGTAGTTGCCCACGTCCCGGAGCTCAGCGCCGCAGTGGGCGTCAGCCCGATCGAGAACGTCACCATCCGCCGGCTGCTCTCGCACGAGTCGGGCCTGATGGGCGACGCGCCCGGCACCAACTGGGAAGTGCCCACGTACCAGGGATCGGTGACGGCCAACCTGGCGCGCGCCCCCGAAATCGGGGTGCGGGTTCCTCCCAACACGCAGCAGAAGTACTCGAACATGGGGTACCAGCTGCTGGGCGAGATCGTCGCACGCGCCTCCGGCCGGCCCTACGCGGAGTACGTCCGGGAGCAGATCCTCGAGCCGCTGGGCATGTCCGGCTCGGGCTACCCGCCGCTGCCCGATGCGCTGCGTGCGCGAATGGCGACCGGCTACACGGTGCGGCAGTTCAGCGACGAGCTGAGCGAGTCCGTCGCGGCGCCGGACAATGAGGCTGAGGGCGGGCTGATCTCATGCGTCGCCGACCTGGCGCGCTGGATCTCCTTCCAGGTGCGGAAGGACGGCGGTGAGCGATCGGGGGCGCAGGTGCTGGCGGAGTCGACCCTGGCCGAGATGCACCGTCCCGGTATCTCAGCGGCGACCCGGCCTGGGAGCTCGCATGGGGGATCAGCTGGTACGCGATCCGCCGCGACGGCGTCGTCTGGGTGCAGCACTCCGGCGATATTCACGGGTTCAGCTCGAACGTCTGCTTTGACCGCGAGCACCGGATCGGTGCGATCGTGCTGGTGAACACGCTGGCGTCGGCGGGGGAGCTGTCGATGCGGCTGGCCGCGATCGGCCGCGATGCTGTTGCGGCGCTGCCGGCAGCGATCGCGCCGCCGCAGCCGACGCCGGAGGGGTATCGCGCCCTGCTCGGGTACTACGGCGGTGACAACTTCAGCCAGCTGGTGCGGCTGGAGTGGCGGGACGGGCGGCTCACGTTCGTGGATCCGACCATGGCGAGCTGGCGGCCGACGCTGACAGCGACGGAGCAGCCGGATGCGTTCGTGGTCGATCCCTACGTGCGGGAGGCGGGCGAGCCCTGCGTGTTTCACCGGCGCGCCGACGGCCGCGTGGATTCGGTCGCCCTCGGTCCCACCGTGCTTCGGCGGTTCGACGCGGTGGACGACTAGCCCGCCACCGCGCCGGGGTGGCCGCCCCGCAGCTGGTGGCCCTGCCCGAGCAGCATGGCCGTGCCGACCAGCGCCAGGTGGGTGAACGCCTGCGGCATGTTGCCGAGCTGCCGGCCGGCGACCGGGTCGTACTCCTCGGACAGCAGGCCGACGTCGTTTCGCAGGTCCAGCAGCCGCTCGAACAGCTCGCGGGCCTCGGTGACGCGGCCCTGCCCGGCCAGCACGTCGGCCAGCCAGAACGAGCAGGCCAGAAACACGCCCTCGTCACCGCCGACACCGTCCACATCGCCGTCCTCGTCGGGCAGGTAGCGGCGCACAAGGCCGTCGTGCACCAGCTCGCGCTGGATCGCGGCGACCGTCGAGACCATCCGCGGGTGGGCGGCCGGCAGGAAGCCCACCGCCGGCATCAGCAGCGCGCCGGCGTCCAGCCGCTCGGAGCCGTAGGACTGGGCGAACGCCTGCTTGCTCTCGCACCAGGACTCGTTCATCACCTGCGCGTGGATCTCGTCCCGGAGCCTGCGCCAGCGCTCGACCGGGCCGTCGCGACCGAACTCCTCGTGGAACCGCACCGCCCGGTCGAAGGCCACCCACGACATCACCTTGGAGTAGGTGAAGTGGCGGTTGGGGCCGCGCACCTCCCAGATGCCGGCGTCCTCCTTGCGCCAGCCGTCCTCCAGCCAGCGCAGCAGCATCTTCAGCAACGACCACCCGGCCGGATCGCCCGGCACGCCGTGAACGCGCGTCTGGTAGGCGGAGTCCATCAGCTCGCCGTACACGTCCAGCTGCAGCTGGGTGGATGCGGCGTTGCCGACCCGCACCGGCAGCGAGCCGTCGAAGCCGGGCAGCCAGTCGAGCTCGCGCTCGTCCAGCCGCCGCTCCCCAGCGAGGCCGTACATGATCTGGAGGTCGGCCGGATCGCCCGCGATCGCGCGCAGCAGCCAGCCGCGCCATTCGAGCGCCTCTTCGAGGTAGCCGCCGGCCAGCATCGCGCGCAGCGTCAGCGTGGCGTCGCGCAGCCAGCAGAAGCGGTAGTCCCAGTTGCGCTGGCCGCCGATCCGCTCGGGCAGGGACGTGGTGGGTGCGGCCACGATCCCGCCGGTGGGGTGGTAGGTGAGCGCCTTCAGCACCAGCAGCGAGCTGTGGATCTCGTCGTGGTAGTCGCCCGTGTGGGTGCAGTCGGCGGCCCACTCCAGCCAGAACGCCTCGCTGTCGTTGAGCGCCGCCTCGGCGTCGATCGGATCGGGCAGCGGCTGGTGCGACGGAAACCAGGTCAGCACGAATGGGACTCGCCGGCCGGGCTTGAGCACGAACTCGGAGACGGTGGTCATGTTCTCACCGCGCACCGGCATCTTGGTGCGCAGGCACAGCGCGTCCGGCCCGGCCACGGCGACGCGGGCATGGTCGACCCGCCGCACCCAGGGCACGATGCTGCCGTAGTCGAAGCGGATCACCAGCTCGGAGCGCATCGGTACCTCGCCGTCGAGGCTCTCGACGATGCGGACGATGTCGGGCGTGTCGCCGCGTGGCGGCATGAAGTCGATGGCGCGCACGCGACCCTCGGCGCAGTCGTAGATCGACTCCAGGATCAGCGTGTCGCTTCGGTAGCGGCGGGTCGCGTGTGTGATGCCGCTGGCCGGAGCCAGCAGCCAGCGCCCGTGGCCGGCATCGCCGAGCAGGCGTGCGAAGCAGGCGCCGGAGTCGAAGCGCGGGAAGCAGCACCAGTCGATCGAACCGTCACGGCCGATCAGGGCGGCAGTCTGCAGGTCGCCGATCATGGCGTAGTCCTCGACACGGGGCACGGCGGTGATCCTAGATCGGCTTCAGGACGCGGGCTGTGCCGCCTCGCGCAGGGAGCGCGCGGCTTCGGCCACGCGGGCCAGCTCGCTCAGCATGGCGTCGGCGGCCTGCTCGAGGATCTCGCCGACCACCAACTCGCCGTCCTCGATCTGCTTGGCGATGAACTGGATCGCGACGGCATCGTTCACCGGCATCATGTTCAGCGAGATCAGCACCTGCTTCAGCTGCTGCACGGCGCGCATGCCCGCCGCCACGCCGCCGTAGGACACGAACCCGGCCGGCTTGTGCTGCCACTCCTGGTGGAGGTAGTCGATCGCGTTCTTGAGCGGGGCGTTGAACCCGTGGTTGTACTCGGGCATCACGAACACGAAGGCGTCGGCGGCGTCCACCTCGGCGCTCCAGCGCCTGGTGTGCTCCTGCGTGTACTCCCGCAGCTTGGGGTGTTTGGGCTCGTCCAGGAACGGCAGGTTCCATTCGGCCAGGTCGGCCGCGCTCACGTCAAAGGCGCCGTGCGCGCGGGCGATCGGCTCGAACCAGCGGGCGACGGGCAGGCCCGCGCGGCCGGGGCGGGTGCTGGCGATGATCATGAGCAGGTTGGGCATACCCCGGGATATTCCCTGAATCAGCCGATCGCAGACGCGATCTGCCGGCGGATGCCGGCACCGTCCAGGCCCAGCACGTGGTCGAGCTGCTCCGGGGTGCCGTAGTCGCGGATCATGGCCCGCGGCACGCCGACGGCGTGCAGGCGGACGGGACGGTCGCCGAGCGCTTCGCTGAGGACGCCCGCCAGCGTGCCGGCGTAGAAGGGCTCGACGACGATCACGTCGTCGCCTGCCAGCTCGCGGTTCAGAGTCTCGGCGTCAAAGGGGCTGACGGTGGTGGCGTAGAGCACCGTCACGTCCATGCCGGCCGTGGCGTCGAGGGTGCGGTCGAGCATGGGGCCGACGGCGACCACGGTGGCGCGCGTGCCGCGCCGCTCGACCAGCAGCCGGCCGAACTCCACGTCGCGCGGCTCGCGGTTGGTGACCAGCTGGGTGCGGAGATAGGTGAGGTGGCCGTTGGCGTAGGTGGCCCGCACCAGGCGGTCGGCCTCGGCCGCGGCACCGGGCACCAGGATCTCTGTTGCCGGGATCGTGAACAGCGCCTGGACGTCGCCGGGGGAGTGGTGGGTGGGCCCCTCGGAGCCGTAGTCGTAGGAACCGCCGACGGTGATCACCAGCACGCCCAGCTGCTGGTGGCCGAAGTCGAGCTTGAGCTGCTCGAGGGCGCGCTCGGCGACGAAGGGGGTGATCGTGTGGATGACGGGGTGGAAGCCCTCGAGGGCGTAGCCGGCGGCGACGCCGACCATGGTCTGCTCCATGATGCCGACGTTCACGGCGCGGGCGGGGTCGTGCGCGAAGACCGGGTTGAAGCGGTCGACGCTGATCTCGGCGAGCACGACCGCCACGCGCGGGTCGTCCTCAAACAGCTCGGCCACGGTGTCGATCGCCTGCCCGCGCATGGCGATCATGGCGTCGTCCTCACGGTCGCAACGACGGCGGCCGGCTGGTCGTGACGGGCGCTGAGCGCGGCCTCGAGGGCGGCGTGGTCGCGGCCGTCGACCTGCTCGGCGTGCCAGCCGAAGACGGCCAGGCGCTCGTGGATGGGAACCAGGTCGATGGTGCTGGAGCCGTTGTCGATCACGAGCAAGGTGAGGTTCCCGAGCTGGAGCTGGGGCGCCAGCATGATCGCCTCCCAGTTCGAGCCCTCGTTCAGCTCGGCGTCGCCGGTCAGGACAACGACTCTCTGATCGGCGCCTTTGGCGCGCAGGGCGAGGGCGACGCCGACGGCCAGCGGCAGGCCGTGGCCGAGGGAGCCGGTGGAAGCCTCGACGCCCGGCACCAGCAGGCGGTCGGGGTGGCTGCCCAGGCGGCTGCCCTGCCGGGTGAAGGTGGGAAGCCAGTGCTCGGGGAAAAATCCGCGCCAGCAGAGCACGGCGTAGTAGGCGGCGGGACCGTGGCCCTTGCTGAGGATGAAGCGGTCGCGCTGCTCCCAGGCGGGGTCCTCCGGGTCGACCCGGAGGATGTGGCCGTACAGCACCAGCAGCGCGTCCAGCGTGGAGTAGCTCGATGCCTCGTGCTTCTCGTCGCCGGTGGCAAGTGCGGCGAGCCGGACGATCTCGTCGCGGTCGAGTGTGAGAGTGCCCATCGTGGCCTACCTTCCATCGTGTGATGGCTATATAGGCACATTACTATGGATTCGGGTACACTGCCAACATGGATCGCGACCATCTGCAGAGCGCGATGCGCCTGAAGGCGCTGGGCCACCCGGTGCGGCTGGGCATCGCGCTGCGGCTGGCGGCCGAGCCGGAGACGTGCGCGTGCGACTTCGCCGAGGTGTTCGGCGTCAGCCAGCCGACGATCAGCCAGCACCTGCGGGTGCTGCGCGAGGCCGGGCTGGTGACGACACGCCGGCGCGGCACGCAGATCTGTTACTCGCTGGATGCGGGCGGGGTGCGGGCCGTAAAGGCGGCGCTAGCCAGGCTGGCGACGCCGGCGTTGCGAACTGCCTAAGCGGCGAGCTCCTCGCGGGCGTACGCGTAGGGGTGGTTGAAGACGTGCATCGGGTTGGCGTCATCGACGCCGACCTCGAACATGGTGCCGGCCTTGAGGTCGACGACGACCACGAAGGCGCGGTCATCGGCCGGGTTCCACAACAGGGTGACGTCGATGCCGTCGGCGGATCGGTGGGCGAGCTCGCGCAGCGGGCTGAAGATGTCGGTGGGGGTGATCATGGCGTGCTCCTGGGCGTTGGTGGACATGCCGTGCAGTCTCCCCGCCGGCCGCCGCGATCGCAGCGGGGGAACCCCCCGACTTGAGGGTGTGTTCCCCACCGTCTGGGAGTGGGGGCTACCCCTCCTATCGCCGGCGTGCAACGCCGGCGTCTGGCACCTCTGTTGCACCCTTTTCTACGAATTTCGTAGAAAAGGGGGCCCCGAACTACGAATTTCGTAGCGCAACGCGCTCAGAGCTACGAATTTCGTGCAACACCGGTGCCAGGCGCGGGTGTTGCACGGGCCCCGCTAGGCTGCCGTCCGGATGTCCCGCGACCAGCTGTTCGAATCCGTGCGCGCCTTGCTCGAGCTGCACTCGCCGAGCGGCGTCGAGGACGAGATCGATGCCCACCTGATGGAGGCGCTGGCCCCGTACGGCACGCCGCAGGTGGACGGCGCCGGGAACATCATCCTGTCGCTGGCCGGCCCCGACGGCGGCGGCGAGGGCAAGGTGGCGCTGCTCGCGCACAAGGACGAGATCGGCGGGCTGGTCAAGCGCGTCGAGGAGGGCGGCCGGCTGATCGCCCAGACGCTCGGCGACGCGCATCCCTGGATCTGGGGCGAGGGGCCGGTGGAGGTGCTGGGCCGGCACGACACGGTGCTGGGCGTGCTCTCGTTCGGCGCGCGGCACGTGTCCGACGAGTCGCCGCAGCGAAAGCAGCTCGACGACCAGCCGGTGAAGTGGAAGGACGCCTGGATCGAGACCAAGCTCAGCGCCGAGGCGTTGGAGGCGGCCGGTGTCACCGTCGGCTCGCGCATCGTGCCGGCGCGCTGGCGTAAGCGGCCGGTGCGGCTGGGCGACGACGGCGAGTACGTGGCCTGCCACGCGCTCGACGACAAGGTCGCCGTCGCGATGCTGCTCGAGTTGGCCGGCCGGCTGGATGCCCCCAACCGCCCGCTCGACCTGGTGTTCACGAGCCGCGAGGAGGTCGGCTGCCAGGGCTCGCAGTACTACGCACGCAGCACCGACGCCGTGGCGATCGTGGCGCTGGAAGTGGTGCCCGTGGCCAAGGAGTATGCGATCGAGCCCGGCCCCGACCCCGTCATCATCCGCGCCGACTCCTACGCGCCGCTCGACGAGGGACTCTCGTGGGAGCTGGCCGATGCGGCCGCCGCCGCGGGCGTGAGCGTGCGCCACGCGGCTGTCACGCGCTACGGATCCGACGCCTCGTCCAGCCTCGACAGCGGGCGCGTGCCGCGCAGCGCCTGCCTGGCCGCCGCCACCGAGAACACCCACGGCTTCGAGATCGCACACCTCGACGCAATCGACGGCTGCGTGCGGATCCTGCACAACTGGCTGGGTTAGAATCCGCCTCCTGGCGGAGTAGCTCAGCTGGTTAGAGCAGCGGAATCATAATCCGCGTGTCGGGGGTTCGAGTCCCTCCTCCGCTACCTTGATCGTTCTCCTTACTGGTCCCCGGTTCGGGCGCGCAAGCTCCTGAACTGGCGTTTCGAGGGCGAAGAGGGCTCGCAGGCGAGGGAGTACAAGCCGTTGAGGCCTCGAGGGCGCGCTTACGGTACGCGTGAGGCCGGTTTGGACCATGCTGACGCCGCCTTGTGGGCGGCGTCAGTTCCGAGCTAGAGCTTGGTGGGCGTGGCGCGCCGGGTTGGAGCGCCGCGTGTGCGGTGCGGGATGCGGCCGCCGCCGACGTAGCCGAGCCGCAGCCGCCTGAGCACGGTCATGCGGTTGATGAACTCGTGCTTTGATTTGCGGTTGAGGCGGTGTTGGCGCTCGGCGTCGCGCTCGAGCTCGGGGTTGAGCGCGGGCGTACCTAGCCAGCCGTTGATGACACCTGCCTTGAGCCAGGCGATGATCGCGTACACGTTCATGCGCATGATCGCCAGGGTGAGACTGACGCGCTTGGTGCGGGTCTCAGAGTGGCGAGGCTTTGCGTTCGCGCGCGAGCGGGCCTCGTTGTGGGCGCGCTCATATGACATGTGTAGCGTGCGGGCCTCGGAGTAAGCGGCGTGCGTCCGCCACACGGGCAGAAGCCGCGTGGGATCGCGCCGGCAGTTCCACTCCTGCACGCCCAGGCATTCGTCGGAGTCGGGTGCGGCGCAGCGCACCCGCAGAACCGGCCGCGGCTTTCCGTTGCGGCCCTCGGCGGGATAGACGTGGAAGCCGACCTGGTCGGTGCCGCCGCGGCAGTGGCGGCAGAAGGGGATGCCGTGCTCGTCGAAGTCGACGGTGGGCTGCGCCTTCTCGGGTGCGCGGGTGTTCACGGGCCGGTAGGGCGCGACGAGCGTGATGCCGCGCTCGACGCTCCATTCGAAGCACGCCCAGATGGAGTAGGCCTTGTCGGTGGTGACGAAGAAGGGCGTGTGGCCCAGCGTGGCGGCGGCCTTCTCCACCACCATGGGAAAGTGCTGGTGCTCGTTTTGGTCGGCGGCGAACCCGTGCGCGGCTAGCGGCAGGCCGCTGAAGTGATCGACGGCCTGAACCAGGAGGTAGCCGTGCCACCACTTGAGCAGCTTGGTGCCGCGCATGTAGGCGCGCACGCCGGCGTCGGGGTCGAGGCTCAGGTAGACGCCGCTCTTGAGCCGGATGATCCGGTGTTGGCCAAGCGTGCCGCGCTCGAGCTCGGTGGTGATGTCGATGTACTCGCTGACCTGAAGCGGGCCGGCGTCGGGCGACTCGGCGTTAGCAGCCCGACGGATGTCATCCACCAGCTCGGTGGGCATGCGTCTGGCCGCAATCACCGGGAGCTTTCCGAGTCGCCTTGGCACCTGGCCGCTTGGGTTGGCGAGGCGGTGAAGGCGCGCGTTTGACTCGCTCATGGTCGCGTCGACGCCAATCGCGTGGCCGATCCGTGGCTCGCGCTTTCGGACATGCCGAACCAGCCGCTCGAGCGCCTCCTCGAACACATGCGCGATCTGCTCCATCTCTTTGATGCGCTTCTGGGCGGTCTTGTACGCCGGCATCCGGGCCATCCCGCAGGCGCGCCAGAACTCCGGCGTGGTCTGGGCAAACCAGGGCTTGACGTCCGCCTCGCCCGACTCGACCATGCCGAAGTAGGCGCACGCCCAGCAGCCGGCCATCCGCTTGGGCCCGCTCTTTCCGGGCTTGTCTCCGAGCGCTGCGACGGCGTCCCGCAGCGGTCGGTACAACCAGGGTGTTGAGCGCAGCAGCCTGACGACCGTGACCTGGCCGTCAAGCTCCTCATAGGCGGAGAACATGCCCGTGCCGGGCAGCTGCTCGGGCGGATCCCACCGCGACGGCTGCTTGGCGAGCGGCGCTGGGTTGGCGACGACCTCGCGGGTGAAACCTGCGTCGCGGTAAACGTCGGCCAGTACCTGCGGCAGCGTCTGCTCGACGGGAGGCGCCCACGGCGCTTGCCGCGGCAATCGCTTTCGGCGGGCGATCCGGCGAGTCATTAGAGGCCCTCGTCGGCGCACAGCTCAGTGAAGGTCTTGCCCGTGACGCCCTTCAGCTTCGACGGCCACACCAGCCGCGCATCGAGCTTGCAGGCCGCCATGTACGCGCGCTGGTCGGGACGCTCGCCCTGGCGCAGGTGCTCGCGGGCGTAGATGCGGATCCCCTCGCGCGCCTCCTCAGCCGTTCGCCGGCGGTAGCGCCGCGGCCCGCCGAACTTGGCCTGGATCCGCTCGACCTCCTCAGGCGAGGGAAGCGGCGGGCGCCTACGACACCGCCCGTGCCCAGGCGGCACAACTCCAGCAGCGCCCGACGGTGACCGCCGTCGTCCGCTATGCCGCGGCGAGCGGCGCCGACCGGATCGTGATGGCCGTAGGTAAGCCGCCGATCTTCTCCCGCGCTGGGACGCTGATTGATCCGCGCGTATCCGCGGTCGGGGCGAGCCTTGGGCTGCACGAGCACGCAAGCGTGCCGGCGTTCAAGACGGTGAGCGTGGCGGATCTTCCCGCCGAGGCGTCAGATTCTCGCGCCTGCCAGACAGCCGCGGTCGACGCCGTCTCCTATCGCGCCTGTCCAGCGGCGGATGCCGTCACGATCACGCTGCGGCAGTAGTCGGCGTACTCGCCGGCGGTGGTGGCGCCTACGCGTGGCCGCATTGGCGCCGGCCGCTTGCACCAGGAATTGCAAGGTGCGCCTTCCGGGGATAGGGTCTTTGCCGCAGGCTGGATTCCAGCTTGAGTCCTTGGGTACCAACTACCCGAAAACGGAGGGGACATGCCAATCGGAGTCCTGCAGATGATGACGGGCGGAACTGAGCAGCAGTACGAGCAGATCGGGGAGAAGATGTTCGGAGTGCGTTCCAGCGACTTCTCCTCAGCGGAGGCTCCAGACGGGTTGATCATGCACAGCGCCGGCCCCACCCCGGACGGGTGGTACGTCTATGACATCTGGGCGTCTCAACCGCACTTTGACCGGTTCGTGCAAGAGCGACTGATGCCCGCTCTGCAGGAACTCGGCGCGCCTCCCGGTGCCCAGCCGCAGGTGTTCGAGATTCACAACCTCGTCGTCACTGAGGCGGCGCGCGCGACCTAGCCCGACGCCGCTTCGGCCGCGGCAACCTCCGATCAAGGTCGGCCGGGGGAGCGGAACGCGGCGCCAGCGTGGCTAGTCGTGATCGTCGGATCGCTCGACCTGAATAGCCGTCCACCCTCTGGGCCGGAGAGGTCGTGCCGGTCGCTTGGGCTGGTGCATTATCCGTTCGTGGATGGCGAGCAGGCACCTGGCGCGCGAACGGAGAGGAGTTCCGGGGGATTCAACGCGATGTATGCGGGTGCGCCGCCGTGGGATATCGGGCGCCCGCAGCCGGCGTTCCTGGAGCTGGCTGACGCAGGCGCCTTGCGAGGCCGCGTGCTGGACGTGGGTTGCGGGACGGGCGAGCACGCACTGATGGCGGCCGAGCGCGGGCTTGACACGACCGGGATCGACGCAGCGCCGGCGGCGATCGCCATCGCCCAGGCGAAGGCGCGCGAGCGCGGGCTGACCGTGCGCTTCGCGGTGTGGGATGCGCTTGACCTCGGCTCGCTGAGTGAGCGGTTCGACACGGTGCTCGATAGCGGGCTCTTCCACGTGTTCGGGGATGATGACCGCGCTCGCTTCGTCGAGAGTCTGGCCTCGGTGACCGAGCCCGGGGCCCGTTATCACCTGCTGTGCTTCAGCGACCGCCAGCCGGGCGACTGGGGCCCGCGGCGCATCAGCCAGGAGGAGATCCGCTCGAGCTTTGCGCGCGGCTGGCGGGTGGACTCGATCGAGGCGGCGACCTTCGACGTCACGCTTGACCCTGCCGGCGTCCAGGCCTGGCACGCCGCCATCACCCGGATCTGACCACGGTCGTTCCTCGAGGCGTGGGGTCACTATGACAGTCCCACTCCTGCCCGCCCAGGCACTTCTCGAAGTCGGGCGATGCGCAGCGTACGCGCAGGATCGGCCGCGGCGAGCACCCCCAAAACTGGCACGATAACGACGGCTATGACGTTTTCGTGGTCGTCTTGGGGGCGGTCGACACGACCTCCACGCGCTGGCACGCTGTCACGATGACGCTTCGACGCTGACGTCGCCGCCGCGTGCGACCGGTCGCTGGCGTACGGATCGCTGGCCTGCTGAGACGAGTCGTCAGCGATTCCGCGATCCTGTCGATCCGCGGCTGGCCGGCGAGTGGATCGCTGAATCGCTGCCCGCTCCGAGTCCCGGCCCAGCTGTGTAGGTTGTAGAACATAATGTGCCAGCACCGATGGGGCGCTGGCGGGCGCCTACACGGACTGCGGCCGCGCGATCGCGACCACGAAAAGAACAAACCGAGCGGCGCCCCGCTGGCCGTCGTAGCGTGGCGGTATGGAGTGGCCTGGTGACTCGGCGGCCTCGGGTGTGCTGCGCTGCGCATGCGGCGCCTACGCCACCGTAGCGATGTTCGGCATGGCCTACTGTGATGCCCACGCGCCCGAAGCACACCGGGTATTCTGCGAGGACGAGGTGATCGGTGGCGTCCCGCATACCCGATATCTGTGTGAGGACTGCGAGATGGCGACCGATTGGGTGGCTGCCTCGCCGCTTGCGGTGCTTCAGCTTGCCCTGCTGCTGCCGTGTGCGCGGTGGGGCATCTCGCCGCCCATGGAGATCCAGCCAGTCGGCGAGACCGGGCTCTGGGAGATCATGGCGAAGTGAACCCGGATGAGCTTGACGACTAGCTCGCTCCGCCCCGCAGGCCGGCGTGCACCGGCCGCCGGCGGAACGGGATCGCTGACCCGCTAAACGAGTCGTTCAGCGCCGGCGGGCTTCGGGAGATCGGTTGCGATCCGTAGGTTTTGGAATATAATGTTCTAGAACCTATGGATTCGTTCTCATTCCCAGCCCGCGATCGCTTCCTCAATCGCGCCGCCGATCTCGAGCGGCTGGAGGATTGGTGGTCGGGCTCAGAGCGCAACGCCCTCGCGCTGTATGGTCGACGCCGGGTCGGTAAGTCATGGCTGTTTCGCCAGTTCGCCCACGGCAAGCCAGCCATCCTACTGGTGGCCGATCGCCGTGCCGAGGCGCCGCAGCTGGAGCGGTTCGCCGACAGACTCGAACCACTGCTCGGCGTGCGCCCTGTGCTGGACGGGGCGCCGGCGCTGATCGAAGCGCTGTACGCGCTGGCGGCGGATCAAAAACTGGTCGTCGTGATCGACGAGTTCCCCTACCTGCTGCCGGCCCGCGAAAAGGATCGAGACCAAGTCTTGACCGCGATCCAGGCCGTGATGGAGGAGCGCGACGCCTCGCAGCTCAAGCTAGTGCTGTGTGGCTCCTATATCAGCCAGATGGAGAGGCTGCTACGCGGACCGCTGCGCGGCCGCCTGGCGCCGATGTTGGTCGACCCGCTGGCGTTTGACGATGCGCAGGCCTTCCTGGCCGGCGACACCTCGGCGACTGAGCGGATCGAGCGGTACGCCGTCTCGGGCGGGATGAGCCTCTATCTGGACGAGCTGGCACGAGGCGGGTCGCTGCGCGACCGTATCTGCACGCGTGTGCTCGATCCCCGCGGGCCACTGTTCAACGATCCTCGAGAAGTGCTCGAAGAGCAGTTGCGCACCCCAGGCGTTTACTACTCACTGCTTGAGGAGCTGTCCACCGGCAAGAAGTCGCTCGCCGACTTCGGCTCCGCCCTCGGCCGCAAGACCAGCGACCTTCAGGGGTACTTGGACACGCTGCGCGAGATGCGGATCGTCGAGCGAACCGCCCCCGTGACCGCACGTGACGACGAACGCGGCTACCGCTATCGCCTGGCCGACGACTTCATGCGGTTCTGGTTTCGGTTCGTGTTCCCCTTCCAGGAGGAGCTCAAGACCGGCCTTGCACCCCGAATACTCTACGACGCCGAGATCGCCGATCTACTGGCTGACCACATCAGTCCCACTTTCGAGCTGCTCTGCCGGCAATGGGCGCTCACCACCGGCCGAGCGACCAAAGTCGGCGCCTGGTGGGGGAATGCTCTCAATAACCTCAGGCGCGAAGGCACAAGACAAAGCGAGGAGATCGACGTCGTCGGTCTCACCCGCGGAGCGGTCTCGCTGATCGGTGAGGGCAAGTGGACGAACCGCCCTCTGGGCCTAGACGTGCTCACCGACCTCGATACATTCAAGATCCCCGCCCTGCGCCAGGACGGCGCACGGATCGCATCAACCGCCAAGATCGCGCTCTTCTCCCGCTCGGGATTCAGCCCAACACTCATTACCGCCGCGACAGAGCGAGAAGACGTGGTCATGGTCGATGTAGACGAGCTTGTCCGCGATCTCATGGCCCTGCATGGGGTCTGACAGAGCGCCGCTGCCGCTCGGGTGCGCGCCGAAAGCAGCCGGCGCCAGTCTGGCGCCTGGACAGGCGCTGCTCGAGCGGACAGTACATCTGCCTCGGAGATAGACAGGGCAGCAACCCAACGCCCCGAGTTCGGCCCCCTAGTCCAGATCACCTCCAGAGCCTCCTGGTTGAGCCGTTTCCGAGCATGCCACGTAAGGGGTCCAGCAGACCCCACGTAAGGGTCCAGCAGGCCCCGCGGATCTGAGTCTGACAGCGGGCCAGACGAATCGGAGAACAGCCCTACCTCGACGTCGACGCGGGAGCGGCGCGCACCCACAGCTGGTCGAGCAGGATGCCCAGCTGCAGGTGGTGCTGGTAGTTACCCACGCGCGCGCCGACGACGTCGATGCCGCCCTGGTTGGTGACCGGCACCCAGGCAGCCTGGTCGACGGCCTCGCGATCGGCCTCGCGCCACAGGTTCAACGATGTCGCCCCGGCGGTACGTTTGGCTCTCGCCACCAGAGCGTCCAGATGCGGGTCGCAAAACTTCGTCGACGGCTCCACCACCGTCGACCCGCATTCGAGAAGCGGATCGAAGAAGTCGGAAGGGTGTGGGAAATCCGCCACCCAGCCCTCGATGTTGACGATCGGCGCCCGCGTGTTCGAGACGGCCTGTGAGATGCGGCCGTAGTCGGTGGTCCAATCGTTCGTCACCCGATAGCCGAGCTTCGCCAGCTGTCCGGCCACGAAAGTCGCCTCGGGCCGCGAGATGCCCAGGCAGCTGCACGACCACAGCTGGACGGGGCTTCCGCGCGTGCCCGACTGCGCCACCAGCGCGTGGGCTCGCTTCATGTCAGGCGCACGCCAGGCGCCACTGGTCGGATTGACGTCCTTGGTATATGGGCAGTAGGGCGAGTACCCGAACATCCCCGGCGGGAGCACCTGACAGGTCGGTGTCTGCACCACGGCGCCGAACGCGCCGAAGCCGCCGCGATCGATCGCGAAGTTGAGTGCCTGCCGGGCTGCGAGGCTCGAGAACGGCCGCACCTGGGAGTTCAGGCCGAGATAGAAGGTCGATTCCCCGGCATACAGGTGCGCGAGCACCGCATAGCGGGTGCGCAGCTCGGTGAGGCGATTCGGCGGTGGCGGTTCGAGCATCACGTCCGCCTGCCCGCGCTCGATCGCCGTCAGCGCCTTGCCGTCGTCGGGCTGAAAGGTCCACTCGATCCTGTCCGGGAACCCCTCCGGCTGGGCGTCAAAGCTCCATTGATGGAACCGCGGGTTGCGGACGAGCGTGACCGATTTCGCCCCGGCCTTCTCGACCATATAGGGCCCGGTCGATGGCACCGGCTTGCCGCTGTCGATGGGCGGTGAGTCGGGAGGAAGTAGGTCGGCGAAGGTGGTCGCCAGCTCGTACGCCACGCTCGAGTCGGGCTGCACGAGATGGATCGTGAGCGTGTTCGCACGGTCGTCCGGCACGATGCCGGCTGCAAGCGCGGCGCCGCAGGTCGATGGCCTGTTGGTGCAGGCGTCCGCGCCGACGATGTCGGTGAGGAAGCTCGTGCCGTAGGACACCGGCGGGTCCCTGTACTGGCGCCTGACGGCGAACAGGAAGTCGGACGGCTTGACGAGGTCGCCGTTGGAATAGTGGATGTCGCGACGCAGCCGGAACGTGAGCGTGCGCCCACCGTCGCTGACGGCGGGCATGGCAACAGCCAGATCGGGGACGAGCTGGAAACCGCCGGCGCCACCTATACGACGGAGGGCCAGCAACCCGTCGTTGGTCATGCGCAGCAGGCTGAAGTGCACGGAGTACGGGGCTGCGCCCGGGTCGAAGGGGTGGTAGCCGGCGCCAAACGGCGAGTTGCCAACCGAACCGCCGAAGAGGACGCGGAGCGTGCCGCCTCGGTGGCTGGCCGGTGCGGCCACGGACGTGATCCAGGGCTGGTCAGCGATGGCCGCAATGCTCTGCGGCGGGCTCGCCAGCGGTGAGGTGGTCACAGACAGGGAGCCCGAGTCGATGCGGGCCGTCTCGTTCGGGTCGTCGATCGCAACCCATACGGAGCCGCCTGCGAAGGCGATGCCGATCGGCTTGCCGCCAACCGCGATCGTCCGCGTGGCGTCGTTCGACGGGTCGACGCGGGTGACGGTGCCGTCGACAGCATTGGCAACCCAGATCGCGCCGCCACCGGACGTGATCGCCGCCGGGCCGTTGCCGACCGTGACGCGATCCGTCACCTCTCGCGTCCCGGCATCGAGCCGGACGACCGAGTAGGTGGCCGCATCCGAGACCCAGACCGAACCGTACGCGACGGCCACCGCGGTCGGCTCCGCCCCGATCGGGATGGCGGCTGACGGAGCCTTCCCGGGGCCCTGCAGACGCTGCAGCGTGCCGTCGATGGTGTTGACGACCCAGGCCGCCCCGCCGCCGAAGGCGATCGGGCCGGGACCCTGGCCGACATGGATCCGCGCCGGCATCGTCGTCAGCGCGGAAACGCTGATCCAGCGAACGGTCGCGCTGGCCGAGTCGGCGACCCACACGCCACCGCCGCCGACGGCGATGCCGGACGGCGCGGTGCCGACGGGCTGCGTGGTGCCGACGACGGCCCCGGTCGCCGGATCGATCTTCATGGCGACGGCCGAGCCGGCATTCGTGACCCAGATCGAACCGTTCCCGGACGTGATGCTGGCCGGGAGGCCGCCGCTGGGCAGCAATGTCTGCGTTACGACCGAGCCCGAGGAGTTCAGGGAGGCGACCGCGTTCGCGTCGAGCGCTAGAGCCGACCCGTCGCCACGCAGGCCTGCGAGCAGGCTAGCGCCGGCGGCGACGACCGCAGCCGCCGCGAGCGCGGCGATGCGGCCTCGAGTCAGGCGCCGGTGCGATAACGGCGCGGTTTCAGCCGGCAGGTCGAGCTCGAAGCCAACCTGCATCACACGCACTGGCTCGGCCATGCCTTTGAGCGCGATTCGCCCGCGGTCGACGAACACCAGCTCGTCGACGCGGCGGGCGAGGTGAACGACGCCCTCGCTGACCAGTACCTCACCGGCGGCGGCCTGCGAGCAGAGACGGGCGGCAAGGTTGAGCGCACCACCGCGATACCCGCCTTCGACGGCGACGGCCTCCCCGACGTCGATGCCGATGCCGAGACGCAGGGGCAGCGCCGGATCGGCACGGATCTCCTCCGCACACCGCTGCTGCAGCGCGACGGCGGCACGGATCGCCCCGCGGGGCGATCCGAAGGTGCACATCGCCTCGTCGCCGCGCAGTTCGAGGACGGATCCGCCGTGCCGCTCGATCTCCTCACGCACCACCTGCGCGAACCGCGTTGCCAGCCGGCCCGCCGCCTCGTCCCCCTCGGCTTGTGTGAAGGTCGTGTACCCGCGGATGTCCGCGATCAGGAACGTGCGAACGGCGGTCTCGGAGCCCTCGTCACTCACGGCTGGGCGAGTGTACGCCCTGGGTTTTTCTCGTGCCCGCCCGCTCAAGTTGAGTGTGCAACTTGCCGATCTGGCGCCCTGGAGTCCCTTTGATGAACCTGCCTATCTGGGTAACCGTCGTTATCAGCGGCTTTGTGGCCGGCTTCGTCGGCCGGATCGCGTCCGGCCTGGTGTTCCTGCCGGTGATCCTGGGCGGCACCGGCCCACACTTGCTGGCGGATAACTGGGCGCTGGTGGTGCTGATCGGCGGCGCCACGCAGGCGGCGGTCACGGGCCTGGTGCTGCTGGTGTTGCTGCCCCCGCTCTCGGATGTCCGGGTCGGGTTCGGCACGACGTTCATCGCCGCGCTGATCGGTAACCTGATCTCGGTGGTCGGCACCCTGGTGCTGCTGCGGTCGGCTGTGCAGTCGAACCTCGATGCCGGCGGCGGCGTCGGCCTGTTGCCGGCGTTCGGGGTGCTGTCGCTGGGCCTGACCGTACTCGGCATCGTCGTGACCGCCACCATCATCGGCGGTTCGAGCGCGGCCGGCGGCGGCGACGGCGACGGGCGCATGAGCCTGTACGGCGGCGAGGCCTACCTGAACGAGTTGCGCAACAAGGGCGAGCAGCCCTAGCCGGCCTAGAGATCGTTGTTCACGCGAGCCGCGTTTGGCTAGGGTGGGCGGGTCGACGGAAAGGACGGGCGGCGTCGTGTCAATCGCGCAATCCTGCAGTGCCGACCCGGAGGCTCGCGGATGAGCTCCTCGGCGGCAGAGGGCCGGGCCACCGGCGAGGCGCTCCGTAGCGCCCGCCGATTGATCGCGCCGCTAGCGCTCGCCCAGTTCATCTGCAGCTTCGCGGGCTCGAACATGAACGTGATGATCGCCGACATCAGCGACGATCTGAACACCGACGTGAAGGGTGTGCAGACCGTGATCACCCTGTTCCTGCTGACGATGGCGATCCTGATGATCCCCTGCAGCAAGCTGACCGACCGGTGGGGCCGGAAGCGGTGCCTGATCGGGGGGTTGGCGCTGTTCGGCATCGGTGCTCTGCTGAGCGCGATCGCGCCCGGGCTGGGGGTGCTGATCGTCGGCAACTCGATCCTGGAGGGAGTGGGCACGGCGTTCTTGATCCCGCCGGTGTACATCCTGGCGACGCTCTGGTTCACCGACACCACCTCGCGGGCGTGGGCGTTCGGCGCGATCAGCGGAATGGGGGGCTTCGGCGCCGCGGCCGGGCCGCTGATCGGCGGGGTGATCGCCACCTGGATCGACTGGCGCGCGGCGTTCGTCTTCCAGGCGCTGATCGTGGCCATCATCATCCTGCTCAGCCGCAACCTGAGCGATCCGCTACCCGCTGATCCGAACCGTCCCTTCGACCTGGTGGGCGCCATCCTGTCCGCGGTCGGGATGTTCTTCGTCGTGCTCGGCATCCTGCAAGCCGGCGTCAACAACGCACTGTTCGTCGCCTTCGTGGCGATCGGCATCGCGCTCCTGCTCGGGTTCTACGCCTACATCCGCAGGCTGGAACGCCTTGGCCAGGAACCGCTGCTCTCGACCGGTCTGTTCCGAAACCGCGTCTGCAACGTCGCGTTGGTCACCCAGAACCTCCAGTGGCTGATCATGATGGGAACCTCGTTCGTCGTCTCGGTCTACCTGCAGGAGGTGCACGGCTACAGCCCGATCAGGACCGGGCTGATCTTCACGTCGGCGACGGCCGGCATCCTGATCTCCTCGTTTGCAGCACGCGGCCTCGTGGCTCGGTACCCCCAGCGGGCGCTGATCGCCGCCGGGTTCCTCGCGGCGCTCGTCGGCTTGGTGCTCATGATCCCGTTCGTCGACACCTCCCAGCGAGCGGTCGCGTTCCTGCTGGGGCTGTTCCTGTTTGGGCTCGGCGTGGGCGCCATGCTGACGCCTTCGGTGAATGTCGTCCAGTCGAGCTTTCCTGAGGAGATGCAGGGCGAGATCTCGGGTCTCTCCCGCAGCGTCTCCAACCTCGGCTCATCGTTCGGCACGGCGATCGCCGGCACGATCCTCGTCTCCGCTGTCTCGCTGGGAACCAGGTCATACGTCGTCGCGATGATCGTGCTGGTCGGGTTCGCCCTGCTCGGGCTGGTCGCGGCGCTTCGCCTGCCCAGAGATGCAGGTCAGCCCGAAACGCGAACTGACGTTGCCGCTCGACCGGCCTGACCATCGTCCACACACACGTCGCCAACACGTGGGTGGTACGGTCGCGGTCCCAGACCCCACCCCGGAGGTGGACCGAGATGCCGATTCTGATGATCATGGATGTCGAGGGCGCGACGGCCGAGCAGTACGATCGTGTCGACGGGCTGCTGGGCGGGCTGACACCGGAGAACGCGCCTGCAGGGCTGATCAGCCACGCCGCGGCCGTTACCGACACCGGTGTCATGGTGGCCGACGTGTGGGAGTCTGCGGAGGATCTGCAGCGCTTCTTCGACGAGAAGCTGAGTGCCGCGATCGCCGAGGCGGGACTGCCGCAGGCGGAGCCGCGGATCGTGCCGGTGCACAACCACATCGAGGGGCGCGGCGAGGAGGCCGGGGTGCTGGTGCTGATCGAGCTCGACGGCTTCACCATCGACGACTACGACGCCCTCACCGCCGACATGGAAGCGCACGCGGGCGACGGCAGCGCGCACCCGGCGGTCGCGCACGTGATCGGTGCCACCGACGACGGCCTCGTGGTCGTCGACATCTGGGACTCCGGCCAGGCGTTCGCGAAGTTCGGCGAGACCGAGCTGGCCCCGCGCATGGGCGCCGACCAGATGGCCCGGATGCAGCCGCGCGTGTCGCAGATGCACAACCACGTCCGCGTCAAGGCGCCCACTCCCGCCCGCTGATGCGATCGCCCCGCGCGCTCGCCCGCGAGGGGGGCGCGCGGGATTATCAGCGACCGGCCCGGTCACGGGCGCTGGCCCGGGGGCCCATCACCGCCTATGCTCGGGGTCACGCTCGCAGGGGGAGTGGCTTGAAACCGATCGGTCTGATCTCAATCGTGGCGCTGGCGCTGCTCGGAGCAGCGGGCTGCGGCGGCGGCCAGTCCGCCGCCGACAAGGCCAGGAGCCAGGCGTGCGACGCCAGCTCCGACATCCAGGCGCAGGTGGACACGCTGAAGGGGCTGCCGCTCTCGACGGACTCGGTCGACAAGGCCAAGACCGCGCTGCAGAAGATCAACTCCGACCTGGACACGATCGCCACCGCCGCCCCGACCGTGAAGGGCGACCTCGGCACCCAGCTCAAGGCCGCGAATGCTGCGTTCAAGACCCAGGTGCAGCAGATCGCGGACAGCATCACCTCGGCCCAGTCGCTGACCGCCGCGGCCACCGCACTGGCGTCCGCCGGATCGACGCTCGGCAACGCGTACCGGCAGGCGTTCGCGGGCGTGAAGTGCTGACCGGTCTAGAATCGGCGCGCGGCGTCGCCGAGCCGCCCATCACGTAAGCCAGGGAGGACGGTCACGATGAGACGGTTGCGCATGAGGGTGTTCTCGTCGCTGATCGGGATCGCCGTTGGCCTGATCGTGTCTGCCGCCCTGCTGTCGCGCTTCTCGGTCACGCTCACCGCGCTGGTGGTCGCGACCCTGGTCTTCTGGGTCGTGCACATCGTGGCCGAGCTGCTGGCCCTGAGGGTGTTCTTCCGCGACCCGTCGTTCCTGATGCTGCTGGTCGTGTCGCTGGGCGCAACGGTCGTCTCGCTGATCGTCGTCGAGCTGTTCGTCTCCGGGCTGTCCATCCACGGCGCAGCCACGTACGTGGAGGCGGCGCTGATCATCTGGGTGTGCACCTCGGTATCGCTCGCCGCCGGGAGGCACCGGCTCCGCGAGCGGCGCGCTGAGCGCTAGACCGGTTTACCAGCAGCCGAGGTCGATCCCGATCCGCGCCTCCGGGTCGATGCAGCTGCGCAGGTACAGCGCGGCGCCGGGGTCGCCCGTCCACAGCGAGTGCCACCCATGCCCGTACCGCTCCCGTCCGGCCTCGACCTGCTCGATGCAGTGCATGGCGAACCGGCGCGCCCTGTCCAGCCACAGCTGATCGCCCGTGCGCCGGTGCAGGGCCAGGAACGCCAGGCCGTTACCCGCGCTGCCGTGGCAGAGGCCGGGCCCCTTGCGCAGCGGGCCCGCCTTCCACGTCAGCTCGCCGCCGGCGACCAGCAGCCGGGTGTACGTCGCATCGTGTGGGGCGATGCCGGCCAGCGTCGCCACCTGCCCGGGGGCGCCGTGGCACCACTGGGTGCGGATCGCCCGTACGCGGCCCGGGCTGCCGTCCAGCGATTCGCCGGCCAGCGGCTGCCAGTTGGCGAGGTCGCCGTCGATCACGGCAGTGGCGGTGGACGTGCGCACCGCCTCGCGCTCCAGCTCAGCCATCCGCTCCGCGCCCAGCATCTGCGGCCGCCCCGCCAGGGCGGCGACGTTGCCCGCGAACCCATGCGCCGGGCTGATGTACTGCGCGACGGTGCCGTAGAGCAGCTGCGTCCAGATCCGGTAGCCCAGCCGCTCGTCCTCGACGAAGCCGCTCCAGACGTCCTCGGCCAGCCGGTTCCAGAGATCCGCCCAGCGCGGGTCGCCGGTGCGGTCGAGCATCTCCGACGCGACCAGCAGCGATCCGGGGGCGCCCCACATCACCTCGACGGTGGGGTTCCCGACGTTCTGCTCGAGCACGTCCAGCAGCAGGTCGCGGCGGACAGGATCGGGCGACAGGCGCTCCGCGACGGCCAGGATGCCCGACCGGCCCATCCACAGGCCGGGCGCCGGCTCGCCCTTCTCCGGCTCGAAGTCGGGCTCGTCCAGGAACCGCCGGTCGAGCCCGTCGGCGACCTCCGCGAAGTCGCGCTGCGATCCCAGCTCGTGAAGCGCCCAGATCACGCCGGCAGCGCCCAGGTAGAGCCCGCTCAGCGCGCGGCCCTCGTCGCCGTGCACGTCGCGCTCGTGGATCGGCCACAGCCCGTGCGCATCGAACGCCCGCTCGGCGTCGTCCACGATCGCGGCGATTGCGGCGGTGGCGCGGCCCTCGTCCCACGGCTCCGTGGTCAGCGGCTCGTGGCTGGCGGAGTCGAACAGCGTGGCGATACCGGCGGAATCGGACACCAGGCCGAGACTATCGGATGCTCAGTCGCTACCTGCCGGTCTTTTCGCGATGGGGGCAGCCCTCCCAGCAGCACGGTCGGCGCTGTCCCTGCGACAGCTGTGAGCGAGTCCGCTCAAGTCGGCGCTCGCGTGTTTGCAGCTGCTTTGCCGACGTGATCAGGCAGATCCACTCGTTACGCGCCAGCGGCGTGATAGCCATCCAGGTCGCGCGAGCCTTGGCGTCGCGGGTCAGGGTTTCGCGCAGATCGACCGGGATCGTTTCGTGCACCGTACCGGCAGGGAGTGGTGGCGCAGCAGTGTCCATCTACCGATAGTAGGGCTCCGGCGATGGCACCGTGTCCGCCAGACCGTCTATCAAGAACCGGCCGCGGCTCAGCCTACTGATGTCGATCAGGTCGGATGCGTGCCCCGAAAACATCCTCGGGTGGTCGACGCGATCGGCCGCGTCTACCGTCACCAATGTGTTTGCCTAGCCGGGGTCCCCGGCCGTCGCGTCCGCTGCCGCCGCGCCCGGCTCGTCCTCCTTCTCGAGGTCGCTCAGCGAGCGCTTCTGCTTAGCCTCCTTGCGGCTCTCCTGGATCATGCCCTTGGTCGTCGACCAGCCGAACGTCGAGATCATCATGATCAGGCCGAAGGTGATGTTCCAGGCCATCGAGATCAGCTGCTGTGCCAGCGAGTAGGCGGTGACGGTGCTGGCCGGTGCGACGTCGCGCAGGGCCACCGACGCCAGCGCCTGCTGGGTACCGACGCCGCCCGGCGTGACCGCAAAGGTGGACGAGATCGAGTTGGCCGCGATGATCAGGAAGATGTTGCGGATCGTCACAGGTATGCCAAACGCGGACATGTAGGTGGCGTTGACCCCCATCCGAGCGACGTACGAGGCCACCTGCAGCGACAGCACACGCGTCACGTACAGCCTCGGCGTGCGCAGGATCACGGCACCCGCCTTGGCGTCGTCCCAGACCTTGCGGTAGCGCTTCCAGAGGAAGCGGGCGACCACGATCAGCAGGATCGCGGCCATGACCAGGAACACCAGCTTGATGCCGCCGTCCTCGGTGACCTGGTGCTCGGCGGCCGATTCCGAGTCCGGCCGGGACAGGAACAGGAAGACGTAGTTGAGCGTGCCGATCACGCCGAAGAACAGGTTCTGGACGACGCCGGCGGCCAGGATCCCGGCGAAGGCCGATCCCACGATGATCACCCGGAACATGCCGAAGTAGGCGAACGTCCCGGCCTGCGCCGGCAGGAACGAGTTGAGGGCGATGCCGCCGGAGTAGGCCGCGACCAGCTGCCGCGCGGGCGTCCGCTCGTGGCCGTAGGACTCGGCCAGGATGTTGCGCCAGGCGAGGCCGTTCAGCACGGTCTGGATCGTCTGCAGCGTGCAGCCCAGGATCAGGTACTTGACGTCGATCGACCGGATCTGGTCCCAGACCTCCTCGAACCAGCCGCCCAGGTCGCCGAGGATGTCCAGCTGGGCGATCAGAAGCAGGGTGCGCAGCACGGCCAGAGCCTACCGCTCGAGTGGGCGCCGGTACGCTCCGGGACCGATGAGCAGCGATCACACCTCCGCCCGGATCGAACCGTGGGGCGACGGCGATCTGCCGTTGCTCGAGCGGCTGCTGGCCGATCCCGCGATGATGGCCCATCTGGGCGGCCCCGAGAGCCCTGAGCGGATCGCGAAGCGCCAGGCCGAGTACCGGCAGCTCGGCTCCCGGCAGTACCGGATCGTCGACACGGACACCGGTGAGGGCGCCGGCTGGGTCGGCTACTGGCACCGCGAGTGGCAGGGGGGCGAGGTGTTCGAGATCGGCTGGTCGGTGGCCCCGGAGTGCCAGGGCCGGGGGCTGGCCCGGGCCGGCGCCGCGCTGGTGATCGCGCTCGCCCGCGCCGAGCACGAGCCGCGGTTCCTACACGCCTACCCGTCGGTCGACAACGGGCCGTCGAACGCGATCTGCCGGCGGCTCGGCTTCGAGCTGGCCGGCCCCGTCGACCTCGAGTACCCGCCCGGCACGGTCATGCGCTGCAACGACTGGCGGCTCGACCTGGCCGCCGCCGCAGCGGGCTGATTATCGCACCGAGGACAAAACTGGACTCAGTTCATAAATCCTGCTAGCCTGTCCGCCATGGGCGAGCTGGGCCTACGGGAGCGGAAGAAGCTGCGCACGCGCGAGGCGATCGCGACGGTGGCGCTCGACCTGTTCGCCGAGCGCGGCTACCAGCAGACGACTGTGGCCGAGATCGCCGAGGCGGCGGAGGTCTCCAAGGGTACGCTGTTCGCGTACTTCCCCTCCCAGGAGGAGATCGTGTTCGCCGACACCTCGCCGTTGCGTGACCAGCTCTGCCACGAGCTCCGCCACCGCAGCAACGGCCTGTCGGCGGTGGACACGCTGCGCGCCTTCGTAGCCGACCACATGATCACGCCCGGCCCGCGCGAGGCGCTTCGCGAGCGGCTGATCGCCGAGAACGAGCAGCTGCGCGTGCACTACCGCGCACGCCTGGCCGAGGTCGAGGACGCGCTGGCCGAGGCGATCGCCGCCGATCTGGGCGAGCCGGCCGACGGGCCGCGCCCGCGGTTCGCCGCCGCCGCAGCCCTGTCGGCGATCTCGATCGCGAAGGCCCAGGCCCGCAGCGTGCACGGCGCCACCGCCTCCCGCACGCAGGCGGTCGCGGTGCTCGACCAGGCAGCGGCGTTCCTGGAGGGCGGCCTGGCCGCGATCGGCGCCACCCCGGCAAGGCGGCGGACGGCCTGATGGAGGCCGCGCCCGAGCATCGGCAGCACTACGGCATCACGTTCGCCACCCTGGCCGTGGCCGCAATCGTCTACGCGCTGCTGCAGTCGCTGGTGGCGCCCGCGCTGCCGGCCATCCAGGCCGACCTGAACGCCTCCGCCACCGGCGCCACCTGGATCCTCACCGCCTACCTGCTGAGCGCCTGCGTGGCCACCCCGATCGTGGGCCGGCTGGGCGACATGTTCGGCAAGAAGAAGATGCTGGTGATCACGCTGTGGGTGCTGGCGCTCGGCACGCTGCTGGCGGCGCTGTCGTCGACGATCGCGCTGATGACCGCGGCCCGCGTGATCCAGGGCATCGGCGGCGCCGTGTTCCCGCTGGCCTTCTCGATCATCCGGGACGAGTTCCCGCGCGAGCGGATCGCGCACGGCATCGCCATGATCTCGGCCCTGGTCGGGATCGGCGGCGGCCTCGGCATCGTGCTGTCCGGCCCGATCGTGCAGCACCTCAACTACCACTGGCTGTTCTGGCTGCCGCTGGCGGCGATCGTGCCGGTCGCGATCATCACGATGGTGATGATCCCGGAGTCGCCGATCCGCACTCCCGGCAGGGTCGACTGGGCCGGGGGCGTGCTGCTGGCCGCCTGGCTGGTGGCGCTGCTGGTCGCGGTCAGCGAGGGGCCGAGCTGGGGCTGGACGTCGGCGCTGACGCTGGGCCTGCTGGCGGCCTCCGTGCTGGCCGTGGTCGCATGGGTGGCCGTCGAGTCGCGGATGGCGGAGCCGCTGGTGGACATGACGATGCTGCGCGACCGGCCGGTGTGGGCGACCAACCTGTCGGCCACGCTGATCGGCTTTGGCATGTTCGCGTCGTTCGTGCTGATCCCGCAGTTCGTGGAGATGCCGAAATCGACCGGCTACGGATTCGGCGCCTCCGTCACCGAGGCCGGGATCTTCCTGCTGCCGGCGACGGTCGGCATGCTCCTGGTGGGACCGGTGGCGGGCCGCATGTCGGTGACGGTGGGCTCGCGCGTGCCGCTGGCGCTGGGCGGGCTGCTGAGTGCCGTCGCCTGGGTGCAGCTGGCGCTGTTGCACAGCCAGAGCTGGCAGGTCTACACGGCCACGTTCGTGATGGGCCTGGGCATCGGCCTGGCCTTCGCCTCGATGGTGAACGTGATCGTGGAGTCGGTGCGGCCGGATCAGACCGGCGTCGCGACCGGCATGAACGTGATCTTCCGAAACGTCGGCGGTGCGCTGGGCGGCCAGATCTCCGCGAGCATCCTGACCGCCAGCGTCGTCGCCGGAGCGTTGCCCACGCAGGGCGCGTTCGTGGACGCGTTCTGGCTGTCGGCCGCGATGCTGCTGCTCGGCTTCGCAGCGGCGTTGCTGGTTCCGAAGCGCGGCGCCGCGCCCAGCGCCGTCCCCGCCGAGCAGGGACAGGTGCTGGACGCGGTCTGACTCAGGCGCCGGTGGGACGACGTGCGTCCAGCCGCAGCGTCCATGCATCGATGCTGTCGACGACCAGGTGCGTGCCGCTCCATGGATCGTGCGCCAGCGTGTCACGCACCTCGTCGGCCGACGCAGCCTCAGCGACGTGGACGACGCGGTACTCGTCCCCGAGCGGTCCTCCCAGGACGATGAAGCCCGCGTCCACGAGCCCGTCCATGAACGCGGCGTGCTCGTCCCAGCCGGACTGCTGCTCGAGCTGCAGCGACCGGTCGTAGTCGGGCCCCGACCGGTGGATCACGACGTGAAACGTGGCCACGGCTACATCTCGGGCGTGGGAGCGGCTTCGTCGTTCTGCCAGAGGCCGAACTCGTTCCCCTGCGGGTCGGTGCAGGTCGAGAACCAGCCCATCCCCGGCACCGGCATCGGATCGGCGGCCTGCCCGCCCAGCTCGCGCACGCGCGCCGCTCCCGCGTTGATCTCATCGACGCTGAAGTAGGCGCGGGTGCCGCGCTTGCCCGGCTCCATGTTGGTGATCGCGGCGCCGGTCTGCTCGCCGATGCGGGTCATGTGGTACTCGAAGGGGCCGGGATAGGCCTCGAACTTCCAGCCGAACAGCGATCCCCAGAACGCCTGGCCTGCGCCCGTGTCGTCGGCCGGGATCTCGAAGTGCACGATCTGTCCTGCCATCGGATGCTCCTCCTGCGAGGGAGTGGTCTGGCCCCGGATGCTACCCGGCCTTCGCTCGCTGGCAACGGGCTCGATCGGGGTAAGGTGCGGGCCATGTCGAAGCTGCGCCTGACCATCTCGATGTCGCTCGACGGCTACGTGGCCGGCCCCGATCAGAGCGTCGAGAACCCGCTCGGCGTGGGCGGCACGCGCCTGCACGAGTGGGCCTTCGAGCTGGAGTCCTGGCGGGCGCCGCACGGCCTCGACGGCGGCGAGGTGAACGAGAGCTCGGCCGTGGTGGAGGAGGGGCTGGCCAACGTGGGCGCGACCATCATGGGCCGCAACATGTTCGGCGGCCACCCGGGCGGATGGGACGCGGACGCACCCTGGAACGGCTGGTGGGGCGACGATCCGCCATTTCACCACGCGGTGTTCGTGCTCACCCACCATGCCCGCGAGCCGCTGGTCTGCGAGGGCGGCACCACCTTCACGTTCGTCACCGACGGGATCGTCTCCGCGCTGGAGCAGGCGCGGCAGGCGGCCGGAGGCAAGGACGTGTCGCTGGCCGGCGGCGCGCAGGCGTGTCAGGAGTACCTGGCAGCCGGCCTGGTGGACGAGATGGTGATCAACCTGGCACCGACCCTGCTGGGCGGGGGCGAGCGGCTGTTCGAGGGGCTGGGGGACGACCTGCACGGCCTGGAGCCGCGGCGGAGCGTGGCCGCGCCGGCCGTCACCCACCTGTTCTTCAGCCGCCCCTAGGCGGGCGTCTTCACCGACGCGATGTAGCCGCGCACGTCCGCGGCCGGCTCGGCGTAGGCGTCGCCCAGCTCCGACTCCATCGCCGCCATGTACTCGCGCGCCCAGTCCGGCAGCGCGTAGTCGATCGCGTCCAGGAACTCGAGCGTGGCCGCCAGCCGGATGTCGGCGATCACGGGATGCTCACCGCCGATGAAGCGCTTGCCGTCCATGAAGAACTCGCGATAGACCTCCAGCGGATGCCCCAGCGCGGCCTCGGCCGCCGCCTGCGCCTCCGCCTTGCTGGCCTCGTCGGCCTCCGACCAGCCCACCTCGCCCGGGTACTGCGGGAAGTGCAGCACCGGATAGGTGGCGCGCGCGACCAGGGGGTAGAGCGTGCCGATCAGATAGAACATGGCGCTGTCGACCATCGCCCGCTGGGCCGGGTCGCTGGGATAGAGCTGCTCCAGCCCGTGCTTGTTGCAGAGGTACTGCATGATCGCGCAGCTCTCCCACAGCGTCGTCCGCGGCAGGCCCTCCTCCTCGAGCATCGGGGTCAGCCGGGCCGGGTTTGCCTTCAGAAACTCCGGCGACTGGGTCTGCCCCCACACGTCGACCTCTTCGAAGTCGAGCCCCGCTGCGCGCACGAAGATGCGGGCCGTGAGGTTGTTCACGCTGGGCTTGAGGATGTGAAGCTTGATCTCGGCCATTGCGTCCTCCGTGGTTGCTAGTACGGGTTCCTGGGTGATCGGTCGTCCGACAGCGACTCGCGCGACCGGGTGACGAGGATCTCGATCGCGTCCGCCAGGTGCACCTCGCCGATGTTGCGGTCGCCGCGTTCGACGCGGATCTTGTGCGCTTCCAGCAGCACGTCGGCGTGAGCGTAACCGAACGGTGGCTCGAACCGATAGGACGCCAGCTCGATCAGCAGGCCCAGCGGGTCGGTGAAGTAGATGGAGTCCATGAATCCGCGGTCCTTGACGCCGCTGTGGCTGATGCCGCGCTCGTCCAGCCGCTCCACCGCCTGGCTGAAGGTGGCGTGCGAGAGCGAGAACGCCACGTGGTGCACGCAGCCGGGGTCGATCGGGGTGCGGGCCGGGTCGGCTGTGCGCTCCTCGTTGGTGAAGATGGTGATCAGGCGGCCGTCGCCCGGGTCGAAGTAGAGGTGGCTCTCGGCCGCGTTGTCGAGGTTCGGCTGCTCGAAGACGAACGGCATCCCCAGCACGCCCTCCCAGAAGTCGATCGACGTCTGGCGGTCGGCGCCGGTGATGGTGATGTGGTGCACGCCCTGGCTCTGAAGCTTCCGCATTCCGTCTCCTCGTCTCTTTCTACCGTCTCTTGACCAGCTTGGCCTTGTACTCGCTGCGCCGGAGCGTCCCCCACGGCACCAGCTCGACGCGGGTCTGCACGACCAGCACGCTGCGCAGCCGGTCGCGGATCGCCCCCGCCAGCGCCGGGTCGGCGGCCACGTCGCGGGCCACCTCGACCGTCACCGGCAGCGGCGGCTCCTGCTTCACGCCGGGCGCCGCCGGCGTGACCAGGATGTGGCCGCTGACCTGCGGCACGAACTGGTTCACCACCTCCCGCACGGCCGAGGGGAACACGTTCACGCCGCGCACGATCAGCATGTCGTCGGTGCGGCCGATGCAGCGCACCCTCGGCCCGGTGCGGCCGCACGGGCAGGTGCCGGTGCACACCGAGACGTGGTCGCGGGTGCGGAACCGAAGCAGCGGGGCGGCCTGGTGGGCGAGGTGGGTCAGCACCAGCTCGCCGCGGGCGCCGTCGTCCATGGCAACGGTCGCCCCCGTCTCCGGGTCGATCAGCTCCGGATGGACGAAACCGCGCGCGCCCAGGTGCATGCCGTCCTGGCGCTCGCACTCGCCCCACAGCGAGACGCCCAGGTCGCCGATGCCCATCGCCTCGGTCACCCGCGCGCCCCAGCCCTGCTCCAGCAGCTCGCGGAAGGCCGGCTCGCCGCCGCCTGGCTCGCCCGCGACCAGCACCCGCCGCACGCTCTGGGCGGCCAGGTCGATGCCGCGATCGGCCGCCCACTCGATCAGGTAGGCGGCGTAGGACGGCGTCAGCACCGCCGCCTCCGGCTGCAGCAGCTGGACCGCCAGCATCAGGCGCTCGCTGTTGCCGGTGCCGACCGGGATGTGGGAGAGGCCGATGCGGTCGAACGAGGCCAGCGCTGCGCCGGCCACGAACGGCCCGGCGTTGTAGGTGGACACGATCCGCTGGCCGGCGGCGATGCCGGAGGCGGCGTAGCTCCGGGTCGAACCGGTCACCCAGTTGTCAAGATCGGAAACGGTCAGCGGGATGTAGCTGGGGATGCCGGTGGTGCCGCTGGTGGAGTAGATGCGCACGATCTGCTCCCGGTCGACGCAGAGGTGCGCGCCGATCGGGTTGGCCGCGGTGACACTGGCCCGCAGCTCCTGCTTCTCGGTCAGCGGCAGCCGCGAGATGCCGGCCAGGCCGCCCGCCTGCCCGGCATCGGTGATCCCGGCCGCCGCCAGCTTCTCGCGGTAGAAGGGCGACCGCTCGAGCAGGTAGGCCAGCTGCGCCCGGTAGGCGATGTCGTCCAGCTCCAGCTGCTGGTCCCACGGGCGCGCCTCGACCTCGGGATCGAGCAGCGTCACGGCGCCTCCGGCGGCCGGTAGGCGATCGCCTCCTCGGCCTTCCCGGCCATCAGGAAGCCGATCGGCTGCTCGCGCTCCTCGGCCAGGTGCGCCAGCAGGCCCGCGGTGCGCGCCAGCAGCGGCACCGCCTTCACGCTCGAGGCCGGGAACCCGAGGTCGAGCATGACGGCCGCGATCGGCATCGACACGTTCATGGGCAGCGGGCGCCCCCAGACCTCCGGCACGGCGTGGCCGAAGTGCCGTGCCATGGCCACGTGCGGCCCTGACGCGCCACGCTCGTCGGCCAGCTCCAGGATCCGCTCGGCGCGGGGGTCGACCGGGCGGTGCAGCGGGTGCCCGAACCCGGGCGCCCGGTCTCCGGCCGCGTGGATGGCCGCCGCCATGGCAGCGGCCACGCCGGCCGCGTCCTCGCCCGCGCGCACGCGCGCCTGCGCGTCACTCAGCAGCTGAGCGCAGGGCTCGGCGGTGCCCAGCACCACCGGCCCGCATCCGAGGATGCCTGCGGCCACGGCCCCCTGCAGCGAGCCGGGATCCGCGTCCAGCGTCATCCGCGCGGCCACGCTGGTCGGCATCATGCCGTGCTCGGCGATCGCGATCAGCAGCAGGTCGAGGAAGTAGCGCTGCTGCTCGGTCGGCTCCTCGCCGGTCAGCAGCAGGTGGAAGTACTCGGTGAAGGTGAGCCGCCCCATCAGGTCACCGCAGAGGTCGCGCCCGCGCACCTCGACGCGGTCGGGGTATGCCTGGCAGATGTGACTGGCGGGGTCCCCGGGCTTGCCGATCTGCATGCGGTCTGCCTTTCTCGACGGGTGGCGGCCGGATTCGCCCGCGAACGATATCCGCCGGAGCCGATCGCCCGTCGGCCGACATGGATATCGTCCTTGACAAACTTTCTTGTCGGTGCCATGATGTCGCCATCGACCACGAGGCTGGGGGAGCAGGATGCGCAAGCTGATCGTTTCGGAGTTCGTGACGCTGGACGGCGTGATGGAGGACCCTGGTGGCTCCGAGGGCTTCGACCGGGGCGGCTGGGCCTTCAAGTTCGAGCGCGGTCCCGACGGTGACGCGTTCAAGGTGGACGAGGTGTTCGGCAGCGACGCGCTGCTGCTGGGCCGCCGCACCTACGAGGGATTCGCCGCCGCCTGGCCCGAGCGCACCGACGAGGCAGGGTTCGCCGACAGGATGAACTCGATGGCGAAGTACGTGGTATCGGGCACGCTCGAGCGGCCCGACTGGAACAACACGACGGTGATCGGCGGCGACCTCGCCGGCGTCCGTGCCCTCAAGTCCCAGGACGGCGGCGACATCCTGGTGGCGGGCAGCGGCCGGTTGGTGGCCGGCCTGGTGGAGCACGACCTGGTGGACGAGTACCGGCTGATGGTGTTTCCGACCATCCTCGGCCGTGGCCGGCGGCTGTTCCCCGAGTCCGATGCGACCGCCGACCTGGAGCTGGTCGAGGCCAGGCCGTCGTCCGACGTGACGCTGATGATCCTGCGGCCGAAGCGGAGCTGAGCATGCTCGACGTCGCCGTGATCGACGATCCCACCGCCGCCGAGGTCACGCTCGACCCGGTGCGGGCGCGGCTGCTGGCGGCACTGGCCGAGCCGGCCTCGGCCAGCACGCTGGCGGCGCGCGAGGGCCTGTCCCGCCAGCGCGTCAACTACCACCTGCGGGCGCTCGAGCGCCATGGCCTGCTGGAGCTGGTGGAGGAGCGCCGCAGGGGCAACTGCACGGAGCGGGTGATGCAGGCAACGGCCGCGTCCTACGTGATCTCGCCGGCAGCGCTGTCGCCGCTTCAGCCCGACCCGGCACGCGCGCCCGACCAGCTGTCGGCAGCGTGGATGCTGGCGGTGGGCGCGCGGCTGGTGCGTGAGCTGGGCGAGCTGATGGCCGGAGCGCTGCGGGCCGGCAAGCCGCTCGCCACGTTCACGATCGACAGCGAGATCACGTTCGCGTCGGCGGCCGACAGGGCGGCGTTCGCCGACGATCTGGCCGGTGCCGTTTCGTCGCTGGCCGCCCGGTACCACACGGAGGGCGCGCGCAGCGGGCGCCGCCATCGGCTGGTGGTGGCTCTGCACCCCAGCCTGAAGCACATCAATCGAAAGGACGCACCATGAGCCGCGAGTTTGAGATCAGGCGTGAGGTCGAGCTGCCCGGGACCCCCGAGCAGGTGTGGGACGCGGTCGCCACCGGCAACGGCGCCGCGGGCTGGATGTTCCCGACCGGTGAGGGGGCGCCCAGCGGCGTCGGCGAGGTGTGGGCCGGCCATACCGTGACCGTGTTCGACCCGCCGCGCCATATCGCCGTGCGCGCGGAGAGCGACGAGTTCACGAACGCGCTCGACTACCAGATCGAGGCGGCGCCGGGCGGTGCGGTGCTTCGCTACGTGCACAGCGGCATCCTCACCGGCGACTGGGACGCCCAGTACGACGGCGCCAGCCGCCACACCGACTTCTATCTGCACTCGCTGGGCGAGTACCTCGGCCACTTCGCCGGCCGGACGGTCACCTACGTCGGCGCCAGCGGCCCCGAGGATGCGCTCGAGCCGAGCGCCTTTGCGGCCGTCCGGGCCGCGCTCGGGATGGGGTCTGACGCGGCCGTCGGCGACCGCGTTTC
Organism: Thermoleophilia bacterium; assembly: GCA_025934255.1. Taxonomy (GTDB): domain Bacteria; phylum Actinomycetota; class Thermoleophilia; order Gaiellales; family JAICJC01; genus JAICYJ01. Next base: position 7,965 of record JAICYJ010000008.1, on the reverse strand, counting down.
GATCGACGTGGCGGGTGCCGGGCGGGTGGACGCCGAGGTCGACTACCTGCAGGACATCTTCATCGGCCTCCGCGGCGACGATGCGCTCTACCGGTTCTACGGTCGCGGCGGCATGGGCATGCCGGTGTTCGCCGGGCATCACCTGTTCGCCGAGGACGCCGATCGCGAGGCGGCCGAGGCGGCGTGGACGGCCTGGCTGGAGCAGGCGATCGTGGGCGTCCGACGTTGATCTGACGGTGCCTCTGCAGAACCGCGTGACCCCGCTCGGGGAGCTGATCGCAGACCCCGCCCGCGGGCTGGTCTACGGCAACCGCGGCTGCCTGCACGATGCCGGCGGGCGGATCCGGCGCGACTTCGCGGTACGGCGCTGGATCGCCTGCCGGCTCGAGTTCCGGGGCTGGCAGCGCGGGCCCAAGATGCAGCCGGGACGGTTCACCGAGCTGTTCTTCCTGGATGACGCCACGGCGCTTGCGGCCGGCCACCGACCCTGCGCCCTCTGCCGCCGCGAGGACTACAACCGGCTGCTGGAGGTGTGGGGACGGCTGCACCCGGGCGACCACGGAGCGGACGCGATCGACCTGCGGCTGCACGACCAGCGCCTCGACGGACGCGGGCGGCGACTGCACGCGGCCGCCCACGACGAGCTTCCCGACGGCGCCTACGTGATGGCCGAAGGCGCGCCCTGGCTGGTCTGGGGCGACGGCCTGCTGCGGTGGTCGGCCTCCGGCTACCACCAGCGCGCTCCGCGGCCGCGGAGCGGACAGGCGCAGCTGCTGACACCGCCGTCGCTGGTGGAGCTGCTGCGCGACGGGTGGCAGGGGCTGGTGCCGCTCGCCCACCCCAGCCATCGGTCGGCCCGGTGTGGCACGCTGCCTCCATGACACGTCAGGTGGGACTGCTGCGGGGCATCAACGTGGGCGGGAGGAACCGCGTCGCGATGGCGCAGCTGCGCGAGCTGATGGAGGCGCTCGGCTACACGGGCGTGGAGACGCTGCTGCAGAGCGGCAACGTGGTCTTCGGCAGCAAGGAGCCTGCGGCGACCTCCGAGCGCCGGATCGCCAAGCGGCTGTACGACGAGACGGGGCTCGACATCAAGGTGCTGGTGCGCACGCGCGCCGAGCTGGCTGCGGTCGTCAAGCGCAACCCCCTACGCGACCACGCCGACAATCCCAAGCACCACCACGTGGTGTTCCTTTCGGCCCGTCCCGACCCCAAGCTGGTGGCCGCCGTCGACCCCGCCGACTACGAGCCGGAGCGGTTCGAGCTGCACGGGCGCGAGCTATTCATGTGGTGGCCGGCCGGCGCCCACAAGGCCCGTCTCACGCACTCCTTCTGGGAGCGCAAGCTGAAGGTGACGGGGACCGCCCGCAACTGGAACACGGTGGAGCGGCTGCTCGAGCTGGCGGGCAGTGACGGCCCCGTCTGAGCAACTTTCGGCGGCACGATCGGCGAGGGGGCTGTGATACCGTCCAAGCGCTCAACCGACGAGAGGTTTTCGCGTGGCCACAGGTGTTCGAGTGCTCGTTACGCTGGCGTGTCAAGAGTGCAAGCGGCGTAACTATCAGACCAACAAATCGAAGCGCAACTCGCCCGACCGGATCGAGTTCTCCAAGTACTGCCGTTGGTGCGGGAAGCATACGCCGCACAAGGAGACTCGCTAGCCCGATGGCACGTCGCAGCCGTCAGCCGGCGCAGCAAGGTCGGCGCAGCGTGACCGCGCCGCTGGCGGGCAAGCCCAAGAGCCAGTCCGGCGGCGATCCCGTCCAGCGCAAGAAGAGCACGTTCAGCCGGGCGCGCGGGTTCGTCGGCGAGGTCCGCGGCGAGCTGGCCAAGGTCGACTTCCCCAACCGGCAGCAGACCTGGCAGTCCACCTCGGTCGTGATCAGCGCGTGCGTGCTGGTGGGGCTGTACCTGTACGGCCTCGACCAGGTCTTCGCACGTCTTGTCTCCCACCTCCTCGACCTCCAGAAATGACGGAGCCCACATGTTTCGCTGGTATGTGATCAACACCTATTCCGGGCACGAGAACAAGGTCAAGGCCAACCTCGAGCACCGCGTCAAGTCAATGAACCAGGAGATGACGGTGCGCCGCGTGGTGGTGCCGACCGAGTCGGTCGTCGAGACCAAGGACGGCCAGAAGGTGCAGACCGAGCGGCGGCTGTGGCCGGGCTACGTGCTGGTCAACATGGACCTGACCGACGAGGCCTGGACGCTGGTCAAGAACACCCCCGGCGTGACCGGGTTCGTCGGCGCCCAGAACAAGCCGGTGCCGCTGTCGCAGCCCGAGGTCGACCGCATGCTGCACACCGCGTCGGCCGCGCCGGCGCCGAAGCAGAAGGCCGAGTTCTCGCTGGGCGAGAGCGTCAAGGTGATCTCCGGCCCGCTGTCCGACTTCGACGGCGAGATCGCCGAGATCAACGAGGACCAGGGCAAGCTGAAGGTGCTGGTCTCGATCTTCGAGCGCCAGGTGCCCGTCGAGCTGGAGTTCGACAAGGTCAAGAAGATCTAGCCACACTCACGAGCGTGGGAGCCGGGCGCAGACCCGGCGCATGCACCACTAAGGAGGAAGTACATGGCCAAGAAGGTCATCAAGATCATCAAGCTGCAGATCCCGGCCGGGCAGGCAAACCCGGCGCCGCCGGTGGGCCCCGCCCTCGGCCAGCACGGGGTCAACATCATGGACTTCTGCAAGGCGTTCAACGCCGAGACGCAGGGACCGAACAACGGCCAGATCACGCCGGTCGAGATCAGCGTCTACGAGGACCGCTCGTTCACGTTCATCACCAAGACGCCGCCGGCGGCCGTGCTGATCAAGGAGGCGCTGAACCTGCAGTCCGGTTCGGGTGAGCCCAACCGCACGAAGGTCGGAACCATCAGCCGTGACCAGCTGCGCGCGATCGCGGAGCGCAAGATGCCCGACCTGAATGCCAACGACGTCGAGGCTGCCATGAACATCGTGGCCGGAACCGCCCGCTCGATGGGCGTGGAGGTGGGGCGCTGATGGCCGGCAAGAAGTACACCGAAGCGCGCTCCGGAGTCGACCGCGAGCGGCTGTACGCGCCGCTCGAGGCCGTGCGCACGTTGAAGTCGCTGGACACCGCCAAGTTCGACGAGACGGTCGAGGTGCACATCCGGCTGGGCGTGAACGTCCGCCACGCCGACCAGCAGCTGCGCGGGACGCTGTTCCTTCCACACGGCCTCGGCAAGTCGGTGACCGTGGCCGTGTTCGCGCAGGGCGAGAAGGCCAAGGAGGCCGAGGAGGCGGGGGCTGACGTGGTCGGCGGCGATGACCTGGCCGCGCGCATCACCGAGGGGTGGAGCGACTTCGACGTCGCGATCGCCACGCCCGACATGATGGGCACCGTCGGTCGGCTGGGCCGCATCCTCGGCCCGCAGGGCAAGATGCCCAGCCCCAAGGCCGGCACCATCACCTTCGACATCGGCAAGGCCGTGGGCGACGTCAAGTCGGGCAAGATCGAGTACCGCACCGACCGCACGGGCATCGTGCACGCGGCGCTCGGCAAGAAGTCCTTCGACGAGCAGGCGCTGGTCGAGAACTACCAGGCGGTGCTGGAGGAGATCCTGCGCGCCAAGCCGTCCTCCGCGAAGGGCCGCTACCTGCGCTCGATCACGATGGCCTCGACGATGAGCCCGGGCATCAAGCTGGACACGACCCGGATCCGCGACCTGATGGAGGACGCCGCCGCGCCTGCGGCTGCGGCCGTCTAGAGTTTCAGCGGCAAACCGCGCGTACCGCGCCAGAGACCGTCGGGGCCGCAAGGCTCAAACCACCCACCCGACCGAGGCCGGCCAGTCTTGGAGCTCTCGCTCCGCTGCGCCCGCCACTCATGTGGACGCGAGCAGAGCGAGAGGAGGTGAGGAGATGAACCAAGACGAGAAGCGTGAGGTGGTCGAGCGCCTGGTGGCCCAGATCAAGGAGGCCAAGGCGATGATCGTGACCGACTACCGTGGCCTCACGGTGACCCAGACGGCCGAGGTGCGCAGAGCGCTGACCGAAGCCGGGGCATCGTTCCACGTGGCTAAGAACACGCTCGCCCGGATCGCTGCGGAGCAGGCGGAGCGCCCGACGCTGATCGAGTTCCTGCAGGGCCCGACGGCGATCGCCTTCATCGAGGACGATCCGGCGCCTGCCGCCAAGAAGCTGTCCGAGGTCGCCCGCTCGACCCGCATCCTTGCGGTCAAGGGCGGCGTCATGAACGGTCACACCCTGACTCCGGAGCAGATCCGCGAGTTGGGCGAGCTGCCGCCCCGCGCCACGCTGCTGTCGCAGGTGGTGGGTGCCGTGGCCGGCCCCACGCAGGGCACCGTCAACGTGCTGAACGCACCGCTGCGAGACATCGTGGCCGTGCTCGATTCCTATATCGCAAAACGCCAAGAGGCAGAAGCTGCCTAGAACGAAGGGACGCGACAGATGCCTGTCGATAAGATCGTTGAGGAACTGAACAAGCTGTCCGTGCTGGAGCTGGTCGAGCTCAAGAAGTCGCTCGAGGAGGCCTGGGACGTGTCGGCCGCCGCGGCGGCGCCGGTGATGGTTGCCGCGCCGGCTGCTGGTGGCGGTGGCGGCGGTGGCGGCGAGCAGGAGGAGCAGAGCTCCTTCGACGTCGTGCTGACCGGAACCGGTGACAAGAAGATCCAGGTGATCAAGGTCATCCGTGAGCTGACCGGCCTGGGCCTGAAGGAGGCCAAGGCCGTCGCGGACGAGGCTCCCGCCCCCGTCAAGGAGGGCGCGGCCAAGGATGAGGCCGAGCAGATGAAGGCGAAGCTCGAGGAGGCTGGAGCAACTGTCGAGCTCAAGTAGCACTCTGCGAACGGCTGCTGAAGCGGCTCCGGCGCCTTCCCCCGACGGGGAGGGTGCCGGGGCCGGTAAAATCCCTGCTGTGGAAAAGGCATCCTGCATTCGCCCCTACGCCGCGCTGCGCGACAAGCCGAAGCAGTCGGCCGCGCAGGGCACCCAGGCGCTGTTCGCCGACCCCATCGACGTTGTCGAGCAGAGCAACGGCTGGGCGAAGGTGGTGCTGGCCGACGGCTACGAGGGCTACCTCGAATCCGACGCGCTGGGCGAGCCGCTGCCCAAGGAGCGCGCGCACGTGGTGGTGGTGCCGCAGGCGGCCGACCGCTACATGGGCACCTGGCTGCCGGCGCCGGGCCTTCGCACCGAACCGCTGGCCGCCGCTCGGCGCAAGGCGAGCGGCGAGGCGATCGCCGAGGCCGCGCTGATGTTCCTGGGCGCTCCCTACGAGTGGGGCGGCCTCACGGTCGAGGGCATCGACTGCTCCGGCCTGGTGCAGGCGGTGCATCGCCGCTTCGGGATGCTGCTGCCGCGCAACGCCGACCAGCAGGAGACCGCCGGGCACGAGGTGTCGCTGCGGTCGGTGCAGCCCGGCGACCTGCTCTGCTACGGCGACCACATCGCCATCGCGCTGGAGTCGGGCGAGATCGTGCACGCCTCGAAGGAGCAGGGCAAGGTCGTGCAGGAGCCGCATCCGGCGGACCTGAAGAAGCGCCTGCGCAGCGTCCGCCGCGTGTTCGACGGCGACGACTGATCCGGCTCGCGGACTTGACCGGCGGGGGGCTTTCGGTATAGTGACTCCAGGTACCCCGTTGCGGAAGCCCATCCCGCGGCGGGGCCGACCGACCGTGTTTGCGTGAGCAACCGACCCCTGATAGGGTTCTCGGTTGCGCCCTTGGTCCGGATCCGACCCGCCTGATTTCCCCTTCGAGCCCTGCCGGGAGGCTTTGCTTTGCCTGAAACCACCTCGCCCCGCGTCCGTAAGACCTTCTCCAAGCTCGAGAAGGTGCTCGACGTCCCCAACCTGATCGACATCCAGAAGGCGTCGTTCCGATGGTTCATGGGTGACCCCAGCGATCCCAACTCGCTGAAGACGTCGGGCCTGCGCGAGACAATCGACGATATCTCCCCGATCCGCGACTACTCGGAGCGGCTCGAGGTTGCCCTGGGTGAATACACGATCGGCGACCCGGTCGTGCCCGAGCGCGAGTGCCGCGAGAAGGACCTCTCCTACGAGGTGCCCGTGAACGTGAAGGTCGCGTTCACGAACCTGGATACCGGCGAGATCCGCGAGCAGACCGTGTTCCTCGGCAACTTCCCCTGGATGACCGACCAGGGCACGTTCATCATCAACGGCACCGAGCGCGTCGTCGTGACGCAGCTGGTGCGCTCCCCCGGCGCCTACATCATGGAGCCGAAGGACCGCGACAAGCAGGTCTTCACCGCCAACCTGATGCCGTCGCGCGGATCCTGGCTGGAGCTCGAGATCGACAAGAAGGGCCTGGTCAACGTCCGCATCGACCGCAAGCGCAAGCTGCCGATCACGACGCTGCTGCGCGCGCTGCCGGCCGTCGACGAGAACACCGGTTTCACCATCGACAAGACCGACGAGGGCCTGCTCGCGCTGTTCGGGGACAACCCGTTCATCCGGATGACGCTCGAGAAGGACCCGTCGCAGTCGGAGGAGGCGGCGCTGATCGAGGTGTTCAAGAAGCAGCGCCCGGGCGAGCCGCCCACGGTCGACAACTCGCGCAACCTCGTGCGCGCGCTGTTCTTCGACCCCAAGCGCTACGACCTCACGCGCGTCGGCCGCTACAAGCTGAACATGCGGCTCGGCTCCGAGGTGTCGCCCGAGTGCCGCGTGCTCACCACCGGCGACATCGTCGAGCTGGTGAAGCGGCTGGTCGACCTGCCGGTCAAGCTGGGCGTGCCCGAGGAGAGCAAGGACTACGCCGCCGACGCGTCGCCGATCCCGCGGGACGCGATCGAGCACGACCTGGACGAGTACGAGCACTTCGGCAACCGCCGGCTGCGCACCGTCGGCGAGCTGATCCAGGAGGCCTTCCGGATCGGGCTGTACCGCATGGAGCGGGTCGTCCGCGAGCGCCTCACCACCGAGGACGAGGATGCGATCACGCCGCAGACGATCGTCAACATCCGCCCGGTGGCCGCCGCCCTGAAGGAGTTCTTCGGGTCGTCGCAGCTGTCCCAGTTCATGGATCAGACCAACTGCCTGGCCGGTCTCACGCACCGCCGCCGGCTGTCGGCGCTGGGCGCCGGCGGCCTCACCCGCGAGCGCGCGCCGATCGAGGTGCGCGACGTGCACCCGACCCACTACGGGCGCATGTGCCCGATCGAGACGCCGGAGGGTCCCAACATCGGACTGATCGGGTCGCTCGGCAGCTACGCGAAGGTGTCGGAGCACGGCTTCGTGCAGACGCCCTACCGCAAGATCGAGAAGGGCAAGGTCTCGACCGACATCGAGTACCTGGACGCGCTGCAGGAGGAGAAGTACACGATCGCCCAGGCCAACGCCGAGATCGACAAGAACGGCAAGCTGGTCTCGCCGGTGCTGTGCCGCACCCGTGACGGCGTCCCCGTCCAGGTGGACAACACCAAGGTCGACTACATGGACGTCGACCCGGCCCAGATCGTGTCCGTCGCGACGGCGCTGATCCCGTTCCTCGAGCACAACGACGCCAACCGTGCCCTGATGGGCTCCAACATGCAGCGCCAGGCGGTGCCGCTGATGGTGACCGAGGCGCCGCTGGTCGGAACCGGGCTCGAGTACCGGGCGGCCGTGGACACCGGCGACGTGGTGCTGACGCGCCGACCCGGCAAGGTCGAGTACGTGGACGCCGAGAAGATCATCGTGGCCACCCGCGACGGCCACGACCAGTACGACCTGGTCAAGTACCGCCGCTCCAACCAGGGCACGCTGATCCATCAGAAGCCGATCGTGCGCGCCGGCGACCGCGTCTCCAAGGACCAGGTGCTGGCCGACGGCTCCTCCACCGACACCGGCGAGCTGGCGCTGGGCAAGAACCTGCTGGTCGCCTTCATGTCCTGGGAGGGCTACAACTTCGAGGACGCGATCATCCTGTCCGAGCGGCTGGTCAAGGACGACGTGCTGTCGTCCATCCACATCCACGAGT
>JAICYJ010000130.1 GCA_025934255.1 Thermoleophilia bacterium | reverse complement strand
CCGTGGCTCATCACGGCGATGCGGTCGCTCATCGTGAGCGCCTCCTCCTGGTCGTGCGTCACGTAGACGAACGTGATCCCGACGGTCTGCTGGAGCGTCTTCAGCTCGTCCTGGAGCTGGTGGCGCAGCTTGGCGTCGAGCGCTCCGAGCGGCTCGTCGAGCAGCAGCACGGCCGGCTCGAGGACCAGCGCACGGGCCAGCGCGACCCGCTGCTGCTGGCCGCCCGAGAGCTGCGAGGGCTTCCGCTTGGCGAGCGCCTCGAGCTGCACGAGCTCGAGCGCGGCGCCAACCCGGCGGCGGAGCTCGTCCTTGCCGACGCGCTGGCGGCGCAGCCCGAACGCGACGTTCTCGTAGACGTCGAGGTGCGGGAAGATCATGTAGGCCTGGAAGACCGTGTTCACCGGCCGCTTGTGGGGCGGCGTGTGCCGGATGTCCACCCCGTCGAGCAGGATCTGGCCGCTGTCCGGGTCCTCGAACCCGGCGATCATCCGCAGCGTGGTGGTCTTGCCGCAGCCCGAAGGGCCGAGCATCGAGAAGAACTCGCCGGGCACCATTTCGAGATCGATGTGGTTCACGGCCAGGACGTCTCCGTAGGACCTCGACAGGTCGGTGATCTGGATGTGGCCGCCGGCCATCAGAGCGCTCCTTCGCGAGAGACGGCGAGCGCGGGTGCGGGCGCCGGCACGTCGGTGATCTGCTCGCGCCGCGCGAGCAGGCGATAGAGGGCGAACCCGACCGCGGCGATGACGATCGTCGTCACCGCCATGATGGTGGCCATCGCGTTTAGCGCGGGCGTCGCCCCGCCCCTGGTGGCGGTGTAGATCAGCATCGGCACCGACTGCGTGGACGAGGTCGACGACATGTACTGCGTGATCACGAAGTCGTCGATCGAGACGGCGAACGCCACGATCGCACTGGCCAGGATCGCCGGCTGCAGGAGCGGCACGAGCACCAGCCGGAACGACTGCGGCGGCGATGCGCCCAGGTCCTGAGCAGCCTCTTCGTAGCCGGTAGGGATCGAGGACAGCCGGCCGATGGTGATCACGATGACCAGCGGCAGGATGAAAGTGACCTGCCCGACTACCTGGCCCGACGTCCCCAGTGTGACGACGGGCAGGTTCACCTTCGTGACCAGGAAGAACAGGGCCAGCGCCAGTACTAGCTCGGGCACGACCAGCGGCACGGTCGCCAGGAACGATGCCGGCCGCGCGGTGATGCCGCGCCAGCGGCTGAGAAAGATCGAGAGGGAGACGCCCAGCGGCACGGTGATGATCACGGCAAGCACCGCGAGCAGCAGGCTGTGCCGGATCGCGTCGGTGTAGATCGGCAGGTTGAACACGGACTTCGACCCGGTCCACCACTGCATCGAGAAGCCCTGCCAGGTGCTGCGCGAGTAGCCCGCGTTGAACGAGAACAGGAACGCGATCGCCACCGGAGCCAGCGACCAGACGATGTAGAGCACGACGATCGCGACCAGCCCGATCTTGCCCCAGGAGGCGTGCCGCAGGCGTGAGCTCACCGGCCCACCTCCCGGCCCGCCCGCGCCGAGCTGCGCAGGTAGGGCAGAAGCAGAATCCCGAGGAACACGGTCAGCCACACCGCAACCGCCGCGGCAACCGCCTGGTTGGTCTGGCTCTCGGCGTAGGTGTTGATCAGGGTTCCGACCATGCCCGTCGAGCTCACGCCGGAGAGCAGGCCGTTCGTGAAGAAGTCGCCGAACATCGGCAGCGCCACCACCACCGTGCCCGCCAACAGGCCCTGCCGCGACATCGGCAGCGTCACGTGGAGGAAGGTCGAACCCGTGCCCGCCCCGAGGTCGCGAGACGCCTCTAGATAGCGCGTGTCAAACCGGGCCAGGGCCGCGTAGACGGGAATGATGAAGTACGGGATCCAGCCGTACATCAGCCCCGAGACGACGGTGATCGCCCGCCCGTCGAGCCAGCCGAAGTTCGCCGGGACGACGTGGAGCGGCACGAGCACCGCGTTCACCCAGCCCTGCGGCGACAGGAGGCCGACCCAGGCGAGCATCCGCAGCATGTAGCTCACCAGCAGCGGCAGCACGAGCAGCGCCAGGATCGGCCCGCGCCAGCGGCCGGCGTGCACCGCCGTGAAGTACGCGACCGGATAGCCGATCAGGATGCATCCGGCGAGCGCGAGCAGGATGTAGATGCACGTCCGCTGAAAGACGATCCACGTGTCGCCCGAGAATGGCTGCAGGCTCTGGGCCACCTCGTGCACGTTCGCGGTGCTCCAGTCGACCGGGTTCCACGCCGGCACCGGCGTCAGCAGCAGCGGGTCGATCCCTCCCAGCGCGATCGCCAGCAGCGAGTAGAGGGCGAGGGTGACGAACAGGACGACCCAGATCAGCCCGGGTACGCCCAGTGCGAGCAGGTAGCGGCGCGGGCTCACCGGATCATCGCTCCGTCTTTATTTCCCGAAATTCGGAAAACCATCCCAATTCGTTCTACCCTACACATCGCTGGGTCGGGGTGCAAGCGGCCGCTCGCCTGCCGCCAAGACGGTGACGATG
>JAICYJ010000018.1 GCA_025934255.1 Thermoleophilia bacterium | reverse complement strand
TCACCCTCACGGCGACGGCCAAGGCGACGATGGTGCAGAACGGCGGCGGTGCGCTGCCGTGGGCGGTGATGAACAACCCCTACGTCCCGGGGAACACGTACGAGATCTACACCGACAACAGCGGCCCCAACAACGGCGCCGTGCGGCTGCCGGCCTGGGACACGGCCACATCAGCATGCACGACCGGGAACGTCAACGGCCTCGGTGGAGCCCAGCTCTACCAGGCCCAGATCACCGGCGGCATCGTGACCACCTGCCCGATCATCGTCAACCAGGTGCTCGACACCAAGACCGGCCAAAACACCGGCCCCACCTCGGCGGGCATCGACGCTCGCTGCAGCCCGCTGCAGGCGCCGAGCACGATCGCGACCTTCAACGGCGGCGTGACACTGCTGCAACCGAACAGCTGCCAGCTGGTGCTGCTTCCGGTCGTGATCAACAACCAGGACGGGTCGAACAACTGGCCGGGCCAGGGAAGCGGCCAGGTCAAGGTCGTCAGCTTCTCGTGGTGGATCCTGAAGGACTACACCAACGGCGGCAAGATCGTCGACGCCGTCTACGTAGGGCCCGCGCAGACCGATCCCAGCCTCGGCAACACCCTCCCGCCGGCGTACATCCCGCAGCTCACGGGGTAGCAACGCGTTCGCGCATCGGTGGTCGACCAGGCGCAGTCACACGGCGCGAGCGCACCACGTCCGAGGTAAACGTTAATCGCGCTCCAATGGACCCGGTGGTCCAGACCACTCGCCGAGACGCGGCTTCACGACTGGGATGCGGGTAGCGTCGGGTTCCCGTCAGGGCAACCAATACATCCCTAACAACTTGACACTCCGGCGAGGCCGTGGCAGGGTGCCGATCGGGGTCGGCACACCCCCTCATCTGAGACGCGAACTCATCGACGGCGCAGGTCGCCGATCGGTGGTGGCAGGACCCGAACCGGGTACCGCCTCACGTTTCTGGTCCATCGTTCTTCACTGGTTTTGAACGGCTGGATCAGTCCAGATCCCCGACAGACTGGAGCAGCGACATGCGTGTACTGATCCTTGGCGCGGACGGTTATCTCGGTTGGCCCACGGCGATGCGCTTCTCGGCGTTGGGTCACGACGTCCATACAGTGGACAACTACTTGCGCCGTTCCATGCACGCCGTCAACGGGTCGGACTCCTTGACCCCGATCAAGCGCTTTGACGAGCGCCTTGCGGCCTGGGGGGAGATCTCCCGCCGTGAGATGACGCATACCGAAGGCGACCTGACCGACTACTCGGTCGTCGAGCGCGTTTTCCGTGAGTTCGAACCGGAGGCGATCGTGCACTACGCCGAGCAGCCGAGCGCGCCATACTCGATGGCCAGTCGCACAAACGCCGTCGACACCCAGGTGAACAACGTCGTCGGGACCTTGAACGTGCTGTTTGCCATGCGCGACCTGGCACCGGACGCGCACCTTGTCAAGCTCGGAACGATGGGTGAGTACGGCACACCCAACATCGATATCGAAGAGGGATATCTGGAGGTCACACGGAACGGTCGCAGCGACCGATTGCCGTTTCCGAAGCTGCCCGGCTCGCTCTACCACTGCTCGAAAGTACACGACTCGACGAACATCCACTTCGCGTCCCGCATCTGGGGGCTGCGGGCCACCGATCTGAACCAGGGCGTTGTCTATGGTGTCGACACGCCGGAGACCGTGCTGGACGAACGGCTGGCCACTCGCTTCGACTATGACGAGGTGTTCGGAACGGCGTTGAACCGTTTCTGCGTGCAGGCGGTGATAGGGCACCCTCTGACCGTCTACGGCGAAGGCGGCCAGACGAGGGGGTATCTGAACATCAGAGACACGCTGCGCTGTATCGAGTTGGCTGTCGTGAACCCGGCCGATGAAGGCGAGTTCCGCGTGTTCAACCAGTTCACTGAACAGTTCTCGATCCAGGACCTCGCGGAGCTGGTGCAACAGGCCGGCGCGGACGTCGGCCTGGACGTATCGATCGAACCGACCACCAACCCCCGAGTCGAGGCCGAACAGCACTATTACAACGCGAAGCACACGAAGCTTCTCGACCTCGGGCTGGAGCCGCATCTGCTCACCCGTGAGGTGGTCGAGTCGATGCTCCGCGCGATCCGCCGTCACCGAACGCGAGTGATCGTCGAGGCTGTCCCGCCCAGGACGCGCTGGCGCGCCTCACAGGCCCAGCCGGCCTAGCTCCAGGGTCGGTGAGCGCAGTTCGCGCCCGGAGGTCAATCGAGGACGTGATGTCGGACCGGTGGCTGAGACGGCTTCAGCGATGGATGCTGCTGTGCCTGATTCTCGGCTTCGCGGGCCTGCTCGCATCCAGCTACGCGGGGCTCGCGCTCGGCTCGGGCCGAAGCCTTCCGCTCCTGGCCGGGCAGAGCCGGCGCGACCTGTTGGTGGCGGCTGTGATCTACGCCTGCTGGATCGTCGGGCGGCCACTGATCATTGCATCCCGCCGCCCTCATCCCCCATCCCGCGGGCGCGGTCGCCGCGATGGCGCCAGCGTGGTGGTTCCCTGTTGCAACGCCGCGCACCTGATCGGCGACACGGTCGAAACGATCCTGGCTCAGACCTATCGGCCAATCGAGGTGATCCTGGTCGAGAACAACTCGACCGACGACACGTGGCGCCTGTGCCAGGAACTCCAGCTTCGGCATCCGGACGTGGTGCGAGCTGCGCGGGTGGACGTCTACGCCTGGGAGTACGCATGCTCGGTCGCGATCAACGTGGGTGTCCAGCAGGCCCGGTACGAGTCCATCATCCGGATGGACTGCGACACCATCATGAGCCCGACGATGATCGAGGAGGCTCTGCGGGAGCTGGACGAGCCGGGAACAAGCGCGGTCGCGGTCAACCTGCGCCTGGCCAACCCCACGGCGTCGATCATCACGCGCCTGCAGTCCATCGAGTACCTCCTGGCGATGGAGCTCGACCGCCGGTTCCAGGTGCTGTTCGGGTCGGTCGTTTGCTGCTCCGGCGGGCTCTCGGCCTACCTGCGATCGACGATCGTCGACTCGGGCGGCTTCTGCTCGGCACCAAAGTGGGTGTCCGAGGATCTCGACATGACGATGAAGGCGCACCGGCTAGGCCATGTCCGCATGGCGCCCGGCGCCATCGGCTTCACGTGGGCGCCAGAGGACGTCTCCGGCATCTTCCGGCAGCGCGTCCGTTGGGGGACGACCGGCATCGTCGCGTTCTATCTCCATCACCGCGGCATCGGCCGCCGCTCGTACTGGTTCGACGGGCGGATCGGGTTCTTCGGCCTGCCGCTGCTCGGCGTGATCAAACTGCGCGACGCGATGGCCTTCACCTACGTGGTCGTCGCGCTGTTCGCCGTGCTGCACGGTGGCTGGCAATGGCTGCTGGTATTCGCCGCCGCGCGCATCCTGGCGGTGACCACCCAGCTGTTGTTCCTGCTGCCGTTTCTTCGCAACAGGCAGGGAGCGACGTCGGCGTGGCTGGTGCCGGTGTTCATCTGCCTGTACGGGCCGCTGATGCTCGTGGCGCGGTGCGTCGGCGCCTGGCGCGGTGTGCTGGACATACGGCGCCTACGCAAACAGATCGTCGTGCTCGAACACGCCGGCCTCGACCCGCAGCACCACCTGGCCCGCGGGCTCGAAACAGCGGCAGTGCCGGTGCAGGCCGACGACGTCGACGCGATACCGATCGAGGAGACGCCGCCCGCGCCGCGGCCAAAGGATGAGCTCACCCCCGCCCCAGCAAAGCAGCAACCACGCCGCCCCCGGCCCCCGAGCGGACGCCCCAGCGCAACACGACCGGAACGAATCGAGCCGGGTATCACGGCCGGGGCCGCGATCGCGCTGGTCGCCGTCGCCGCCGGCTGGAAGATCAAGCGACGTGCCGTCTGATTTTGACCGCGCGCGACGCGGCCTCCTAGTCCCTCACTGTCCCCTGGTGTACCAGCTGCCACCGGGGCCGACGTAGCTCGTTCCTTCGCTCCAGATCACGTAGTTGACGCCGGACGGTGCCGTCTCCATCTCGAAGTAGTCACCGTACGGGAACGCGTATCCGGCGGCGGTCTTGTACGGCGCGCCCGACCCGAGGTCTGACAGCCGCACCGCGGTCGACCAGGCTCCGCCGCCGTTGGTGGTGCGTGTGTACCACGTGTTGTATGCGCTCGCGCCGTTCCTGTCGTCTTGCCACGCAACGCGGAAGTCGCCGGCGGTCGGTCCATGGGAGACAACGGGGAACCCGCTGTCGCCGAGGCCGTTCAGCTGCTGTCGCGCGCTCCAGGTGGCCCCGTCGGTGGAGGTGCGCACGTACAACCCCTTCGGCGCTCCGGCCGTGGTGTTGAGCGTGTAGGCGACCAGCACCTTGCCGGCCGAATCGACCGAGAGCATCGCCTGCGGTCCCAGGAAGTCGTTCGTGCAGCCGTTGGACGTGCAGGCCGGCTGCTGCTGCGACGTATCGATGAAGGTCGTCGTCCATGACGTTCCGCCGTTGGTGGAGCGGAGCACCGCCAGCTTCACCTGGCCGGTGGCGCTCTGGTTCTCGGCGCTCTCGGAGAAGTAGATGGAGCCGTTGGGAGCAACCGCGCCGCCCTCGGCAAACCAGTAGAGGGAGTCGCTGTTGGTCTTGACCCGGGTGCCCCATGTCGCGCCGAAGTCGTGCGAGGCGACCACATAGCTGTCACTCGCGTTGAAGGCGATGTAGACGTCCTTGCCGGTCGGCGATATCGCCATGATCGGCTTGTCGCTGAAGCTGAGCGACTTCCCTTCAACCGACTTGGGCGTCGACCATGTAGCCCCGTGATTGGTCGACTTCGAGAACACCACGCCCGGCTGGTAGTCGTTCAGCCACGCGGCATACAACGTGCCGTCGCTGGCAACGGCCAGCTGCGGATCGTTCTGCGCCTTCACGTTCTTGCACGCGCAGATGTACGCGTCGGGGCCCCACGTGGCCCCGCCGTCGCTCGAGGCGCGCACGATGATGGCCGGATCCGAACACGAGGCGCAGGCCTTCGGCCCGCCGTAGCGCGTGGTCGCCTGGTAGACGTACGACGAGCTGGGATCGACCGCGATCGCGGGCTCCCAGTCATCACCGGTTCCCCACAGACGCTCCGAGTCGAATCCGGTCGGCGTCGCCGCGGCCTGCACCCTCAGCTGACGAACGGTGCCATGGAAGGCTGCGATCCGCGCCCCCGCCACGTCCTTGTCCGGATCGCCCTTTCCTTCGTGCTCCTCACTGCTGCGCCCCAGCCCGATGATCAGGGCTGCCGCCACGACCACCACCACGACCACGATTCCCACCAGCAACGATCGTCTCTGCAGCATCTTGCCTTGCCTCCCCAGACCGGTTGAGGGCACTCAGTTCTGTCGGTTCGCCCAGATATCGCCGTGCACCTGGCCGGTGTCGCCTTCGCCCATGACGGCCACGGCCTTGCCGGCGGAGTTGATCGCCACCGTGTCGTAGTCGCCATATGGAGTGCCGAAGCCGGCCGTTGTCTTGTAGGACGCGCCGGAGGTCGCATCCGACACCTTCGCATCGGCGGTCCAGGTGGCGCCGCCGTCGGTGGACTGCCGCTCCCAGACGTTAAAGCCGCCGCCGCGGTTGTCCATCCACGTGATCACGAACTGACCAGCAGCCTTGCCGGCGGCGGCCACCTGGGTGGCGTCGGCGCCGCCCGCTGAGGTGGTCATCTCAACCCGCGCGCTCCAGGTGGCACCGGAGTCGGTCGAGCGACGCACGTACACCTTGCCGTTTGCGCCCACGCTGGTCGAGCCGCTGTACAGGAGCACCAGGTTACCGGAGGCGTCCGAGGCGACCGTGGTAACCGACGAGGTCGCGAAGGTTGCCCCCGTGTTGAGCGTATCCGCCACCGTTCGCTGCCAGCTGCCACCGAAGTTGGTGGAACGGAACGCGACGATGTTGATGGGCCCGGTGAGCTTTGTGCTGTTGCCCTTCTCGGGATACTCCGACGCGACCATCACGGCCGTCCCGTTCGAGAGCACCGTGCCACCGTTCGGGTAGTAGTAGATGTTCGACTCGTTCGTGATCTGGACCGGCGTCGAGAACGTGAGACCCGCATCGTGCGACGAGGTGGCGTCGATGTTGCCGTGTGACGCCCACATCACGTAGATGTCCTGACCATTGGCACTGGTGGTCATCCACGGCTTGTCACCCCACGTGCCGGCGGAGATCTTGATCGGCGTCGACCAGGTGGCCGCGTGATCGGTCGAGCGAGTGAACGAGATGTGGTTCCCCTGCATGAACGTCGCGTACACGGCGCCGGTGCTCGACGTCGCCAGGGTGATGTCGTACTGCCCCTTCCCGCAACTCGCGCACAGCGGCTTGACCGCGCCCCAGGTCGACCCGCCGTCGGTCGAGGTGCGCATGCTGATGGTGATGCTGGGGCCCGAGTACTGCATCCAGGCGGTGTAGACGTATGGCGACGATGGGTCGGCGGCGATCGCCGGCTCCCACCCATCACCCGTCGCGTGCGAGGAGATGATCGACTCCCCCTGCCACCCCGCGGTGGCAGCGCGCACTCCGGCCACTCCTACCGCCAGCGCGATCAGGGTCACCGCAAGTGCCGCACGAACGGTCATGCCAACGCGAAACGTGGATCCCGACACCGGAGGCTCCTTATCGAGGATGGGCGCCGCATAACGTATAGACCGTTTATGTGTCCTGTCAACCGAACCCGGCGTGCGATATGTGACGCTCCGGACCGAGGGTTGTCAGACCAGCAAGCGGTACCGGAACGCGTCCACGGCGCGACTATCGGCTGGCCTTGCCCATGGCGTCGGCGAGCGCGTCGATGTCGGCGCTGTCGTTGTAGGCGTGAAGGGACACGCGGATCCCGCCCCCTCTCGAGCTGACCACGATGTGATGCTCTTCGGCGAGCCGGGCCTGGATCGCCGGCGCAGCCAGGGTGGGATGACGCAGCGAGACGATG
Source organism: Thermoleophilia bacterium (assembly GCA_025934255.1). Classification (GTDB taxonomy): domain Bacteria; phylum Actinomycetota; class Thermoleophilia; order Gaiellales; family JAICJC01; genus JAICYJ01. Next base: position 43,842 of record JAICYJ010000018.1, on the reverse strand, counting down.
TGATGGCTCGCCCCGGGCGCGTCGAGATCCCGGAATGGCGTCCAGCCGTGTGGCGTCGTCGCGGCCATGAGTTCGCGCGCGAGCGCTCCGGCATGTCCGGTGAGCGCCGCAAAGCCGACTTCGGACAACAGCTCGATCGAGGTGCTCAAACCGGCGGCCGAGCTGTAGGCGATCGTTGAGAGCTCGAACCGTCGCGCGTCGGTTGCGAGCGCCAGCGTCGTGGGATCGAACTGGAAGGGGCGCTCGGTGCCTTTCCAGCCAACGATCGGCGGCACGCACTCTCGCAACTCGTCGGCCACAACCAGCAGCGCGACGCCGCCGTGCGTCGACAGCCATTTGTACCCGCTGCACACGAGCGCATCAGCAGACCACGAACGCATGCTCACTGGCATCGCTCCAGCCATCTGCGTGACGTCGACGATGACGCGCGCCCCGACCTCGTGAGCACGCCGAACGACCTCGCCGACGTCGACCAGCGAACCGGTGGCGTACTGAACGGCACTGAAACACACGGCGGTGGTGCCGCTGTGAATGCCGTCGACAAGAGCTGACGTGAGGTCCTGTCGTGGACTGTCCTCGACCCACCTGACAACGGTGCCGAACCGCTCGCGGGCGACAAGCCACGGGTAGGTCACGCTGGGGAAATCGGACGCCACGAGCAGGGCCTCGCCGCCGGCCTTCGCTGTCAGGATCGCGAGCTGGCCGAGCGCCTCACTGGCTCCTCCCACCACCGCCACCGACCGCAGCGGCGCGTCGAACAACGCGGCGGCGGCCTCGCGGAGGTCATCCAGAATCCGCTCCTCGGTGGCGTCCGAGAGCCGCACGTTGCCGTACTGCGCCACATCGACCAGGAAATCGACCATCGCTCTCGTCGAACGGCGCGGAACCAGGCCAAGCGACGCCTGATTCAGGTACACCCAACGCTCCAGCGCGGCGTACTCCTCACGCGGGATCAGGGCTGACGTCAAAGCGTCGCCCGCTGGCCTTGATCCTGCCGGTGCGCCACGAGCATACGCTTGAGTATCCCCAAAACGCTCGCATGCCGCGCGGCAGAGCCGGTGCGCACCAGCGGCAGGCTGGGGCACCGGGCTCACCCGGTGCCCCAGCCGTTTCAGCTCAGTTGCAGATCCAGGACGGCTGCGACGCGTTGCAGGTGTTGCCTGGGAAGTGAACGTCGCTGCCGGACTGGTCATAGAAGATGTCCAGCGGCGAGTTGCCCGTGATGGTGTTGTTGGAGATGGTGTCGTGGCGTGGATCGAAGCCACTACCGCCACCGATCTTGGCCGACACCAGCACCAGTCCGGCGGAGATGAACGATTCGCCGCCCGGCTGGTTGCCGGTGATCCAGTTGTGGGTGACCAGCGTCCGGCGAGCGCCCACCAGCAGCACGCCGATGCCCGACAGGGGCGGTGAGCCCTCGTCGTCCGCGGCGCAGGCCTTGTCGTTGGCCCACGAGCGGTTGTTCCACAGCGTCATGTTGTGGAGGCCGCCCGGCTGGCCGTCGTCCAGCAGGAACATGCCCACGCAGTTGCCCCACGACCTGTTGTCGTGGACTCGGCCGTGCGCGGAATGGCGGATGAACACGCCGTACTGGTTGCGATACACCGAGTTGTGGGCAATCACGTAGTCGGCGTTGGGCGAATCGCCAAGATACAGCCCGGGCTCCGCGTTGTCGTGGCTGCGGTTCCACAGGTAGGCGCCGCCATGCTGCACGAAACCGGCGATGCCGTACCCGGAGTTGTGCGCCGCCACGTTGCCCACGATCCGGGAGTTGGCGACATTGAACATGAAGATGCCGTCGCCGTGGAAGCCCCTCACCGTGAAACCGCGGATGGTGGTGCCGACCGTCGGTCGCAGCGGGTTGAAGCTCGCGTCGACCTGGCCGAGCACGCAGATCCCGTCCACCTCGGGCGCAGACACCTGCGCGCAGAAGCCGCGCGGGTGAGCAGGCTGAGTCAGCACGGCGTGGCGACCGATCAGCGTCAGATGGCTCTTGCGAATGGTCAGGTTCTGGTGGTACACGCCGCGGTGCACGATGATCGTGTCGCCGGGCGACGCGTGCCGGATCGTGCGCTGGATCGAATGCCCAGGCCACACGTGCCAGGTCGCGGCGGATGCTGTGCCGGAGAGCGCCAGCAGCGCAGCGATGGCAAGTGCGAACGTGAGTGCCGTTCGTCTCATAGTTCCCCCTTTGGAGCTTTGCCGAGCGGAGGCTACGCCAGGTTCGGCCGACTGTAAAGGCTTGGTCCGCAAATACGTTGGACTGTGTAGCAAGTCGAACTATCAGCCGTTGTGGACTCGCGAGACCGCGACACGGCACGCTTCAGCCCGACAAGGTTCCGGGCGAACAGGCGACGTCGGCCACGTACTGGACGATGCGGCTCGCCTCCGTGCCATCGGGATCCTGCTCCGGGTCATAGATCGCGATGCCACAGCCGCCACAGCCGCCACAGGCGAGCGCGGCAGCCGTCAGCTCGGTCAGCTGTCGCCAGTCAAGACCACCCGGCTGATCCTCGTCGTCAGGCACACGGCCGGCGGTGAAGATGTCCTGAGCGAGCACGTCGATGTAGATCGAATACCGCACGTCGTCGCCGAACTCGAAGAAGTTCGGGCCTCCCGCCGGTCCTTCCAGCGGGATGTAGTTGGTGATGATCGTGACAGTGTCGGGCCGGTCGGGCTGACGAACGCATACACGTCGGTGTTGTCAGCAACCGGGTCCTTGGAGATCTCGGGTGCTTCTCGGAGGGACGACACCTAGACCACCTCCTCCGACGAGCGAGCGGCCTTGACCAGGCGCTTGATCAGCGCCTTGTCCCGATACGTCGTCTCACCGGTTCTCGACGCCACCGTCACCTCACCGCTGTCACGTGTCGCACATACGCCACCAGCGTCTCGGACGGCACGGCCGCCGAGGGCTCGGTCACCTCGGCTTCCGGTTCGGCGTTCGCAGGTGCGGCTCCCGCCACACCCAGCGCTGCGACACCAGTGACCGCAGTGCCCGCCTTCTTCACGAAATTCCGACGGTCCCTCCCCATCGAGGCCCGAGGAAGCGGGGTGCTCCCCCGTTTTGCACCCCGCGTTCGCCACGAACCGAAAATCGGTTCAGCAGCTGATCCGAACCGTGCCGGAGTCGTCCACGGCGAACACCATCCCGCTGCCGTTGGTGCCGTGGTAGATCCCGTTCATGCCGGCCTTCCACGGCTCGGTCAGCACCTGGGTGAAGCCACCCGGCCCGGCCTGCGGGCAGTGCACCGTCAGCGGCACAGCCAGGTCGTCGGTCGAGAACGTGCGGGTGCCCCGAACCACCACCGAGTGGTAGGGAGGGCCGGCCGAGGTGCTCCCGACGGTCGCCGCGCCGCCGGTCGAGCCGGCCCCGCGACTACCGCCCAGGCCGCATCCCGCCGCCACGGCAGCAAGGGCCACCATAATCAGTGCCACGCTTCGCCACATTCTGCGAAAGGACGGTACACGCCGCGCAGTCCCGACCGGCCGGGCCCGTCGATGGGTATGGTCCGGCGGGTGAGCAGCTCACGCCACTTCCGCCAGAAGACCGGCGAGGAGCAACGGGCGACCTGGCTGGAGCTGTTCTTCGACCTGGTCTTCGTGTTCGCGGTGACGCAGCTCAGCCACCTGCTGCTGCACCACCTGACGCTGCACGGCGCGCTGCAGACGCTGTTCCTGCTGCTGGTTGTGTGGTGGGCCTGGATCTACACGACCTGGATGACCAACTGGTTCGATCCCGAGTCGGTGCTGGTGCGACTGGTGCTGCTGGTGGTGATGGCATCCAGCCTGCTGATGGCGGTCGCCATCCCCGAGACCTTCGGCAGGCTGGCGCCGCTGTTCGCCTGCTCCTACGTCCTGCTGCAGGTGGTGCGAAACGCCTTCAACGTCTACGCCACGCCGCGCGGCAACCCCTTCTACATCGTGTTCCGCCGGATCCTGGCCTGGAGCGTGGTCTCGGGGGTGCTGTGGCTGGCCGGCGGGTTCGCGCCGTCGGGCGTCCGCACGTGGCTGTGGATCGCGGCGCTGGCGGTCGACTACGTGGCGCCGTTCGTCGGCTACTGGACGCCCCGGCTGGGGCGCTCCGGAACCAGCGAGTGGGAGATCGAGGCGGCACACTTCGCGGAGCGGTTCCAGCTGTTCATCATCATCGCGCTGGGCGAGTCGATCGTCGTCACCGGCGCCACCGCATCGTCGCTGGTGCTGGACTTCGCGAACGGGACGGCGCTGATGGTGGCGTTCGGGACGTCCGCTGCGCTGTGGTGGCTGTACTTCGACGAGGTCGGATGGCGCGCGCAGCGGACCCTGTCGCGGTCCGATGACAGCGGCAGGCTCGCGCGGGACGCCTACACCTACCTGCACATTCCGATCGTGGCCGGCATCATCGTCGTCGCCGTGGGGGACGAGCTCGTGATCGCACATCCCGGTGCGTCTCCGTCAGGCGCGGAGCTTGCGGTGATCCTGGGCGGCCCGGCGCTCTACCTGGTCGGCCACACCCTGTTTCGGCTGCGCATGATCCACAACGTCAGCCGCAAGCGCGTGGTCGCCACCGTTGCCATCCTCGCGCTGGCGCTGCTCGGCGGCACGCTCACGTCCCTGGCGCTCGCCGCCTGCGTGTTCGCGATCCTGGCGGTGCTGGCGGGGGATGAGACGCGACGCCGTCTCGCAGGCTCATAGGTCCTACACCTAGCGCTGCCGATGACGCCGCAGCCGGCCGCCTCCGGCGCCGCCCGCGATCAGCTCCGGCGTGGATCGCTCGAGCGCGTCCCACCCGCACTCGGAGTAGCGGATCCGTTCCTCCTCCGCGACGCCGCCGCGCACCCCGAACAGCCGCTTCGAGAACAACAGGTAGCCGAGCACGGCCAGGTTGATCACGGTCGCTCCCACCTTCAGCACGCTAGGCCCGCTCACCAGCTCGCTCAGCTCGTACGGCAGGAGGGCGCCGGTGGCGATGAACGTCAGGTACTCGGCCCAGCGCTTCATCAGCCACAGTCCGACCGCCTCCACCCCCTCCACCAGCGCGTACAGGCCCAGCCCGCCGGCGATCAGGTAGAGCGTGTTCGAGTCGGCGTGAAACAGCCGGTCGACCTCTCCCAGCAGGCCGTGGTGCCGGGGCAGCGGCCCGTTGTTGACGCCCTCGATCGCCCGCAGCGCCGTGTCGTAGAGGCGGCGCAGGTGAGCCTGGTCGTTCGCGAACACGAGCACCGCGCCCGCCAGCGCCGCCAGCACGACGAAGTGGACGAAGCGGTCGATCGCGATCAGCCGCAGCACGATCAGGTCGCGCATCGCCCGGCCCCGCGGCGGCAGCTCGATCTCGGCGTGAGCAGGCACCCGGTCGCGCTCCGGCGCCACCGGAGGCGCCAGCGGTACCCAGGCGTCGCAGCGCAGGCAGCGGTGCCAGCGCACCCCGTCTATCTCGCGCACGATCACGCCGTCCTGTTCGGTCACCTGGCGGACGTCGGTGCCGACCAGCACGTGGCCGCGGGCGCCGCAGGCCAGCAGCTCCCAGTGGAACCGCGGCAGGTAGCGGGCCGGGTGGTAGAAGGGCTTGGGTGCGATCACCGCCATGTGCGTAGTCTGTCGGCGCGGGACGACGTCGCGCTTAGCGCCCGCAGCTCACCCGGTCAGGACTCGGTGGCGCCGGCCGGCTCGTCGGGATGCAGAAACAGCAACCGTGCCGCCGGCCGCGGCATCCACCAGTTCCACTCGCCCATCAACCGCATCAGCGACGGCACCAGCAGCGCGCGGATCACGGTCGCATCGAAGATGATGCCGGCCGCCAGGCCGATGCCGAACTGCTTCACGTCCACGCCGGGGCTGCTGGACAGCACCAGGAACGAGAACATCAGGATCAGGGCGGCGCTGGTCACCAGCTTGCCGGTGCGGGCGAGACCGAGCTCGATGGCGCGATTGGTGTTGCCGACGTCGTCGTAGATCTCGCGCATGCGGGTCAGCATGAACACTTCGTAGTCCATCGAGATGCCGTACAGGAACGCGAAGATCATCAGCGGGATCCACGAGATGATCACGCCGGTGGGGTCGATGTTCCAGATCGGCTTGCTGCCGTGGCCCTGCTGGAAGATGAACACGATGATCCCGTAGGCAGCCGTCAGCGAGATCAGGTTCAGGATCACGGCCTTCAGAGCCAGCACGAGCGAGCGGAACGCGCGCGCGAGCAGCAGGTAGGTGAGCACCACCACGAACAGCAGCAGGTACGGGAAGTTGTCGTAGACGGTGTGCTCGAAGTCGCGCGACTGCGGCGGCCCACCGGCGGTACCGAGGCTGACACCGCCACCCAGCTGCCGTTCCAGCCCAGGCAGCGTGGTGTTCTCGAGCGTGGCGATCGCGCCGTAGGCGTCTGAGCTGGCGGAGTCGGTCGCGGGCACGGCCTCGATCACGGTGAGGCCGTTCCGGCTCCACCCCTGCGGCGCCGAAGCGCCGGCGATGCCCTGCGACTTCCCGACCGCCGCGACGATCGGCGGGATCTGTCCCGGAGTGGCACCCTGCACCGTGATCGCGATCGGCGAGAGCGCACCCGCGGGGATGCCGGCGGCGGCGAGCTGGTCGCGCCCGGTGATGGCCGGCCCGCTTCCCGGCATGTTCTTGGCCAGCGCGTCGCCGGGGCTCAGCGAGATCGCGGGGATCATGACGACCACCACGATGGCGATGCCGAGCGTGGCCATCACGCCCGCATGGTGGGTGACCAGGCGCGCCCACCGCGCCCACGGGCCGACGTCCGGGTCGGCCTGCGAGATGAAGCGGCGCGGCATCACCCGCACCCGGTTGATACCGGTGCCGATGATCGCCAGCATGGCCGGCAGCAGCGTGCAGGCGGCGATCACCGAGACGATCGGGATCAGCAGCCCCGCCACGCCGATCGAACGGATGAACGGGATCGGCAGGATCACCATGCTCAGCAGCCCGATGCCGACCGTCGAGCCCGATACCACCACCGACTTGCCGGCGTGGATCATGGTCTCGACCAGTGCGTGCTCGGAGGACCGGCCGGCGGCCAGCTCCTCGCGGAAGCGGAAGATGAACAGGAGCGAGTAGTCGATGGCGACGCCGAGGCCGACCAGCGCCACCAGGAACTCCACGATCACCGACACGTCGGTGACGTAGGTGAGCAGCAGGATCAGGGTGAAGGTGTTCAGGATCGACGCCATCGCGACGATCAGGGGCATCGCCACCGCCGGCAGCGTGCCGAACACGAACAACAGGATGATCAGCGCGCCGAGCGCGCCGATCGCGACCTCGACCAGGATGCTGGGGCCACCGCTGGCGCCGTTGCCGGCGGCCTGCTCCAGCGCGTCCAGGCCGCTGACCGATGCCTGCACCCCGGACGGGGCGTTCGCGGCGATCGCCTGCTGGGTGGCCGCGATGGTGCCGCCCGAGCCGAAGCCGTTGGCACCCACCGGGTAGATGGCCGCGAACATGGTGTGGCCGTCCTTGGAGACGTACACGTGCGAGTCGGCGCCGGTGGTGAAGTAGGAGCTGATGCGGGCGCCGGGATTCTGCTTCAGCGCAGCATCGAGGGCGCCCTGCATGCCCGGGGCCTGGGTGACGTCGCCGGCCGCGTCGTGGAACACCAGCACCATCGGGTTCTGGTCGCCGTTGCCGAACGTCTGGACGATCCGCTGGTTGTGCTGGTAGGATTGCGAGCTGGGGATCGAGAAGGTCGTCAGCAGCCGGTTGGCGGCCTTCGGGGCTGCGAATCCGCCGATCGCGGTCAGGACCACCCAGACCACCACGACCAGCTTGCGATGGCGCAGGATCGTATGAGCCAGGCTTTCCAGCATCAGGTTCGCATCCTAGGTCGGCCCTCGCGCCTCCGTCGAAGGTGACCGGCGCGCGCGGCTAGGCTGCGCACGCCGTGGCGTCGCCGAAGCGCGACTCGATCGCGACCAGCGTGTGCAGCGCGCGAATCGGGTGGCTGCCGTCGTACAGCGGCGACGAGGCTCCGTTCGTCAGCACCTGCCGGAGTTCCCGCAGCGTCCCGGCATCCACGGCACGACGCTCGTCGCGCAGGGCGTCCGCCAGAGCGTGCATCTCCTCGCCGCAGGTGGCAAGCACGCTGCGGGGGATGGGCACGGTCGCCATCGGTCGTCCGTACAGTGTCCAGGGGGTCAGAGCCAGGTCGATGAAGTTGGCGAGCCGTTGTCTGTTGGTGGCCGTGTTCATGCCATGAATGGTAGAAGGCTGGGGCCGCCCGACGGTACGGGTATCCCCCCAAAACAGTGGTGCGAACCACACCGCCCGCGCCGCGCCTCGGGAGCGCGACGCGGACGGAACCTCGCCTACACGCGGGTGCGGTGTGCGGCGTCGGCAGCCTGGGCCAGGCGCATCAGCGTCCGGAAGAAGGCCGGCGTCTGCCCCTGGAACAGGTTGTCGGCGGTGAGCGCGCGCACCGCCGCGACGGCGCCCGAGTTCTGCGTCGTGGAGGGTCGGATCACGGAGCAGGCCGGAAGCCCCTTGTCCAGGAAGTCGCAGGGCTCCGGGAAGATCAGGTTGGTCTGGAACAGCTCGCTGTCGCGCGCGTTCAGGTCAGGGAAGTGGGTTCCGGTCTCGGGGTCGGTCACGCCGGCCAGCGGCTGCGCCACGGCGTTGCCGGCCTTGTCGTGCCAGACCGCGAAGTGGTCGACCTCGACCCCGCCGATCGAGACGATGATGCGCAGCACCTCCAGCGACGAGGCCTTCAGGCTCATCGTGGTGTAGAGGCTGGAGCCACCCTGCTCGATCATCGCGAAGTGGAACCCGGCCGCGTTGGCGATCGCCTGCATGCGGCGCGCGTGCCTGGTGGTCGGCGGCACCGGCTGGCCGGTGCCGGGCGGTGTGTCCTGGTTGTTCAGCGGGATCGCAGGCTGGTTGTGGATGTGCACCGCCTGCGGGAAGCTGGCCCCGAAGTCGGGGTTCTTGGTGCTGCGGTAGCGGGTGTACCAGCTGGTGTCGACGTTCAGCGACATCAGGTTGGTCAGCCGGCCGATCTGCTTCGCGCCGGTGGCCTTGCTGCTGGGCAGCGTGCGGAAGCGGTCGAGGTTTACGGGCATCGCCCCCTGCGAATGCAGGTACGCGTTCAGGAACGCCGCGTGGCTGCGCTCGTCGTCGGTGTTGTCGCTGATGTACTGGGGCATGTCGCCGTCGAGGTTCTCGAGTGCGAGCATGTAGGAGCTGTTGCCGCCGTTGACCCCGCCGAGCTCCTCGTACTGCTCCCAGAGGTCGGTCTCGAGGATCTCCGCCGCGCAGAGGAACCGCAGGATCGCGATGTCGCCCGCGGTGGGGGTGTCGACGCTGGCCGCGGCCCCGGCGGCCAGCAAACCCGAACCTGCCAGCGCGGTTGCACCGGCCACGCCGGCGCCACGAAGGAATGCGCGGCGGCCGATCACCCGGTTCCAGTGCCCGTCCAGATCCTGCTCGGCGGGGCTGGCCGCACGGCCGTCGTTGGTGGTGGTGGAAGCATCTTCCAGCATGGGTCGTCCTCCCTTTTCCGATGGGTACACAGCCGATCGCGGTGAGCCGCCCGACCACCCGAGGCGCTGCGATCCCCCTATTACGGCCCTGGGCGAGACCGGTTTCGGACAGGTGACCGCAATCACAGTCAGAGCCTCACGGGAGAACCGTCTACCGTCCTGGCTGTGACCAGCCCAGCAGACCGGGTCGCCCGCCTCGAAAACGGCGAGGACGCCGAGCGCGGCCGTGAGGCACGAGGCGGCGCGCCACGTAGAAGCCACGCCGCCTGGGCGCCGGCACGCACGCGGCCCGACCCCGTGCAGACGCTGCATCGCCAGACGGAGTCGCGGCTGGCCGAGCTGGTGCCGATCCGGTACGGGCGGATGCTGGCCACGCCGTTCACGTTCTTCCGCGGCGCGGCCGCGGTGATGGCGGCCGACCTGGCCGGCACCCCCAGCTCCGGCCTGGTGGTGCAGGCCTGCGGCGACGCGCACATCTCGAACTTCGGCGGGTTCGCGGCGCCGGATCGCCGGCTCGTGTTCGGGCCGAACGACTTCGACGAGACGCTGCCCGGCCCCTGGGAGTGGGACGTGAAGCGGATGGCCGCCAGCATCGAGATCGCCGGCCGCGACATCGACCTGCCGGCCCGCCGGCGACGGCTGATCGTCGAGCGGGCGGTGTGCGAGTACCGCCAAGGGATGCGCGAGTTCGCCCGCGAGAGCTTCCTCGATGCCTGGTACGAGCGCCTCGACGCCGACGAGCTGACCGCCCGCTTCGGCACCAGGCTCGACGCCGACGGCCACCAGCTGTTCATCCGCACCTTCCAGAAAGGGCGGCGAAAGACCAGCGCCCGGGCCGTCCAGAAGCTGACCGAACTGGTCGACGGGAAGCTGCGATTCGTGAGCGTCCCGCCACTGCTGACGCCGCTGCACGAGCTCTACCAGGCCGGCCCCCACGAGCGCCGGGCGTACGTGCTGGGCCTGCTGGAGCAGTACATCGACGGGCTCCACGCCGATCGCCAGCACCTCGTCCGCTCCTACGAGGTGGCTGACATGGCCCGCAAGGTGGTCGGAATCGGCAGCGTCGGCACCCGGGCATGGGTGATCCTGCTGGTCGGCCGTGGCGGGCAGGACGCCGTCATGCTCCAGGCCAAGGAGGCCCAGTCGTCGGTGCTCGAGCCGTACCTGGGCCGGAGCGAGTACGCCACCCACGGCGAGCGGGTGGTGCGCGGCCAGCGGATGATGCAGGCGGCGACCGACATCTTCCTGAGCTGGCAGCGCAGCCCCGATCTGGAGGGCGTCGACCGCGACTTCTACGTGCGCCAGCTGTGGGACTGGAAGGCCTCGGCCGACCTGTCACGCATGACGGAGCGCCGCCTGCTCACCTACACCCGGGCCTGCGCCTGGTCACTGGCCCGATCCCACGCCCGGTCGGGCGACCGGCTGGCGATCGCCGCATACCTCGGCAAGGGCCGCAGCTTCGACCGGGCGATCGCGCGGTTCTCCTCCCTCTACGCCGATCAGAACGAGCGCGACCACCGCCGGCTGAGGGAAGCCGTCGATGCCGGGGAGATCGAGGCTACCGAGGGGATCTGACGGCAGTGCGCCGCGCTGGGCGGGGAAGCGCCTTCCCCGCCCAGCCGGCACGCCGTTCGGGGTCAGCCGACCCGGATCAGCTTCTTGTTGACGAACTCGTCCGCGCCGTACTTGCCCAGCTCACGTCCCGAGCCGGAGCGCTTGACGCCGCCGAACGGCAGCTCGGCGCCGTCCGCGCCGACGATGTTGACGTACACCATCCCGGCGTCGATCTCGTTCGCCACACGATCGGCCTGCTCGGGGTCGGTCGTGAACAGGTAGGAGCCCAGCCCGAACGGGGTGTCGTTGGCGAGCTTGACGGCCTCCTCCTCCGAGCCGACCTTGTACACGACCGCGACCGGCCCGAACAGCTCCTCGCGGTAGGCGTCGTTGTCGGGGCTGACGTCGGTCAGCACCATCGGCGCGAAGAAGTTCCCGTCGCGCTGTTCGCCGACGACGACCTTGGCGCCGCCCTTGATCGCCCGGTCGAGCTGGTCCTGCAGCCGATCGGCGGCCGTGCTCGACGACAGCGGGCCGAGCGCGGTGCCGTCGGCGGACGGGTCGCCCGGCTTCCACTCCGACATGGCGGCGGTGAACTTCTCCAGGAACGGCTCGTACAGCTCGTCGATCACCACGAACCGCTTGGCCGCGTTGCACGACTGGCCGGCGTTGTCGAGCCGGGCGTTCACCGCCGACTCGACGGTGGCGTCGAGGTCATCGGTGCTGAGCAGGATGAACGGATCGGATCCGCCCAGCTCCAGCACAACCTTCTTCAGGTTGCGTCCGGCGATCTCGGCGACGGCCGCACCGGCCCGCTCCGAGCCGGTCACGGACACGCCCTGCACGCGCGGATCGGCGATCACGTCGGCGATCTGATCGTTGGTGGCGTAGATGTTGACGTAGGCGCCCTCGGGGAAGCCGGCGTCGAGGTAGATCGCCTGCAGCGCCGCCGCCGTCTCGGGGCACTGCGGCGCGTGCTTCAGCAGCACCGTGTTGCCGATGATCATGTTCGGCCCGCCGAAGCGCGCCACCTGGTAGGTCGGGAAGTTCCACGGCATGATCCCGAGGATCACGCCCAGCGAGCTGCGCCGGATGATCGCGGAGCCCTCGCCGGCCAGCAGCTTGATCGGCTCGTCCTTCATCAGGTCGGGGCCGTTGTCTGCGTAGTACCCGTAGATGTCGGCGCAGAAATCGATCTCGCCCAGCGCCTGCTCGGTGGGCTTGCCCATCTCGCGGACGGTGATGGCGGCCAGCTCCTCGCGCCGCTCGCCGTGCAGCTCGCCGACGCGGCGCACGAGCGCGGCGCGCTCCTCCACGCTGGTCGTGCGGGCCCACCGCTGATGGGTCTCGTGCGCCAGCTTGATGGCAGCCGCGAGCTCCTCGTCCGTGATGGTCGGGAATGTCTTGACCTGCTCCCCCGTGGCCGGATTGATCACCGCGTAGCCGGTCATCTGTCCTCCTCCAGTCAAAGTACTCACAACCGCCCCCCTTTCCGGGTATTTCGCCCGCGTTGAGATGATCTCGTAGCCGTGAGAATAGTGCCCGGCCGATCCAGGTGCATTGCGACCGGAGCGCAGGCTCGTGAGCTCCGGCCAGGATCAGCCCCTCGCCCGCGCCTCAGCGAATGAACTGATCGACGTAATCGGCGCCCAGCCCGGACGCCTGATACGTCGTTCGGCACAGCTCGATCAGGCCGATGTTGTCCTCGACGTGGACGACCTTGTCGTCGTCGTCGATGTACAGCACCGCTCCGCAGATCACGAACATGGTCTGCATCTCAGGACAGTCGTCGTCGACCGTGAGCGTGTGCACCTCGCCGGGGGGCTCGAACACGTAGCTGCCGGCGGTCGCCGTCCAGGTGTGCTCGCGGTATCGCCAGCTGCCCTTCAGCACGAAGCCGTGGACGGGCGATGGGTGGCGGTGGCGGCTGAGCACCCCGCCCTTGCGCACGCGCAGCACCTCGCCGTGCGCGCCGTTGTTCATGTCGAAGAAGAGCGGCCGGAACCAGACGCTGGGCTCGATCTCGATCCAGACCCGCTCGTCGGTCGGCTCGCGGACGACCAGTTCCGGCTTCATTCCCAGGTGGCCGAGCACCGGCGGATCGAACGTCACGTCCTCTGACCGGGGCGGCAGGATCGTGTCCACAGCGTCCTCTCCTCTCGTCAGGCGCCGGTCTGGGCGAGCTCGGCGCCGAGCTCGGTGACCAGCCGCCGCTTCTGTTCGTCGTCCATCTTGCCCAGCTCGTTGTGGAGCGCGCGCTCGTCGACCTTCTGGTTCCACCAGTCGACCGAGTCGGCGCCGAACAGCGCCCAGCGCCCCACGATCTGCTGCGAGACCTCGTTCGAGGGCGCCATCACCCAGCCCGCCTTGGCGTCGCGCACGAGCCGCTCGATCTCGGCCGCACGCGTGTAGCCGCGGCCTCCGCAGAGCTGCAGCATCGAGTCGGACACCCGCGCCGCCAGCCCGGCGGCCAGCACCTTCGCCTCGAGGCCCCACGACGTGAACGCCGCCCGCGGCGCCGCGTCCGGATGCTGGGCGTACATCGTCCAGTCGCCGCCGTCGGTCGCATCGTCAAGCGCACGCGCCAGCCCGTAGGCGAACAGCCGCGAGGCCTGCGCCTCGCAGAGCGCGCGCCCGTAGCTGTCCTGCGAGGTGGCGTAGTCGGCGATGCGGCGGCCGTACTGCGCGTGCGTCGTCCGCAGCGCGTGACGCCGGGCGACGTCCAGGCAGGCCAGCGCGATGCCGTTGTAGGCGCCGGCGTACATCAGGAACGCCAGCGGGTCGATCGCCTCGTCGTTCGAGCGCGCCCCGTCGCCCGGCCAGCCCACGATCCGGTTCTCGGGGATCACGGCGTCGATCTCGACCGGCCCCGAGTTGTTCGCGTGCATGCCCATCGCATCCCACCGCCCGGGGCTGCCCTGCACCTCGTCCGGGTAGAGCAGGAACACGCTGAGGTCGGCGTAGTCTCCGTCGAAGTCAGGGCTGGTGGTCTGGGTCAGGTACCAGTCGGCGTAGCCGCTGGACGTGGTGAAGGCGCCGGTCTTTCGCACCTTCCAGCCCTCGGCCACGCGCTCCGCGCTGGAGGTCTTGGGATACCAGAAGTGGCCGCCGGTCTCGGGGTCGGTGTAGGACGCGGTGCCGATCAGGGCCTCCGGGTCCATCCTGCGAAGCAACGACTCGATCTCGGCGTTGCCATGCGCACGAAAGGCCAGGCCGGCCACCGCCACCAGGTGCATCATGAAGATGATGGCCGTCGACGGGCAGCCGTAGCGGGCGATCGCCTCGGTCGCCATCAGCACGGTGGTGTGGCTGGACGCCCGGCAGCCGTACTGCTCCGGGGCGATCATCGCCAGCAGCCGCAGCCGGGCCATCTCATCGACGCTCGCCCGCGGGTAGGCGCCGCTCCTGTCACACTCGATCGCCAGCGGCCGGATCACGTCGTGGCAGGCGGCGATGATCTCCCGCTCCAGGGCCCTGTCCTCGTCGGACAGGAACCAGACCGGGTCGAACTCGTACCCCAGCCCGAAGTACTCCTCGTCTCCCCACATCTTGACCGGATCGGCATCCATCCCTGGATCTTCGTGGCCGGGTTTGCCGTGCGCTGGCACGCGCGTGCCGCGATTGTCCGATCCGTGCTGGCGCTATCGCAGACGCCGGTACTCGACCGGCGTCAGGCCGGTCGCATTCCTGAACACGCGGGCCAGGTGGCTCTGCGACCGGAAGCCGGTGAGGACGGCGATGTCCCCGATCGGGTGCGACGAGCCTGTCAGCAGCGTCCGCACCCGCGCGATCCGCTCGGCCCGCAGGTAGGCGTACGGCGTCTGCCCGGTGGCCGTCCGGAACGAGCGCGCGAAGTGGGCGCGGCTGAGGCCGGCCGCATCCGCCATGTCCTCGATCGTGAGGTCGCGGTCCAGGTGCTGGTCGACCAGCTCGCGCACGCGCCGCAGCCGCGACGGCGCCAGGCCGGCGCGGAGTGGCATCGGTGCGACCGAGCAGTGCTCGCGCAGCAGCCGCAGGCCGATCGCCTGCTCGAGCGCATGGCGGTAGAGGGCGCCGCCGATGCCCGCCTGGCGCCGCTCCTCGATCAGCGCTCGCGCCAGCGAGCTGAGCACGGGATCCTGGAACGCGAACCGCTCGATCAGCTGCGGCGCGGCGACGCCCGCACCGAGCGCAACCTCGCCCAGCCAGGCCGGGGCGACGTACAGGTGCAGCTCGTCGGTGCCGTGGTTCCAGCGCCAGGCGTTCTCGCGGCCGGCGGGAAGGATCAGCGACATGCCGGGGCGGAACCCGGCCCGCTCCAGCTCGCGTCCCAGATCGCGCTCGATCACCAGCGAGCCGGCCAGCGTGAATGAGATGTAGTGGGCGTCCAGCGGCGGCAGCACCAGCCGCTCCGGCAGCCCCGGGAACCGGAACATCGCCACCCCCACACCCGACGGCGGGCCGGACGCGGGCGGTGCCAGGTCGCGCCCGTTCAGGCGAGCCACCCACTGGCGAGGGGTGATCGTCTCATCACCTTGCCGAACGGCCGAGCGCGGCATGGCAAGAGCCTACCGCGCGCGGCGACCGCTCAGGCCGCGACCGGCTCCTCGACCAGGCCCTGGTCGGTGACGACCGTGGCCCGCGCCGCCCGCATCGCCGGCACCAGAATCGCGGCCGCCAGCACACAGCCGAGCGCGGCCATGAGGTAAGCGCCGCGCACGCCGAGCAGGTTGATGACGAACCCGGCGGCCGGGAACGACAGCGAGAAGGCGCCCATCGCGGCCGCCTCGCCGGCCGAGTTGACCCGCGACCGGACGCTGTCCGGCGTGCAGCGCTGGATGATGGTCTGCTCGGCGACGCTGACCGCGCCCTCGGCGACGCCTGCCAGGATCATGCCGGCCATCGCCACCACGAACACCGGCGCGCCGCTGACGACGGCGAACCCTGCGCCGATCAGCAGGCAGCCCCAGATCATCGTCCTGCTCTCCCACCTGCGCCCGGTCACGCGACCCAGGAAGGAGCCGGCGATCGCTCCGCCGCCCCAGCAGGCGGCGATCATGCCGTAGCCGGCCGCGCCCTGGCCGAACTCGTGCGCCAGCGGCAGCTCGGCCACCAGCACCGGCCCGAGCAGGAACAGCAGCACCATCCACGCCACCGTCATGCCGCGCAGCACCGGTGAGTTCCAGACGAACACGAACCCGGCCCGCAGCTGGCGATCGTGGTGCTCGGCGCGCTTGCCCGAGAACCGGCCCGACACCGACGCAACCAGCGCGCCCGAGATCAGGAACCCGGCGGCGGAGATGCCGAACACGGCCGCCGAGCCGACGGCCGCGGCCGCAACCCCGCCGACCAGCGGTCCCAGCAGCTGGCCGACGTTTCGGCCGACGGCCAGCGTCGAGTTCGCCCACTCCAGGCGGTCGTCGGCGACCAGATTCGGCACGGCGGCGCTGGACGCCGGCATGAACGGCGCCTCGGCCAGCCCCACCAGTGCGGCCAGTGCGACCAGCAGCCACGGCGCGTGCGCGATCACCATCGCCGCGGCGAAGGCAGCGGCAGCCAGCTCGGAGACGATCATCACCCGGCGGCGGTCGTAGCGGTCGCCCAGAGCACCGGCGACGGGCGCAACCAGGCTGGAGCTGGCGATCGCCGCGAACAGCGCCGCCGACATCCAGACCGTCGAATGGGTGCGCGCATAGATCGCGACCATGAGCGCAATCCAGCCGGCCTCGTAGCCGGTGACCGCGATGGCGCGGCTGACGGCGAGGCGGCGAATTGCGATGGTGGGTGCAGTGGTCACGAACGGATCTCCAGACGAACAGGACGGCGGAAAACGGGCGGCACGCGGCCGCGTGCCAGTCAGGTGAGGAGATCGGGTGCCACGATCTGAGTCTAGCACAGGGATTCGGCGGAATCCCCCGGCGGGCCCGCTCCTACGCGAGCACGTCCAGCACCCGTTCCGGCTGGCCGAACGGGGCCACCAGGTAGCCGCCGG
This sequence comes from Thermoleophilia bacterium, assembly GCA_025934255.1. Classification (GTDB taxonomy): domain Bacteria; phylum Actinomycetota; class Thermoleophilia; order Gaiellales; family JAICJC01; genus JAICYJ01. The sequence continues at coordinate 26,850 of JAICYJ010000018.1, read as the reverse complement.
CGACGAGCTCGCGGGCCTCCGCCAGCAGCTGCCGCGCCACCGCCACGCCCTCCCGGGCCGCCTGTGCCTCGGCGGCCGCGAACCGCGCCAGCACCGCGTCCGGCAGGGTGATGCCGGGCACCTCGTTGTGCAGGCGCAGCGCCAGCGCGTGGCTGGTGATCGGCCACAGCCCCACCAGGAGCGGGATCGGCGACGCCCCGCCCAGCATCTCCAGCATCGCCCGCAGCGGCTCCAGGTCGAACAGCACCTGGGTCATCGCGAACCGCGCACCCGCCTCCACCTTGCGCCGGAACCGATCCAGCTCGACCTCGATGTCGTCGGCCGTCGGGTTGACCGCGACGCCGGTGAAGAAGCCGGTGGGCGCGTCCAGGGTCTTCCCGGCGCGGTCGGTGCCCCCGTTCAGCGCCGACACGATCTCGACCAGGCCGATCGCGTCCACCTGGTAGGCGGCGTCGGAGCCGCCGTGATCGCCCGGCGGCGGGTAGTCGCCGGTCACCGCCAGCAGGTTCCGGATCCCGCCGGCGTGCGCCCCCAGCAGCTGCGATTCGAGGCCACGGGCGGTGGTGTCGCGCGGCGTCAGGTGCGGGATCGTCTCCACGCCCAGATGCTGCTGCACCAGCGTCGAGGTCATCAGGGAGCTCATCCGCGCCCGCGCCATCGGGTTGTCGTTGATGTCGAAGAACTCGACGGCGCCCGCGGCATGGATCTCGGCCGCCGTGCCCAGCAGCCGTTCGAGGCTGCCGCCCTTGGGCGGATCCAGCTCGACCGACACCACCCACTCCCCGGCCGCCAGCCGCCGGGCCAGGCGGCTCGCATCGGCTGTAGGAGCGGCCGGCGGGGGCGGCGGCGGCTCGCGGCGCGGGAACGTGTAGCGGGCGGGAAGGTGCTCGTCGACGGCGCGCCGGATGGCCGCGACGTGGTGGGGCTGGGTGCCGCAGCAGCCGCCGACCAGCCGCGCACCGAGCGCCACCGCCTGCGCGGCGAACTCGGCGGCGTAGGCCTCCGATGCGTCCGGGTAGAGCACCCGGCCGTCGCGGTACATGGGCAGGCCGACGTTGGGCTGCACGGTCAGCGGCGTGGCCGCCGAGCGGCACATCTCGCGCAGGCCGGCCAGCGCCGACTGCGGCCCCAGGCTGCAGTTGATCCCGACCGCGGCCGCGCCCAGATCTCCCAGCACCCGGGCGGCCTCCTCGCCGCCGGTGCCGGTGACGGTCTCGCCGTCGTCCTGGACCGTGATCTGCGCGATCACCGGCAGGTGCGTCTGCGCGCGCACCGCATCCAGCGCGACCGTCAGCTCCTCCAGCGACGTGAACGTCTCCAGCACGATCAGATCGACGCCGCGGCCCTCCAGCACGGCCGCCTGGCGGCCGTACAGCCCGGCGCCGCTGGAGCTGGTGCCGCCGACCACCTCGACCGACGTCCCCAGCGGCCCGATCGATCCGGCGATCAGCACGTCGCGGCCCGCCACCTCGCGCGCGTCGCGGGCGATCTTCGCACCGGCCGCGTTGATCTCGTCGGCCTGATGCTCGCACCGGTGCGCACCCAGCTTGACCGGGTTGGCGCCGTAGGTGTTGGTCTGGATCACGTCGGCGCCGGCCCGGATGAAGCCCATGTGCGCGGCCAGCACCGCCTCCGGCGCGGCCAGGTTCGCCTCTTCCGGGAAGCGCAGGTCGGGCAGCTCGAGCGAGAGCAGCGAGCCCATGCCGCCGTCGCCGACCAGCACCCGCTCCGCCAATCGGCTCGCGACCGTCACACGAGGCGCCTGACGCAGACCGCCGCCAGCGCGGCGACCACCACGACGAGCAGCATCCGCCGCTCCCGCGCGTCGGCCGGACGGCCGCGCACGCTGTCGGCCGAGCGCGCCGAGAGCAGCGAGTCACGCGACCCGAGTGACCATGGCGAGCCCATAGCCCGGACTCTAAACGCGTTTGCGACCCGCGCGGGCCACGCGATCAGCTCACCTACGCGCCGTACTCCAGTGCGTGGCCCTTCAGCTTGTCGTACTCCTCCTGCCCGATCACTCCCGCCTCCAGCAGCCGCTTGCTGTGCTCGATCTGAGCGGCCGCGCTGCGGTTGTAATCGGTCGGGCGATCGTAGGTATCGAGCGCCACCTGGCCCTTCCCGGTGCGGTCGAACGTGCGCTGGGCGATGCCGTCACCGTGGACGTACAGGTAGCTGATCAGGCTGATGATCGGAACCACCAGCCAGAACACGAACCAGACCGCCTTCTTCGGGCCCGACACGTCGTGGCGGTGGAAGAGGTCGACGATCACCTGGTACAGCATGATGAAGTAGACGACCATGAAGAACAGGATCAGCAACGACCAGAGCAAATTTGCGAGCGACAGCACCGCCATCGAATCCGCCTTTCGGGTGTGAGGCCCGGATGTTTCCACGAATCGCGCGCGCGTGCCTCCTCCGATCTGGATGAAGGGGCAACGACCGCCAGCCGCTATGGTCGGAGGCGGACATGCTTCTCCTGCTCGCCTTCGTGCTGCTGCTGTTCCTGCCAGGGCCGTGGAACGTGATCGGATTCGTGGTGGCGCTGGCGCTGTTCATCGGCGAGATCGCCTACTGGAACAGCACCGTCAAGGGCCGCCGCGCACGGGTGGGAGCGGAGACGTTGATCGGCAAGACCGGCACCGTCATCTCGGAGTGCCGACCGGACGGGCAGATCAAGCTGTTGGGAACGATCTGGGCGGCCCACTGCGCGACCGGCGCCGCGCCCGGCCAGACGGTGCGAGTGATCGCCCGCTCGGACCTGGTGCTCGACGTCGAACCTGAAGGGAAGCCATGAACACCGCTGAACGACGCGCCGGCACGATCCTGATCGTCGGCTCATATGACCACGACAGCGGGGCGGCCGAGGCGCTGGCGGGGATCCAGTCGCTGGTCGACAACGACTCCGCGCAGGTGCACGGCGCGACGGTCGTGCGCCGCCGCCACGACGGCAAGATCAGCGTCGACGGCGGGCCCGAGGAATCCGGCAAGGCACCGGTGGGATGGGGTGCGCTGGCGGGGGTGACGGTGGGCATCCTGTTCCCGCCGTCGCTGCTGGCCGGCGCGCTGGTCGGCGGCGGCGTCGGGCTGGGCGTGCGCTCGAAGCGCAACCGCCGCACAAAGCAGCTCTCGGACGCCATCCAAAACACGCTTCCGCCCGGGTCATACGGCGTGATCGCGATCGCTCCGACCGACCAGATCGATGCGCTCGACCGCGTGCTCCGCGATAGCGGGCGGGTCACCAAGAGCGAGGTCGACGACTCGCTGGTGGCCGAGCTGCACGCGCACGCTCAGGCGGTCGACGGCGCCTGACCGGCCGCCTGGAAGGCGGTGACGGCTGCCGGTAGATCCTCGTAGATGCCGTCGCCGAACACCTCGGTCAGCCCGAACCGGCCCATCTCGGCCTGCACCCGGGCGGTGACCTCGGCCAGCACCAACCGCACCCCTCGTGCCGCCAGCTGGTCGTGCGTCTCCCGCAGGGTCTGCGCCGCCGAGTAGTCGATGTCGTCGATCGCCTCGGCGTCCACGCAGATCCAGCGGGGGGCGTCACCGGCACCGCCCAGCGACAGCGTGCGCACCTGGTCGGCGAACCGGTTCGCGTTCGCGTAGTAGAGGTTGGCGCCGAAGCGGTAGACGGCGAGGCCGGGCACGGCCTGTGCGGCCTCCTCGAGCGGCCGCTCCTTCCACGCGCCGTCGGCGTCGCGCACCAACACCGCATCGTTGGGCTTGTAGCTGAAGCGCAGGTGGTCCAGGATCGAGAGCACGATCGCGAGCAGGATGCCCTGCTCGACGCCCACGACCACCACCACCAGCGCGGTGATCGAGGCCACGATGAACTCGTCGGGTCGCAGCCGGTAGATCTGGTTCATGCTCTTGACCGCGATCAGCTCGATCCCGATCAGGAACACCACCGTCGACAGCACCGCCTCGGGCATGTACTGGAGCGGCCTGGTCAGGAACAGCAGCACCACCAGCACCACACCGGCACAGGTCAGCGATGCCAGCTGGCTGCGGCCGCCGGCACCGTCCACCATCTGCGTCTTTGTGGGGCTGCCGTTGACCACGAAGGTGCCCGACACCCCGGCGGCCGCGCTGGCCAGGCCCAGGCCGACCAGGTCGACATCCTCGCTGAACCGGTCGCCGTACTTGGCGGCGAACGCGCGCGAGGTGGCGGCGCTCTGGGCCAGGATCACGATGAAGATCGAGAACGCGGTCGCGGCCAGCGCCGGCGCGTCGGAGCCCCAGTTGACGTTTGGCAGGCCGAGGTTGGGCAGGCCGCCGGGGACGTGTCCGAGCACCGCCACGCCGTGGCTCTGGAAGTCGAACACCTTGCTCAGCACGATCGAGCCGACCACGGCGATCAGCGCGCCCGGCACGATCCTCTCGACGTACTTGGTGCCCAGGATCACGACCGCCACGCCGATCGACACGCCCAGCGTCCAGCCGCTTGTGTCACCAACGTTCTGGAGCGTCCCCCACAGCTTGTGCAGCGTGCCGCCGGTGCCGGAGGCGACGCCCAGCATGCCTCCCACCTGGCCGGCGGCCACCTGGATCCCAACGCCGGTCAGGAAACCGACCAGCACCGTGCGGGAGAGGAAGTCGGCCAGGAATCCGAGGTGCACGAGCCGGGCCACGATCAGGTAGAGGGCCGCCAGCAGGGCGACCAGGCCGGCCAGCGCGACGTACTGGGCGGAGCCGGTGGCGGCCATGCCGGCCAGGCCGGCGGCCAGGATCGCCGCGGACGCCGAGTCGGCGCCCACCACCAGGTGGCGCGACGAGCCGAACAGCGCGAACACGGCCAGCGGCAGCAGGATCGTGTAGAGCCCGGTGATCACGGGCGTGCCCGCGATCTTGGTGTAGCCCATCGTCTCGGGGATGGCCAGCGCAGCCAGGGTCACCCCGGCCAGCACATCCGCGGGGATGCGCGCCCGGTCGAGCGGCATGATGCCCTCGAACACGGGGATCGGGAACCGTCGTGGTTTCGCTGCCGTGCCTATCGGCGTCTCCTGGTGTTCACATTCCGGGCAATCCTTTCACTGTTGCGGCCGCCGCAACAAGGTTGACGTTCACCCGGACGGGATGACGGCACCGCCGCAGGTGCGCGAGGCTTTGGCACCGTCCCCAGAGGAGACCAGAGCATGCCGTTGACCCACCCGAAGGGCCCACCGCCGCGATCGCGAGATCTGTCACCGCCGCCGCTGTTCACGATCGAGGGCGACAACATTCCCCGTCACAGCTGCCGGCCGGGCAGCTTCCGCCGGACGTCGCCCGCCGCGCCGGAGACAGCCTACGCTTCGAGCGCCGCGTCGATGTCGTAGCCCAGCGCCAGCGCCAGCTTGGGCGCGGCCGAGACCACGCGATCTGCGCCGGTCGACGGCATCACCGCGATCAGCGTGCCCACCAGATCGTCCACGCTGACGCCCGCGGAAAGGGCTTCCTCGACGACGTGGATGTAGGAGACCTGGGCACCGTCCAGCGCGACCAGCGCCGCCAGCCGGGCCAGCGCCGCCTGCTGCGCGCTCAGCTCCGAGACGTACAGGTTGTCCTGCTCATCCTGATCGACCAGCGTGAAGAACGCTCGATCTCTCACGGACAGCATCAGCAGGGCGTGATGGTGATCCATGGCCAGCCATCCAACCACCCGTTCGCGGCGTATCCATCATCCGCTTCGGATGATCGGCAGCAGCTGCCGCGTCACAGTCCGGTCTTGGCCTCGATCCTGCCGCTGGCGATGGCGTCGGTGAGCGCCTTGTAGTCCCGCTCGTTCTGATCGGCGTAGGTCTCGGCGAAGTCGGCGACGGCACGGTCGAAGGTATCGCCGGAGCCCAGATAGGCGCCGATCGCGATCCGGTCGCCCGAGCGGGCGTGGGCGCGGGCCAGCGTCCAGCCGCACATGCGCCCGTACAGCCGCATGCCCTGCGGCACCATCACCTCGATCTCAGCCGACCCCTTCCAGTCCTTCAGCTGGCGCCCGTAGAAGTCGCGGGTCACCCCGTCGATGCCCGTGACCTCGGTCCAGCCGAGGAAGATGTCGCTGGCGGCCTGCATCAGGTGCTGGCCGTTCACGACCCGCTCGCCGTTGCTCTTGACGGTGCTCTTCTGGGTGAACTCCTCGAGCACGGAGGGCTGGGCCTCCTTCAGCTGCAGGAACAGCGGATCGCTCCCGTCACGGCCGAGCAGCAGCGCGATCCAGGCGCGCGTGCCGACGCTGCCCACGCCGACCACCTTGCGGGCGACATCGACCAGCCGGAACTCCTCCAGCAGCACCCTGCGGTCGTACTGCAGCGTCGAGCGGTAGCTGCGCACGATCTTGTGCAGCTCCTCATAGATCTGGTCGCGGCGGACGCCCTTGAAGATCTGATCGATCGGCTCGATCAGCGGCGGATCGCCGACGATCCGGGGCTCACCGTCCACGACCTGGGTGAGCTTCTTGAAGGCCTGCATGCTGTCCTTGGTCTTGGCCTTGTCGAGCGCCTTCTCGGTTCGCTTGAGCATCGCCTTCGGCGCCAGCTGGCGCATCGTGGCCATCAGGTCCTCGACGTCCAGGTGCGAGTACCAGACCTCGAGGTTGGTCTTGCCGCCGAGCTCGCGCAGCGTTTCGCGGTATGCGCCAACGGCGCCTTGCACGATCGCCTTGCGCTCGGCCACCGGATAGCCGTTCTCACGACCTGCGACCGAGAGGCTGGCCGCCAGCCGCTTCACGTCCCACTCCCAGGGGCCCGGCAGCGTCTCGTCGAAATCGTTGATGTCGAACACCAACCGCCGCTCCGGCGATGCGAACACGCCGAAGTTCGACAGGTGCGCGTCGCCGCAGAGTTGCACTTGCAGTCCCGACGAGGGCGTGTGCGCGAGATCGGCTGCCTGGAGCAGCGCGGCACCGCGGTAAAAGGTGAACGGCGACACCGACATCCGTCCGTAGCGAATCGGCACCAGCTCGGGCACCCGGCTCTCGGCCTGTCGCTCCAGCAGAGCGATTGGGTCTGGCCGGTTCGACGAAGGATCGAACTCGGCGTGGTTGGAACGGGGCGTGCCGGCGCGGGCGGCCTTTCCAACCGCGACCCGTTCCGCCACGCTGAGATGCTCTACCTCGGCCATGCGCCGTTCTTCGGTCTCGACGGGTGTCATCGTGCTCCTCTCGGGCGTCATTGGCCATTGGCGGCCCGCGACGCCCTTCATTGTGCACGCTGCCGGCCGACCGGCCTAGTCCCAGGCGGATGAAACGCGGTTCACCCTGTTGGGGCGACGAGCGGGCGAGGGTCGTGGGCGAGTCTCCGAATCGACTTTCCACCACGACGAGGAGAAGACCGCATGGCTGAGCTGATCGCGATCGGCTACCCGGACGAGACCACCGCCTTGCAGGCGCTGGACGAGGCGCAGAACCTGGCTCAGGATCTGATCATCGAGACCGACGCCGCGGCGGCGATCGTGCGGCACGCGGACGGCAAGTACCAGGTCACCACCAAGCACGGCCCCACGGCCGGCGGCGGCGCCACCTGGGGCATGTTCTGGGGCCTGCTGTTCGGCCTCCTGTTTTTCATCCCGGTGTTGGGGATGGCCGTCGGCGCCGGACTGGGCGCCCTGTTCGGGCACCTCGAGAAGTCCACGATCGACAAGGAGTTCCAGCAGCAGGTGCGTGACATGGTGAAGCCCGGCACCTCGGCGCTGTTCCTGGTGATCGAGAAGACCACGCCGGACAAGGCCGTCGCGGCCATGAGCACGTTCGGCGGCACCGTGCTGAAGACGTCGCTGTCCGAGGACGATACGGCCAAGCTGCAGGAAGCGCTGCACGGCGCGCCGGCGGAATCAACCATCTAGTGGCTGCCGGGGCGCGTCGCCAGCGGGTTCAACTCCGACAGCAGCCCCAGCTCCGCGGCCTTCTCGAGCGCCTGCGTGCGCGAGGACACGCCCAGCTTGCGGTAGATCGAGATGGCCTGCGTCTTGATCGTGTTTCGCGACAGGAACATCTGGTCGCCGATCTCGCGGAACGACCAGTGGCTTGCCAGCAGCGGCAGCAAGCGCAGCTCGGCGGTCGTCAGCGTCGCCGCCCATCCGTCCTGACAGCCCATTGCCAGCCCTCGCACCTGCTGGCGGAGGCGGTCGACCTCGACCAGCAGCGAGCCCATCTGCGGCCGCCGGTGCAGGATGTCGTCGATCTCGAGCAGCAGCGTCCGCACCTCGGCCGCATCGGCCAGCGCCAGATGCGCGAGGCCGAGCTGGAGCCTGCACTGCACCGCGAGCCACGGCAGCGCGTAGGTCAGCAGCGGTGCCGTCTCCTGCGCGCGCGCCAGGTGCAGCCGCGCACGGGCCGGATCGCCTTGTGCGATCGACACGCGCGCCGCCACCGCCTCGAGCACGGGCGCGAAGGCCGACGGCCGCAGCTGCGCAACCAGCGCCGGCCGCGACGTCTCGTCGACGAAGGCGCGCGCCCGTGCGATGTTGCGATCGTCCAGCGCCACCAGCGCCCGCTCGGCCAGGGCCAGGGTGTGCACGTCCGCCGAGCCGGCGGCCGCCGCCGCCTCGGCGCCCTCGGCCAGCATCGCGTCGGCCTGGGCCACCCGGCCCGCCAGCTGGTGGGACACGCCGAGCGCGACCAGTGCGGTTGCGCGCCACGGGCTGAACGGCGACAGCTCGGCCAGCGCCAGCTCGGCGTCGGCCTGCATCTCGCCAAGGCCGCGGCCGCACGCGACCGCGCGCAGCGCCGCAGCCCAGGCTGCGAACGAGCTGTCGTCGGGCATCGGGCCGCCCTGGCCGCCACGCTGGACCGCGCGGCTCCAGCGATCCGCCTGCTCGGGCCGGCCACGGGTGGCATGCACCCAGGCTCCGATCACCCCAACCGCCGGATGGCGGACGAGCAGCCGCTCCCCGTCGAACGGCTGCAGCCAGCTCTCGACCTGCTCGACCAGGCCGCGCCCGTATGCCTCCAGCGCCACCTCGCCGACGAGGCGGGCCAGCAGGTCGGTCTCACCGGCCCGCAGCGCGTAGCCGGCGGCGAGCTGCTTCTCACCGCGGCCATCGAGCCAGCTCGCCGCCCTCCGGCAGACGTCGGCCTCGGCCTCCGGCTCGCGCATGGCCAGCTCCGCCAGCAGCGTGTCCCGGTAGAGCCGGTGGTACCGGTACGACTGATAGCCGTTGTCGTTGGGGATCGCGAACAGGTTGCGGATCACGTTGCGGTGCAGTCGCTGCGGCGTATTGGGAAGCCCCAGCGCCGCGTCGCAGAGCTGCGCGCTCATCACATCCAGCACGGCCGAACGGGTCAGGAAGCGCACGTCGCTGTGGGATAGGTGCGACAGCACCTCGGCGCGCACGTAGTCGATCAGCAACCGGTCGTCGCCGCGGATGCCGGCGCCCGGCGGCGGCAGGCTACGCTGCCCGGCTCGGCGGAGGGACATCGCTGCCATCACCAGACCGGCCGGCCAGCCCTCGATGAGGGCATGCAGCCGCTCGAAGTCATCATCGGCCAGCCGCACGCCGGCGTCGGCCAGGAGCGCCCTGGCCTGAGCCGGTCCAAGAGCGAGGTCGCCGGGGCCGAGCTCCAGCAGCTGCCGCTCGAGGCGCAGCTTCGGCAACGGCAGGGCCGATGGCTCGCGGCCGGACACGACCATCGCGGAGCCGGCGCCGAGGTGGTCGATCAACCGCTCGAGCACGGCCACCGAGCCGGATGAGACGAGGTCGCCGCCGCCGTCGAGCACCAGCACGACCGGCTCGTGCGTGCATGACACGGCGTCACCGAGGATGGCTGAGCCCTCCGGCCAGGGCTGTGTCGTCGCCTCGGCGACGACGTCCAGCAGGCCGGGGTCGATCGCCGCCACCTCCGCATACGCCGCCGCGATGTACCGGAGCAGGGCGCCGGGGTCGTTGTCGGCCGCGTCGACCGACACCCAGGCAAACGGCCGCGGGTCGGCGGCCGACCACTCGGCCAGCAGCGCGGACTTGCCGTAGCCGGCCGGTGCGCCGATCGCGATCACCGCGGCGTCCGACGCCATCAGCGTCCGCACCAGCGCCGGACGCGGCACCAGCCCCCTGGGGTGCGGGGGTTCGAGCTTGGCCTGGATCAGGTCAGAGCGCCGCGCCCCCCGGCGGGGCGCACGGCGGTCGGCCGCTCCAGATCCGCGATCGTTCGTGACAGGTTTCAGGTGCCCTGACCCCCCAAGAGTCCTGACGCTCCCGCAACCCTATACCGCACCGGCGGGATGGCGCGGTGACAGCTCCGGCGCCGCCGCAGCCGTGGCGGTCAGGACGGCAGCACGACGACGAACCGCGAGCCCACCTCCGGCGTGCTTGTCGCCTCGATCCGGCCGCCCAGCGCCTCCACGATCCGCTGCGCGAGCGCCAGTCCCAGGCCGGAGCCCCGCGTCGACCGGGCCTCGTCCGCGCGCCAGAACGGCTCGAACACACGGTGCAGCTGAGCCGGGTCGATGCCGCGGCCGGTGTCCTCGACCGAGACGCGCAGGCTGGCAGGATCGGCGCCCGCATACACCCGCACCCGCCCGCCACGAGGCGTGTACCTGACCGCGTTGTCGATCAGCGATTGCACGACGCGTACCAGCTTGGGCGAACAGGTCGCGTTGCCCGCGTCCTTCACGGCCACCTCCACGTGGACGTCGCGCAGCGTCGCATCGTGCGCGCAGAGATCGGCCGCGCGATGGATCGCCTCGCCGAACGGCAGCCGCCTCGAGTCCGCTGCGACCGACCGGGCGTCGAGCTGCGACAGCTCGTAGAGGTCGTCGACCAGATCAACCAGCGCCGATATCGACCTCAGCATCTCGGCGGCGTAGCGGCGGACGGTCCTCGGGTCACCCACCACGCCGTCGTTGATGGCCTCGACGGTGGCCCGGATGCTCGCCAGCGGCGTGCGCAGGTCGTGGGAGATCGACGTCATCAGGTCGCGGCGCTGTCCCTCGATCCGGCGCTCGGTCTCGATCACGAACTCGAGCCGTTCCGCCGCCCGGTCCAGCGTCGCCCCCAGCAGCTGCAGCTCGGGGCTCGCGTTCAGGGAGCCGGTGCGGACCTCGAGGTCGTTGTTGCCCAGCGACTGGGCGGTCGCCGCAAGCCGGCGGATGGCGTCGTCGGTCGTGCGCCCCACGATCAGCGCCGCGGCCACCGCCGCCGTCAGCGAGTAGAGGGCGACGAGCGTGATCTCCGCCCAATGGTCGGGATTCAGCAGCATGAAGTGGTTCAGCAGCACCATGTCGACCACCGTCACCGAGCTGGCCACGACGGCGATCGCCACCAGCGTGTACGAGAGGGGCGCCCGGCGCACGAGCGTGCGGGCCGCCACCGAGGAGAGCACGGTCGCGACCGTGACCGGGGCCAGCAGCGCCAGCAGCCGCAGGGACTCGCTCACGGATCGAACCGGTAGCCGACGCCGTGCACCGTGACCAGGTGGCGAGGCGCAGACGGCTCCGCCTCAACCTTGGCTCGGAGCCGCCGGATGTGGACGGTGACCGTGTCGGTGGCGCCGGCCCACGAGTCCTCCCAGACCCGCTCGAGCAGCTGCCGGCGACTGAACACCCGGCCGGGATGACGGACCAGCAGATGCAGCAGCTCGAACTCCTTGCGGGTGGTGTGCACCACCTGGCCGTCGCGCCTCACCTCGCGCGCGACGGGGTCGATGGTCGCGGCGCCGCACGTAAGCGCCGTCCCGGTCGCACCGGCGCGGCGCAGCACCGCCTCCACCCGCGCCACCACCTCCCCTGGGGAGTACGGCTTCACGACGTAGTCGTCGGCGCCCTGCCGCAGGCCGTCGATCCGCTCCCGCTCGCTGGAGCGGGCCGAGAGCACGATCACAGGCACATCGCTGTCGCGGCGAACGGTGCGAAGCACGTCGAGGCCGTTGACCCTGGGCAGCATCAGGTCGAGCAGCACCACGTCGGGATGACCGGCGCTGATCGCCTCCAGCGCCTGCCGGCCGTCGCCGGCGTCGCTGACCTGGTAGCCGGCGCGGGTCAGGTAGCGGGTCAGCACGTCGCGCACGATCGGCTCGTCGTCGACCACGAGCACGTGGGGAGCGGGGGCGGCGGGCATCACCGCCAGGGTACCAACGGCTGGGGCATTCTCCAGCACGAATTCAGCTTCTCGTAAGGTCGCGTACCCGGTGCGAGGGCGGCCCATGGACGCCCCCGCACCGGGTGATGCGATCAGCCGGTGACCAGACCGGTGGTGGATCCCGGCACCGATCCGGCTGCGTTCAGCCAGGTCAGCGCGCCGCCGGAGCCGATCCGGAATGTCACGATCGAGTTGACGCCGGGCTTCGCGTTGAACACGAGCACCGACAGGTACCGGCCGTCCCCGGTGACCGACGAGTCCAGCGTCGTGCTGCCGCTGCCGCCGGAGCCGCTGATGCCGCTCGGGTCGACCAGCGACAGCTGCCCGTGGGCGGACACGCGCATGGCGGAGATGGTGCCGCTATGAGCGTCCGACACGAAGGCGAGGCGGCCATTCGGCGCGGTTGCCACCCAGCACGCCGCCAGCTGGTTGGTCTGAAGGGGGCCCGACCGCAGGTGCAGGCCGCCGAACAGCCCCACCCGGTAGGCGGTGGCGGCGCTGCTCGGCGCCTCACCCGCGTCGGATACCACCAGCACCCCACGGCTGGTGAAGGCGAAGCCGAACGGCGTCGCGCCAACCGACGCGTGGGCCACGGCATGGGCCAGCGAGCCGTCGGCACGCACCCGCAGGGTGTCGATCGTGTTCGTGGTCTTGTTGGTCACGACCAGCGCCGACCCGGACGGGGTGAGCGCCACCTGCGCCGGGCCGGAGCCGGATGCGGCCAGCGCGCGATGCCCGTGGGCGATCCGCGCCAGACCGTGCGACGTGACCCGGAAGCCGGTGACCGAGCCGTCGCCGGCGTTCAGCACGTAGACCCGGTTCCAGCTGGCGGTCACGCTGATCGGCTGGCTGCCTCCGCTCCCGATCACCTGCTCGCGCCAGACATGATCTCCGGACACGCCCAGCACCGACAGCGTGTTGCTACCGGCGTTGACGGCATACAGGCGGCCGCCGTCCGGGCTGAGCGCGAGCGCTCCCTCGGAGGAGAGGTTCACTCCGGTGCCGTGCCCGCCGGTGTCGACCGACCCGACCCGGTGCAGGCGACCGCCCGAACCTCTGTCGAACACGATCACCCGGTTGCCGGAGGCCGCGTTGGACAGGGTGAAGGCTGTGTGCGTCTGAGCCGCCTGGGCCCGCGCCGTCCCCGCCACTGCGGACACCGCAGCCAGCGCGAACGCCAGCGCCAGAATCCTCCGTTTGTGCATGACCTACCTCCTGCGATTCGATGTCTGCCACGCATGGACGCGCCGCATGCCGTGACCGTAGGCAGGCGATCTGTCACGGAGGTTTCGGGATCCTTACGAGGTTCGAAACCGGCCGGTAGACTCATCGGGCAGCTTGTGTCCGGCGGCACGATCGACAAAGGGGTGACCATGACGGATGAGCCGGTGGAGGCGGACGAGATCCGGGCCGCCGAGGAGGGCGACGATCAGCAGTCGCTGATGGAGCTGGTCGAGCGGTTCGGGCGCGACTCGAGCGTGCTGGTGCTGCGCGAGGCGGAGCTGGCGGGGGCGCGGCGCGAGACGGATGTGCGCCGTGCCGGCCGTGACGCCACCGCCGCGGCGATCGCTGCCGTCGCTCTCGGAACCGCGTTCCTGCTCGCGAACTGGGCGGCCGTGCGCGGGCTGTCGGGATCGCTCTCGGGCTGGCGCGCGCCGCTCTTGCTCGCGGCCGTGTGGCTGGTGGTGGGCGTCGCGGTGGCCGCACTGCCGCTGTCCCGGTTCCGACACCTGCTGAGCCGCCCCAGCCCCTCCATCGAGCAGCGCGAGCGGGCCCGCGACGACGCCGCGCAGCTGGTGCGCGAGTCGCTGGAGCAGCTCGCCGGAGGACTGGCCGACGAGGCCCAGGCGCGGATGCTGTCGGCCATGATGCCTTCGGCCGACGGAATACTCGAGACCGGCGAGGATGTGCTGCAAGCGTCCGAGGAGCTGCTCGACGACATGGTCGAGAGCGCGCCCGGCGGCAGCGTGGTGGGACAGGTGATCGACTTCGCGCTGATTCCGGGCCGCTACGGCGTCCGGGTGGCGACGACGGTGCTCAAGGGCGGGCCATCCGAGCAGGACTAGCCGGTCAGGGACCGCCCAGCTCGACCTGGAACAGCTCCGGCAGGGCGGCGTCGAGCGCGAGCGGCAGCCGCTGGTGCGGCCAGTGGTAGTCGAGTCGGCCTGACACGGGCCGGTAGGCGGCGGTGAACAGCGTCGCGAAGCCGGCGTCCCATTCCCGCGCCAGCAACGGGGGCTGAAGCAGCGCCTCCGTCATCGCCACGTCGTCGGCGCCATCGGTCGACATCGCCTGGAGCAGCTCGAGCCGCTCGACGCTGCCGACCCAGGCCGAGTGCTCAGGCCACTCGACCGCCTCGGGATGGTTGGTGACGGCGCGCCGGTCGGTCACCAGTGCCGGGCGATCGGGGGAGATCATCACGGTGGCGACCCGCCCGGATCGGTCGCAGAGCGTGACGTTGTACGAGATCTGGTGCGGCAGCCGCCGCAGCACCTCGATCCCCTCCCCGACGTCAGCGGCCACCTCCAGCAGGTAGCGGATCACGAGCGGGATGCCGAAGCCCTCGCCCACCTCGCGGCGCCCGCCGAACGTCAGCGACACCGCCAGGCCGTCGTGGTTCAGGCCGTCCACCAGGCCCCACAGGCAGTCCCCGGTGCCGAGCACGCGCCGAGCTGACCAGCGCGAGCGGTAGATCGTCGCCTCGAACAGGCGCGGGTCGTAGTCGTAGTTGCGGAGCAGCACCGGCTCGCCGCTGTCGCGATCGGGGGCGACCACCTGGGAGCAGGCGACGATGAACGGTGGCGGGTTCCACAGGGTCAGCATGGCTGCGGCCGTGTCGTCGCCGCCCGCCAGCGCCACCAGCTGTGCGTGGACCTCGGCCAGCTCGGGCATGTGGCGATGAAGCGCGGCCTCGGCGGCCGCACGGCCTGGCCGTTCCCGGCCGCCGTCGGCTCCCAGCCACCAGGCTCGGTAGGCGTCCCACGTCTCGCGGTAGAGCGCGCTCCAGCGCCGGCCCGGCCGCTCCTCGTCGATGCCGATGAACCGCAGCGTCCGGGTCTGCGGGCGCGGTGCCGGCGAGTCGCTCAGCCAGCGGCGCCACTCTGCGGGAACGTACTGCGTCCAGTCGTCCGCCGGCGAGGCGCTTGGCAGAAGGTGCCGCACGGACTCGGGCACCCAGCTCTTCCAGCCGCCCGCCTCCGACCCCGGCACCTGATCGGTCTCGTGCGGCATCGCGGGTCAGTGTACGCCGGTCGACGCCGGGCGCCATCCGTGCGAACATATGTTCGTGCCGGACGGGGCGAACATCCTCCACGCCGACCTCGATGCCTTCTTCGCGTCGGTCGAGCAGCGCGACGATCCGCGGCTGAGGGGCCGACCCGTGATCGTCGGCGGAGGCGTGGTGCTGGCCGCCAGCTACGAGGCGAAGGCGCGCGGCGTCCGTACGGCCATGGGCGGCGGCCGGGCGCGGATGCTGTGCCCGGATGCGATCGTGGTGCCGCCGCGCATGTCGGCCTACTCGGAGGCGAGCAAGGCCGTCTACGGCGTGTTCGGGGACATGGCGCCGGTGGTCGAGGGCCTGTCCATCGACGAGGCCTTCCTGGACGTGCGCGGGCTCGAGCACATCACCGGGACGCCGGCCGAGATCGCCGTTCGGCTGAAGCGCGAGGTGCTGGAGCGGGTGGGGCTGCCGATCACGGTCGGCGTGGCGCGCACCAAGTTCCTGGCCAAGGTGGCGAGCGGAGTGGCCAAGCCGGACGGGCTGCTGGTGGTGCCGCCCGAGGCGGAGCTGGCCTTCCTGCATCCCCTGCCGATCGAGCGGCTGTGGGGTGTCGGCCCGGCCACGTCGGCCAAGCTGCATCTGCTCGGCGTCGCAACCGTGCGGCAGGTGGCGGAGCTGCCGGAGGCCGACCTCGTCTCGATGCTGGGGCGAGGCGTGGGCCGCCAGCTGCACGCGCTCGCCCACAACCGCGACCCGCGGCGGGTGCGGCCGCGGAGCCGGCGCCGCTCGATCGGCGCCCAGCACGCCATGGGACGACGGCCGAAGTCGTGGCACCAGATCGAGGTCAGCCTGGCGGCGCTGGTGGAGCGGGTCACCCGCCGCATGCGCGCGGCCGGACGGGCCGGGCGGACGGTGGTGCTGCGGCTGCGCTTCGACGACTTCGCCCGCGTCACGCGGTCGCACACGATGCCCTATCCGACCGCCCAGACGCAGGCGATCCTGCTGACCGCACGCGCGCTGCTGGCGACCGCCCGGCCCATGATCGAGCGCCGCGGCCTGACGCTGGTGGGCATCGCCGTCACCAACCTGGAGGACGGCTCAGCGCTGCAGCTGGAGCTGCCGTTCAACCGCCGCAGCCGGGATCAGCTCGACGCCGCGCTCGATCAGGTGCGCGACCGCTACGGGTCGGCGGCCGTGATCAGGGCTGCGTCGCTGGGCCGCGATCAGCGATCGCCACCGCCGCTGCTGCCGGACTGACCGACGGCGCCTCGTCGGGATCGGGAGCGGTCGTCCAGGACTCGCCGTGGCCCAGCCGGTCGGGGTGCTTCGCGTCGTGCTTGCGGTGCAGGGCCGTGTGGTGGTCCAGCGTGTGGTGGTTCGGGCAGACCTTCCAGGTCGTGCCCCTGACCGGATGCCGTCCCGGCCGATAGCACCAGATCACCCGGCAGCGAGTGTGCCACCACGCCCACAGCAGCGCGAGCATCGTGAGCAGCAGGCCGGCCAGCCCTGCGAAATCCGAGAAGGCGGTGCCGGGATCACCCGCCCACCAGTGTTCAAGCCACCCGATCACTCGGCTCGTCGGTCTCCGGCTCGGCCGCCGCGGGTGCGGCAGGCGCTGCGGGCGGGGTCTCCGGCGCAGGCGCCGGCACGGCGGTCGGCGGCAGCGGCGGCAGGGCGGACGCCGGGATCGGATCGGTCGGCAGCGGCGCGCGCCGTCCGGTCACGGCCGATGCCATCCGCGACAGCACCCCGGTGTGCTCCTCGCTGGCCTCGAGGCCGGCAACGAAGGTGGCGCGCACCGCCTCCAGCGCGTGCTCGTCGATTGGCGGCGGCTCGGGGTTGGGGATGTCCTTGGGCAGCTGGCCGATCACGGTCGCCTCCAGCCAGAACAGCTCGTCCTCCCGGCAGACGGCGATGCCGGCGGTGACTGCGCCGGCGCCGTCACCGGGCTGGCTGGCCTCGGCCTCGTCGGCGTCCACCGTGACGCTGACATCGACCATGGCCGCCCCGCACATCGGGCACGAACGCTCGCCCGCGGCGGCATCCTTCGAGCCCTGCCAGATCGCCTTGATCTCGTCATCCTGCACGTGGCCGTAGGCGGCCGTCATCGTGCAGGCGGCGCCGTGGCCGTTCGGGCACGACCAGAACGTGTCGTAGCCGTTTGCGCCGAGCGCGAGCACGGCCTGACAGGTGGGGCAGGTGGGTGAATCGGGAGATGCCATGGGTTCTGGGCTCCTTCGTAAACGATCAATTGGCGACGCCGGCGCTGACGCCGCCTGAGAGGTATCGGACGGGAGGCAGCCGTACATGAGCGCCGCCTGGCGCGGGTAGAGTTGAACGCGATGCACCCCGCGGCACCGAGATCGGTCCCATGTTCCTGAACTCGATGCCGCGCCTGGACGTGCTGAGCGACGACGACCTGGCCACGCTCGACGCCGGCTGGGAGCGGCTGGCCGCCGAGGTGGGCGTGCGGTTCGACCACCCTCGCGCGCTGGAGCTGTTCCAGGCGGCCGGCCAGACGGTGGACGGCGAGGTCGTGCACTTCGACCCGGACTTTCTGCGTGCGCAGGTGGCGCTGGCCCCGGCGAGCTTCCATCTGCACGCGCGCAGCCCTGCCCGCAACCTCGAGGTGGGCGGCGACCAGATGATCTTCGCGGCCACCAACGGGCCGCCGTTCGTGCGGGCCGGCGGCGAGCGCCGCGACGGCACCATGGCCGACCTCGAGCGGTTCCTGATGATGACCCAGATGACCGACGTGCTGGACACGCCCGGCCGCAGCATCGTCGAGCCCAACGACGTGCCGCTGGACGTGCGTCACCTGGTGCGGGCGCTGGAGGCGATCCGGCTGACCGATCGGGTCTGGTCCGGCGAGCCGTCGCCGCAGCGCTCGGCCGAGGACTGCCTGGCGATGGCCGGGATCGTGATGGGCGGCGCCGAGGCGCTGCTGGAACGGCCGGCCGTGTTCTGCAACATCAACGTCAACTCGCCGCTGCACTACGACGTGCGCATGCTGGAGGGCCTGTTCGCCTACGCGGACGCCGGCCAGCCGGTGATCGTGACGCCGTTTCTGCTGATGGGGGCGATGGCGCCGGTCACCGTTCCGGCCGCGCTTGTCCAGCAGACGGCCGAGGTGCTGGCCGGGCTGGCGCTGGTGCAGCTGGTGCGCCCGGGCGCACCATGTGTGATGGGCTCGTTCCTGTCGGCGACCGACATGAAATCGGGCGCGCCGTCGTTCGGCGGGCCCGAGTCGGCGTTCGGCCTGTATGCATCCGGCCAGCTGGCGCGCCGGTTCGGCCTGCCCTGGAGATCGGGCGGCGGGACGCTGACGGCCAGCCAGACCGTCGACTTCCAGGCCGGCTACGAGGCCTTCAACACGCTCAGCGCCGCCTTCCTGTCAGGCGCGAACGTGTGCTGGCAGTCGGCCGGGTGGCTGGAGGGGGGCCTGGTCACCTGCTTCGAGAAGTTCGTCGCCGACGTCGAGCTGATCGAGCTGCTGCAGCAGCAGTTCGCGCCGGCCGCGATCGACGAGGCCAGCCTCGCCTACGACGCGCACGTCGAGGTCGGCCAGGGCGGGCACTTCTTCGGCACCGAGCACACGCTCGCGCACTTCCGCGACTGCTTCTGGCGGCCCACGATCGGGTCAACCGACAACATCGACCGCTGGCGCAAGAACGGGTCGCGCGACTACGCCAGCCGCTCCGAGGACCGCTGGCGGGCACTGGTGGAGAGCTACCAGCAGCCGCCGCTGGACGACGCCGTCGAGGCGGAGCTGGTCGAGTTCGTGGAGCGGCGCGCGCGCGAGCTGGGCGACACCGTCAGCATCCGGCACGGCCCGGTGCAGCCGGCCCGCCGCGAGGCGTCCTGAGATGATTGATCGATATCTCTCGCGAGCCTGGCCGCTGCGACTGGTTTGAGGGCAGCAACGGCGTGGGTGGCTACGGCTGCGAACCGTCGCCTCCCTCCGCGATCTGCGTAATCGCAGATCGCTCCCGATCGGTGCAAGGCCGTTGGCCTTGCACCTGGTCCTCGGGCGCGCCAATACGACCCGGTATTGACGCTCCCCGCGTCCTTGCGAGACTCGGTTCTCGCCCGGCGCAAGGCGATGCCTTGCGCCTTGGACATCACGGGGATACCGATCAATCATCTGGCGCCCTCCTCGCGGGCCGCCCGGCGCCGCAGCGCCACGCCGGTCAGCGACTCGCGGATGACACGGTCGGCCACCAGCGCCGTGATGTCGGCTCCGCCGACCATGGTGGGCAGCACCTCGACCACGTCCGAGCCGACCAGGTCGAGCCGGCTGGCAAGCGACCGGCAGGCCCACAGCAGCTCGGTGGGCGTCATCCCGCCCGGCTCAGGGGTGCCGGTACCGGGGGCGAAGGCGGGGTCGAGCACGTCCACGTCGACGGTCAGCAGCACCGGACCGGGGCCGACGATGGCGACGGCCCGCTCGACGATCTCCTTGATGCCGCGGTCGCGCACGTCGTGGGCGAAGAACGATGTGATCCCGCGCTCGCGCTGCCAGGCGAACTCCTGCTCGCCGGGCCAGTAGCCGCGCAGGCCGATCTGCACATAGCGGGAAGGATCCACGTGGCCGCGGTCGACGGCGTTGTACATGGGCGTGCCGTGCGAGAGCACGCGCTCCCACTGGAGGGCGCCGGTATCGGTGTGGGTGTCGAAGTGGACGAGGCCGATCGGGCCGTGCACCGAGGCCAGCGCCTCCGCCTCGGGCTGCGTGATCGAGTGGTCGCCGCCCAGCAGCACCGGCATCACGCCTGCCGAGGCGACCTCCGCCACCAGCGCCGTGATGGCGGCGTGCGACGACTCGGGGTCGGCGGGGACGCAGGCGGCGTCGCCGTAGTCGACAACGCGCAGCTCCTCGAACGCGTCGATGCCGGCCTCGAGATGGACGCCGTGGGGCGCGCCGGCGGCGCGGATCGCGCGCGGGCCGAACCGGGTGCCGGGGCGGTCGGTGACGAGCTCGTCCATGGGCGCGCCGATGATGGCGGCGTCGACGCCGGCCAGATCGGCCAAATCCTCGGTGTAGGGCAGGCCGGCGAACGTCAGCAGCCCGGCGTAGTCGGGCTTGCCGTCCGCGTGGCGTGACCAGCGTCGCTGGGGATCGATCATGCCGGGTCTCCTTGCTCCTGGGGTGGGAGCCGACATTCTGGCGCGCGGCGGCGCCGCGTGCCGCGGCTCAGCGTTCCGGCACGTCGGCCGGCTGCCACAGCTCGAAACGGTTGCCCTCCGGGTCAACGGCATGCCCGAAGCGGCCGTAGCCGGCCTCGGACACCTCGTCGTCGACGGTGGCGCCGGCCGCCCGCAGCTGCTCGAGCATGGCGTCGAGGTCGTCCACGCGGAAGTTCAGCATGGTCTGCTGCTCGAGCCCGCCGAAGTAGTCGGTGTCGGTCGGGAACGGCGCGAACACGGTGGGGCCGGCCTGCTGCGTCCACGACCACTTCGTGTCCATGCTGGGGATGCCGAGGTTGGCCTCGTACCAGGCCGCCAGGCCGGCCGGGTCCCTGGCGCGGAAGAAGAAGCCGCCGATGCCGGTGACGCGCTGCATGGTGGCACCGTACACGCTGCGGCCAACGCGAACCGGGCACATCGCTGGGCGCCGCCTATGTACTGCCGATGCGGCCCGCAAAGGCCGTTTGCGGCCCGCGCCGGAAGGGGCAAGACTGGTGGCGACGACCTCTCGACGAAGGGACTGCGGATGCCGCGACGAGTCGTGCTGCTGGTGGGTACGCGTAAGGGATGCTTCGTGATGGAGAGCGACCTCGACCGCCGTGACTGGCAGATCCGGGGGCCGTACTGTGACGGCTGGCCGGTCTACCACGCGATCCACGACCGCGAGTCGGGCACGATCTACGCCGCCGCCGCCAGCGAGTGGCACGGCACCGGCATCTGGCGAAGCGGCGACCTGGGTGAGACCTGGCAGCTGTCCAGTGAAGGTCTCGGCTACGGCGAGGACGCCGAGCTGAAGCTCTCGAAGGTGTCGGGGCTGTCGGCCGCGCATGGCCGCGTGCTGGCGGGCGCGGAGGCGGCCGGCGTGTTCGAGAGCCGCGACGGCGGCGCCACCTGGTCGCTCAAGAGCACGCTCGACGGCCAGCCCGGCCGCGAGCTCTGGAACATCCCCGAGAACCAGCCGCCCGGCCACCTGGGAATGCCCGCGATCATGCCGCACCCGACCGAGCCCGAGCACTTCTGGGTGGTGATCCAGGGCATGGGTATCTTCGAGACGACCGACGACGCGGCCACGTGGACGCCCCGTAACAACGGCCTGCGCGCCGCGTGGCCGCGCGAGCACGAGGACGTCGGATTCTGCGTGCACAAGCTGGTGATGTCGCCGCTCGACACGGATCGCATGTACCAGCAGAATCACGTCGGCATGCACCGCAGCGACGACGGCGGCCACTCATGGGTGGAGGTGACCGAGGGCCTGCCCACCGAGTTCGGGTTCGCCGCGGCCACGCACCCGCACGACCGCGACAGCTTCTACGTGATCCCGCTCGATCCCGGCCACGGCCGCTTCATGCCCGACGGGCACGCGTCGGTGTGGCGGACGAGCGATGCCGGCTCGAGCTGGCGGCGCCTCGACAGCGGCCTGCCGAAGCAGGACGCCTACCTGGGCGTGCTGCGGGAGGGCATGGCGATCGACGACCTGGACGTGCCGGGGCTCTACTTCGGCACCAGCACCGGCCAGGTGTTCGCCAGCCCCGACGAGGGCGAAAGCTGGTCAGAGATCGCCAGCTACCTGCCGGCGATCGCATCGGTCGAGGTGGCGGTGGTCGACTAGCCGTGGCGGAGCTGCACCTCCCCGCAACCCTGCCTTCGCTGTTCGAGGACCTGCCGCGCACGCTCGAGGTGGAAGCCGGAACGGTCGACGAGGCGATCGACCGGCTCGACCAGCGCTGGCCCGGGATGCGCGACCGGCTGTGCGAGCCCGGCCGGCAGCTGCGCCGGCACATCAACGTCTACGTCGACCGTGAGCGAGCCGGGCTCGACACCAGGATCGAGGACGGCTCGCGGGTGGACGTGATCGCCGCCATCAGCGGCGGTTAAGGCACCCAACCGAAGGACATGTAGCTGCCGTTCGCGCCGGTGATGCGGCGCCGGTGGGCGGGGCCGTCAACGTTGACGACGTACAGGGCGACGTGCTTGTCCGAGCCCCCCTCGACATGCTCGTAGACGAGATACCTCCCGTCCGGCGACCACTGCGCGCAGCACGAGCCTGCGGCCGCCGGGTCGGTGTCGACCGTGTGCAGGTCCGATCCGTCGGGATGCATCAGGAACACGCTGTGGAACGCGCCCGCGGCAACCTTGTCGAAGGCGATCCAGTCGCCCGACGGTGACCATCGGGCGCTGGTCGTCCAGTCGCCCCAGTCCGTGATGCGGTGCGCGTTGCCGCCGCCGGCCGACGCGACGAACACCGCGCTCAGCCCGGGCGGCACGCCCCGTCGCCTCGTGAAGGCCGCGAACGCGATGCTATGGCCATCGGGAGACCAGCTGGCCGGCGATCCGAAGTAGCAACAGGTCACCGCCCCCGCACCGCTGACCCTCGCCACGCGGCCGTCGCGTCGCGTCACGTACAGCGTCCCGAACCTGCCGTCGCGGTCGCGCTGGAAGAGCAGCAACGACAGGCCATCGCGTGAGTACGCGAGCGGCCGCTGCGGACGCCCGCGCGGGGCGATCGTCAGGCGGTGGAGGTCGCCGTCGCTAACAGACATCGCGTACACGCCGTCCCGGGCCTGGCGCGCGGGGTCGACGCCGGCCATGGCCAGCACCTTGCCGTTCGGAGACCAGGCACCCGGGGTCAGGCGCAGCGTCGTGTGCCGGTTGGGCAGCGGGATGTTGGACGTGAAGCCGCCGCCCGTCGACACCAGCCGCAGCGGCCCCGGGCCGGCCACCAGCACGGCAAACCGTCTCGTGGTGGTCGACTGGGTCAGGCAGCAGGTGCGCTGCAACGGCAGATTCCCCACCCCGGCACCGTCGGGTGTGACCTCGACGACAGGCCCGCTGGCATCGCCGAAGGTCCCCGCTCGTGTGTGTCGCGCAAAGGCGATCGTGCCGGTCGCCGGATTGGGCGCCGCCGGCGTCTGAGGTCGCGACGATCCTGGGGTCGCGGCGGACGTGCCCACGACCGACCGGCCGCCGCCCGCGAGCAACGCGACCGCCGCCCCCGCGACGACCGTGACGGCCGCGACGGCTGACAGCGAGCGCGTGGGCATCGAGCTACTTGTCCGGCTTGCGGGCGCGGCTGGGGGCGACGCGCGCCGGCTCGTTCGGCATCTTCGGGTAGACCGGCGGCCAGGGAGCATCCATCAGGCCGGCCGCCATGTCGCGGCGGTGCATCTCCATCAGCGGCTCCAGCGACTGCGGCCGCTCCGGCATCGACTCCCAGGCGTCGCCTTTTTCGGCAACGCGCGCCGGCACGGTGGCCAACGTCAGCGCCTGGGGATCGATGTCGTCGAGCTCGTCCCATGCGAACGGCATCGAGACCTGGGCGCCGGGCCGCGGCCGCACCGTCCATGCCCCGATCACGGTCTTGTGGGGCGCGTTCTGGTTGAAGTCGACGAACACGCGCTCGCCCCGCTCCTCCTTCCACCAGGCGGCGGTGGTCAGGTCGGACCGGCGGCGCTCCAGCTCACGGGCCAGGGCCACCGCCGCCTCGCGCACCACGAACGAGTCCTGCTCGGGCCGCAGCCGCACGTAGACGTGGATGCCGTTGCGGCCGGTGGTCTTGGGATGGCCCTCGATGCCGAGCTCATCGAGCAGGGCCCGCGTCTCGGTGGCCGCCTCCTTGACCATGGCCAGATCGACGCCGGGCGAGGGGTCGAGATCGATCCGCAGCTCATCGGTGTGGTCGGGGTCGGCCGCCAGGTAGGGCCACACGTGCAGGCCGATGCAGCCGAGGTTCACGGCCCACACGATGTGAGCGACGTCGGCCGCGACCAGCGCCTGCGAGGGTGTGCCGTTGGGCGTCTGCACGGTGGTGGTCTGCAGCCAGTCGGGCGCGTTCTTGGGCACGCGCTTCTGGAAGAACGACGATCCACCGGCGCCGTCCGGGTAGCGCTCCATCAGCACCGGGCGGCCGCCGAGCGCGCGCATCAGCGGCCCCTCGATCGCCAGGTAGTAGTCGGCGAGATCGAGCTTGGTCTCGCCCCGCTCCGGGAAGAACGTCTTCGCCGGATTCGAAAGGACGAGCGTGCGGCCGGCCGCCGTGATCTCTGCTGAGGCTTTTTCGGGCATCCGTTCGCTGGCGATGATACGCCGCCCTGTGCGAGGGTTTGTGCAGATGACGACCGACCTGGCACCGGTGATCCGCCGAAACACGCTGCTCCTGTCCACCACGAGCGCGGTCAACTCGGTGGTGCTGCAGCTGGCGGCGGCCGTGTCGACGCTGACCTTCGTGCTGGTCACGGGCCACGCCGGGCTGCTCGGCCTCGGCCCCGCCATCTTCCTGACGTCGTCGGGTGTGACGGCGGTGATCGCCGGGCGCACGATGGACAGGCACGGGCGCCGGCCGGTGCTGGTGGTCGGGTTCGTGGCGCTCTCGAGCGGGTGCGCGCTGAACGCGCTGGCGACGCGGACGTCTTCGGTGCCGGCGCTGCTGGCCGGGCTGGTGCTGATCGGCGTGGGCATGGCCACGTCGCTCCTGATCCGGACGGCGGCCGGTGACATGTACACGCCGGAGCGCCGCGCCCGCGGCATCTCCTACGTCCTGTTCGGGTCGGTGTTCGGGGCGATCCTGGGTCCGGCCGTGTTCAGCCCCATGTTCGCGGGCAAGCAGGTCGACCCGGACGTGCTGACGGTGCCGTGGCTGGCGGCCTCCGCGATCGCGCTGGTGGCGATGGCGATCGTGATGCTGGTGCGGCCGGACACGCGCGAGATCGCGATCCAGATCGGGGCGGAACAGGGCGCACCGCCACCCGCAGCCGCCGCGCCGCTGGCCGAGATCCTGCGCCGGCCCGGGGTGCTGCCGGCGATGGCCGCGAGCCTGGCCAGCTTCGCGGTGATGGTGTCGGTGATGAACCTGTCGGGGTACGTGGTCGTGCAGGTGCACCACCATGCGCAGGACGCGGTGTTCCCGATCATCGGCGCGCACGTGCTGGGCATGTATGCGCTGGTGATGGTGGTCGGGACGCTGATCGACCGGATCGGGCGGACGCCCGCGCTGGCCATCGGGCTGCTGATGATGGGCGCATCGGTGCTGTCGCTGCAGTGGGTGCAGGGCGTGCCGGCGACGGCGGTGCTGCTGTTCGGGCTCGGCATCGGCTGGAATATCTCGTTCGTCGCAGCGACGGCGCAGCTGGCGGATCTGAGCAGCGCGCTCGAGCGAGGCAAGCTGCTCGGCTTCAACGACCTGATCGCGTCGCTGCTGGGCGCATCGATGGCGCTGGTCGGCGGCTACGGGCTGGAGACGTCCGGCGTCGGCGCGCTGGCCGTGGGCGCGGCGGTCGTGGTCGTATCGCCGGTGGCCTGGATCCTGTGGCGCGAGCAGCTGCCCACGGCGTCGTCTGAGGCCTGAGCGTCAGTTGTGGATGCGCTCGCCGCGGGCGAGCATGGCGACGAACGTCTCGATCCGCCGGGCGCGGGTCGCGGGGCGCTTGGCGTCCTGGATGCGGTAGAGGATGGCGTAGCGGTTGCGGCTGTCGAGCGACTCGAAGAAGGAGCGGGCGGCGGGATCGCGGTCGAGCTCACGGGCGAGGTCGTCGGGCACCCGGGCGGCGCTCTGCGGCTCGTAGGCGGCGTCCCAGCGACCGTCCGCGCGGGCACGCTCGACCTCGCGCAGGCCGGACGGCTGCATCTCGCCGCGCTCGATCAGGAGCTCGGCCTTGGCGCGGTTGACCTGCGACCACCTGCTGCGACGGGCGCGGGGAGCGAACCGCTGCACCCAGTGCTCGTCGTCGAAGGACTGCTTGCGGCCGTCGATCCAGCCGAAGCAGATCGCCTCCTCCAGCGCCTCCGCGTGGGTCACGGACTCGATGCCGCTGCCTTTGCGCGCGATCTTCAGCCAGATGCCCTCGCTCCCCTCCGGCTGGCCGGCGAGCCACTCACGCCAGGCCTGCCTGCTGCGAAACGAGAGCGTCGGGTGCTGCTTTTCGGCCACGTGTGGACGGTAGTCGCAAATCTGATCGCCGCTCCGCGGCGTATCCGCGGTAGGGCCGGCGCGGGTCGCCGGCGAACCGAACGACCGGGGACCGAGAGATGGGGGCGCGCAGGATGGTGGCGGCGGCGATCGCAGGGGCGTGCTGCGTGGCCGTGGGAGCGGTGCTGATGGCGAGCGCCGCGCGCAGCGCAGCGGCCACGGTGCCGGTCTCCATCGGCCCGGGCGGCATGCTCGTATTCAATCCGGCCAACGTAACGGCGCACCAGGGCGAGACGGTCAAGTGGATGTGGGACTCGAAGATCAGGTCGGTGCACGCGACCTTCACCCACAAGACGGCGACCGAGCACCAACCTCGAGAGTGTCATGGCGGTCATGCAGCCGTGCAACGGCCCGACCGCCCTCACAGGGCTCTGAGCCCCACTCGCCCGGCGTGAGCGGTCCGGCACGGGCTCGTGACGGGTCGTTTCGAGGCTTT
>JAICYJ010000041.1 GCA_025934255.1 Thermoleophilia bacterium | reverse complement strand
CAGACGCGGTGGCGAACGGGTGTCAAACAGGAAAAGACCTGGAAATCGGCGTGTGCCTTTACACTTGCCGTATCGACTAGGTAGTGTTTCGGGCGCGAGCCACAAGCACGGAGGATTGGGATGAAGGACGTGAAGCGCAACACCGCAACGGTGGCGCCCTCGACCGACTGGGGGTACATCCCGCACGAGCACGAGGAGCTACTGCGAATGGCCGAGAAGCGTCGCACGCTGCAGGCCGGACGCACGCGCCAGTCGACCCCGCTCGAGCTGCGGATCGCACGCTCGAACGAGGCCACCGCTTGAGCCGCTAGTCCAGCAAGTCGATCCGGCGTTCGACGCGCCGCCCGATGGCGGACAGCGTCTCGATCAGCCGTCCCGTGCGCTCATCGCCCGGCCATCCCAGGGCGACCTCGTAGTCATCGTCCAGGAACGTCACCACCTGGTCGGCGATGGCGGCGACCATCGCCTGCTCGGTGCCGGCCGGCAGCCCCGCGGGTGGCAGCACCACCAGGCCCCAGCCGGCCTCGGCCAGCGGCGTCAGGTGATCGGCCCCGCCCGCGGGCGGGTTCAGCACCGCGTCGGGCACCACCGCCACCCGCCGCGAACGCAGGTCACCGCGCACCGGTGTGCTCCACGGCCGCCGCCAGCTTGGCCAGCTCCGCCGGCTCGTCGTAGTCGAACAGGTCCTGTCCGATGCCGACCACGCGCGCCCCCGCCACGTCGTCTCCCAGCAACCCCAGCAGCGTCTCCGTAAACAGCCCCGGCCCCGGCGTGACCGGGTAGTCCTCGTCGCGCGGCTTGTCCGGCCGGCCGCCCCAGTCACCGGCGCTGGCCGTCAGCTCGACGCCCATGCTGGGGCTGCCGTCGATGCCGATGATCACCACCCTCGCGCCGGCGGCGAGGTCGGCCCGGATCTGCTCCGCCACCGGCGCGGCCAGCGTCCGGCAATGCGCCCGGAAGGCCGGCGTGTCGTACTGCTCGCGCACCGCCCAGAACCGCCGCGTGCCGCCGAACGCCAGCTCCGGGCAAGGCATCTGCCGGATCGTGGCGCCGTGCTCGCGGAGCAGCCCCACCACCGGCGCCGACACGCCCGCGCAGCGCGCGCCCTCGTCGACCTTGGCGTTCGCGTTCAGCAGGCAGTGCGCCAGGTAGCAGACCGTCCTCACGCCGACACCAGCACGATCTTGCCGACGTGCTTTCGCTCGTCCATGTAGGCGTGCGCGGCCGCTGCCTCCGCCGTCGAGAACGTGCGGTCGACCGGCACCACGATCGCACCGTCGAGCGCCATCGCAAGCGACGCTCGGATCTCGTCCGGTGTGGCAACACGGAAGCCGAGGATGCGGTGGCCGTGGCGGAACAGCTCGATGATGTCGAGCGGCACCACCTCGCCGGCGTGCGCGCCGCACGTGACCAGCCGGCCGTCCGGCGCCATGGCCGCCAGGTGCTCCCCGAACCGCGGGCCGCCGGTCGTGTCGATCACCGCGTCGACGCCGCGACCTCCGGTGGCCTCGGCCACCGCTTCCGCCACCGGCGTGTCGCGGTAGCAGAAGACCACGTCCGCGCCCAGGGCCCGCACCGCGTCGGACTTCTCCGGCGCCCCCACCGAGGCGATCACGCGCGCCCCGGACAGCCGCGCTGCCTGCACCGCTGCGCCCGCCACGCCGCCCGACGCCGACGGCACCAGCACCGTCTCGCCCGCGTGCACGGCCGCGACCGACACCACCATCGACCACGCGGTCGAGACCACGCACTGGGCAGCCGCGGCGGTCACGAAGTCGTCCGGTGAGCGCAGCGGGATCACCGCGCGCGCCGGCACCGCCACCAGCTCCGCGTAGCCGCCCCAGCGATCGGTGCCGAACACCACGAACCGCTGGCACAGGTCGGGCCGCCAGCGCGCGCAGGCGGCGCAGCTTCCACACGCGAACTGCTGGTAGGCCGTGACCGGGTCGCCGTCGGCGATGCCCCCGACGTCTGCCCCCACCGCGACCACGGTGCCCGCGAACTCCGCGCCCAGCACCCAGGGCATCGTGAACGGCCAGCGCGAGCTGCCCGCCCGCGAGTCGAGGTCGCTGTGGTTGAGGCCGCAGGCGCGCGCCCGCACGATCACCTCGTCGCGACCGCAGGCCGGATCGTCCAGCTGCTCCCAGCGCATCACCTCCGGGCCGCCGTACTCGCGGAAGGTCGCGGCCCGCATGTGTCAGCCCTGCATGCCGACGTATGGGATCGGCTCCGGCGCCCCGTACGCGCTGGTCTTGCTGGTGCGAAGGCCGCTTCGCCACAGCGAGTGGGCGAGGCCCGCCCCGAACGACACGCCGTCGCAGACCGGCACGCCCACCTCGTCCTCGACCGCTCGCGCCACGTCGGCCGTGCCCCCGCAGGCCAGGATCAGGGCGTCGGCGCCGTTGTCGGCCGCCAGCCGCTTTCCGAGCGCGACGATCGCAGAGGTCGTGTCCGGATGGCCGCTGCCCTGTTCGGCAACGGGGATGTTCAGCGGCACGATCCCGGCGCAGCGCGACCGCAGGCCGATCGCGTCGATGCCCTCCTCGAGCGCGGGAATGCTGCGCGGCAACGTGGTGATCACGCCGAACCGCTTGGCCACGAGCGACGCCGCGATGTAGGCGGCCTCGCCGATGCCGACCACGGGTGCGGCTGTCAGCTCGCGGGCGGCGTCGAGCCCGGGGTCGCCGAAGCACGCGATCAGGTACGCGTCGTAGTCGGGCAGCGCCTGCACCAGCGCCGCCACCTCGGCTGCGGCCACGACCGAGTCGGCGGCGCTCTCGATCGACGTGGGGCCGCGGTTGGGGTTGACGGCGGTCACGTCGCACCCGTCCGGCAGCGCCGCGCGGGCCGCCCCGCCCATGGCCTCGGTGTGGTGCTCGTCGGTGTTGGGGTTGATCAGGGCCAGCCGGAACACGTCAGCGCGCTGTCGCCGTTGGGTGTCCGCCCAGGGAGTGATCTTCCTGGCAGGACAGGAAGCGGCCCGACCCGGGCTCGACCAGGATCTCGCCGTCGGCGTACACCGTCTCGCCGCGCACCAGCGTGCGCACCACCCGCGCCCGCACGCGCCGCCCGTCGAACGGCGACCACGGGTTCTTCGAGAACTGCTGCGAGCGGGCGTCCACCGTCCACTCGGTCTCGAGGTCGTAGAGCGCCAGGTCGGCGTCGGAGCCCGGCACCAGCGTGCCCTTGCGGGGATACAGCCCGGCGATGCGGGCCGGGTTGGTGGACGAGAAGCGCGCAAACGCATCGAGCGTCATGCCGCGACGGTGGTAGGCCTCGTCCAGCACCAGCGGCACCGTCTCCTGGATCACCTGGCAGCCGAGCAGCGCGTCGAAGATGTTGTCCCAGCCCGGTTCCTTCTCCTCAAGGGTGTAGGCCGAGTGGTCGGAGATCAGGCAGTCGGCGGTTCCGTCCAGCACGAACGACCACAGCCGCTCGACGAGGGCGCGGTCACGCAGCGCCGGCGCACACATGCCGTACGGGCCGAGGCGGACGAGGTCGTCGAGGTCGAGCAGCAGGTGGTGGGGGCAGATCTCCATCGTCGCCGGCCGGCCGCGCCGCTTCTCGTCGGCGACCAGCTGGGCGCTGACCGGGCTGGAGACGTGCACGATCTGGATCCGCACGTCGGCGTGGGCGGCCAGGTAGAGCGCGCGGTGGACGGCCTCCTCCTCGACGAAGGGCGGCCGTGCTTCGTGGTGGGCCATCGGGTCGGTGCGGCCCTGCTGCTGCATTCGCGCCAGGCCGGCCTGCAACAGGGAGTCGCTCTCGGCGTGGACGAGCACGAGGCCGCCGACGGCCTGCACCTCGCGCATGCCCTCCAGGAACTCGGCGTCCGTGACGTGGGGGTAGGAGGGATCGGAGATCGGCATGAAGGCCTTGAAGCCGCCCGCCCCCTCGGCCCACTGATCCTTGATCTCGGGGATTGAGGGCGCGGTCAGCGCACCCCACAGGCCGAAGTCGGTGACCACCTTCTGCTTCGCCATCTCCCGCTTCTCGCGGTAGAGCTGGGCGGTGGTCACCGGCGGATAGGTGAGCGGGTGCTCGATCACCGTGGTCATCCCGCCGGCCGCGGCCGACATGGTGCCGGTGGTGAAGTCCTCGCGCTCGGTGTGCCCGGGGTCCTCGAAGTGGGCGTGCATGTCGATTGCGCCGGGCAGCACCACCAGGCCCGATGCGTCGATCAGCTCGTCGGCGCCGCTGCGGTCGGCCTGCTCGGCGATCGCGGCGACGCGCCCGTCCTCGATCACGACGTCTGCGTTGAAGACGCCATAGTCGGTGGCCAGCGTGCCGCCGGCGACGATGGTGCGCTTGCCGCTCACAGGCAGGAGGGGCTGAGTCGTTGCATGGCCTGGACCGAGCCTAGCAAGGCGACCGTCTCCTCGCTATGGATTGGTCGCTGTCCGGACCCAGAAGCTGAGAGACACGCGCTTTGTCCGAGGTGCTGATCGGCAAGGCGCTCGACGATCTCGAACCCCGCCTTCGCGGCGACGCGCTCCGAGGCCACGTTGCCCTGAATTGTGAAGAGCTGCAGGCTGTCGAGTTCGAGAGCTTCCCGGGCCCAGCCGGAAAGCAGAAGGGCTGCGCGGGTTGCGAGCCCTCGAGCGCGGAAGGTACCCGACATCCAGTACCCGATCTGCCCATACCGCTCGCCCCAATCAACGTCGATACCGATCGCACCCAGCGCCTCACCTTCCTCGGTGATCGCTAGATCAAGGCCCTGACCCGTCTCGCGCCGGAGGGCGTGAGAGCCAATCCACGCCCGGGCGTCCGCTTCTGAATACGGCCATGGGATCGTTGCAGTCCAACGGCTGATGTCACCGTCCTTCATTGCCGCCGCCACCGCCGGCGAATCCGCCTCGATGAACGCTCGCAAGCGAATCGCGTCGTCGAACAAGGGTGGGTCGGGAAGCGGTATTGGAGGCATCAGGTCGACGTCGGCGTCGGGCGAACTAACGCTCGACTTCGTGAGCGGGCCCGAGCGAGCCTCGGGCGTAGTCATTGTCGTAAACGTGTTCGTCCTCCGATGAGTCGCGGCACGAGAACGATCCGCCGATCAGCAGTACGCTCGCCGGCGTAGTTATGTCGGCTGGCGCAAGTAGGAGCGTAAACGCGTGATCTACGCGCATCTGCGTGACCGTGGCTCCACGCAGTTCACCAAGGCGCTCGACGACCGCAGATTCCATCGTCGAAGCATACGAGGGCGGCGCACCTACGTTGCCGAGCCGGCCAGTAGGATCACCTACCAGTGGGTCGGAACGAGTCTATCGCTGCGATCGAACGATTCCGGCGCGCATGTGCCGCACCCTCTGCCGCCCCTAGCTCAAGGAGATCGTCACGTGCCATTCGACCTCGTCATCGACATCGAAAATCGGCCCGGCGCGCTGGCCGAGGTCGCCAAGGCGATCAGCGACGCCGGCGTGAACATCGCGGCCGCGACCTGCATCGGACCGGGCGATCGGGCCGAGCTCCACATCCTCGTCCCCCACGCCGAGGCGGCCAGGCACGCGCTTGCGATCTCGAACCTTGCCGTGAGCCGCGAGCGCGAGGTGGTCGTAGTCGAGGTCGAGGACCAACCAGGCGTGCTCGCCGATCTCACCCGCCGGATCGCCAGGGCCGGCATCGACCTCGACCTGGTGTACGTCGCCACCCGCAACCGCATCGTCTTCGGAGCGCCCGACCTGGCAGGGCTGAGGGCGGCACTGAACTGACCTGGCGAGCCGCTCGGTATGCGTCCGCGTCGTGATACCGGCAGAGTCAGGCACCGCGGTCCCGCGCGGCCCGCAGCGTGGCTATTCCTCGATCGGGCGCAGTTCCAGGACCCCGAAAGAGGCTCCGGGATTCTTCGAGGCAACCTCAACCGCCTCGTCCACGTCGCCGCATTCGAGAATGTTGAAGCCGGCGATATGCAGCGTCTGCTCGCTCACGGGGCCGCCGTCAACGCTCAGCTCGCCCTCTCGAACGCGAATCGTGCGCGCGTCGGATACCGGGCTGAGCACGTGGCCTGCCACGCGCACGCCGCGGGCGTCCATCTCGTCGCACCACGCGGCCACTGCCGCCGGGACCGTCGCTCGCTGCTCGGGGTTGAGTTGGGCATCGGGGTCGCGGTAGGTGAAGAGCATGAATCGCACGGCTGCCTCCTCGGGTGGGCGGTCCTCACTCAGTGAGACTGTACGACCCCTTGGTTGCCGGCGAGCAGGCGAGCGTTACAGCGCAGGCCACTGGGCGCAGCGGACTCGTTACCCCGCGCAACCCAAGGTCGCCAGAGTGCCTGCGAGCAGCTTGATGGCGGTGGCGACGTCGGCCTCGTCGGTCAGTTCCTCCGGCCGGTGGCTGACCCCGCCGTTGCGGCTGCGGACGAACAACATGCCGCTCTCGACGCCGGCCTCGGCCAGGATCCCGGCGTCGTGACCGCCGCCTGAGGCCAGGTCGGCCAGCTCCAGCCCGGCGGTCGCGGCCGCCTGCCGGATGGCCTCGCCGACACGCGCCGACATCGGCACCGGCCGGCTGCGCCAGACCGGGTCGAGCGTGACCGCACAGCCGCTGGCTGACGCGACCTGCGAGCACGCCTCGCCGAGGCCGTCGACCAGCGCCTCGAGGCCCTCGGCGGTGGGGCAGCGCGCATCGATCGAGATCGTGACTTCCCCAGGGATCACGTTGGCGGCGGCATCGGCGATGGCCAGTCTGCCGACGGTCACGACCGCTCCGTCGATCCGCGCCGCGCGCTCACGGAGTGCGAGCGCCAGCTCGGCGGCGGCCAGCAGCGCGTCGCGGCGGCCCTCCATGGGCGTGGAGCCGGCGTGCCCGGGGCTGCCGGTGATGGTCGCGGTGAAGCCGGACATGCCTGCGATCGAGGTGACGACCGCGTGGGCCAGCCCCAGTCGCTCCAGCACCGGCCCCTGTTCGATATGCACCTCGACGAACGCGGCCGGCAGCGTGCCGCGGCCGAGCGGCTCCCGGTAGCCGAGCGCTGCCAGCGCCTCGCCTATCGACACCCCGTCGGCGTCGGTCGCCTGCAGGTCGGCATCGGTCACGGTGCCGCACCGGCAGCGGCTGCCGAAGCAGCCCTCGCCGAAGCGCCAGCCCTCCTCGTCGCGGAACACGGCCACACAGAGCGTGGCCGTTCGCGGCACATCGCGCAGCTGCGCGACCGCCTCCAGCGCGGCCAGGACACCCAGCGCCCCGTCGAAACGACCGCCGTTGGGGACGGTGTCGAGGTGCGAGCCGGCCCAGATCTCGCCCGCGGCCGGATCGCTGCCGGGCAGGCGCCCGTACAGGTTGCCGCACGCGTCCCAGCTGACCTCCAGACCTTCCTGCCCGAGCCAGGCCGCGACCAGCTCGCAGGCCTCCTGCTCGGCTGCGCTCAGCCCGGGTCGGTGTGCTCCCGCGCGGCCCTCGCGCCCGATCTCGGCCAGCTGGGACAGGCGCTGCATGGTGCGTGCTGCTCGCTCACCGGCGTGCATCCGGCGTTCAGGCCGGGTGCTCGATCAGATCCTGCAGCCGCTGCGCCAGCGAGGGCAACATGGCCACGGCGATCTGCGGGTGCTCGTTCAGCAGCCCGACGAACTCGTGTCGGGCGATGGCGATCGCGCGCACGTCGGTGGCGGCGCGTACGCGGGCGCTGCGGGTCATGTGCTCGCTGAGCAGGCTCAGCTCCCCCACGAACTCACCCGGACCGAGCTCGACCGTGCGGTGCTGGAGCTCGACCGCCACGGTGCCGTCCAGGATCACGAACAGGCCGGCGCCGGGCAGGCCGCGCTCGATCAGCACCGAGCCCTTGGCGTGCTCGTCGATCCCGGCGATGGCGGCGGCACGAGCGATCGCGTCGTCGTCGAGCGTCGCGAAGATCGGCACCGTGCGCAGTCCCTCGATGATGGCCTCGGTCACGGCAGGGATCTTACGGCGCGCCGGGCGCGTTCGTGGCCGCAGCCATCCGTGATACAACCAGCGCCATGCCCGGCACCGGCCTGCCCACGGGCACCGTGGCCTTCGTGTTCACCGACATCGAAGGTTCGACACGGCTGGCACACGAACAGCCACAGGCATTCACCTCGCTGCTGCAGCGGCACAACCAGCTGCTGCGCACCGCTCGATCTGCTCGGCGAGACGCGTGACAGCCAGGCCGAACGTCAGGCCACGATCCGCGCCACGCTGCAGTGGAGTCTCGACTGCTGGAGCCGCTCGACCAGGCGGTGTTCGCTTCCCTGTCGGAGTTCGCCGGGCCGGCCCGGCTGGAGGCGGTCGCCCATACCGCCGGCCTCGACGAGGTGGTCGCGCTTGACTCGCTGACCAGGCTGATCGACGCGAGCCTGGTTCGCCTCCAGGACTCGCCGGAGCCCCGCTCCTGGATGCTGGAGCCGGTTCGCCAGTTCGCGGCCGAGCGACTCGAACTCGGCGGAGATCGCGCGGCGGTCAGGTGCAGGATGCTGGAGTGGTATGACCGGGCGACTGCGGCGTTCGAGGGAGACGACGAGCGGTTCGCCCGGAGTTTCGCAGCGAACGGGAGAACCTCCTTCGTGCTCTGTGGTACGCGGTCGCGGAGGAGCAATGGGCACCGGGGCAGACCTCGCATACATCGTGGCGGGCGGCGTCTTCAACGTGGCCGGTGATAGCGGATCGCTGGTGGTCTAGTTGCGCGAGATGGAGGCGAACGAGTCGCGCCTGTCGGATCGAGGTCGGGCGAAGCTGGCTCTGCTGCGCGGCCCCGGTGATGACGACGATCAGCGGATCGAGCGCGCCCTCCGGCGCACGCTGGCGCTCGGCGACCCGGTGTTGCGGCTCGACGCGCTCAGCGTGGTCGTCGAGCGAGCGCTTGCAACGGGCGATCTCGATGCGGCCACGCGAGCGCTGGACGAGGCGGTGTTGCTCGGGGTCGAGCCGGCATGGTTCAGAGTCGATCTACCGCTCTGGCGCGCCACCGTTGCGGAGGCGCCGAGGGCGATTCGGCGGGGGCCCGCGCTGGCTGGGAGGCGGCCGAGCAGGCGGCCCGCTCGATCGGTGACGCCGTACACCTTGTGCGTGCGCTCTGGTCGATCGCCGGGGGGCGCCCTCGCGCAGGGGGACGGACCGCGCGCGATGCGGCTGCTCGATGAGGCGCTCGCGCAGGACGCCACCTGGGAGTCGTGGCCGGGCACCGAGCTCGCGCTCCGCCAGAGCGCGGCGATCGCCGCCGTCCTCAGCGACCTGCCGCAGCCCGCGGCGCGCCACCTGCAGCGCGCCCTCTCCATCTTCGACCGCGTATGGTCGGGCGATCTGTTCGCAGGTCTGCCGGTCACCGTGCTGACGGTGTCCGCGACGCTCGCCCTCGCCGGTCGCATTGACCCTGCGGTGGAGCTCTACGCCTGGGCCGCCAGGTCGTTGCCGGATCCGCCAACGTTCGAGCGCCATGCCATCGGCCGGCAGCAGAGGATCGCACTTGCGGGGCTCGAGCGGGCCTCTGCGACCGGCCGTCCGGGGGCCGCGCTCGACCGACAGCAGGTGCTGCGGCTCTCGCTGGACGAGGTCGCCACCGTGCTCGAGCAACGTTGAGGCGATCTGGCCTACGAGGCGAACACCGCGGCCACCCGGTCGCGCGGCAGCGCCGGTGACCGGTGCCCGTCCCGGCCGACCATGTCCTCATTCGCGACCAGGGCGTTCACGGTGGCCTCCTCGACGGCCTCGACGACAGCCTGGTAGAGCTCGTCCATCCACTTCCACTGCAGGAACCGCAGCGACGACGGGGTGGGGTCGCCGTCCGGAAAGCCGGTCTCGAACGCGCCCGGGTTGGCGGTCGAGAAGGCCAGGAACAGGTCGCCCGAGAAATGCGACCCGCTGGCTCCGGTGCGGGCCAGGCCCAGCGGCACCCGCCGCGCCAGCGCCTGGCACTGGCCGGGCAGCAGCGGCGCGTCGGTGGCGATGACCGCGATCACCGATCCGGCGCCGGGCTGCGCCCGGTACGTCTCCTCGATCGGGTTGTCGTCGGCCAGCTCGGCGCCCAGCGGCCGGCCTGCGATCGTCAGCGCCGTCCGCTTTCCGAAGTTGCACTGCAGGAACGCACCCACCGCGTAGTCGCCGTCGCCCAGGTCGACAACGCGCGATGCGGTGCCCGAGCCGCCCTTGAAGGCGTAGCAGTTCATGCCGGTGCCGCCGCCGACCGAGCCCTCCTCGATCGGCCCCGAGGTCGCCGCCTCGATCGCATCGATCACGACCTGCCGGGTCACGTGCCCGCCGTTGATGTCGTTCAGGTAGCCGTCGTACGTCTCTGCCGCAACCGGCAGCAGCCACAGCTCCCCCAGCTCCGTGAACCGGCGCACCGCCCAGTGGATGGTGGCCTCGTGCGCGATCCCGACCGCGTGCGTGTTCGTGATCGTGATCGGCCAGGCGACCGTGCCGGATTCGTCGACCCACGACACTCCGGTCATCTCGCCGTTGCCGTTCAGCGAGAACACGCCGGCGGCGCAGGGATCGGCGCTGCGGTCGCGCCCGCGCGGATGGATCGCGGTGACCCCGGTGCGGAGGCTCTCGCCCTCGATCAGCGTGCGGTACCCGACCTCGACCCCGGGCACGTCGGTGATCGCGTTCCACTCGCCGGGGGTGCCGGTGAACGGGATGCCCAGCGACCGGGCGCGAGGCTTTCCTGCGGGAGTCTGGAGGTGGCTGGTCACGACGGGAGCGACAGGATAGCCAGCGGGCCGCTGCTACCCTCGGCGCATGGCGGAGCTGCAGATCGAGGATTCCGAGCTGGTGCTGCACCTGTCCTCGGTCGAGAAGATGGAGGGCCTGCACGGCGACGTGCGCGTGCCGCTGTCGTCGGTCACGGGTGCCCGCTCCGTCGACGATGTGTGGCAGGAGCTGCGCGGCATGCGGGCGCCCGGCACGGGCGTCCCCGGCACGCTGGCGGTGGGCACCTGGCGGGGCGGCTTCGGCAAGGACTTCGCCGTGGTGCACGGCCACGGCCCAGGCGTGGTGGTGGAGGTGGCCGGCGGAGAGTACGCGCGGCTGCTGGTCAGCATGGCGGACGCGGACGTGATCGCGGCCCACCTCGCGTCCGTGGCGCCATCAGCCTGAACGGCGTCAGGCCTGGGGCGGGGGAGTGCCCAGGAACCCGGCCACCATCGCCCGCATGTTCCAGCGCTCCATCCCGATGTACGTGGCGCCGGGCGACCCCGGCGGCCCCAGCGTGTCGCCGTACAGGTTCGCGTAGACCTTGACCCCGGCCTCCGAGGCGATCTGCTCCTCGAGCGCAGGGTTCAGCGACGACTCGGTGAAGATGGCGCGCACGTGCTCAGCCCGGATCTTGCCGATCAGGTCGGCCACGTCCTTGGCGCTGGGCTGGGCCACGGTCGAGAGCGACGGCAGCACCGAGCCCACCACCGTGATCCCGTAGTGGGCGGCGAAGTAGCCGAAGGCGTCGTGGTTGGTGACCAGCTTCCGCTCGCCCCGCGGGACGGTTGCGATCAGGCGCTTGTTGGCGGCGTCCATCGCACGGATCCTGGTCACGTAGCTGCGGGCGTTGGCGCGGTAGGCAGCGGCGTGTGCCGGGTCGAGCGACGCCAGCCGCTGGCCAAGTGCGGTCGCCGCCCGCTCGAACAGCGTGGGGTCGTGCCACCAGTGAGGGTCGCCGTCCGGCTCCGACGAGTCGCCGGTCCGCAGCGGCAGCCCCTGCGACGCGACCCACACCGGCGTCCCGGGCACGGCGTTCGCCACCAGGCCGTCGACCCAGCTGTCCACCCCGACGCCTGATTCGACAACAAGCCTGGCACCGGTCAGGGCGATCGCGGTGCTGGGGCTGGGCTCGAAGTCGTGCGGGTCGACGTTCGGCTTGAGGATGCCCACCAGCTGCACGTTGTCGCCGCCCACATGCCGCACCAGGTCCTGCATCTGGGTGGTGGTGGCGACCACGGTGATCTGCCCCGGGGTCGAGCTCGTGACGTGGGTGGTGGTGCAGCCCAGCGGCAGCAGGAAGAGGGCGAGCAGCGTGAGCAGGCGGATGCGGGGCACGGGCCGGTCAGCCTAGCATAATGACAATCGTTTCCACTATCGTTTGTTGCGAACGGGCACCGTTCCCACTAGAGTTCCGGCTCGTGGAACCGGGACGCAACCGCAAGAACCGCATGGCGCTGCTCGATGCCGGCCGCTCGATGAACCGCGCATTCAGCGTGCGCGAGCTGCACACGGCCGCTCGCGACGCCGCTCCCAGGCTGGGGCTGACTACCGCCTATCGCACCATGGAGCGCTGGCGCGAGGAGGGCTGGGCCGAGGATGCCGGCACGCGCGGGGGCGAGGCCGTCTACGTGCTGTGCGCTGCGCAGGGGCACCACCATCACGTCGTCTGCGTCGACTGCGGCGCCACCGCGCTGCTCGAGGGCTGCGCGCTGGAGCCGGCCCGCGAGTCGGCCCGCACCGCCGGCTTCGACCTGCTCGATGCGGCGCTGGGCTCGCTGCCCGCGCGGTGCCAGGCCTGCGCCGGGGCCGATGAGCAGTCCGCCTAGCGCAGCGCCGGCCACAGCCGCCGCGCTGCTGGACGGGGTCACCGTCGCCTACGGCCAGCACGTCGCCCTGGACGACGTCTCGCTGGAGCTGCCGCGCAGCAGCATCGTCGGGCTGATCGGCCCGAACGGAGCCGGCAAGACGACGCTGCTGCGGACGCTGCTGGGCATGCTGTCGCCGCGCAGCGGCAGCATCGACGTGACGGTGCCGGTCGGCTACATGCCGCAGCTGGGCCCGGCCGCATGGGACTTTCCGCTGACCGCGCTCGACGTCGCCCTGCAGGGCGGCTACCGGCGCACCGGGTGGCTGCGGCGCCCCGGTGCGGCGGAGCGGCGGTCGGCACGCGAGGCGCTGGGCGCGGTCGGACTGGAACACATGGCCGGCCGTCAGATCGGCCAGCTCTCCGGAGGCCAGCGCCAGCGGGTGCTGCTGGCCCGGACGCTGATGCAGGACGCGTCGCTACTGCTGCTGGACGAGCCGCTGTCGGGCGCGGATGCCGCCACCGAGGCCGCGTTCCTGGAGACGCTGCGGGGCCTGCGCGAGCAGGGCCGGACGGTGGTGGTCTCGACCCACGACCTGGGCTGGTCGGCCGCCCACTGCGACCTGTTGTGCCTGCTCTCGACCCGCGTGATCTCGTTCGGGCCGCCGGCGCAGGCGCTCAGCGCCGAGCGTCTGGCCGAAGCCTACGGGGGCGCCATGCTGGTGGTGGGGGGAGTGCACATCCTGGCGCCGGAGGGCCATCACAGCCACTGACATGCACTACCTGACCGACCCGCTCCAGTTCGAGTTCATGCGCCGCGCGCTGATGGCGATCGTACTGACCGGCATCGCCTCGGGCGTGCTCGGCAGCTACGTGGTGCTGCGCGGGCTGGCGTTCATCGGCGACGCACTCACGCATGCCGTGTTCCCGGGCATCGTGGTTGCGGTGGCGCTTGGCCGCAGCATCCTGCTGGGCGCGCTGGTGGTGGGGCTGATCACGGCGCTCGGCATCGCCACCGTCAGCCGTGGCCGGCGGGTCAGCGAGGACACCGCCATCGGAATTCTGTTCGCGGCCATGTTCGCGCTGGGCGTGGTGCTGGTCTCGACCCTGGCCGCCTACCAGCGCGACGTGGCCGACCTCCTGTTCGGGCAGATCCTGGCCGTATCCCAGAGCGACCTGTACCTGGCTGCGGGCACGACCGCCGTCGCGGTGGTGACCACCGTGCTGCTGAACAAGGAGCTGTCGCTGATCGGCTTTGACCGCGACATGGCACTGGCCATGCGCTATCCGGTGTTCCTGCTCGACCTGGTGCTGCTGGGGCTGATCACGCTTGCGATCGTGGTGTCGCTGCAGGCGATCGGCAACATCCTGGTGCTGGCGATGCTGGTCACGCCCGCGGCCACCGCCCGGCTCGTCACCCAGCGGCTGGCCACCATGCAGCTGCTGTCCGCGGCGCTGGGCGTGGCGGCCGGTGTCATCGGCCTGTACATCTCATTTTGGTGGAACGTGGCATCCGGCGGCGCCGTGGTGCTGACGACGACCGCCATCTTCTTCGTCGTGTTCGCGGCCGTGGAGCTGGGCCCGCGGGTGCAGCTGCGAGCTCGATCAACGAGCGGATAATTCATCGCGTGACCCGATCGCCTCTCAGACCGGCGCATAGCGGCGGTGCAGCATGATCGTGTTGCCGTCCGGGTCGTGCAGGAAGGCCATGTGGCAGACGCCGGTGTCGATCGTCTCGCCGGTGAACTCGACGCCGTCTCGCTCGAGCGTGGCTCGCGCCTCGGCCACGTCCGGAACGCGCAGCGAGATGCCGTTGTGGTTCGGCTCGAACGGCAGCCCCATTCGCTCCGGCTCCCACACGCCGAGCGTGACCTGGCCGGCCCTCACCTCGAAGCCGGTCGGCGTGTCGCGCTCCAGCGGCAGCCCCAGCGTCTCGGTGTAGAAGCGCTTCGAACGCGCGCGGTCGCGGCTTGCGACGGGCACGAAGTCGACCCGTTCGACGGTGATGGGCATGGCTGCCTCCCTGGTCGGTGATGACTCCAGCGTAGTCAGCCCGAGCCTTGATCCGGATATCGTCGGGCACATGCCCGCCGCCACCGACAGCGCCCGCATCAGGCGTATGCGGACGACCGCCCAGCTCCTGGCCGGCCCTCCCGCCCGCAGCGTGGCCGCAGTGCCGCGCCAGCTGCTGGCCCTGCAGGCGCAGGATCTGCGCGCGGCCCGGCTGGCCGTGCGCGCTCGCAGCGCCGGCATCACGGCAGCCGACGTGAACGACGCCCTCGACCGGCGCGAGGTCGTGATCGGCTGGCTCTGCCGCGGCACGCTGCACATGGTCGAGCCCGACGACTATCCCTGGCTGCTGGGATTGACCGGCCCACCGCAGCGCCAGGCGAACGCG
Organism: Thermoleophilia bacterium; assembly: GCA_025934255.1. Taxonomy (GTDB): domain Bacteria; phylum Actinomycetota; class Thermoleophilia; order Gaiellales; family JAICJC01; genus JAICYJ01. The sequence continues at coordinate 14,764 of JAICYJ010000041.1, read as the reverse complement.
CGGCGGCTGCTGCAGGAGGGGTTCCCGCCCGCCCGCGCCGAACGGGCGGTGCGCCTGATCGAGCGTGCGCTCGCCGACGGCCCGATGGAGCGAGGTGCGATCGGCCGGATGCTGGCCGACCGCGACCTCGATTCGGGCGGCCAGGCGCTGGTGCACCTGCTGTTCCAGTCGTCTCAGGCGGGGGCGACGGTGCGCGGCCCGGTGGTGCGCGGCCGCCAGACGTTCGTGCTCACCCGCGACTGGCTGGGCAACAGCCCGGCCGGGGAGCTGCGCGGAGCCGACCGCGACCGGGCGCTGGCTGAGCTGGCGCGGCGCTACCTGCGCGGCCACGGCCCCGCCACCCCGGCCGACCTGGCGTTGTGGGCGGGCCTGCCGCTGCGCGACGCGCGGGCCGGGTTCGCCGCCATCGGCGGCGAGCTGCGCGAGATCGGGTCGATGGCGATGCTGATCCGCGGCGTGCGGCGCACGGCCGAGCCGCCGCCGCGGCTGCTGGGCGCGTTCGACGCCTACACGCTGGGCTGGAAGCACCGCGAGTTCGCCGTGCCCGGCGAGCACGCCCGTGAGGTGCGGCGCGACGGATGGATCAAGTCCGTGGTGACCGTGTCCGGCGTCGCCATCGGCGTGTGGTCGTCGCGCGCCAGCGGTCGGCGCCTGGCCGTCGAGCAGCTGCTGTGGCAGCAGCCATCGGCGGACGACGCCCGGCTGCTGCACGAGGACGCGGCCGCGCTGGCGCGGTTCGAGGGTCTCGAGCTGGAAACTCCCGCCGGTTAGCGCTTCTCGGACCCGACCAGCGCCGTCGCCACGCCCAGGCCGATGAAGATGCACCCGGTCACCCACCGCTGCAGGCTGCGCACCGTCGAGCGGCCCTTCACCCACCCGGCCGCGCTGCCCGCCGCGACCGCCCAGGTGCCGTCGGTGATCAGGCCCAGCACCGCGAAGGTCAGCCCCAGCACCACGATCTGCTCCGGGATCGGCGCGCCGTTTCGGTTCACGAACTGCGGCAGGAACGCGAAGAAGAACAGCGCCGTCTTCGGGTTGGTGACGTTCACCAGGATGCCCTGGCGGAAGATCAGGCCCAGCCGCGTCTCGCGCGGCGCCGGCGCCTGCGCCCGGGCGCTGCGGTCGGCCAGGGTGCGGACGCCCAGGTAGATCAGGTAGGCGGCGCCGATCAGACGCACCGCCCCGAACGCGATCGACGAGGACACCAGGATCGCCGACAGCCCCAGCGCGGCCGCGGTGATGTGAATCAGCGTGCCGCAGTGCACGCCGAGCGTAGCCATCAGGCCCGCGCGGCGTCCGTGCTCGACGCTCTGCGAGACGATGTAGAGCACGGCCGGCCCCGGGATCAGGAGCAGCACCAGCGCTGTGGCGACGAATGCCAGCCAGGTGGCGAGATTGGGCATGGTGCGAGTCTATCGGCGCGAGACGCCGCGGTTACAGCCCAATTCCGGTGGTAATTCCGGTGGTACTCCGTCCGATCGCCCACCTACGCTGTGATTTGATGGCAAACGAGCGCAAAGACACGTTGGCGATGGCGATCGACGTCCGGCTGGCCGAGCTGTGGGCCGAGCTGTTCGAACTGCGCCCCGAGCACCTCGATATGGAGCTGCTGGGGTGGTTCCTGCGCGCCGCCTACGGCCAGGGCTACACCGACGCCCTGCGCGAGACGCAGCGCGGGCAGCTATGTCTCGATCTTGGCTACGCCGTGCCCGACACCGCTGCGTGAGCCGCCCTGCGGCTGAACGGCGAACGCCCTTGATACGCTGACGGCGATGACTGCCGCTCCGCGTCTGGTGATCGCGCTTGCCGTCGCAGCTCTGCTGGCGGTGTTCCTGGTCTATCAGGTCGCCCGCGGCTCCGGGCAACTGGTCGTCACCGTCAGCCAGCTGCGGGCCGATAAGGACGGCGCCGCCAAGCACACGGTGCAGCTCACGGGCACCGCCGTCAGCTGCGAGGGCGTCGACTGCGCCACCGCGCAGGCACCCTTCACGATGGTCGTGAAGGACGAGGGGTCGACGCAGACCGTGCCGGTGCGCTACTCGGGCGGATCGGTGCCCGACGCCTTCCAGCAGGGCCGGCGGATCATCGTCACCGGGCACATGGTGAACGGCCAGTTCGTGGCCAACCCCGACTCGCTGGTCACGAAGTGCCCGAGCAAGTACTCGGGCGGCGGCTCGGGGGCCTGACCTTGGCCACCGTCGGCAGCGCGCTGCTGCTGCTCGTGCTGGCGCTGGTCACCTACGCCACCGTCGCGTCGGTGCTGGCCGGGCTGCGCCGCGACCGGCGGTTGATGCGCAGCGCCGGCAACGCCGTGATGGCGGCGTTCGTGTGCACGGTGTCGGCCGTGGTGCTGCTCGAGATCGCGCTGGTGCGCCACGACTTCTCGATCGCGGTCGTCCTGCAGCACACCAGCCGCACGCTGCCGACGCCCTACCTGCTGACCTCGCTGTGGGCCAGCCAGCCCGGCTCGCTGCTTTTGTGGCTGACGGTGCTGACCGGCGCCTCCTCGCTGGTGACGCTCCAGAACAGGCACAAGAACCGTGAGCTGATGCCGTGGGTAACGGCGGTGCTGGGCGGCTGCATGGTGTTCTTCGCATCGATGGCGACGATCATCTCCTCGCCGTTCGAGCGCACGGCCGGCGTCGTGCCGCACGACGGCTTCGGCCTCGACCCGTCGCTCCAGAACCCCTACATGGCCGCGCATCCGCCGGCGCTGTACCTGGGCTACGTCTCGTTCGCCGTGCCGTTCGCGTTCGCCATGGCGGCGCTGATCACGCGCCGCACCGACGCCCGCTGGCTGGCGTCGGTGCGCCGCTGGACGCTGTTCGCCTGGGCATCGCTGGGCGTGGGCATGCTGCTGGGCGCGCACTGGGCCTACGTCGAGATCGGCTGGGGCGGCTACTGGGGCTGGGATCCGGTCGAGAACGCGGCGCTGATGCCGTGGCTGGCCGGCACCGCCTACCTGCACTCGGTGATGGTGCAGGAGAAGCGGGGCATGCTGAAGGTCTGGAACGTGGTGCTTGTCACCGCCACGTTCGCGCTGTCCATCTTCGGCACGTTCCTGACCCGGAGCGGCGTGGTCGACTCGATCCACTCGTTCGTGCAGTCGCCGGTGGGGCCGGCGCTGCTGGTGTTCCTGTCGATCGTGCTGGCGTTCGCGACCACGCTGCTGGTGTGGCGGCTGCCGCTGCTCCGCAGCGACCACAAGCTGGAGTCGGTGGTGTCTCGCGAGGCGACGTTCCTGTTCAACAACCTGCTGCTGCTGGCCTTCGCGTTCGTGATCCTGTGGGGCGTGGTGTTCCCGCTGCTGTCCGAGGCGGTGCGGGGCGTGCGCAGCACGGTGTCGGTGCCCTACTACAACTTCTTCCTGGTCGCGTTCGGGCTGCCGTTGCTGGCGCTGACCGGGATCGGCCCGCTGATCGCCTGGCGGCGGGCGACGCCGGGCAGCCTCTGGCGCACGTTCCGCTGGCCGGTGATCTCGGCCGCGGCCGGCGGCGCGCTGCTGGCGCTGCTGGGGCTGGGGTCGAGTTGGCCGGGGCTGACGGCGTTCTCGCTGTGCATCTTCGTGACGGTCACGATCGGCCTTGAGTTCGCGCGCGGCGCCTCGGCCCGCAGGGCGATCGCCGGCGGCTCCTGGCCGCGGGCGCTGGTCGACCTGGTCAGCCGCAACCGCCGCCGCTACGGCGGCTACGTGGTGCACCTGGCGGTGGTGCTGCTGGTGGTCGGGATCGCCGCCTCCGGCGCCTACGGCAGCGTCAACCAGGCCGTGCTGAAGCCCGGCCAGTCGATGCAGGTGGGCGGCTACACGCTCACCTACACCGGCATGCGGTCGACCACCGGCCCCAACTACGTGGACACGGCCGCGCGGCTGGTGGTCAGCCGCGGCGGCAGCACCCAGGGGACGCTGTATCCGGCCGTGCGCGACTTCACCGACCACACCGTGAAGACGCAGTCGAACGAGGTCGACATCCGCCACGACCTGCGCGGGGTCGACGTCTACACGATCCTGCAGGGCGCCGACCCGAGCAGGAACGAGGTCGTGATCAAGGCGCTGGTGAACCCGATGGTGAGCCTGATCTGGCTGGCCGGCCTGGTGTTCGTGCTGGGCGCCGCCATCACGATCTGGCCCGATCCGCGCGAGGCCCGCCAGCTCGCGCGACGCTACTCGACCGCGCTGGCCAAAGAGGCGTGAGCACCGCCATCGAGGCCGCCGTCGTGGCGGTCATCGTCGCCACCGTGGTGGTGGCGGTGGCCTGGCCGTTCCTGTCGCCGGAGCGGGGCGCGCCCGAGCAGGCGCTGTCGCCACGCGACCGAAATAGGCTGGAGCTGATGGAGCGCCGCGACGCCGCATACGCCGGCCTGCGCGACCTGGAGCAGGATCACCGCACCGGCAAGGTCGGCGACGAGGACTACCAGAGCGAGCGCCGGCGGTTGCGCGCGGAGGCCGCGGGCGCCCTGCGAGGGCTTGATACGCTAGATTCCGAGCCCGATACGTCGTCTCCGGAGGAATGACCGTGGGGTTGTGGCAGCGGTTCACGATGATCTTCAAGGCCAAGGCCAGTCGCACGCTGGACCGGGTCGAGAACCCGGGCGAGACGCTCGACTACAGTTACCAGAAGCAGCTGGAGATGCTGCAGAAGACCAAGCGCGGCCTGGCCGACGTGGTCACCGCGAAGAAGCGGCTGCAGCACCAGACCCAGGGGCTCGAGCAGAGCGTCGTCAAGCTCGACGGCCAGGCCCGCCAGGCGCTCTCGGCCGGGCGCGACGACCTCGCTCGCACGGCGCTGGAGCGCAAGGTGCTGGTGCAGGAGCAGCTGCAGGGGCTCGACCAGCAGATCGCCGGGCTCGAGGAGCAGCAGCGCCAGATGGTCGCCCAGCAACAGGAGCTCCAGCAGAAGGTCGAGGCCTTCCGCACCCAGAAGGAAGTGATCAAGGCGCAGTACTCGGCCGCCGAGGCACAGGTGCGGATCGGCGAGGCCACGGCCGGGCTGTCGTCGGAGCTGTCGGACATCGGCGCCGCCACCGCGCGGGCGCAGGATCAGGTGGAGCAGATGCGGGCGCGCGCGTCGGCCGTCGAGGAGCTGGTCTCGACCGGCGCCCTGGACGAGGTGGGATCGTCAGGCACCTCCTCGCTCGACCGCCAGATCGCGGCGCTCTCCGCCGACGCCCAGGTCGATGCCGAGCTGGACAAGATCCGCACGGAGCTGGCCGCCCCGGCCGCACCGGCCGCGGAGCTGGGCGAGGGGCAGCCGGCCGAGCAGCCCAAGGCGGCGCCGGCCGAGCGGCCGGCCGCAGAGCCCGAGCGCGAGCAGTAGAGCCAGGTTCGCCCGCCCCGTGCGAGGCGAACGTATGTTCGCTATAGTGTCCGCATGCGGTGGCTACCTGACGAACCGCAGCTGGCGCTGTTCGGCCCCGAGCAGCGAGAGCTGCCCAGCGTGGAGTACATGGCGGTCAACGCGCGGCGGATCATCAACACGCTGCCGGCATCGTCACGGATGCCGTTCCGCCACACCATCAACGTCTACCGCGGCTGCCGCCACGCCTGCACGTACTGCTTTGCCCGGCCCACGCACGAGTACCTGGGCCTGAACTCGGGCGAGGACTTCGAGCGGCGGATCGTGGTCAAGGTGAACGCGGTCGAGAAGCTCGAGCGCGAGCTGGATGACCCCGCCTGGAGCGGCGACTCGATCGCGATGGGCACCAATACCGATCCCTACCAGCCGGCCGAGGGCCACTACCGGCTGACGCGGGGGCTGGTGGAGGTGCTGTCGCGGCGCCGCAACCCGTTCTCGATCCTGACCAAGTCGTCGCTGATCGTCCGCGACATCGACCTGCTGAGCGAGGCCGCGGCGCGCACGCGCGTGAGCGTGGCGATGTCGATCGGCACCGACGAGGACGCGGTGGCGCGGATCACCGAGCCGGGCGCGGCGTCGCCCAGCAGCCGGCTGGAGGCGATCTCGCGGCTGGCCGCCGCGGGGCTGCGTCCGTCCGTGCTGATGGCGCCGATCCTGCCCGGCATCAGCGACGGCGAGGAGCAGATCCGGCGGCTGACCCGGGCCTGCCTGGACGCCGGCGCCGACCACGTCAGCCCGATCCTGCTGCACCTTCGCCCGGGCGTGCGCGAGCACTACTTCGAGTGGCTGGAGCGGGAGCTGCCGGCGCTGGTCGACCTCCACCAGGACGCCTACCGGGCGGGGCCCTACGGGCTGCGCCACGACCGCGAGCGGGTGGCGTCGATCGTGCGCGACGAGCTCACCGCGCGAGCAGGTGGATGTCCGGCAGGTTCCGGAAGCGCTGGCGGTAGTCGAACCCGTACCCCACAACGAACGCATCGGGGGCCGTGAATCCGACGTACCGCGACTCGATCTCGATCAGCCGCCGGTAGGGACGGTCGAGCAGCGTGCACACCTCGACGGATTCGGCGCCGCGGAACCGCAGCGTCGTGAACAGGTAGTTGAGCGTGAGGCCGGTGTCGACGATGTCCTCGACGATCAGCACGTGCTCGCCGCGCACCGGCCGGTCGATGTCCTTCAGCAGCCGGATCCGGCCGCTCGACCCGGCCGATGCGCCGCGGTAGGCCGAGATCGCGATGAAGTCCAGCCGGTGGGGGATCGTCAGCCGCCGCGACAGGTCGGCCAGGAAGATCGCGGAGCCCTTCAGCACCGTCACCAGCACCAGGTCGCGGCCGCGGTAGTCGCCGCTGATCTGGCGGGCCAGCTCGTCGATCCGCCCCGCGATCAGATCCGCTCCGAAGGCGATCTCACCGGGCGATGGCGTCAGCAGGTTCTCTGCGGCCACGCTCACGAAGCCTCGCCGAGCTCATACTTCTCGGCAAGGGCCTCGACGTCGCGCCGGTAGAACAGCTTGACCCGCACGTCCGGACGCAGCTCGCGCAGCCTGCGTAGCTTGCGGTTCTTCTTGGTCACGAGCGATTGCTTCATGGTGGTGATCTCGAGGTAGAGATCCTGCTCGGGCAGGTAGAAGTCGGGGGTGAACGCCTCGAGCGTGTTGCCGTCCTCGTCGACGTCGAGCGTGAAGGTGTGCGGCTCGTACTCCCAGCGGATGCCGTGGTAATCGAGGATCTGCGCACACTCGAGCTCGGCCTCGTTGGCGAAGGCCGGCGGAGAGTCGCCCGCGTAGGCGTGGAACCGAGGTTGTTCCTGCATTCCGCTTGGAAACTGTACTTCGCAGGGCGGACAGCGCGGTCTATGATCGCCACCCTATGACAGCGGAACGCCCGTTCGTGATCGCGCATCTCTCCGACCTGCACTGCGGGTCGCCGTACTTCGTCGCCAACCTGCTGGAGCGCGCCATCGTCGAGATCAACGACATGCAGCCCGACGTCGTTGTCTGCTCCGGCGATCTGACCACGTTCGGCTACAAGCAGGAGTACACGCAGGCCCGCGGCTACCTCGACAAGCTGGACTGCCCGGACGTGATCACGATCCCCGGCAACCACGACTCCCGCAACGTTGGCTACGTGCACTTCGAGGAGATGGTGGGGCCGCGCTCGACCGTTCTGCGCAAGCACGGCATCACGTTCGTTGCGATCGACTCGTCGGAGCCCGACCTCGACCACGGCGTGGTGGGGCGCAGCCGCTACGACTGGATCGAGGAGCAGTTTCAGCCCGAGGCCGACTTCCGCGTGTTCGTGCTGCACCACCATCTGCTGCCGATCCCCGGCACCGGCCGCGAGCGCAACGTGGTGCACGACGCGGGGGACACGCTGGAGGTGCTGCAGCGGGCCAAGGTCAACCTGGTGCTGTCGGGGCACAAGCACGTCCCGTACGCCTGGCGGCTGGAGGACCTGTTTGTTGTCAACGCCGGCACCGTCTCGTCGCTGCGCGTGCGCGGATACACGCGGCCCTGTTACAACGTGGTCGAGATCGGCGACGACCTGGTCGACATCTACCGCCGCTACCCGTACCACGACCGCGAGACGATCATCCGCTTCTCGACCCGCACGCTGGCCTACGAGAAGCACCCGCCCCAGCGTGGGAGCCGCTGATGCGCCCGCGGGTGCTCGCGCTGGTGGACGGCGAGCACTACCCGCAGGTGGTGCGGGCCGCGCTCGAGCAGGCCTCTGCGTCGGCCGACGTGGTCGCGGCGCTGCTGCTGGGCGGCACCGAGAAGCTGGCGGGCGAACCCGACTACGGCGTGCCGCTGGAGACGCTGTCCGGTGACGCTGCCACCTCGATGCTGGAGGCGGCCGCCCGCCACGGCGCCGACCGCGTGCTCGACCTGTCCGACGAGCCGGTGCTGAGCGAGAGGCGGCGGCTGTGGCTGGCCGCGAACGCCCTCGCCGCCGGGCTGGCCTACGAGGGCGCCGACTTCGAGCTGCGACCGCCCGTGGCGGAGCCGCTCGACCACCCGGCGCTGGCGATCATCGGTACCGGCAAGCGGGTCGGCAAGACGGCGGTCTCGGCGCACGCGGCGCGGCTGCTGCACGCGGCCGGCCGCGACGTGGTGGTGGTGGCGATGGGCCGCGGCGGCCCGGCCGAGCCGGAGCTGGTGGTGCCGTCCGACGGGCCGGTCGGCGTCGAGCAGCTGTTGGAGCGCTCGCGGGCTGGGATGCACGCGGCCTCCGACTTCCTCGAGGACGCCGTGCTGTCGGGCGTGGCAACCGTCGGCGCGCGCCGCTGCGGCGGCGGCCTGTCGGGCGGCACGTACCTCTCGAACGTGGCCGAGGCGACCCGGCTGGCCAGCTCGCTCGACCCCGATCTGATCGTGCTGGAGGGCTCCGGTGCGGCCGTGCCGCCGCTCCGCGCCGACCGCACGGTGCTGGTCACGTCGGCTCACCGCCCGGCCGCGGCGCTGACGGCGGGGTTGGGGCCGGTGGCGGTGCTCCGCAGCGACCTGGTCGTGATCACCATGGCCGAGCACGGCTGCGACGACACCCGCGAGGCGATCGAGGCGGTTGCGCCCGGGCTGCCGACGGTGGCGGTGACGCTGCGGCCGTCACCGGTGGAACCGCTGGGCGACGGGCCGGTGGCGTTCTTCACGACCGCGCCGCCCGAGCGGGCGGGCGCCCTGGCCGAGCGGCTCGAGGCCGACGTGGTGGCGGTGGTGCCGGCCCTGTCCGACCGGCGGGCGCTGCGCGAGGCGCTGGTGCGGGACGACGTCGCCGCGGCCGCCACGTTCCTGGTCGAGGTCAAGGCGGCGGCGATCGACGTGGTCTGCGAGTACGCGGCCGACCACGGAGTGCGCGTCGTCTTCTGTGACAACGTGCCCGAGCCGGCCGAGGGCGAGCCCGATCTGGACGCCGCCCTGCTCGAGCTTGCAAGCGAGGCGGTGGCGCTGCGTGCCTGACCAGCGTGAGCCCCGCATCCGCGGCACCGGCCACCCGCTGCCGTTCTCGAAAGGCCGCATGGCCACCAACCTGTTTCTGTCGGGGGTGGAGGCCGAGCACGCCTACGAGCTGGCGCTCGACATCGAGCGCGCGGTGCAGGAGGTGGGCAGCGAGGAGATCGCGCTCGCCGAGCTGCACTCGATCGTCGAGGACGTGCTGCGCCGCGCCGACGGCCCGGCGGCGGTCGAGCGCTACCGGGCCTGGCAGAAAGTGCTGCGGCGGGAGCGGCCGCTGGTGCTGATGCTGGGCGGCGCCACCGGCACCGGCAAGAGCTCGCTGGCGACGGAGCTGGCCTACCGGCTGGGCATCAGCCGGATCACCTCCACCGATGTGGTGCGCCAGGTGATGCGCGCCTTCTTCGCACCCGGCCTGATGCCGGCGCTGCACTACAGCTCGTTCGAAGCGGGCGCCGGCCTGAAGATGCCGATGCCCGATCCCGAGGGGGACGATCGCGCGCTCTACGGCTTCATCCAGCAGGCCGAGCAGGTGGCGGTCGGTGCGGCGGCGGTGGTCGAGCGGGCGGTGCTGGAGGGGCTGTCGACGGTGCTCGAGGGTGTGCACCTGGTGCCGGGGCTGGTCGAGGTGCCGGAGCACCGCGCGGCCACCGTCGTGCAGGTGCTGCTGACCATCCAGGACGAGGAGGCGCACCAGGCGCACTTCGTCGCCCGCGACTTCAGCACCGGCGGCGTCCGCGCGCTCGATCGCTACCTGCGCAGCTTCGGGGAGATCCGCCGCATCCAGGACTACCTGGTGGGACGCGCGGAGCGCATGGACGTGCCGATCGTGGACGGCACCGACGGCGAGGAGGCGCTGCGGTCGGTGCTCGACCTGATCCTGGAACGCGCCACCGCCGCCCCCGGCGCTGTACCCTGACCCTGATGAGCAACCGAAGCACCCCCGGCCATGGCCACCAAGGCTCGTAGCCCAAAGCAGCATCCGCGGCCGGAGCCGATGCTGTCGGAGGAGCGCTGCCCCTGCACCGATCTGGCGTCGGTCAGCGAGCGCAGCGCCCTGGCGGCGGGCCGCTATCTGGGCCGGGGTGACCCGCGCGGAGCCGACACGGCCGCGAGCGAGGCGATGGTGCATGCGATCGACGCGCTGCCCGTCAGCGGCACGGTCGTGATCGGCCGCGGCGAGCAGGGCCACCCGCTGGCGCCGGGCGCGACCATGGGCGGCGGCGGCATGGAGTTGGAGCTGGCCTGCGACCCGGTCGAAGGTGCGGCGGTGGTGGGGCGCGGCGGGGTGGGCGCGCTCTCGATCCTGGCCGCGTGCGAGCCGGGCGGCATCACGCGGGTGCCGCGCATGTACATGAAGAAGATGGCCGTCGGCCCGGTCGCGAAGGGCCGGATCGACCTGCGCCAGGGCGTGACCGAGAACCTGCAGGCGATCGCCGAGGCGTTCGGGCGGCAGGTGGGGGACATCACCGCGGTGGTGCTCGACCGGCCCCGGCACGACGACCTGATCGCCGAGATCCGCGAGGCCGGCGCGCGCATCAAGGTGATCGCCGACGGCGACATCACGGCCACGATCGACGCCGCCATCCGCGGCACCAACGACCACCTGGCGGTGGGCATCGGCGGCTCGTTCGAGGGCATCATCTCGGCGGCGGCGCTGCACTGCCTGGGCGGCGAGATCCAGGGCCAGCTGTGGCCGATGAGCCGTACCGAGATCCGGCAGGCCGGCGAGTACGGCATCGACGACATCAACCAGATCTTCGGCATCGACGACCTGGTCAGGGGCCATCAGATGGTGGTCGGCACCGGCATCTCGAACGGCGACCTGCTGCGCGGCGTGCGCTACTTCGCGGAGGGCGCCCGCACCCAGTCGATCGTGCTGTGCTCGCGCTGCAACCGCGTCCGCTTCATCGATTCGATCCATCTGTTCTCGAAGACCCGACATGAGGAGATTCGCCTGTGACGGCTGAACCACAGCTGTTCGAGCTGCACGAGCTGGCACGCGAGCGCGGGATCGACGGCTACAGGCTGTTGTCGAAGGCGGAGCTGATGGAGGCGGTCGGCGACCTGCCCCCGCCCGGGCCGACGGTGGTCGAGGCGGCGGCCGTGCGGGACGGGCTGGCGGTGCTGACGCTGCGTGGCCAGGGCGGCGACAACGCGCTGGCGCTGGAGACGCTGGAGCAGCTGGCTGACGAGGTCGAGCGGTTGGCGGCCGACGAGTCGGTGCGGATGATCGCGATCACCGGCTCCGGCAGCCGCATCTTCTGCTCGGGGGCGGATCTCGAGCGGGTGCGCGGGCTGCCCGGCAAGGAGGTCACGGAGCGCGGCAGCCGCGCGTGTGACCGGATCGCGGCTGCGGGCGTCCCGACGGTGGCGTTGATGAACGGGCACGCGGTGGGCGGTGGCATCGACCTGGCGCTGGCCTGTGACTGGCGGATCGCGGCGCAGGGCGCAAAGCTGCGGTTCATCCACAACGAGCTCGGCTACTGCCCTCCGTGGGGCGGGGCGCAGCGACTGTCGCGGCTGCTGGGCGCGGGGGTGGCGCTGCGGCTGTTTGCGACCTGCGACCTGCTGTCGGCGGACGAGGCGCGAACGACTGGACTGGTGGACGCGGTGCTGCCGCGCGAGAAGCTGCTGGGCCGGGCCGAGAGCATGGCCGGGAAGGTGGCGCGGGCGGGACGCGAGGCGGTGTCTGCGACCAAGGCGCTGCTGGGCGAGACGGCGGCGACGGGGCACGAGCCGGCGTTCGCTGCGCTGTGGGACGCGAACGCTACGATGCAGGCATGAGCATCACCGAAGAGCAGGTGTTCGACGCGCTGCGGGTGGTCGAGGATCCGGAGCTGGGGATGGACGTGGTCGACCTCGGCCTCGTCTACGACGTGCGGGTGGAGGACGAGAACAAGGTGACCGTGACCTACTCGCTGACCTCGATGGGCTGCCCGGCAGGGGCGATGATCCAGGAGCAGATGCGCGACGTGGTCTCGTCGCTGGAGGGCGTGGGCGAGGTCGTCACCGACCTGACCTGGACGCCGCCGTGGTCGCCCGAGATGATGTCGGACGACGCCAAGTTCGTGCTCGGCTTCTAGTCCGCAGCATCGCGAAACCGGTCAGAGAGACTCCGCCCCTCCGGGCCTCCATGCACCCTCACCGACCATCTGGTCGTCTCCTTGCCCAGCACGATGGTCGGCACCTGGTATCCATCGAATGCTGCCAGGATCTCTGATTCGAACCGGCCGCTGCGCGCAGCCGAGCGGCTCGCGAATCCCTGCAGCCAGCGCGCTCGCTCCGCATCGGCGCCGAACACCAGGCGCAGCGGAAACAGCGATTGCTCCCACTCTGACTCCGCGTCGCTGAGCTCGAGCACCGAGATGATCGCCTCGTCGCGATCCACCGCCGGATCAAGCGCCGCGGCGACGTCGAGGTAGCACCAGCGTTGCGCCGGCTTGTGCCCGCCGTCGCGGATCTGCACGGGACGACCAGACGCGAGTGCCTGGTAGAGGGCGCTGATGCGGCGCCGACCGTCGATCAGCAGCCGCTCAGGTTCGGTGGACGGCAACGGGACGTCTCCGATCGGATGCGTCTCGAACCGCATCTCAGGGTTCCCTGCCTCAAGGAGCATCACCGCTCCGATCGGATAGCCGAGCGAGACGCTGGCGAGCAGGCTCTTCATCCACTCGTCCGTCAAGATCAGCTCGCGCTGAAACTCGGGGACCTGGATCCGGCCGTCGTGCGCCTCCTCGAGCAGTCGTGGGAGCGGCTCCATCACGGTGACCGCGAGTCTACGGCCGGTCGGTCCCCGGCGGCCAACCTGCGGGTGTAAGGTGGTCGGCGGTGTGCCGGGAAGACGGGTCGGCGACATCTCGCCATGCCACTCGCCGCCTCCCTCTTTCTCGTCTGTCTGGCCGCCAGCCTCGGCTCCAGCTTCGTGCTTGCGCGCGCGCTCGACCGGATCGGGGTGCGGCTGGGACTGACCGACGCCGTGATCGGCATGCTGACCGCGCTGGGCGCGGACGCACCTGAGATCTCAACCGCCGCGGCGGCCGTGCTGAGCAAGCATGATGACATCGGCGTGGGTGTGGTGCTGGGCTCCAACGTGGTCAACCTGGCCGCGCTGCTCGGCATCGGCGCGCTGCTGGCCCGGCGCGTTCACCTCGGCCGCCGGGCGGCGATGCTGGAAGGAGCAACCGCCATCGCGGTGGCGGCCGTCGCGGTGCCGGTGGCGGCCGGCTGGATCGACCCCCTCCCGGCGCTCCTCCTCTGCGCCTGCGTGCTGGTGCCCTACGTGTGGCTGGCCGCCCAGCGCCCGGCCGACATCACTCACGGCGAGCGTGTGACCGGGCTGCGGCGCCGGATCGCCCGCGCAGTCGCCGAGGAGCAGCGAGCCGCCCGATCCGACCATCACGAGCGGCCGGCGACGCGGGGCGACCTGCTGGTGCTGGCGCCGGCCGTTGCCCTCGTGATCGGCGCCAGCGTGGGCATGGTGCACGCGGCCGTCGAGATCGGCCATCACTTCTCGATATCCGGGGCCGTGATGGGGACGCTGGTGCTGGCCGGGCTGACCAGTATCCCCAACGCCGTGGCCGCGGTCCGCCTGGCGCTGCACCACCGCAGCTCGGCCGTGGTCAGCGAGGCGTTCAACTCGAACAGCATGAACATCGTGGCCGGCCTGCTGCTGCCCGCCGCGCTGCTGGGAGGCGTGGCCGGCTCGGCCGCGGGCCGTCTCTCGGCGGTGTGGGCGCTGGCGATGACGATGGCGGTGGTGGCGATGCTGCTGCGCCGGCGCGGGATGCGCCGTCCCGAGGCGGTGCTGGTGATCACGTCGTACCTGGCCTTCGCGGCCGTGCTGATCCATGTCGGATAATGCGAGAGGTGCCGCTCAGGAACCGGACTGCCGCAGCGCCCGTCTGACAAGACACATGCGACTACAGCGACTCGCACCAATACTCGTGCTCGCGGCGCTCGCGACCGCGGGCTGCGGTCACATGGCCGGTTCGGGATCCGGCACGCAGCCGCGGCCGTCGTCGTCCATCTCCGGCCGCGTCGTCACGTTCCAGTCGAGCGACCGTCACTTGACCACGCCGCTGGCGCACGTCAAGGTGCGCGCGTTCACGAGGGCTTTCCCGCTCGGCCCGGTGATGGCCGATCCGCCGCTCCCGGTCGCGACGGCGATCACCGGTGCCGACGGCCGGTTCACGCTGTCGGGGCTGCGACCCCGCCGCTACTTCCTGGTCACCGGCACCACAGGGCGCTGGGTGTCGCTGCCGGCGTCCGGCGCACCGCTGGTGACGCTTCGGATCTGCCGCGACTGCATGGTGCCGCTGGTGGCCGGTCTCCGGTCGCGCTGTGTGGTCGCGTCCGGTTGTAGTGGTCGACCCAGTATGGCAGTGCTTTGGCGCGGTGGCCGGATGTGCGGTAGGTGAGTCCGTAGGCCCATTCGCGGGCCATGGTCTGGTGGAAGCGT
>JAICYJ010000006.1 GCA_025934255.1 Thermoleophilia bacterium | reverse complement strand
TAGAGCCGCGCGCCGCTGAGACGGGCTGCGACGGTGCGGCCCACCCTGCCGGCCCCGATGACAACGGTTGTTGTATGCATGGTCGCAAGCTCCCGGGGCTGGCACTCTACCCAGCGGCGCGCCACGGCGGTTCGGTAACGGCCGCGGCGGACATCGTGCGTCCGACCCGCCTGCCAGAATCGGGGCCGTGGTCGATGCGGACACGCGACGTCAGGAACTGGAGCGGCGGGCGGCGGAATGGGCGGGCTGTGAGCGGTGCGCCCTGGCCGGCAGCCGTACCCAGGTGGTGGTCGGCAGTGGAGAGCCCGACGCCGACCTGATGTTCGTGGGCGAGGCTCCCGGCTTCCACGAGGACAAGCAGGGGATCCCGTTCGTCGGCCAGGCAGGCCGATTGCTGGAGACGCTGCTTGAGGAGATCGGGCTGTCGCGAGAGCAGGTGTACATCGCCAACGTGCTGAAGTGCCGGCCACCGGGGAACCGTGACCCGCTCCCGGCCGAGATCGAATCGTGCCAGGGCTACCTGTACGACCAGATCCAGCTGATCCGGCCCCGGGTGATCTGCACGTTGGGGAACTTCGCCACGAAGCTGCTCTCCGGCAGCCCGCTCGGCATCACGCGGGTGCGGGGACGCGCCCAGGAGCACACGTTCGGCGCGGTCACCGTGCAGCTGTTCCCCATCTATCACCCGGCGGCGGCGCTCTACACGCCGGCGATGCTGGACATGCTGCGAAGCGACTTCGCGGCGCTGCCGGCGCTTCTGGCAGGCGGCGGTGCCGCGGCCGAAGCCGCACCCCAGCCGGCGCCGATGTCGGCGGCCGCCGCGCCGGCGTCCGAGCCCGAGCTCGACGACGCTCAGCTGACCTTTCAGTTCTAGGCGGGGGCCGGGAACACCGCCCCGACGAGGCGGTCACTATCGCAATCGGACGGCCGCGCAGATACTTGGCACATGAGATTTGCCTTGGCTTCGCTCGCGTGCCTCGCAACGGCGCTCGTCCTGATCGTCATCCGTGGGCCGTACGACTGGTCGCCTTCCTTCGTCCTGCTCTGGTATTGCCTGCTCGGCGCGGCGACGATCCTGGCGGCGCCGGCGACCGCTATCGCCTTCCTCAACCGGCGACTCCCAGCCCGCCTGCGAGTGGCAATCGCAGCGATGGCACTCCCCTCACTTCTCGGAGTTCCCGTAGCCGTAGGGATGATCGAAAACGCCGCCGGGACGCTTCCCTATTAGGCGCTCGCTTTCCGCGCCGCTTCCCCTAGCCGACCGACGGCGGCAGGAGTCCTTCAGCAGGCTCCGACACGCTCTCGCCCGCGCCGGACGGCGTCACGGCTCGGCCGCGACCGGTCACGGGGGCGTGCCGAGATGCCGACACCGCGCGGTCGGTGTTTGACTCCAATAATTGGGCGAAGCGCCTGTTCTCCATGAACCGCTGTCACGGTGCGGTCGCGCATCTGCGCCAGACCGGTGCCGAAGTGCCACGGTGGCTGGGGCGGTGTTTGACACCTCATCCCTGGCCGCTGGCTAAGGTCGGTGGCCGTGGCTGACCGTCCCCTCACATCCCTGTCGCCGGCCGATACCGAGGCGATCGCGGCCGAGGTGGCGGCGCGGCTCGAGCCGGGAGATTCGGTCTGGCTGCGCGGCGAGCTGGGGGTGGGGAAGACCGCCTTCGTGCGCGGCGCGGCGCGTGCGCTCGGGGTTGCGCAGCCGGTCACCAGTCCCACCTACACGGTCGGCAACCGGTACGTTGCGAACGGCGTCAGCGTCGCGCACCTCGACCTCTACCGCTCCAGCGGCATCACCATCGAGGAATGGGCCGACCTCGAGCCCTACTTCGAGGATGCGATCGCGTTCGTCGAGTGGCCCGACGCCGGGGCCGGGCTGCTGCCGGATCCGCGTGTCACGGTGGACATCGACCATCTGCAGGGCGATGCTAGGCTGATCACGCTGTCCTGCGACGATTCGGGTCTGTTGAACGCCCTTGCTGCTGCTCTCGCTCGATACCGCGACTGACACCGCAACCGCCTGCCTGTGGCGGGATGGCGATGTGCTGGCCGAGTCGGCCACCGCCGGCCGCTCCACCGCCGCCCAGCACCTGCTCGATGACGTCGACCACCTGATGCGCACGGCCGCCGTCGAGCCGTCGCAGCTGGACGCGATCGTGGTCGGCACCGGTCCCGGCACCTTCACCGGGCTGCGGATCGGGCTGGCGTCGGCCCGCGCGCTTGGCTTCGCCCTGTCCGTGCCGGTGCACGGCGTCGGCACGCTCGACGCCCTGCTCTGCGGCGACAGCGTGGACGTGGCCTGCATCGACGCCCGCCGCGGCGAGGTGTTCTGCAAGGGGGCGGGCATCGACCTGTGCGCGATCGCGCCCGCGCACCTGGCCGAGCTGATCGCGCCCGGCACCTCGCTGGCCGGCGACGGCGCCGTCCGCTACCGCGAGCTGCTGGAGCCGGCCGCCGTGATCGCGCCGGACGCGTCGCCGCTGCATACGCCCTGGGCCCGCCACCACGCGTCGCTGTCGAAGCTCTGGGCCGCGCCCGAGCCACTCTACGTGCGCGCGCCGGACGCCGACCGGTCGCCCCCCGCGAGGGCCGCCTCATGATGACCGCCGTCGACGTGCGGCCGCTGCGCCCGGTCGATCTCGATGCCATCGAGCGGATCGAGCGCCGCGCCTACCCGACCCCGTGGTCGCGGTCGATGTTCGCCGGCGAGCTGTCCAAGCCCAGCGGCATCTGCCTGGGCGCCTTCCAGGGCGAGGACATGCTCGGCTACCTGATCGTGGCCCGCTACGTCGACGCCTGGCACGTCATGAACGTCGCCGTCGACGCGCCCTGGCGCGGCCGCGGCGTCGCCCGGCAGATGCTGGAGCGATTGTTCGAGCTGACCGGCGAGGACATCGACCGCGGCTACACGCTCGAGGTGCGGGTCTCCAACGACAGCGCCATCGGCCTCTACCGCGACCTCGGCTTCGTCGAGACCGGCGTCCGCCGCGGCTACTACACCGACAACCGGGAGGACGCCCTGATCATGTGGCGCGACCCGGAGCCGGTGGCGTGATCCTCGCGATCGAGAGCTCGTGCGACGAGACCGCCGCCGCGCTGGTCGACGACGGCGGACGGCTGCTGTCGAGCGTGGTCGCTTCCCAGGCCGATCTGCACGCCCGCTACGGCGGGGTCGTCCCCGAGGTGGCCTCGCGCCGCCACCTGGAGCTGTGCGTGCCCGTCGTCGAACGGGCGCTGGAGGACGCCGGCGTCGGATTCGACCGGGTCGACGCCGTCGCCGTCACCGAGGGCCCGGGCCTGATCGGCGCGCTGCTGGTCGGCCTGGCGACCGCCAAGGCGCTGGCCTTCGCGCGTCGCCTGCCGCTGATCCCAGTCGGCCACCTGCACGGCCACGTCGCGTCGCTGTACCTGGAGCCGGAGCCGGTGGCGCCGCCGTTCCTGGTGCTGCTGGCGTCGGGTGGCCACACGCTGCTGGCCGAGGTGGACGACCATGGCCCCGGCATGCGCGTCGTCGGCCAGACGCTCGACGACGCCGCCGGCGAGGCTTTCGACCAGGGCGCGCGCCTGCTCGGCCTCGGCTATCCCGGTGGCGCCGCGCTCGAGCGGCTGGCCCGCGACGGCGACGACCACGCGCACGAGTTCGCCGTGGCCATGGCCGGCCGCGAGGGCCTCGACCTCTCCTTCAGCGGACTCAAGACCGCCCTGCGCACCGCCGTTCTGGCCGCCGGCGGCGACGACGCCGGGCGCGCCGACCTGGCCGCGTCCTATCAGCGGGCGCTCGTGCGCTCGCTGGTGTCGCGCACGATGCGGGCGCTGGAGGTGACCGGCCGCGACACGCTGGCCGTGGTCGGCGGCGTCGCGGCCAACGGCGTGCTGCGCGCCGCTCTGGAGCAGGAGTGCGCGCGCGCCGGCGTGCGGCTGGCGCTGGCCCCGCTCGCGCTCTGCTCCGACAACGCCGCCATGATCGCGTCGGCCGCCCGCTTCTGCGCGGCGCTGCCCTATCCCGAGTACCTGGCCCGCGACGCCTACGCCACCGCGTGAGCGTCCCGGTGGTGCTCTACGGCGCGCCCGGCTGCCACCTCTGCGACGTCGCCAAGGACGTGCTCGAATGCCAGCAGCAGCTGCTCGGCTTCGATCTGCAGCTGGTGGACATCACCGGCGATGCCGAGCTGGAGGCGCTCCACCGCGAGCAGATCCCGGTCGTGTACGTGGCCGGCCGCAAGGCGTTCAAGTACCGCGTCGAGCCGGCGGAGCTGGCGCGGCGGGTTGCTGCGGCGTCACAATCGTCCGCTTCCTGACGAGCCTTGTGACAAGCGGACGCGCATAGGGAAGCCGCTCGCTACACTGCTCGTGCAATGTCACAAGGAACCATGGCCAGGGAGGAATCGTTGTCGCAGGAACGACTCACGGTGGGGGTCGCCGCGCGGCTGTCCCGGTATCTGCAGGTGCTCACGCAGGCCAAGAAGATGGGACGCGATTCGATCTCGTCACAGGAGATCGGCGAGTACACCAACGTCAACGCCACCCAGATCCGCCGCGACCTGTCCGGCTTCGGCAAGTTCGGCAAGCGCGGGGTGGGCTACAACATCGACTCCCTGATCGGGGAGATCCGCGGCATCCTGCGCACGTCCGGCCAGCACAACATCGCCCTGATCGGCGCCGGCGACCTGGGCCGTGCGATCGCCTCGTCGACCGTTTTCGCCGACCACGGCTTCCACATCGCGGGCGTGTTCGACAGCGACCCGCGCAAGGTCGGCACCCAGATCTCATCGCTGTCGGTGCAGAACCCGGCCACGCTGGCCGAGATGGTGCGTGAGAAGAACATCATCGTGGGCGTGCTGGCGGTGCCGCCGGCCGCTGCGCAGCCCGCCGCGGACGCGTTGGTCGACGCCGGCGTGAAGATCATCTTCAGCTACTCGGACGCGCTGATCGACACCCCGCCCGACGTTACCGTGCACCGGTCCAGCCCGGCCGCCGCCCTGCTCTACGCGCTCTACTTCCACCTGACGTAGTGGTTCAATAGGGCGGTGTCCCCCCGCGAACCGGCCGGAGCGTCGTGAACCTCGTCCTCTGGCACGGCTACCTGCTGGCCGGCACCGGCTCCAACATCTACACCCAGCACGTGGCCGGCGCCTGGGGGCGGCTCGGCCACGACGTGCGCGTGCTCTGCCAGGAGCCGCACCCGGAGCTGTTCCCGCTCGGCCCGCGCGTGCGCATCATCCGCCCCGAGGCAGGGCCGCTGCTGCCGACGTTCGTGCTCGATCGCTACCAGGGCATCGAGGCCCGCCTGGTCGGCGACTTCTCAGACGCCGAGCTGGAGCGCTACCTCGACCTGAACGCGTCGGCGCTGGCCGCCGAGCTGGAGCGCGAGCCCGCCGACCTGGTGCTGGCAAACCACGCCATCATGGGCGGCCCGGTGGCACAGCGCGCCTGCGCGACCTCCGAAACGCCGTACGCCGTCAAGCTGCACGGGTCCGAGCTGGAGTACGCGATCCGCGGTAGCCGCCGCCTGACCGAGCTGGCCCGCGGCCCGCTCGACTCGGCGCACGCCGTGTTCGCCGGGTCGCAGCACATCGTGGACGTGACCCGCGAGCTGCTGGGCGACGGCCCGTACCTCGACCGCATTGCGATCGTCCCGCCCGGCGTCGACGTGGACGCGTTCCGCCCGGACGGAGGCTCGCTGCCGGTCCTGTTCGAGCTGCTGCGGTCGGACCGGCCGGGCGCCCACCCGGAACGGCACCCGGACGCGGATGCCGCCGATCGCCTCGAGCAGGCAGGCCCGTTCATCCTGTACTTCGGCAAGCTGCTGCGCCAGAAGGGCGTGCACCTGCTGCTGGACGCGTGGCGGCGGCTGTCGCCGCGGCACCCGGACACGTCGCTGGTGGTGGTCGGCTTCGGCTCCGACCGGGCCTGGCTGGAGTCGCTGGCCGGCGAGCGCGTGATCTTCACCGGCGCCATGGACCATGCTCAGCTGCAGCAGTTGGTGCCGTGCGCCGAGCTGGTGGTGGTGCCGAGCGTGCTGCCGGAGGCGTTCGGGATGGTCGCCGCCGAGGCCGCCAGCTGCGGCCTGATGACGGTCGTCTCCGACCACTCCGGGCTGGCCGAGGTGGCGGCCGGCCTGGGGCCGGCCTCACGCACGTTCGACGGCTCCGTCGACGACCTGGAACGCGCGATCGGGGAGATCCTGGACATGCCCGCTGCCGACCGGAAGACGATCGGCCTGCTCGGCCGCGAGCGGGTCTGCGCCCGCTGGAGCTGGGAGCGGATCGCCGATAGCCTGATCTCAGGGACCCTCCCCACTAGACTTCGCTGACCTGATCGGAGATTGACGATGACCACTGTTGCCTGGAAGACGATCGAGCACAACTGGCCCGTGTACGCAGCCGACGGCGAGCAGGTCGGGAAGGTGTTCCTCGTCGTGGGTGACGAGAACGAGGACATCTTCGATGGCCTTGCCATCACCCATCGCGGCGGCCCGTTCGTCTTCCACGACTACGAGGATCGACCGCACTACGTGGCCGCCGACCAGGTCGCCTCGATCGATCCAGGCCGGGTGACGCTGTCGATCTCGGCCGGGGATGCGGCGCACCTGCCCCTCCACGATCCGCCGGAGAGCGCGACCATCGAGCCGGAGTCCGCGAGCAGGATCACGCGAGCCGAGAGCTGGTTCGAGCACGAGACCCGACAGGATCGAACCGAGTAGCGGGCCTGCTACCGGGCGGCGGCTCGGGTATCGTGCCGCCCCGGATGGGAGAGTCGCCCAAGATCACCGACCCGCTGGCGGCGCTCGAGAACGCGCGCGTCCAGTTCGAGCAGGCCGAGGACTTCACCATCGCGGTCGAGGAGGAGTTCGCGATCCTCGAGCCGGCCACGCTGGAGATGACGTCCGGCTTCGAGCGGTTCGACGTGGCCGCCCGCGAGCACCAGACGCTGCGGGAGATGGTGGCGGGGGAGCTGATCCGCAGCGAGGTCGAGGTCAGGACCGGCAAGTGCGGCAGCTTCGCGGAGGCCGCCGCCGCCATGGCCCAGCGCCGGGCCGACCTGCTCGACCTGGCCGACGACCTCGGCTACCGCCTGTGCGCCGCCGGCACGCATCCGTACTCGCGCTGGGAGGACCAGCAGGTGATCGACACGCCGCACTACGCGATCGTCGAGTCGACGCTGCGCTACGTGGCCTGGCGCAACAATACGTTCGGCCTGCACGTGCACGTCGGCATCCACGGCGCCGATCGCGCGATCGCCGTCAACAGCGCGCTTCGCTCGGTGCTGCCGGAGCTGCTGGCCTTCTCCGGCAGCTCGCCATGGCTGGAGGGGCGCCACACCCACCTGCACTCCACCCGCACCGAGATCTTCACCAAGTTCTTCCCCCGCTGCGGCATCCCCGACAGCTTCTCCGGCTGGGATCAGTACGCGGAGTTCGTCCGGTTCCTGATCGACACGCGCTCGATCCGCGAGCACACGGAGATCTGGTGGAGCGTGCGCCCGCACCAGGCCTATCCAACCGTCGAGACCCGGATCTGCGACGGGCAACCCGAGTTCGCGCGCTCCGTGGCGCTGTCCGGCCTGATGGTGGCCCTGACCGCCGACTTCGCCCGCCGCTTCGACGCCGGCGAGCCGCTGCCCGCCTACCCCGGCCGCGACCTCGAGGAGAACATGTGGCGAGCAATTCGCTGGGGCATGTCGGGCGAGCTGATCGACCTGGCCGCGCGCCGCTCGATCCCGGCGCTGGAGCGCCTCGAGCAGGTGCTCGACCAGGTCGCAGACACCGCCGCCGATCTGGGCATCGCGCCCTACCTGCCGCCCTTGCGCGAGCCGACCCTGTCGCAGCGCATGGACGAGCTGATGGAGGATGGCGCCGACCCGCGCGAGCTGTGGCCGGACGTGGTCGAGCGTAACCAGCGGTCGGTGGGAGAATGGCTGTCGGACAGGGAGGGAGCGCTATGAGCGACACGGGCGCACAGGGACCGGAGCCGGGCGGCGCCGAGGAGATGCGGATGCCGACGGTGCCGGAGCTGGTGCTGTCGACCGCGCAGCTGGCGATCTCGCTGGCCGCCGACGAGATCGCGCGCAAGGGCAACCTCGAGCAGGCGCAGCTCGCGATCGATGCCGCCGACGCGCTGATGCCGGTGGTGGGACGGCTGCTGCCGCCCGAGCATCTGCGCCAGTTCCGCCGCGCGCTCTCCGAGCTGCAGCTGGCCTACGCCGAGGTCAGCTCACCCGCGTCCGCGCCCGCTGCCGGACAGGAGCCGGAGCCGCCCAAGGACACCCAACCGGCGGTCGAGACGCCGCCGCGACCGCCCATCTGGACGCCGGGAGGGGACGTATGAGCAGCGCCGAGATCGGGGTGTTCGGAGGGTCGGGGTTCTACTCGTTCCTCGACGACGCCGAGGACGTGGTGGTGGACACGCCGTACGGCCCCACCTCGGACCGTTTCGTGGTCGGCGACGTGGGCGGCAAGCGGGTGGCGTTCATGCCCCGCCACGGCCGCACCCACAGCCTGCCGCCGCACGCGATCCCCTACCGGGCCAACCTGTGGGCGATGAAGGAGCTGGGCGTGCGCCGGGTGATCGGGCCGTGCGCGTCGGGCAGCCTGTCCAAGGAGCTGCCGCCGGGCACGTTCGTGGTCTGCGACCAGTTCGTCGACCGCACCAGCGGCCGCGCCGACACGTTCTACGACGGGCCGGTGACGACGCACGTCTCGGCCGCCGACCCGTACTGCTCCGAGCTGCGCCAGATCCTGCTCGAGACCGGCCGTTCGCAGGGGCTCGACATCCGCGACGGCGGCACGGTGGTGGTGATCCAGGGGCCGCGCTTCTCGACCCGGTCGGAGAGCCGCTGGTTCAGCCAGATGGGGTGGGGTGTGATCAACATGACGGCCTACCCGGAGGGCTGGCTGGCCCGCGAGCTTGAGCTCTGCTACGCCAACGTCTCGCTGATCACCGACTACGACGTGGGGCTGGAGGACGACCCCGACGTGGAACCTGTCAGCCACGAGTCCGTGGTGAAGGTGTTCACCGAGAACAATGAGAAGCTGCGGCGGCTGCTGTTCGAGGCGATCCCGAAGATCGGCCCGCAGCCCCAGGACACCTGCGCGACGGCGCTCACGGGAGCCCGATTCTAGCAATCCGGCGGGGCTGCGCCGGGGCGTCACAACCTCCCGAGTAACCCGCCTGTTCAAGCCGCGACCGCTGATACAATCGCGCGGTTGTCATCGACCTCCTAAGGAGCTTGCCACGTGAGTTCACTGGTTGACCATGCCGTTCTGATCGCGCTCGTGTGTGGCGCCGCGGCGGTTGTATACGGGCTCGGATTGACCCGCTGGGTGCTGGCGCAGCCGCAGGGATCCGACCGCATGCGCGAGATCGCCGCGGCGATCCAGGAGGGGGCGGCAGCCTATCTGCGCCGCCAGTACACGACCATCGCAGGCGTGGCCGTGGTGGTGGCGGTCGCGATCGCCGTGGCCGGCCACTGGACCGGCGACCTGGGCGTGAAGGTGGCGATCGGGTTCGTGATCGGCGCGGTGCTGTCGGCGATCACCGGGTTCATCGGCATGAACGTGGCCGTGCGCGCGAACGTCCGCACCGCCGAGGCCGCGAAGAGCGGCATGGCGCCGGCGCTGTCTGTGGCCTTCAAGGGCGGCACGGTGACCGGCATCCTGGTGGTCGGCCTGGGCCTGCTGGGCGTGGCCGGCTACTACGGCGTCCTGCGCGTGATGGACTACAGCGACCAGACGGCGACCAAGGCGCTGGTCGGCCTGGCCTTCGGTGGCTCGCTGATCTCCGTGTTCGCCCGGCTGGGCGGCGGCATCTTCACCAAGGGCGCAGACGTGGGCGCCGACCTGGTGGGCAAGATCGAGGCCGGCATCCCCGAGGACGACCCGCGCAACCCGGCCGTGATCGCCGACAACGTCGGTGACAACGTCGGCGACGACGCGGGCATGGCCGCCGACCTGTTCGAGACCTACGCGGTGACCATCGTCGCGGCCATGTTCCTGGGCGCTCTCAGCGGCATCCACGCGGCGGTCGTGCTGCCGCTGCTGCTTGGTGCGCTGGCGATCCCGGCGTCGATCGTGGGCACGCTGCTGGTGCGGCTGCCGAAGAGCGGCAGCATCATGGCGGCGCTCTACACCGGCGTGTTCGTGTCGGCCGCGCTGTCCGCCCTGATCTACATCCCGGTGATCCACTCGGTGGCCGGCGACCTGCCTCACGGCTGGGGCCGGATCTACCTGTGCGCCCTGATCGGCCTGATCATCACGGCGCTGCTGGTCGGCATCACCGAGTACTACACCGGCACCCGGTTCAATCCGGTCAAGCGGATCGCCCAGCAGTCGACCACCGGCCACGCGACCAACATCATCGCCGGCCTGGCGGTGGGCATGCAGGCCACGGCGCTGCCGGTGATCGTGCTGGTCGTGGGCACGCTCGGCTCCTACAAGCTGGCCGGCATCTACGGCATCGCCACCGCGGTCACGGCCATGCTCTCGATGGCGGGCATGGTGGTCGCGCTGGACGCCTTCGGCCCGGTCACCGACAACGCCGGCGGCATCGCCGAGATGGCCGATCTCCCGCACGAGGTGCGCGACAACGTCACCGATCCGCTGGACGCGGTCGGCAACACCACCAAGGCCGTCACCAAGGGCTATGCGATCGGCTCCGCCGGCCTGGCCGCGCTGGTGCTGTTCCAGAGCTACAACGACGAGCTGGCCAAGCAGGTGGGCCACCCGATCGTGTTTCGGATCAACGACCCGTGGGTGCTGGCAGGCCTGCTGATCGGCGGCCTGATGCCGTTCCTGTTCGCCTCGCTGGCGATGGACGCCGTCGGACGCGCCGGCAGCCAGGTGGTCGAGGAGGTGCGCCGACAGTTCCGGGAGATCCCGGGCATCATGGAAGGCACCGCCAAGCCCGACTACGCGCGCTGCGTCGACCTGGTCACGAAGACCGCCATCCGCGAGATGCAGCTGCCGGCGCTGATCCCGGTGGCCGTGCCGATCGTGGTCGGCCTGATCTCCTACCAGGCGCTGGGCGGGCTGCTGGTGGGCACGATCGTGACCGGGCTGTTCCTCGCCATCTCGATGACCTCCGGCGGCGGAGCGTGGGACAACGCCAAGAAGCTGATCGAGGACGGCGCGTACGGCGGCAAGGGCTCGTCGGCGCACGCTGCCTCGATCACCGGCGACACGGTCGGCGATCCCTACAAGGACACGGCCGGCCCGGCCATCAACCCGATGATCAAGATCACGAACATCGTGGCGATTCTCATCATTCCCCTTCTTACGAGGTAACCAGCCGGGCGGATTTGACCTTTGGCCTGACCGCGCGCTCCCATGTGCGCGGTCAGGCTGAAGCCAGACCGCCGCGCGCTGTATAACAGCGCGGTGCCCGTGAAGCGCCGCCAAGCCGGGGGTCTGCACCGAGTCCTCGGGACCGCGGCGCTGTTCTCGACGGCCTATGGCAACGTCGGCTCATCGATCTACTACGCGCTGGGCCTCGTCACCGCCTACGCGCTGGGCCTGACCCCGGTCTCGTTCTTCATCTCGGGCATCATCTTCTTCTTCACGGCCGTCACCTACGCGGAGGCCACCGCCCGGTTCCCCGAGGCGGGAGGCTCCTCGTCGTTCACCCGCCACGCCTTCAACGAGGCGGTCTCGTTCTTCGCCGGCTGGGCGCAGATGTTGAACTACACGGTCACGATTGCGATCTCGGCGATCTTCGTGCCGCACTACCTGGCCAAGTTCTGGCCGGGCGGGCACCTGGACACCCACCCCAACGACATCTACGGCGGCGCGGTCGTGGTGCTGCTGCTGGTGGCGCTGAACATCGTGGGCGTGAAGGAGGCGGCCGGCCTCAACATCTTCCTGGCGTTGGCCGACCTGGGCACGCAGGCGCTGCTGGTCACGATCGGCCTGATCACGGTGTTCTCGCCGCACGTGCTGCAGGCCAACGTCGACCTGGGCATCTCGCCCAGCTGGCAGGACTTCGTGATCTCGATCCCGGTGGCGATGGTTGCCTACACCGGCATCGAGACGATCTCCAACATGGCGGAGGAGGCGATCGACCCGCCCCGTCACGTGCCGCGCTCGATCATGTACGTGGTGCTCGCGGTGTTCGCGATCTACGCGTTCCTGCCGTCGGTGGCCCTCTCGGCGCTGCCCGTGCACCCGGCCAGCGCCCAGGACGTGGCCAACGTCACCAAGTACCAGTGCACCGCCCAGCATGGGCTCCAGGTTGGTGATCGCACGTCCGACCTGGCGTGCCGTTTTGCCGGAGATCCGGTGGCCGGCGTGGTCGACCACCTGGGGCTGCCCGATACGGTCACAAGCGGCCTGGCCTTCTACGTGGCGATCCTGGCCGCGACGATCCTGATCATCGCCACCAACGCCGGCATCATCGGGGTGTCGCGGCTGACCTACTCGATGGGACAGCACCGGCAGCTGCCGGAGGCGATCCGGCGGGTGCACCCGACCTACAACACGCCGTACGTCGCGATCATCCTCTACAGCCTGATCGCGATCCTGCTGATGATTCCTAACGGCGCCGTCAGCTTCCTCGGCAACCTGTACGCGTTCGGGGCGATGCTGTCGTTCACGCTGGCCCACGCGTCGGTGGTCTGGATGAGACACACGATGCCCGATGAGGACGTGCCCTGGCGCGGGCCCACATCGTTCTGGTTAGGCGGCTACGACGTGCCCACGTTCGCGATCCTGGGTGGGATCGGCACCTTCCTCTCGTGGCTGGTGACGGTGTTCCTGCACGTCTCCGACTACGTCGCCCCGGTCGGGCTGATCTGGCTGTTGCTGGGCATGGTCGTCTACTACACCTACCGGCGCTCGCAGCACCTACCGCTGACGCAGACGGTGCTGGCGCCGCACGCGCTCACCGGCCCGGCGCTGGAGGTGGAGTACCGCTCGATCCTGATGCCGATCTCCTCGGCGCGGGTGGACGACGTGATGACGGCGACGGCGCTGCGGCTTGCCGCCGAATCGAATGCCACGCTGGTGGTGATGTACCCGATCGAGGTGCCGCTGAACGTCACGATGTCGGCGCCGCTGGACGAGGAGGTGGCCAACGCGGAGCACCAGCTGCGGCAGGCCGCGGCGCTTGCCCGCGAGTACGGCGTGGACGTGATCACCCGCATCGTGCGCACCCGGAACATCGGCCAGGCGATCGTCGAGGAGGCCGAGCGCCGGCGCAGCGAGATCATCGTGCTGGGAGCGCGCGACCGGCACAAGCCCGGCCAGCGCGTGTTCGGGCCGCGCGTCGACTACGTGCTGCGAAACGCCCACTGCCGGGTGATGGTGGGCGCGGAGCCGGCGCCCACCTGATGCTGCGCCTGAACCAGGTGCTGGCGGTCGCCTTCGTGGTGCTGGGGGTGGCGCTGGCCGTCGTCACCACCTTGCACGGCGGCGGCCAGGTGGGGTACCTGGAGGCCGCGGTGTTCCTGTTGCTGGGGATCCTGCGTCTGCGGGCGACGCGCGGGTGACCGGTCATCTAATCTGAGCCGCAGTGGCACGCAAGATCCCCGTTCTCGGCAGGTTCCTGGGCGCGCCGGCGCTGTACGCGATGGCCTACGGCGAGATCGGCAGCTCGCTCTACTACGCGCTCGGCATCACCGCCGTCTACGCCCTGTCGCTGACGCCGGCGGTGTTCCTGGCGGCCGGCGTGATCTTCGCGCTGACGGCCGCCGCGTACGCCGAGGGCGCCGCCACAATCCCCGAGCCGGGCGGGGCCTCGACGTTCGCCCGCCGTGCGTTCAACGACCTGGTGGGATTCATCGCCGGCTGGGCGACCGTGCTCGACTACGTGATCTCGATCTCGCTGGCGGCGCTGTTCCTGCCCCACTACGTGCTGGGAGCGATCGGGCACGACACGCTCTCGGCCGACCAGAACGAGCTGCTGGCGGTGCTGCTGATCCTGGTGGTCACCGCCGCCCGCATCGCCCGCCGCACGAACGTGTACATGGCTACCGTGGTGCTGGCCGTGCTCGACCTGGTGGTGCAGGCCGGGCTGGGGCTGATGGGGCTGATGCTGCTGTTCAACTGGACGACGCTCACCAACAACATCGACCTGGGCACGAAGCCGACCTGGAACTCGCTGGCGTTCGCGCTGCCGATCGCCATGATCGGGTTCACCGGCCTGGAGAAGGTGACCGGGCTGGTGGGCGTGGCCAAGCGGCCGGAGAAGTCGGTGCCCGACAGCATCCGCTCGTCGGTGTTCACCGTGATCCTGGTCTACGCGGCGGTGGCCACGGCGGCCATCTCGGCCTTTCCCTCGCATCGTGCCCCCTCGGCGCCCGCCGGCTACGCGAGCGAACTGACCACACGCTGGCTGGACGCGCCGATGCTGGGGCTGGCGACCGCGGTCGGCAACGAGTTCGGCAGCACCGCCGCCACCGCGGCGCGGTTCATCGTGGGCGTGACCGCCTCGCTGATCCTGCTGCTGGCGATCACCACCAGCTTCTCGGGCGCGGGGCGGCTGTCGGTGGCGATGGGCGAGCGGCTGGAGCTGCCGGGCCGGTTCGCGAAGCGGAACCGCCGGTCGCTGCAGCCGACCTTCGCGCTGCTCGGCGTGGGGCTGCTGGCCTCGGCGTCGGTGATCGTGGCGGCGCTGTTCCAGGGCGAGGAGATCCTGTCCCTTGCCTCGATCTACAGCTTCGGCATCCTGATCGCCTTCGGGCTGGCGAACGCCTCGATCGTGTGGCTGCGGATCACCGAGCCGGACATGCCGCGCCCGTTCATGATGCACGGCAACGTCTGGATCCGGGGCCGGCTGATCCCGGTGACGGCGGTGGCCGGCGCGGTCACCGCGTTCGCCGCCTGGGTGATCGCGCTCGGCACCCATCCGGGCGCCCGCGATGTCGGGGTGCTGTGGATGATCGTTGGTCTGGGCGTCTACACGATGGTGCGTGTGCGCGCGGGCGTCCCGCTGATGGAGCGCTACGAGCCGGGCGCACCGCCGCCCGAGGAGGCGATCGAGCTGCCCAGCGGGCCGATCGTGGTGCCGCTGGAGGAACCGGGCGAGCTGGCCGAGGAGGTGATGGCGACCGCCTGCCGGTTGGCGACCGAGACGGGCGCGCCGGTGGTCGCGGTCAGCGCCATCTACGTGCCGGTGCAGGATCCGCTGGACACCGAGCTGCCCGAGCGCGACCGGGCGGTGGCCGAGGTGCAGGAGATGGCGCGCTCGCTGGCGTCGGACTACGGGATCGAGTTCCGGGGGGTGGTGGTGCGCACGCGCAACCCGGGCCGGGCGATCGTCGACGCGGTCATCGACCAGGACGCCACGCTGATCGTGATCGGATCGCCGGAGAAGCGGCGGCTGGCGGTCAACCGCCAGGAGGCGTTCTTCGGCCGCACCGTCGACTTCGTCCTGCGCAAGGCACCGTGCCGCGTGATCGTGACGCACTTCCCGTCGGAGGAGGCGGTGGAGGCGGCACACGCGGTGCCCGTGCCATAGGGAGATGGCCGGGTCGTCAGGTCGCGTCGGCGTGGCGTTCGAGCACCGGCAGCAGCACCGGCGCGGTGCGGCTGAAGTCCTTCGCCGCGACGCCGTCGGCGGCGGCGCGCACGTCGCCCTCGGCGGCGCGGTGGGTGAGGATCACGATGTGCACGCCGGCCTCGCCCGGGTGCTGCACGACCTGCGCCACCGACACGTCGTGGTCTGCCAGCTGCTGGGCCACCTGCGCCAGCACGCCGGGCGTGTCATCGACGGTGAAACGCAGGTAGCAGGGGCTCTGCAGTCGCCCTGGCGGGAACCGGCCGACGTCCCGGTAGTGCACGTCGTGCTGCAGGAAGCCCGTGCCCTGCGTGCCGATCACCGCAACCACGTCGCCGATCACGGCCGTGGCCGTCTCCTCGCCGCCGGCGCCGGGCCCCTCCAGGATCACCTCGCGGATCGAGCTGCCCTGCAGCATCACCGCGTTGAAGGCGCCGTCCACGGCCGCCAGCGGGTGGTTCGCGGCCAGCAGGCAGGGGTGCACCCGCGCCGCCACCTCGCCACCCGACCGCCAGGCCGATGCGATCAGCTTGACCGCGTAGCCGAGCTCGGCCGCGTGCTCCACGTCGGCCAGGTCGAGCAGGTTGATGCCGACGTGATCGACCTCCTCCAGCCGCATCCGCGTGTGGAACGCGATCGACGCCAGGATGGCGATCTTGGCGGCGGCATCGGCGCCGGTCACGTCCTCGGTGGGGTCGGCCTCCGCGTAGCCCAGCGCCTGTGCCTCGGCCAGCGCGTCGGCGTAGGGGGCGCCGCTCTGGATCATGCGCGTCAGGATGAAGTTGGTGGTGCCGTTGACGATGCCGTCGATCCGGTGCACGTTGGTCACGATCATCGACTCGCGCAGCACCTTCACGACCGGGATCGCGGCGCAGACGCTGGCCTCGAACCGCAGCTGCACGCCGTTCCGCTCGGCCGCGCCGAACAGCTCGTCGCCGTGCTGGGACAGCAGCTGCTTGTTCGCGGACACCACCGACTTGCCGGCCCCGAGCAGCGCCAGCACGTACTCACGGGTGGGGTCGATGCCGCCCATCACCTCGGCCACGACGCTGATGGTGGGATCGTCGCGGAGCCGTGCGAAGTCGGTCGTCAGCAGGCCGTCCGGCGCATCGGCGTGGCGGGCGGGATCGCGCACCAGCGCGGCGGCCACCTCGACCGGCTGGCCGGTGACGCGCTCGATCGACTCGGCGCTGTCGCGCAGCAGCCGGTGCACGGCGGAGCCGACGGTGCCGTATCCGAGCAGTCCGATCCTGATGGGTGAGGTGCCGGTCACGACCGCGGCACGATACCGAAAACCGGCGCAGCCAAGCGGTCGCACCCACCTGCGGGACGTAGATGATCGGCTCCACGAGCTGCGCGGCGCTGGATCTGGTCTGGGCCGGGCTGGAACGCCATGATCGTCCTTGGCCAGGGCCTACCCAGCCTGCCCTGCGGACGCTCCCGGCGTCCAACACGCCCCATCCTGCGGCCAGCATCCACGCAGCCCGTGAAGCCGATCATCTAGTACGCTAATCCCATGAAGCTTCTGATCGTTGGCTGCGGGCGGGTCGGCTCGTCGATTGCCAGGAACATGTCCGATGACGGGCATGACGTGTCCGTGATCGACGAGGACCCCGAGGCGCTTCAGCGGCTGCCCGAGTCGTGGCCGGGACGCTTCGTGCACGGCCACGGCCTCGACACCGAGGTGCTGGTCGAGGGCGGCATCGGCACCGCCGACGCCTGCGTGGTCTGCACCGACGGCGACAACACCAACATCGTGATCGCGCAGATCGCGCGCAAGCGGTTCGACTGCCCGTGCGTGGTCACGCGCGTGCTCGACCCCGCCCGGGCTGCGTTCTACGACACGCTGGGGCTGCAGACGGTGTGCCCGACGTCGCGCTCGATCGACATCATGACCGAAGCCATCTGCGCGACCCCAGGCCGCATGACGGATGACGGGTGAAGATGGTTGATTCCACGAGTTACTCGGCGCTCCGTCCGCGATCTGCGTCATCGCAGATCGCTCCCGACCGGCGCAAGCCATGGCTTGCGCCTAGGTCTGGGACACGCCGGACGCCACGATCGTCCTTGGCCAGGACATCATCCAGCCTGCCCTGCGGACACTCCCGACGTCCAACGCGCCCCATCCTGCGCCCAGCATCCACGTACCCCATGGAATCAACCATCCGATGTACATCCTGATCGTGGGCGGCGGGAAGGTGGGCAGCAACCTCACCTCCACGCTGATGAAGATGGGGCATGAGGTGACGCTGGTCGAGGGCGACCGCGACCGCTACGCGCTGCTCGAGGAGAAGTTTGAGCACGTGGTGCGGCCGGGCGATGCCACGGAGCTGTTCGTGCTGGAGCGGGCCGGGGTGGAGCGGGCCGATCTGGTGGTGGCGGTGACCGGCGACGACGAGGACAACATCATCGTCTGCCAGGTGGCCAAGGAGAAGTACGGCGTGCCGAAGGTGATCGCGCGCGTCAACGACCCGCGTAACCAGCCGCACTTCGACATGGTCGGGATCACGCTGACCGTCTCGGCCACGGCCACGATCCTGGCCCTGATCGAGCACCAGCTGCCGCAGCACGAGCTGGTCACCCTGATCGACCTGAAGCGCGAGAACCTCGAGATCGTCGAGTTCGCGATCGGCTCCGGGTCGCCGGCGGCGGGCAAGTACGTGCGTGAGCTGAACCTGCCGAACCGCTCGCGCCTGATCTCGGTCACCCGCGACGGTCGCGCCGAGATCGCCATCGGCGAGACGCAGCTGGCGCCGGGCGATCTGGTGATGGCGATCCTCGAGCCCGACGTCGAGGACGAGCTCAAGCAACAGCTGATGCCCGCCTAGCGCTGGAAGCCCTGTGACCGCCGGTCTGATCGAGCGCTACCGCGACCGGCTTCCGGTCACCGATGCCACGCCGGTGGTGTCGCTGGGCGAGGGCTCGACGCCGCTGGTGCCGGCGCCGCGGCTGTCGGCGCTGACCGGCCTGGACGTGCACCTCAAGTACGAGGGACTGAACCCGACCGGCTCGTTCAAGGACCGGGGCATGACGATGGCCGTGTCCAAGGCGCTCGAGGAGGGAGCGACCCACGCCGTCTGCGCCTCGACCGGAAACACGTCCGCCTCGGCCGCCGCCTACTGCGGCCGCGCCGGGATCAGGCTGGCGGTGGTGCTACCGGAGGGTGCCATCGCCCGGGGCAAGCTGGCTCAGGCCCAGATCTGCGGCGCCCGCGTGATCGCCGTGCAGGGCAGCTTCGACGACGCGCTGCGTCTGGTGCGAGAGCTGGTCGAGCGCCGCCCGATGGCGCTGCTGAACTCGATCAACCCCTACCGGCTGGAGGGCCAGAAGACCGCCGCTTTCGAGGTGATCGAGCAGCTGGGCACCGCGCCCGACTGGCTGGCCTTGCCGGTCGGAAACGGCGGGAACATCACCGCATACTGGAAGGGCTTCGGCGAGTCCGGCGTGGCACCCCGGATGCTGGCGGGCCAGGCGGCCGGTGCGGCACCGCTGGTGACGCGGGCACCAGTGCCCAACCCGACCACGGTCGCGACGGCGATCCGGATCGGGAACCCGGCCCGGCTCGATCAGGCGCTGCAGGCGGTCGAGCAGTCGCATGGCGGTATCCGCGCCGTCCCCGACGAGGACATCCTGGCCGCCTACCGGCTGCTGGCCCAGGAGGAGGGCGTGTTCTGCGAGCCGGCCTCGGCGGCATCCGTGGCGGCGCTGCTTGAGGCGGCGCGCGATGGGCTGGTGGAGCCGGGCGCGCGCGTGGTCTGCGTGCTCACCGGCCACGGGCTGAAGGATCCCGACACGGCCGGCCAGGAGGGCGCCGAGATCATGCGCTGTCCGCCGGCGGTCGAGCGGCTCGAGGAGCTCGCGTTCGCCGAGGAGCCGGCGCTTGTCTGACGCGCTGGTCGTGAGCGCGCCCGCCTCCTCGGCCAACCTCGGCCCCGGGTTCGACTGCCTGGCGCTGGCGCTGGACATCCGAAACCGGGTCGAGATCAGCGCGGCGGCGGGATCCGAGATGCAGGTGACGGTGGCAGGGGAGGGCGCCGGTGAGGCTCCGGCGGGCCTGGACAACCTGTTCCTGCGCGCGTTCGTGGCCGCCGGCGGCGATCCGGCCGGGCTGTCCTTCGACATGCACAACGAGGTGCCGTTCGCGCGCGGCCTCGGCTCGAGCGCGGCCACGATCGTGGCCGGCCTGGTGGCGGCCGACGCCTGGCACGACCGGCCGCCGCGCGACCTGCTGGGCCTGGCGACCGAGCTGGAGGGGCACCCCGACAACGTCGCGGCGGCCCTGAATGGCGGTCTCACGCTGGCCTGGACCGGCGCCGGCGGGGTGTCCGCGATCGGCTTCGGCGTCCCGGAGGCCGGGTTCGTGACGGTGGTGGCCAAGCGGCGCCTGTCGACCGACCAGGCGCGGGCGGCGCTGCCGGATCAGGTGCCGCACGCCGACGCCGTGCACAACGCCGCGCGGGCGGCCCTGCTGGTGGCCGCGCTGGGGTCGGGGGATGCCGACCTGCTCGGCGACGCGCTCGACGACCGCCTGCACGAGCCCTACCGGGCGCCGCTGGCGCCGCTGCTGTCGGCGGTGCGTGAGCGCGTGGCCGGCGACCACGCCGTGCTGGGAGCGACCCTCTCGGGCGCCGGACCGAGCGTGCTCGTGTGGTGCCTGCCCGGCTCTGAGCAGGGCGTGGCCGGGCGTCTCGCCGGGCTCAGCGGTGCGTCCGCGCGCGCGGTCGCGGTTGCCGAGCAGGGCGTTTCGATCGACTGATCAGCCGGCGACGAGCGCGGGCAGCTCGTGGGGCGTCTCGGCCAGGTAGCTCGGCAGCACGGCCAGCAGGTCTTCGCGGGATCCACCCGTCCAGACGGCGGCGGCGGTGGCGGCGCCGGCGTGCTTGGCCTCAGCGATCACGTGCGGCGAGGCCGACACCACCAGGGCCGCCTCGGGGTCCAGCCCCAGCTCCGCGATCAGGTTGACGGGACCGGCGTGGCTGGCCTCGACCCGCTCCAGCTCGAACCTCCGCGACAGCCCCAGGAAGTGGCTCACGATCGCGCCCACCTCGGCCGGGCCGGGTGACCAGGCGGCGATCCGCACGCCGGCCGCCGACATCTGCCGCACAACGCCGTTCAGGGCCGGGTCGGGGCGCACGTAGACCGGGATGTGCTCCTCGTAGAAGCGGGCCAGCTCCAGCTGCCAGCTCGACACCTCCTCGCCGGCCCATGCCTCCAGCTGCTGCAGCGCCACGCAGCGGTCGTCGGACACCGTGGCCGGATCGAGCGGCGTCACCCGGCCCAGCTTGCGGGCCAGGTGCTCCACGGCGTCGTTCCACAGGCGATCGCCCGGGGCGAGCGCGTCCTCCGCAAAGATGACCGCATCCACGGGCCGCAGGGTAGTCCCGAGCCGCCATCTGTCACGGCAGTCGTGACAGGTTCGTCACGGCTTCGGCGACGATCGGGTCTGGATCCGTGACGGCGTCCGCGATCACCATGAGCCGGTCAACCCGCTCCGCCCCGAAAGGACCCCGGCTCCGTGAAACGTCTGCTCCTGATGCTCTGCTCTGCCGCCGCGCTGGCCGCGCCGCTTGCGATCGCGCCGCCCGCGCTGGCCGGCACCTACCACATGGCCATGGATACCTCCAAGAGCACCGATGGCTGGACGCTGAGCCACGACGGCGGCTTCTGGGGGTGCTCGTTCAGCAGCCGGCCCGGGCCCTGCGCCGACGCCGACGTGCCGGCGCCGACGTCGCTGCGCCTGTTCGCGCGTGGCGACGTCAGGGCCGGAGGCCTGGCCTTCTGGTCTTGGGAGACGCCTCCCACCGTCTCGATCGCCTCCGGCTCGGTCACGGTCAGCTACGCGACCACGGCCGATACCCGCGTCTTCATGAAGGCGCGCCTGCGCAACTTCGCCTACGCGTCGCAGCCGCAGCTGCACACAGCCTCCGATGACGGCACCGCCAGCTGGAAGATCCCGGCCGGAAACAGCAACGTCGGCCTGTTCCTGACCAGCCTCGCCGACCACTCCTTCAGCAACAAGTGGTCGAACAACTTGCGGGTGGTATCGATGGAAGCCCTGCTCCGCGACGACACCGCGCCGCTCGCGACCGTGACCGGCCCGCTTGCCTCGGGGCAGTGGCTGAACCAGGCGCAGGCCGTCTGCGCCACCGTGTCGGCATCCGACGCCGGCTCCGGCGTGGCCTCGTCCCAGCTGCGCGACAACCTGGCCTCGGTGCTGGACTCGCACGCGCTGGCCGTCGGCGCCGTGGCGCAGCCCGGCGACCCCAGCTACATGCACGGTCTCTGCCTGACTCCGTCGCACCTGACCGACGGCAGCCATGACCTCGTGGTGCGGGTGGCCGACGCCGCCGGCGAGGCGGTTGAGGTGCCATTCACGACCCGCGTCGACAGCCACGCACCCACCGCGATGGCGACGGCGCCGGCCGACACCACGCAGCGACAGCCGGTGGTCAGCTTCTCCGTCGACCCCGGCCCCAGCGGCCTGTCCGACTTCCAGGCGTGGGTGGACGGCCAGCCGATGGCGGTCAGCGGCGCGGATGCCTTCTACCAGCCACCGGCCGACCTCGCCTTCGGCGTCCACACCGTCACCTGGAGCGCCACCGACCAGGCCGGCAACCACCGGGACGGATTCTGGACGTTCCGGGTGGTGGATGCGCTGCCGCCGGTGCTGAGCAACGCCGCACCGCTGGCCGGCAGCGGCGGCGAGCTGCGCCGCCCGCCGCTTGCCTTCACGCTCGCCGACGACGGCAGCGGCATCGATCCGGCGACGCTGCACGTGCTGCTCGACGGGTCGGACGTGGCGCCGTTCGGCACGCTGATCGACGGCCACTTTGGCTACGTCCCGGCGGCCGACCTGGCCTACGGCCACCACACGATCAGCGTCTCCGCGTCGGATCGCTACGGCAACGCGATGGCGCCCCAGCAGTGGGGCTTCGACGTGATCGACGCGACGCCGCCGGTGCTGGGCGACGTGCGTCCCGATGACGGATCCGCGTGCGCCGACCGCACCCCGGCGATCTCGTTCGCCGTCTCCGACGCGGGCACCGGGCTGGATCCGGCCTCGATCTCGCTGACCGTGGACGGCCGCGACGTGACCGCCCGCGGGGTGCTGGCGGGCGGCCGCTTCGCCTACGTGCCGGCGGATCCGCTCGGCTACGGCAGCCACACCGTCTCCGCGCGTGCCAGCGACCGATCCGGGAACGTGTCCCCGCTGCTTTCCTGGTCGTTCCAGGTGCGCGACGAGACGCCGCCCGTGATCGCCCAGCGCAGCCCGCTGCCGGGAACGACGGTGGTGGGGGCGACCCCGATCGGGTTTGCGGTCAGCGACGACGGCACAGGCGTCGACAACGACACGCTGCGGGTGACCGTCGACGGCTCTGACGTGACGTCCTGGGGCAGCTTCGGCTCCGGCCACTTCGTCTACGCGCCGGGGAACCTCGGCGCGGGCGTGCACACGGTCGCCGTGACCGTGGCAGACACGTCCGGCAACGTGGCCGGACCGGTCATGTGGCAGTTTGCGGTGGCCGACCCGGCGCTGGTGGCGCTGTCGGCGCTGTCCGTCCCGTCGCGCATCACCGCCGGCGGCTCGGCGCGGCTGCGCTACCGGGCTACCGCCAACGGCAATCCGCTGGCCGGCACCAGCCTGCGGCTGGAGAGCCGCCCGGCCGGGCAGGCCGGGTTCTCCGACGCGGGCGTGCGGGTGACCGGCGCCGATGGTGATGCCTCCTGGACCGTGCGTCCCCGCACCACCACCGACTACCGCGTGGTGATCGTGGGGAGCGAGGCCGAGAGCGACGTCCGCACCGTCGTCGTGGGACAGCGCGTGAGCCTGTCGGCGGCCCGGTCGCGGGTGCGCCGCGGCGGCACGATCCACCTGTCCGGCAGCGTGCGGCCGGCCCACCCGGGCGCAGCCGTGCGGGTGCAGCTGCTGACCAGGCGGGGATGGGTGACGGTCTCCACACCGCACCTCAGCGCCCGTTCGCGGTTCACTGCGACGTTGCTGCCCCGCGTCAGCGGCCGCTACGTGTTCCGGGTGGTGGCGGCCGCCACCGCAGGTAACGCGACCGGCACCAGCCGCAGCGTGACGGTGCGGGTGGGTTAGATGGTTCCAGCCGGGCACCGGGGGGCGTCTGGGACGCGCCCGCCCGGTGCTCCCGGGGCGGCAACTAGAATCCCTTTGTGACCCTCGCTTCAGCCGCCGCAGCACCCGAAACGAGCGCCGGCTGATGGCGGCCCCCGCGGCCACGCTGGAGGCCCTGAATCCCCAGCAGCGCGAGGCGGTGCTGTGCACGGAGGGCCCGCTGCTGGTGGTGGCGGGGGCCGGTTCCGGCAAGACGCGCGTGCTCACCCACCGCATCGCGCACCTGATCGACCAGGAGCTGGCCTCGCCCACCGAGGTGCTTGCGATCACCTTCACCAACCGCGCCGCGACCGAGATGAAGGAGCGTGTGCAGCAGCTGGTGGGCGGCCGCATCGCCGCCCGCATGTGGGTGATGACGTTCCACTCCGCCTGCGGGCGCATGCTGCGCCGCGACGCCGAGCTGATCGGGTACCGGTCGAACTTCACGATCTACGACCAGGCCGACCAGGTGCGGCTGGTGAAGAGCTGCATCGAGGACCTGGGGAAGGATCCCAAGCGGTTCGTGCCGCGGGCCGTGCACGGCGCCATTTCCCACGCCAAGGACCGGTTGCTGACCGCCGAGCTCTACCGGGAACAGGTGGGTGGCTTCTTCGAGGAGGCGGTGGCCTCGGTCTACGACCTCTACGAGCGGCGGCTGTCGGAGGCCAACGCGATGGACTTCGACGACCTGATCATGAAGACCGTGTTACTGCTGGAGCGGGTGCCCGAGGCGCGGCGCCACTGGCAGCAGGCGTTCCGCTACGTGATGGTCGACGAGTACCAGGACACCAACCACGCCCAGTTCAAGCTGGTCTCGATCCTGGCCGAGAAGCACCGCAACCTGGCGGTGGTGGGCGACCAGGATCAGTCGATCTACGCCTTCCGCGGCGCCGACATCCGCAACATCAGCGAGTTCGAGCAGGATTTCCCGAACGCCGTCGTGATCGCGCTCGAGCAGAACTACCGCTCCACCCAGACGATCCTGGACGCCGCCAACAGCGTGATCGAGCACAATCGCGATCGCAAGCCGAAGCGGCTGTGGTCGGACCTCGGCGCCGGCGACGTGGTGCGGGTGGTCGAGGCCGAGGACGAGCACGCCGAGGCCCGGTACGTGGCCGGCCGCATCCAGTCGGCGCTTGACGACGGCGCCAATCCCAGCGAGATCGCGGTCTTCTACCGCATGAACGCCCAGTCGCGGGTGCTGGAGGACCTGCTCACCCGCCAGGGCATCGACTACCGGGTGGTGGGCGGACCCAAGTTCTACGAGCGGGCCGAGGTGAAGGACCTGATCGCCTACCTGCAGGTGCTCGACAACCCGTCCGACGAGGTGTCGCTGCGGCGGATCGTGAACCAGCCCCGGCGCGGCATCGGCAACACCTCCCTGGATCGGCTGAGCGCGCACTCGCGGGCGCTGGGCGTGACGCTGTGGGACGCCATGCTGGACGTGGAGGCGGCGCCGCTGGGCGCGGCCGCCGCCTCCAGCGTGACCCGCTTCCGGGAGCTGATCGAGGAGCTCCGAGACGGCGCCGATGCCGCCCCGGTGGGCGACCTGATGGAGCGGGTGCTGCTGGAGAGCGGCTACGCCGAGATGCTCGAGGCGGAGCGCACGATCGAGTCGCAGGGCCGGCTCGAGAACCTGCGCGAGCTGGTGGGCGTGGCCCGCGAGTTCGACCAGCGCGGCGAGCAGGTGGAGGAGTCGTCGCGGATGAGCGCGTTCCTGCAGGAGATCTCGCTGTACACCGATCAGGACGCGATCGACGAGGACCGCGGCCGGGTGACGCTGATGACGCTGCACAACGCCAAGGGGCTCGAGTTCCCGGTCGTGTTCATGATCGGCCTCGAGGAGGGGCTGTTCCCACACCAGCGCTCGCTGGACGAGGGCAACGAGGGCGAGGAGCGCCGGCTCTGCTACGTGGGCATGACCCGCGCGCGGCGCACGCTCACGCTCACCTACGCTCGCGCCCGCACCATCTTCGGCGCGCGCGGGTTCAACCGCTCGTCGCGGTTCCTGGAGGAGCTTCCGTCGGAGGGCATCGAGTGGGAGCGGCAGGCGCCGGCCTGGGCCGCGTCCGGGCAGGGCGGCAGCACCGCCACCGGCACGCCGCGGCGGGCCTTCGAGGCGCCGGAGCTGCCGCGGATCGACCTTTCGCTGGGCGACGAGGTGGCGCATGCCACGCTGGGCGAGGGCGTGGTCACCGCGCTCTCCGGCGACGGCACGGTCACGGTGCGTTTCCGCGAGGACCGCTCCGAGCGCCGTCTGGTGCTCGGCTACGCGCCGCTGACCAAGATCTGAGCCGGCTCAGCCGATGCGCACGGCACCGTCGTAGTGCCGGTCATACCAGCCGTTCCCCATCGACGACGCATGGACGCGCTCGCCGGTGCGCGGCGCGTGCAGGAACCAGCCGTGGCCCAGGAAGATGCCGACGTGGCCGAGGTGGTGGAAGAACACGAGGTCGCCGCGGCGCAGGTGGCTGCGGCTGATGTGCCTGCCGGCGTGCCACTGGTCGTAGGTGACGCGGGGCACCGACACGCCCAGCTGCGCGAACGAGTACTGGACGAGGCCGGAGCAGTCAAAGCCGCGGCTGGGAGACTCGCCGCCCCAGCGGTAGCGGACGCCGACGTAGCGCTTCGCCACCCGCACCAGCCGCGTCCCCAGCGTCGCATGGTGGGACGGGTGCCGGTTCCCGCTCCCGCCACGCGACGCCCGGTGCAGTGCCAGCATCGTCTGCGGCCCGACCTCGCCGTCCACCAGCAGGTGGTGCCGGCGCTGGAACCGCCGCACCGCCAGCCATGTCCGGCGGTCGTACAGGCTATTGACCCGGATGTGCAGCATCCGCTGGACACGGGCCACGGCAGGCCTGCGGTCCCCCAGCCGCAGGATGCCGTCGCCGTGTGCGCGCCGTGACCGTGCCGCCTTGTGACGGTGCCGAAGCAAAGCCTTCCAGGTTTGCGGGCCGACCTGGCCGTCCACCAGCAGGTGGTGCCCACGCTGGAACTGCTTCACGGCGCGCCGCGTGTGCCGCCCGAAGATGCCGTCAACCGGCAGCTTCAGGAGGTGTTGCAGCGTCCCCACCAAAGGGCCGTGGTCGCCCATGCGCAATAGCCGCACGTGCTGGCCGTGGATCCGAGCCGCGTTCGCCGGTGTGGCGGCGACCATCGGGATGGCCACGGGAACAACGCACGCCAGTGCGAAGAGCGCCCATCGAGTCTGGTGTTTCATGCTGATTGACCCATCGTGCCCTGTGCCTCGTTCTAGGGCCGGATTGCAAATGGGCGATGATCTGATC
The DNA here is from genome assembly GCA_025934255.1 of Thermoleophilia bacterium. GTDB lineage: Bacteria > Actinomycetota > Thermoleophilia > Gaiellales > JAICJC01 > JAICYJ01. Next base: position 55,707 of record JAICYJ010000006.1, on the reverse strand, counting down.
GTAAGGATTTGGCAAGCGACGAATTATGGGCGCCGCTTGCGTCTCGCCTGCCACGGCGAGGGCTGCAGGTGCCATTCTGCGCGCGGCCCCACCATCAGCGCGGCGGGTGCGGCCACGATCAGGGTCAGCAGGCCAAACGCGACGAACGCCCAGCGCTCGGAGACCACCGTTGCCAGGGCGCCGCCGCAGATGGTGCCGGCCGCCTGCCCGGTGGCACTGAGCGCGATCAGGAACGAGATCACCCCGGCCCGCTCGCCCGGCTCGGTGTCGCGGACGACGCGCGTGCGGTTGAGCACCAGCGCAAACCCGTTGAACACGCCCAGAAGCGTGAATCCCAGCGCCGCCAGCACGATGTCGGGCGCGGCGCCGACGATCATGGCGCAGCCTCCGATGCCGGCCAGCGCCAGCGGGTAGGCGGCCCGCCCGAATCGGCGCGATCCGGCCACCAGGCTGCCCATCACCAGGCCTAGCGCATCGAGGCCCAGCAGCAGGCCGACCACGGTCGGCGAGGCATGGAACGTCCCGCGCAGCAGCGGCACCTGCACCGCCAGCACCACGCCGATCACGAAGGTGGCGATCGTCCAGCCGATTGCGATCTGCAACAGCACCGGCGAGCCATGGATGCGAGCCAGCGTGGTGCGCGCAAACCCTCTCGCCAAGCCGATCTCGGTCGGATCGGGAGCTGCCGTGCGCCCGGCGCCGGCCAGCGCCCCGCAGCTGGAGACGAGGATCGCGGAGACCAGGAACGAGGCGCTGTTCAGGCCTAGCGCCAGGTCGGCGCCGACGGTGGCGACCAGGAAGCCGCCGACCAGTTCGCCCAGAAACGTCATCGTGTGGTCGACCGAGCCAAGCGCGCCGTTTGCGGCCTCGAGGTCGTCGTCGGCCACCAGCATCGGCACGGCGGCCGTGGCCAGCGGCCGGAACACGCCGACCCCGACCCCGCCCAGCGCGGCCAGGGCGACCACCGCCCACGGCGTCGAGATCAGCGCCAGCGCCCCGAACACCGCGGCGCTGCCGATGTCGCAGATGACCAGGCTGCGCCGCACGCGCAGCCGATTCAGCCGGTCCCCGACCAGGAAGCCGATCAGCACCACCGGCGTGAACTCGGCGAACAGCAGTGCGGACACCCAGCCCGGTGAGCCGGTCATGTCGAACATCCGGATGGCCAGGGCGATCGCGGCCATCCAGGTGCCAAGCACGCTGATGGCGGTCGCGAGCCAGAAACGCCGGAACTCGGCTCCCCCCGGGCCAACCAGCGCACGCATGAGCGATCTCGAGGTCGGGGAACTCACGGGGGCAGCATCCTACCGACCGTCTCGGCGTGGGCCGCTATCCGATTTCGGCCGGTCGCGCAGCGCAACGGCCTGTGTATCGCCTCGCAGCGGGTCCGAGCCCGCCCACCTTGTAGAATCCGGATCCCACCCGAATGGCCGATCCGGTTTGGCTCAACCATGCGGCAGGGGCGGTTAGCTCAGTTGGGAGAGCACCAGCTCGACAAGCTGGGGGTCACTGGTTCGAGCCCAGTACCGCCCATCACCACGAAACCCCCGTATTTGCGGGGGTTTCGTCATTGTGGGGCGGCCTTCCTCAAACGTCGCGGCTCGCCAAACGCGAAGGGCGCACGCGTTAGCGCGGATCGCACCGCGACGGCCGCGAGGCTGCTGTTGGCGGACTACTGATTACCCGAACGTGATCAGCTGCACAGGCCCAGCGGACTGTGAGAATCCGTTGAGCACGAGGAACGCGGGCGCGGACCTATACGACACGGACTCGACGTCATCGCCACAACCAGAAGCCGCTTCGGGAATGGCGACCTGCGTGTATGAGGTGCCGGTGCCGGAGTTCACCAGCAGGATATCGGGCTGGTTCGTCCCGTTCGCGCAACGCTGCAGCGCATAGATGTCCGGCGCCCCGTCGCCGTTCACGTCGCGCACGGCGACGCTGTAACCGGCGACAAGAGCCCTGACCAGCACCGGCGGCCCCCAACCCCCAGTCGCAGACCGCAGCTGCACGCGCACGCCGGTCTGGTTGATCGTCACGAGGTCCAGGCGCTTGTCGCCATTCAGATCCACGAGCCGCGCGTCGTGCGCGGTGCCCGCGATGCCGAGCTGGGACGCCCTATTCCGCGAACCCCTTGCCAGCCTGGTTCACGAAGACATGTATCGGACCACCCCAATGCCCTGCGCCACAAACCAGCAGGTCTGTCCAGCCGTCGCCGTTGATGTCTCGAGGAGTGAGGACCCTCCTGTCGCCAGCTCCGCGGTCCCGTCCGCCGGCGGGACGGCCGTGCGCCCGGTGCGCCACATCACATATCTTCCCGACCGAGCAAGTCTAAATCACCTGGCCGTAGACCGTGCGTAGCGGCCGCGAAGCCCAGCCCCCGGCCGCCCATGCGGAAGGAGACCGCCGGGAAATTCGCTGAGCTTCTCTTCGCAGTCGAAGGGCATTAGGCAAGAGCCCGCAATGTCCGTATCATGAGTGACATGGCACATGCTCGTTGGAAAGCGATCACACGGCGCGCGCGAGCGGTTGGCCGTCGGTTGACGCCTCCCGGTAACCGCACCCCGCTTGAGGAAAGCGGCGAGCAGCGTCCCGGGATACCGAGCTTTGGTGCGGTGCCGTCCGGCGCCGGGCAGATGGGGCAGACGGAGGGCGGCTGGATGGGCGGCGCGTAGCCGCTCGAACTGTTATTTGTGCGTAAAGTCTCAATGTCGTCACCCGGATGGGTGACGGTGGACCCTCACCCGACGCCTACCGTGAGCGGCGGAGGTGCAGAGTGGGGATCAGCACGTACGTCCTGGGTGTCGTCGGCGCGTTGACCGTCGCGAGCTGCGTGGCTTTGGGTGTCGGCCTGGCACTCAACCGTCGTGGTCGTCCGCGCGGAATCTCCGGGCACACGCCCGGCGGGCGCGTGCTCTCGCCGACAGCGTCGAGTGGGCACTGGAGCGGGCCCTACGCACGGGTTGGCACTTCCGGGACTACCGCTCGGCCAAACGAGCGTGAGGCCCGCCGCCGGCGGCCGCTCACCGCCGATCAGCAGGCCACGCGCGATGCGTGGGCGCGGTGGCGAGCCGAGCAGGGTCGGCTGACCCCGAAACGCCGCGGCGATCACACACCAGGCGGGCATCCCACCAACCCACCAGACGGCCGGGGGGAGGGGTTCCGCCGGTGGGCTGGCTACACCGAAGAGTAGCGCCGGTTCTCAACCCGCCACGGCGGCACGAATCACAAGCCTAGGGCGATTCCAGGGGCCACACTTCCACGACTCCGTGCGCCACGGCGCAGGGAGTGCCCGAGACACGAGCCACCGCTTCTTCGACGTCGGCGGCTTCGATCAGCGCGAACCCGGCGATCGGCAACTCCGACCGCAGGAACGCTCCAGCGGTGGTGCTCACCCCCGCGTCGTCGTGATTTCGCACCTGCACCGGCGTACCTGCGACACCCATGACCGCGCCGTGGGCCTGGAGCCAGGCGTCGTGTTTATGAGCCGCGTCCCGCACCGCGGCCGCGGTGCGGTCGTATCCATTTCGGTCTCCGTATGCGATCGTGACGAACCTGGCCATTCCGATCACTCCGATCTCATCGACGGGGTGAACCGGTACCCGCGAGGTGCGCCGACCAAACCACACCGTTCCCGCGTGTAACCGTGGGCAGGGGTGTCGGGTGTCCGACGTGCAGGCCGCCTGACCGATTTCTGTCGCCGCGTGGATCTCCGTGCGATGATGCCAGCCCTGTGGCTGAGACGTCCGAAATCCGTGTGCTGGTGGTCGATGACCACACGGCCACCCGCTCCGGTATCAAGGCCATCCTCGATTCCGAGGTCGGCATCACCGTGGTCGGTGAGGCCACCAACGTGGAGTCGGCGGTGAGCATGGCGGACCGCCGCAAGCCGGATGTCGTGGTCATGGACCTGCAGCTGGACGGCGACATGGGCGGCGGCTTCGCGGCCACGCGCCGGGTGCTTGACGCCGACCCGGAGGTGGGCGTGATGATGTTCACCGCGTTCGGCGAGCACCACCTGCTGACCGACGGCCTGGAGGCGGGCGCCCGCGGCTTCATGGTCAAGGACGCCACCCCGGCTGAGATGGTGCGGGGCGTGCGGATCGTGGCCGAGGGCGGCGCCTACCTCGACCCGTCGCTCAGCGCCGACCTGCTGCGCGGGCGCGGGATCGGCCAGATCCCTGGCCTATCCGCCCGCGAGCGCGAGATCCTGGCGATGCTGGCCGACGGCGAGTCGAACCGCGAGATCGCGGCCAAGCTGTACCTCTCCACCGAGACCGTGCGCACGCACGTGCGCAATGCCATGCGCAAGCTCGATGCGGACACCCGCACGCAGGCGGTGGCGCTCGCGATCCGCCAGCGGCTGATCGGCTGAGCAGCGTCGGAATCGCGTCTGTAACGCAACCTCCGCGGCAGCGGTCGACTCAAGCGCCATGCTGACTACCATGTGATCAGGCAACCAGGAGACATCGGTGGGCAAGGCTTCACAGGTTCGCGGTCAGCGCGACCAGCAGCAGAAACGACAGCAGCAGCGCAACCTGTGGCTGGCGACCGGCGGGGTGGTGCTGGCGATCATCGCGATGGCTGCCGTGCTGAATCGCCTCAACCAGGCGCCCTCCGCGCCCGGGCCGGCCAAGCCCACGGCCGCCGACCTGAACGCGCCCAAGTCGCTGCGCGTGGCGGCCGCGAAGGTCGGGTTCCATCCTCAGCTGATCCCGGGCGTGGGGAAGATCGAGGACAAGAGCGCCTCCGACGCGCCCTCACCCACCAACAGCACCCTGCTCAAGCCCGGCACCGTGGCGCCCGCGTTCTCGTTGAAGACGCCCCAGGGTGACACCGTCTCGCTCAGCGACTACGCCGGCAAGGCGCTCCTGATCGAGTTCTTCGCCACCTCCTGCCCGCATTGCCAGGCCGAGGCGCCGCACCTGCACGGCCTCTACAACACCTTGGACACGTCCCGCGAGCAGATGCTCTCGATCAACGCCGACAGCGAGGGCGCGCCCAGCGTGTATGCCTTCCACCGCTACTTCGGGCTCCAGTACCCGGCCCTGCTCGACCTCGGCCCGCAGGTCGGCAGCTGGCACTCGCCCCAGAATCCCGGGCCGATCACCGACGCCTACCACATCCAGGGCTATCCCACCTTCTACGTGATCGCGCCGGACGGCACCGTGCACTGGGCATCCGACAACGAGCAGCCGACGGCCAAGCTGAAGCAGGAGCTCGACCAGGCGGCCGCCGGTGCGTAAAGCCGAGCTGCTGCCCTGGGTGGGGTTGACGGTGCGGCTCACGGCGGCGGGCATCTGGCTGTTCGCCGGCATCACCAAGCTCGCCGATCTGGACGGGTTCCGGGCGCAGGTCGACGCCTATCAGGTGCTGCCGCACGCCCTGGTGTCGCCCTTCAGCTACGGCCTGCCGCTGGTCGAGGTCGCGATCGGCGGCTACCTGCTGGTGGGGGCGATGGTGCGGCCGACGGCGATCCTGGCCTGCGTGCTGATGGTGATCTTCCTGGTGGCCGAGGCGCAGGCCTGGGCGCGCGGGCTGTCGATCGACTGCGGCTGCTTCGGCACCACCGTGCAGACGCAGGTCGGGGCGGCCACGATCCTGCGCGATATCGCGCTGGGGGTGCCGTCTGCGCTGATGGCCTGGCGGCCGGCCCGCAAGCTGTCGGTCGACGCCAGGCTGCTCGGGCGCGAGGACGCGTTCGCGCCCGGCGCGGGCGTCGAGCCGGCTTAAGCGGCCCAGCGCTCGAAGGCACGGGTGAACGCGCCCAGCAGTGCGGCGTGCAGATCCTCGGGAGAGGCCAGCCGCAGGCGACGGGCCCAGCGGCCGCGCTCGGCGGCGCGCTCACCCAGCCAGGCGCTGTCGAGGGAGCGGGCGGTGGCACGGCCGGCCTCCGAACGAGCCTCGATCGCCGTGCGAATGCGGGGCCCCTCGGACGACCGCTGCTCCAGCCTGCGCAGGTCGCGGAGGCAGTCGCTGCAGGGGCGGGTGACGACGGCGCCGTCGACCGGGCCCGCGCAGGCGCCACAGACGGGGCAGCCGTACGCAGCCAGCCGCACGCGGTGCGAAGCGGTGGTCGAGCCGTCGGCCAGCAGCACCCAGACGGTGCCCACGCCCGCCTCCACCTCGGTGCCGCGCACGGGCACCGGGTCGCCGTCGTAGGGCCAGGTGCGCACGCGGTCGCCGGCCCGCAGGCCGGTGTGCTTGCAGACCGCGGCCGCGGGCGGTTCCGGATCAGGGTTTGAGGCGGGCTGAGCCGGCACGGTGCGTCCGCCCATGGCAGGCTGCGGCCACTCGCGGCCGCTCGTGATCCAGGCCTGCACCGTGTCCCGGGCGTCGTTCAGCGCGCGCGTCAGCACTGTCGCGGCCTCGCTGCGCTGCTCGGACACGGCGTGCAGATCTGGGTGTGCACGCGCGACACGGCGTTTCCAGGCGGCGGCCAGCTCATCCGGCTCGACCGGCGGTTGCAGTCCCAGCAGCCACAGCGCGCGCGCGCAGTCGGCCGTCCTCGGTGCTCGTCGTCTCATGCTCTCAGGGTAGCTCCCGCACCAGCACCAGCTCGTCGCGGATGGGGATGCCGTACGCCCCCACCAGCGGGATCTGCGGCTTCATGCGCCGCGACTCGTCGACGGCGTCCGGCCGCAGCTCGGTCAGCGCGAAGCCGCGGCGGTGGTAGAAGCGCAGCGCGTCCACGTTGTCGTTGGTCGTGATCAGCCGCACGCATCGGCAGCCGGCGGCGGCGGCCGCGTCGCACGCGGCCTCCAGCAGCGCCGTGCCGACGCCCATGCCCTGGACGACGGCGTCGATCGAGACCAGCTCGCAGACGTCTCCCTCGATCAGGTACGTGACGACGCCGGCCACCGTGCCGTCGGCGGAGAAGGCCGCGAAGCCGGGCAGGTCGTCAAGCCGGTGCAGCCGCCCGCCGCCGGCCGCCACCGGCGCGCCCCAGCGTTCGGTCATGAAGCCGGTCAGCCATGACGAGTCGCTCGGTTCGAGCGGTCGCACCGTGCTCGCTTCAGATCGGCCAGTAGCGCCGCATCGATCCGCGGGCGGCGGCGATGCCGGCGTCGCCGCGGGTCTCGTCGTCGGGCAGGTAGCCCATCGGGTCCTCGAGCAGGGGGCCGGTGGCGAGCACGCCCTCGAGCGTGGCGTGCATGCACAGCGCGGTGTAGGAGCGGCCGTAGCCGCCCTCCTGGATCAGCGCCAGGCGGCCGTCGCAGTGGCGGTCGGCCAGCTCCCGCGCCAGCTCGCCCAGCCGCCGGAACCCGTCCATGCTCAGGCACTGGCGCCCGTTGGGGTCGAACTGGCTGGCATCCTGGCCGGCCGCGATCAGGATCAGACCCGGCCGGAAGTGATCGAGGATCGGGAGCACCACCCGCTGCATGGCCGACTCGTAGGCCGTGTCGCCGCTGCCGTATGCCAGCTCGACGTTGACGTTGTACCCGGCGCCGTCGCCGATCCCGGCCTCGAGCGTCGATCCGGTCTGCGGGTGCGCCGGCCCCCAGGATCCGTGCGGCATGTGCAGCGAGCAGCTGAGCACGTCGCCACGGCCGTAGAAGCACTCCTGGGTGCCGTTGCCGTGGTGGACGTCCCAGTCGACGATCGCCACCCGTTCGACCCCGCGCCGGAGCGCCGCCTCGGCCGCCAGCGCCGTGTTCGAGAACATGCAGTAGCCGTCGGTGCGGCCCGGCTGCGCATGGTGGCCGGGCGGGCGCACCAGCGCGTAGCTCCTGAGGCAGTCCCCGTCCAGCACCGCCTCCACCGCGGCGATCGCGGTCCCGGCCGACGACAGCGCCGCCGGCCAGGTGCCGGCGGAGACGACCGTGTGGCCGCCCAGCAGGCCGCCGCCGGACTCGCAGAACTCGCGCACCTGCTCCACGTAGGCGGGGTCGTGCAGCATCTCCAGCTCGGGGATCGTGGCGTGGCGGCCGTCCCGCCAGGCCAGCCGCGGCGCGATCGGCCCCTCGCGCAGGGACGAGCGGATGTTCCGGATCCGCACGTCGTTCTCGGGGTGCAGCTCCGACACCTCGATCAGTGGCGAGGGCGGGCTCTCGAAAACACCGGAGCCGGTGTCGTGCAGCAGCGCGTCGTCATGCCAGAAAACATGCAGGTCGGGGTCGGCCATCGGCGGGCGCGACATTACCCGGTCGCCGGCACCTCTGCACAGCCAGCCCCGGGACTACCATCATCGGTCGATGGCCCGCGTTGCCACAGCCCTGCTGGCGCCGATCTCGGTGGCCGCGGCACGCATCCGCCGCCGGCCGCAGCGCGGCCTGCTGGCCGCTCTCGGCATCGCCGCCGCGACCGCCATGCTGGCCGCGACCATCGTCGGCGGACGGGTCTCGTCGGAGCTGAGCGTGCAGCGCGCCCTGGCCGCCGTGCCGGTCGACCAGCGGGCGATGCGGGTGTTGTGGAGCGGCGCGCCGGCAGGCGGCTACCGGGCGGTCGACCCGCCCGCGACCCGGGCGCTCGCGCAGCTGGCACCGGGCCCGGCCGTGCGCACGGTGCTCTACCGCGAGACGCGCTTCGAGAACAGCCGCATCGCGGTGGTCACGGGCGTCGACGACATCGGCAGGTGGGTGACGCTGACCAGCGGCCGGCTGCCCCACAGCTGTACGCCCAGCCGCTGCGAGGTGGTGCAGGTGGCGGGCGCGCCGATGCCGGTCGCCGCCGCCGGGCCGACGCGCCTCGTGCGGGTCGGCACCGGCCGGCTGACGTCGGCGCTGCCGTTCGGGTCGCTCACCGACCTCGGCGTCAGCGCGGGCCACCGCACCCCGCCGGCCACGCTGGTGTCGGGCGACGTGGAGCAGGTCTCGCAGCTGCCCGGGCTGGCGCCGATCTACCGCACGTACTCCTGGACGCGCCCGATCGACCCGGACCGGGTGCACAGCTGGGACATCGGCTCGCTGCTGGGACGCGAGGCGCGGGCGCTGACCAGCCTCAGCTCCGGCTTCAGCCAGTGGAGCATCGCGGCCCCCGACCAGGCGCTGATCGACGCCACTGACCGCAGCGACACGGCGGGAGCGCGGCTCACGCTGGTCGGCGGCGAGGTGGCCACGCTGCTGCTGGCGTTCGTGGTGCTGGCCGCGAACGCGCTGCGCGGCGACGCGGTGGCAGAGCGGCGGCGGCTGGAGCGGCGGGGCGCGCGCCGCGGCCAGGTCTGGCTGTTCGCGCTGGCCGAAGGCGGCTGGATCGCCCTGCTGGGCGTGCTGGCGGGGGCCCTGGCCGGGATCGTGATCGGCGTGGCCGTGTGCAACTCCGCGGGCCTTCCTGCCGGCGCTGTGATGTCGCACTCGCTGCTGACGGGGCAGGCGTTGCTGCTCGGCCTGGCGGCGCTGGTGGTGTCGGTGCTGCTGGTGGTCGTGGTGCTGCTCTTGCCGGACGGGCCGACCCGCTACGGCGGCGTGCTGGCCGACGCGGTGGCCGTGGCCGGCCTGGCGGCGCTGGCGCTGGCCGCAGCGCGGGGCGCCACCAGCATCGGCGCCACCACGGACGCCCGCTCCGACCCGTTGCTGCCACTGCTGCCCCTGCTGGTGGCGCTGGTGGCCGGCGTCGCGGTGGCGCGGCTGCTGGGCCCGGCCATGCGGTTGCTGGAGCGGCGTGTGCGCGGCGCCTCGGCGTCGGTGCGGATCGCGGTCGTGTCGGTGGCGCGGGAGCCGCTGCCGGCAGCCATTGCCGCGGCGTTCCTGGCCGTGGCGCTCGGACTCGGCTTCTTCGCCACCGCCTACGGCCAGACGCTGAGCACCGGCCAGAGCGACCAGGTCGACTTCGCGGTACCCGCCGACGTCACGCTGGCGGAAGGCCCGCAGCTGGTGCGGCCGCTGGATGCCGCCCCTCTGGAGCAGTACCAGCGGCTTGCCGGGGGCACCGTCGCCATGCCGGTGCTGCGGCTGAGCGCCACCGCCGCCGCGACCGGGACGCGGCCGGTCGACGTCACCGCGCTGGCGCTGCCCGCGAAGGACATCCCCGCACTGCGCTGGCGCAGCGACACGTCAAACGTCAGCCAGGCAACCCTGGCGCGGCGCCTGACCCCGGCCGGCGACGTGTCGATGCGCGGTCCGTTGCTGAACGGATCGGGCCTGCTGCGCCTACCGGTGGACGTGACTGGATCGGCCGTGACCACGGCGCTGGTGCTGCAGACCGATCGCCAGGCCTTCGTGAGCCTGCCCCTGGGCGTCGCCCGCGTGGGCCACTCGCGGCTGCAGCGACGCCTGCCGGCTCGCCTGGCGGGGTCGCGGCTGGTGGCGATCTCGATCGACCGTACGGCTGCCGACTCCAAGATCGCGATCCATCAGCAGGGCGAGGGTGGGGCGGTCTCCGGCATCAAGGGCAGCGTGCTGCTCGACCCGCTGACGCTGGGCGCTACCCGCGTTACCGACTGGTCGGGGTGGATCGGCCGCGGCGGGCTGGTGGCGGGCGGCCCCGGCGCGCCGCTGCGGTTCGTGATCACGGGCGCCACGCACCCGCTGCTGCGGCCCGTCCAGCCCAGTGACGGCCGGCCGGTGCCCGTGATGGTGAGCCCCGACCTGGCCCGCGCCGCCGTCGGCGGGCTGGTGCGCCTGACGTTTGCCGGCATCAGCCTGCCCGGGCGCGTGGTGGCCGTGGGACGGCGCTTTCCGACCGTAACGGGCAGCTTCGCTGCGGCCGACGAGACGTTGCTGGCGACCGCGCTCAACGCCGACGATCCCGGCTCGGCGGTGCCGTCGGAGATGTGGCTGCGAGCCCGCAGCGCCGACCGGGTGGCCGCTCTCAACGCCCAGGTCACGCGGCCGCCCTACGACAGCATGACGCGCAGCTCCCACGCCGTTACGCTCGCGACCCTGCGCAGCGACCCGCTCTCGCGCGGCATCCGGCTGGTGCTGGAGGGCGCCGCCGTGCTGGCGTTGCTGCTCTCGCTGGCGGCGCTGCTGCTTTCGGTGGCCGCCGCGGTGCGCGACGACCGGGTGGCGCTGTTCGACCTGGAGGCGCAGGGCGTGGGGCCGCCCACGCTGCGCAGCCAGCTGCGGCTGCGGGCGGCGATCGTGACCGCCGTGGGGCTGGTTGTGGCCGTGGTGATCGGAGTGGTGCTGTCGACCGCGACGGTGGGACTGGTGCAGGTGACCGCGTCGGCCACGGTCCCGGTCCCCCCGCTGGAGCGGCACCTGGCCTGGCCGGTGGTGCTGGCCGGGCTGGTCGGCTTCCTGCTGTTGTCGGCGCTGGCGGTGGCGCTCTCGACCAGGGCCGCGTTCTCGGGCGACCTGCCGCGACGGGCCACGGGGGAGGCTCCGTGAGCCGGGCGATCGACGTCCGCGACGTGTTTCGCATCCATCGCACGGCGGAGGGTGATGCAGCGGCGCTGCAGGGGCTGACGCTGTCGGTGGAGGAAGGGGAGATCGTCGTCGTGTTGGGGCCGAGCGGTGCCGGCAAGAGCACGCTGCTGCGGATCCTGGCCGCGCTGGAGCCGCTGTCGGCCGGCACTGCGAACGTCTACGGGCTGGACATCGGCAGCCTGCGCGGTCACGCCGCCGCCGACTACCGCGCCCGCCGTCTGGGCATGATCGACCAGCACTACACGCGGGCGCTGCCGCCCGACCTGCGCTGCGAGGAGATCATCGGGCTGCAGCTGGCGCTGCGCGGCGAGCAGCGGTCGCGGCGGCACGAGCGTGCCACCGAGCTGCTGGCCGCGGTCGGGCTCGAGCGCGCCGCGACGATGCTGCCCGGCCAGCTCTCGGGCGGCGAGCAGCAGCGGGTGGCGGTGTGCGCGGCGCTCGCGCACCGGCCACAGCTGCTGCTGGCCGACGAGCCGTCCGGCGAGCTCGACCGCCGAAACGGCGAGATCGTCTACGAGCTGATCCGGGAGCTGGTGCGCGACCAGGGCACGACGGCGGTGATCGTCAGCCACGACCACGGCGCCACCCGGATCGCCGACCGCACCGTCCGCATCCGCGACGGCCGGCTGAGCGAGGAGTGGCGCGACGGCCGCGCGATGCTGGTGGTCGGGCACGGCGGCTGGGTGCACCTGCCGGAGCACCTCCGTGCCGGCCTCGGCATCAGCTCGCACGTGCAGGCCGACCAGGAGGGCGACGGCGTGGTGCTGCGGCCGGCCCCCGGCACATTCGTGCCGCAGGAGCAGCAGCAGCCGCCGCCGCCGGTGACCGCGGGGTCGGAGCCTGTTGCGGCTCTGCGCCAGGTGTCGAAGGCGTTCGGCACGCGGTCGCTGTTCGCCGGGTACGACGCCGAGTTTCGGCGCGGGGCGATGACCGCCGTGATCGGCCGGTCGGGCTCCGGGAAGAGCACCATGCTGGCGATGCTGGCCGGCCTGGAGCGGCCCGATTCCGGCGAGGTGCTGGTGCTGGGCCAGCCGCTCTCGCGGCTCGATCGCGACGGCCTGGCCGGCCTGCGGCGCTCCAGCGTCGCCTACGTCGGCCAGGAGCCCGGGCTGGTCGGGTTCCTCAGCGCCGAGGAGAATGTCACCTTCACGCTCGGCCTGCGCGGAGTCACTGACGCCGCCGCCGTCGACCGCGCCCGCGAATCGCTGGCGCGGGTGGGACTGGGCCCGCGCAGCGACCAGCGCGCCTCCCGGCTCTCGGCCGGCGAGCGCCAGCGGCTGGCGATCGCCCGTGCGCTGGCCGCGGGTGCCGACCTGCTGCTGGTGGACGAGCCGACGTCCCGGCTCGACCAGGCCAACGCCGAGTCGGTGGCGGCGCTGCTGGCCGAGGCGGCGGCGGGGAGGTCGCTGGCGGTGGTCTGCGCCACCCACGATCCGCTGCTGATCGACTGCGCCGGCGTGGAGATGCGCCTGGACGACGAGCCGTCGGCGGCCGAGGCATCCGTGCCCGGCGCAGGAGCCGCTGTCGACTGATGTGGCGCTGCCTGCGGGCCGGTCGGCGTTGATGTCGGTACCATTCCCCGGATCGCCTTGGCACGTACCAGGATGAGATCGTCAGCCGTCGCGCCACTGCTCGTGGCGCTGCTGGCGCTTGCCGCGAGCGGCTGCGGCCAGGGCGGCGCCGACGCCGCCACCACCAGCAAGCCGAAGTGCCCGGCGGCCCTGAAGCTCGGCTGGCAGACGCTGGCCAACCGCATCGACACCGACGTCTACTGCCCGGCCTGGCTGCCCAACCCGCTGGTTGGGAAGATCGACAAGGGCGAGGCCGGCGCCGCCGACAACGCCGTGCTGTCGGTGTCGAAGGACAAGAGCTACCTGGCCAGCTGGATCTGGGTCGAGGCCCAGACCGGCGAGGTGCACGTGATCCTGCGCGCCTATCCCGGCCGCACTACCATCCCCAGCTGCGTGGTCACCGAGGCCGGCTCGGGCAAGCAGGTCAAGCACCGTGTGCCGTGCTTCGCCGACCCCCACGGAACCATTCACGCCGGGCCGATCACGGCGACCCTGTATACGGTCAACCAGGGCGCCGACCAGTGGCACCTCGCCTACGTCTGGCGCCACGCCGGAACCCTGTACACGGCCAGCCAGCACGTCGCCGCTCCGCTCTCCTACGACACCGTCAACGCCGACCTGCGGCGGATCCTGAGGCACCTGGTCGTGGTCGAGCCGGCCGCCTGACGTGGAGCTGACACGCAGGCAGCTGCTCGCCGGCGTCGGCGCGACCACGCTGGCCGCAGCCGGGATCTACGAGCTGGCCGAGCGCGCCGGCCGCGCACCCAGTCGCCCTGAGGTCACGGCGCGGCCGCCCGAGCAGCACGTGCTGGGTGGGCTGCGGGTCGTCACCGACAACAACGTCGAGGTGGTGGTGCCACCGCTGCACCACGAGATCGTCACCCTCCGGCTGCCCGCCGGCGGCCCCGCCGACCTGCGCGACGCGCAGCGGCGGCTGGCCCAGGTGCTGGCAGGACTCGACCAGGACTACCCGTCCAGCCCGGCGGGTCTGGGCGTGACCGTGGGGTGGGGACTGCCGTACTTCAGGGGCGCGGTGGCGGCGCCGGCGCGCGACCACGTTCCGATCGATCGCCGCGCCTCCCGGTCGGCCGGGCACCCGGTCTCGGTGCTGCTGGACGCGATCCGCTTCCCGAGCGACACGAGCGGCGTGCTGCTCGAGCAGAACGACGCGGTGCTCTTGCTGCGAAGCGACAACCCGGCGCACATCCACGACGCCCACGAACGGCTGGTCGGAAACCTCGACGTGTGGCAGCCGACCAGCATCCGCCGCGGCTTCGTGGGCGGCGGCTTCGACGGCGGCGAGGGGCTGCCGCACAGGCTGGCCGTGGCAGCGGGCGTCCCCGGTGCCGACCTGATCCCCGAGCAGGCCGAGCTGTTCCTGGGATTCACGTCCACGCAGAAGGCATCGCTAGGGGCTGAGCGGATCGCGAACATCGAGACGCTGGGCTACTCCGACGGCGGACCCGGCGGCTACTTCCGGCAGGGCACCACGATGCACGTCTCGCACATCTTCGAGGATCTGGAATCCTGGTTCCTGACCTTCGATGACCGCCAGCGGGCCGCAACGGTGTTCGGCCCGGCCCGAAACGTGCCGGAGGGGACGCTGACCGTCAGCCAGGGCAAGGACGACGTGCCGTCCGTTGCCGCGATCCGCAAGGATGCCTCCAGGTACGCGCGCATCGGCCACAGCCCGGCCATCCAGCAGACCTCGCGGCTGGCGGTGGACGTGGTGGGGCGCGACGGCACCACCTATGCGAAGGGTACGGCGGTGCCGATCCGCGCCGACTTCAACACGCTCGACAACCCGTTCTACTGGAGCGCCGACCCCGGCCGCGACGGGGTCAGCCCCGAAGCCCGGGCTGGCCTGCACTTCGTGGTGTTCAACCCCACCAGCGACGACTTCCACCGAAATCGGATGGCCATGGACGGGGTGCTGCCGGGCGGCCGGCGGCTGCCGCTGGCACCGCGCGACCCCGGCCAGGGATTCAACTCGGTGCTGACGACCACGCATAGGCAGAGCTTCCTGGTGCCGCCGCGGCGGCATCGGTCGTTTCCGCTGGCGGAGATGCTGCAGGGGTAGCAGCGCAGGGAGGCGGCACGCAGCCTCAGGCGGCGGCGGGCTGCACCGGAACCAGCCCCTTCACGATCCGGGCCACGGTCGCCTTCGCCGTGGCCGCCGTGTAGGGGTCGATCACGTGCAGGCTGACCACGTAGGTGTTGCCGCGGTCGCGGAAGGCCGCGGCGATGTGCCCGGTGCTGGAGCCGCGGTTCCGGGTGTACCACGTGACGGTGTGGCCTCCCAGCGTCTCGGTGCCGTCACGTCCGCCGTAACAGGGCACCCCGCCGCACGTACGCGGCCACGTGCCGGGGGCATAGCCCTCGAACACGATGTGGATCAGCTGGCTGAAGTCGTCGGAGCGCCAGACGAAGTGCACCTGCCAGAAGCGGCCGGGAGAGGCCGCCGTGTTCAGGTCGCCTCCGATTACGCCGTCGATGTAGATGGGAAGCCATGTGGGGCAGAACACAGTCATGTGAACGCGGTTCGCCCACCGCTGCCAGCCGCCGGCGCGAACCGACGGGCAGGTCGCGGATGCCGTATGGTCGCTTGGCACGGTGTCTGCGCGGCTGGTACCACAGGCCGCGGTGGCGAGCACCAGGGCCACGGCCAGAAGCACCGCCTTCAGTTTTGCTGTTCGCATTGTGTCGTCCGAATCGCCCGTCAGGCTTGTCTTACGTGTTTAGGAATGGTAAATACCACAGTCGCCAAACGGCGAACGGGTGCCAGACCGGCCCGGAACACCAAACTCCCGACGATGGAGGAACGTGATGGGGACGGTTCGATTCCGAGCCATACCGATCGTTGCAGTCCTTGCACTGGCAGTAGCTGCCGGCTGCGGAAGCAGCAGCAGCAGCTCAAGCGGCGGTGGTGGCGGTAATGCGGGCGCCCCTGTCAACATCTCCACCTGCCACGCACCTCAGGGCAAGGGCCAGTTCACGATCGTGTCGGACCTGCCGCGGCAGGGTTCCAACAAGATCCAGACCGACCAGATGTCCGAGGCCATCAACATGGTGCTGGCCTCGCACAACTACAAGGCCGGCAAGTACACGGTCCAGTACCAGGACTGTGACGACTCGACGGCACAGGCCGGTGCCTACGACCCGGCGACCTGCAGCTCGAACGCGAACGCCTACATCCGCGATCCAAGCGTGATCGGCGTGCTGGGTACCCTCAACTCGCCCTGCGCCAAGCTCGAGGTGCCGATCCTGAACCGTGTCGGCATGATCGAGATCTCCGGCGCCAACACCAACCTCGGGCTGACGCAGCCGAGCGGTGAGCCTGGTGAGCCCGAGAAGTACTACCCGAGCGGGGTCCGCAACTACGCTCGCGTGGTCGCGGTGGACAACTCGCAGGGCGCCGTGGACGCAACCCTGGCGCAGAAGCTGGGCGCCAAGAGCGTGTACGTGCTCGACGACAAGGAGTCCTACGGCGTCGGTGTGGCCGACTTCTTCCAGAAGGCGGCGACGCAGCTCGGCATGAAGATCGCCGGCCGCGACTCGTGGGATCCGAAGGCCGCGAACTACCAGGCCCTGATGCAGAAGATCAAGGCCACAAACCCGGATGCGATCTTCCTGGGCGGCCTGATCTGCTCGAACGGTGGCCAGCTGATCAAGGACAAGGTCGCCGTGCTGGGAGCGAACACCGGTGTCAAGCTGATCGCGCCTGACGGCTTCTTCATCAGCTCGACGCTGACCGGTTCGGGCTCGGCAGGAGCGGCCGGCCAGGGCATGTACGTCAGCAACGCGGGCGTTCCGGCCGACAAGCTGGTCGGCGCCGGCAAGACGTTCATCGACCAGTTCAAGGCCAAGTACGGCGTCACCACGGTGCAGCCGTACACCGCCTACGCCGCGCAGACCGCGCAGGTGCTGCTGAACGCGATCGCCGCATCCGACGGCACGCGGGCGTCGGTCACCAAGAACGTGTTCGGGATGAAGATCACCAACGGCATCCTGGGAACGTTCCAGATCGGTGATCAGGGTGACATCATCGGTCAGCAGCAGTTCACGATCGGTATTGGCAACTCGAAGTCGGGGGAGTTCGACACCTACCAGGTCGTCAACCCTGACCCGGCACTGGTCGCCAAGATCACCGGCAGCGGCTGATTGAAGGAGAGGGAGCGCCGCCATGGCAACCGACACGCACACCGCGCGACGGCCTGTCCTGGCGGTGCTCCCTCGTGTCACCGGGCTGCTGAACCGAGCAGTCACGATCGCGCTGCTGGCCCTGCTCGTGTTCTGGCTGGCCGTGAACTTCGTCCAGGGGCCCGGTCAGTTTGGGTCGGTGCTGCTGATCGGGTTCACCAACGGCGCCCTGTACGCACTGATCGCGCTTGGCTACACGCTGGTGTACGGCATCATCGAGCTGATCAACTTCGCCCACGGCGACGTGTTCATGTGGGGCACGATGATCACCGTCTCGATCGCGGGCACCAGGCTGGGGCTGGACGGCTCCCAGTCGGGCATCGTCACGTTCTTCGGCGTGCTGGCGGCGATGGTGGGAGCGATGGTCTTCTGCGGCATCCTCAACCCGACCATCGAACGCGTGGCTCTGCGGCGGCTGCGGAATGCGCCACGGCTGGCGCCGCTGATCACCACCCTCGGCATCTCGTACATCCTCAGCAACGCGGCCCAGTTCTTCTACGGGCCCAACTACACCGGGGTGGGCGCGATCCTGCCCAGCAACATCCTGTTCCTCGACTGGCCGGCCAAGTCGCTGATCGTGATCCTGGCGACGATCCCGCTGCTGCTGGCGCTCACCTACGTGGTGCGGCGCACCCGCCAGGGAAAGGCCATGCGGGCCGTGGCCCAGGACATGGACGCCGCCCGCATGATGGGGGTCGACGTCGACCGCACGATCTCGTTCACGTTCGCGCTGGCGGGCATCCTGGCCGGTGCAGGCGGCACCCTCTACGTGCTCGAGATCACGACCACCCGTTACGACCTCGGCCAGATCGGGCTGTTGGCCTTCACCGCCGCCGTGCTGGGCGGCATCGGCAACCTCACGGGAGCCACCCTGGGCGCGCTTATCATCGGGTTGATCCAGGCATTCAACGAGGGCCTCTCCTGGCACGCGCCGGGTGAGCAGTGGACGACCTCGATCGTGTTCTCGATCCTGATCCTGATCCTCGTGTTCCGGCCACAGGGGCTGCTGGGGCAGCCGGAGGCCGACAGAGCATGATCGACAAGCTGCCGATTCCGCGCTGGGCGCGGCGCGCGATCATCCCGATCATCATCGTGCCGCTGGTCGTGCTCTACCCCGAGTACTACACGT
The DNA here is from genome assembly GCA_025934255.1 of Thermoleophilia bacterium. Taxonomy (GTDB): domain Bacteria; phylum Actinomycetota; class Thermoleophilia; order Gaiellales; family JAICJC01; genus JAICYJ01. The sequence continues at coordinate 37,498 of JAICYJ010000006.1, read as the reverse complement.
CGCTCGGCACCAGCCAGCTGATCCCGACGCTGAGCACCGCCGTCACGATGACCGTGTTCGTGTGCATGGCGGTGGGCCTGAACATGGTGGTCGGCTACGCCGGTCTGCTCGACCTGGGCTACGTCGCCTTCTACGCGATCGGCAGCTATGTGGCGGGCTGGTTCGCATCGACCCAGTTCGCCAGCCACAGCATCGTGTTCGGCGCGGTGGGCGTGCAATCCCACGCGATCGGCATCCACATCTCGATATGGCTGCTGCTGCCGGTGGCGGCGGCGATGGCGGCCGCCGCGGGCGTGGTGATCGGCCTGCCCACGCTGCGTCTGCGCGGTGACTACCTGGCGCTGGTGACGCTCGGCTTCGGCGAGATCATCCCGCAGGTCGTGCGCAACGGCGACAACATGTTCGGCACCGGATTCAACCTCACCAACGGCGTCGCCGGCATCACCCCGATCGACCCGATGGGGTTCCGGTACCTGCATGGCATCCTCCCGTTCCTGCCCGACAACTTCCTGCTCACGCCCAACCTGGACGTCTGGTTCTACCGGGTGGGGCTGCTGCTGGTGGCGATCACCGTGTTCTGTTCGATACGGCTGCGCGATTCGCGGCTGGGACGGGCCTGGGTCGCGCTGCGCGAGGACGAGATCGCGGCGGCCGCGATGGGCGTGCCGCTGATGCAGGTCAAGACCTGGGCCTACGCTTCCGGCGCGTTCTTCGGCGGCGCGGCGGGATGCTTCTACGGCGTCTACCAGGGCGGCGCCATCCCCGACAACTTCAAGCTCTACATTTCCACGCTGTTGCTGGCGATGGTGATCCTGGGCGGCATGGGCAACGTCTGGGGCGTGTGCCTGGGCGCCGCCGTGCTGTCCTACCTCAACCAGCAGGGGCTGGGCGCGATCGGCAACACCATCAACTCCAACTTCGGCACCAACATCGAGATCACCAAGTACGAGGCCGGGCTGTTCGGGCTGCTGATCGTGCTGATGATGCTGTTCCGCCCGCAGGGGCTGATACCCAGTTCCAGACGCAAGGCCGAGTTCGACGTGGTCAAGGAGGAGCACGAGGCCGCCGGCGTGGTGGTCGGGTGAGCACCGAGGCGGCAGAGGCACCGCACCCTGGTGTCGGGCCGAAGGGCGCCGCGATCCTGGAGACGCGGGCGGCGCGCAAGGAGTTCGGCGGCCTGGTCGCCTGCAGCGACATCGACTTCGTGGTGCCGGAGCGCTCGATCGTGAGCCTGATCGGGCCGAACGGCGCCGGCAAGACCACGTTCTTCAACATGCTGACCGGGGCCTACAAGCCGACCGCCGGCGAGATCCTGTTCGCAGGGCGTGACGTCGGCGGCCTGCCGCCGCACCGGATCACCAAGCTCGGGGTGGGCCGCACGTTCCAGAACATCCGGCTGTTTCAGACCATGACGTCCGTCGAGAACGTGCTGGTGGGCATGCACTGCCGTCTGAAGGGTGGACTCATCCGAAGCATCCTGCGCACCCCCGGCGTCAGGCGCGAGGAGCGCGACGCGCTGGCGCGGGCGCGCGAGCTGCTTCGCTACTGCGGCCTCTCCGAGCGAGTCGACGACGAGTACTCGATGAACCTGTCCTACGGCGATCAGCGCCGGCTGGAGGTTGCGCGCGCGCTCGGCAGCGAGCCGACCCTGCTCCTGCTGGACGAGCCCACGGCCGGCATGAACCCACAGGAGTCGGCCGACTTCACCAGGTTCGTTTCGCAGCTGCGGGACGAGCGCGGCCTCACGATCCTGCTGATCGAGCACGACATGAAGGTCGTGATGGGCGTGTCGGAGCGGATCACGGTGCTCGACCACGGCGAGAAGATCGCCGAGGGCTCGCCTGCCGAGATCCAGGCCAATGACCGCGTGATCGAGGCCTACCTGGGCAGCGGCGCGGCCGGCTCCGCCGGGGCCGGAAGCGGGGCGACCGCGTGAGCGCCGAGGCGCCGCCGGCGCCGACCGCGAACCCGCCGGCGCTGCTCGAGCTGGACAAGGTGCGGACGTTCTACGGCCGCATCGAGGCCGTCAAGGGCCTCTCGATCACCGTCAACGAGGGCGAGATCGTGACCCTGATCGGCGCCAACGGCGCGGGCAAGTCGACCACGCTGCGCTCGATCCAGGGCCTCACGAAGCCCAAGGCCGGCACCATCCGCTTCGCCGGCAAGGAGATCCAGAACGCACCGCCGCACCAGATCGTGCAGATGGGGATCGCGCACTCGCCGGAGGGAAGGCGCCTGTTCCCGCGCATGAGCGTGCGCGAGAACCTGGAGATGGGCGCGTTCAACCGCAGCGACCGCGAGGGCATCGAGCAGGACACCGAGCACGTCTACTCGTTGTTCCCGCGCCTCAGCGAGCGGCGCGGCCAGCAGGCGGGGACGCTGTCGGGCGGCGAGCAGCAGATGTGCTCGATCGGCCGGGCGCTGATGTCGCGGCCCAAGCTGCTGCTGCTCGACGAGCCGTCGATGGGCCTGGCCCCGATCCTGGTCGACAAGATCTTCGAGATCATCCAGGAGATCAACCGTGAGGGCACTACCATCCTGCTGGTGGAGCAGAACGCGCTGATCGCCCTCGGCATCGCCAGCCGCGGCTACGTGCTCGAGACCGGCAGGGTGACGCTGTCGGACCGGGCCGAGGCGCTGGCGACCAACGACGAGGTGCGAAAGGCGTACCTGGGCATCAGCTGAGGCGCCGTGCGGATCGCGGTGCCACTGATCACGGTGCTGGGGGCGCTGGTGGTGCTGGTGGCGGCACCGACCCGCTCGACGGTGGCGGGGCCGGCCGGGGCGCCGGGGCCACATCCGGCCGACATCCACCCGCCGCCGCTGCACAGCCGGGACATGATGCGGCGGGCCGGGGGCGTGGTGTGGTGGATCGGCAGAGGGTGCGTGCTGGAGCGGGTGACGATGAGCACGCTGGCCGTCAAGGACGCCGGGGCGCGTGCCTGCCGGGCGTGGCCCTCGCCGGACGGCGCGGTGGTGCTGGCGCAGGGCCGGCCGCGCGCGCCCATCGTCTTGCTGAGCGGCTCGTCGATGCGGAAGCTGCAGTCGACGACGGTGCACGGCCGGGTGGAGGGGGTGACCTGGTCGGCGGACTCGCAGTACGCGGCGGCGTGTACATCCGATCGCCGCCACGGGATCAGGGTCGAGCTCCTGGCCGCGCCGTTCCGCAGGAGCGCGACGGTCGGTTACCACTGCACGACCGCCTTCACCCCCGCGGGGACGACGCTCACATCCGACGGACACGCCGTCTATGAGAACGGCGGCCGGTTGCGGCTCGACGCCACGCTGGAGACCGCCGCCGGACGACCCCGGCACGGGTACGCGGTGACCGCGCTGACGGCCACGTCGTCACTCCTGGCCGTGGCGGTGGCGCCTGTCGATCCCAGCGACCCCAACGCCATGTTCGCGATCATGGTGCTGAACCGCGAGACCGGGAGCACGAGCATCTTCCGCACGACTCTGCCGTCGTACCACCTGGCCGGGGCGCCCGACGGCAGCGCGTTCTGGTACGAGCAGGGGACGAATCGTGACGTGCTGCAGTCGCTGCAGCCGGGTGGCGTACCTGCGGGCGCCCCGCCGATCGCCCACTCCTACGCCTGGTCTCCCGGCGCCCGCTACCTGGCGGTGTCGCTGCAGGGTCAGGTGAAGGTGTTCGACCGCCGCACCGGCGCGACCGGCTCGCTGCCGGCGTTCGACCCGCGGTCGCTGACATGGACGCCGTGACGGGGCCGCCGTGCGTGGTCGGACGGCTGCGGTAGGCTCTCGGGCGATGAGCGATTCGCAGCCTCAACCCGGCCAGGTCTACAACTGGCAGACCGCGATCGGCGTTGCCGCACTGGGCACGCTTGCGGCGGTCGGCCTGATCGTGCTGTTCACCTACCTGGTGGACTGGATCGGCGATTTCTGGTCGCAGGTCGTCTACTTCGTGGCCGTCTTCGGCGGAATCATCGCGCTGGCGCTGCGCAGCCGCGCCAAGGATGAGGCCGATCCCAGCCGGCTCACGCGGCGTGGCCCGCCGATCACGCCGGCAGGGCTGCCGGGGCCGTTCGTGGTCACCCAGGCGCTGGGCGTGCTCGCGATTGCGATGCTCGCGGTCGGGTTCGCCGTCGGCGGAAACCGCGGTACCACCTGGGTGTTCGCCGGCATGGTGCTGGGTCTGGTGGGGCTGGTCGGTCTGCTGTTCTGGGTGGCCGGCCTGCGCGCGCGCCGCGGCTGAGCCTCGCCGGGCATCACGGATATGGAGCCCGCACCCGCCGACAACCTCGTTCGCGCCGCCGGTGCCGTGCTGGTCGACGGCGAGCGCATCGCCCTCGTGCATCGACCTCGGTACGACGACTGGACGCTGCCCAAGGGCAAGCACGAGCCGGGCGAGGACGACGTCGCCGCAGCGCTGCGCGAGGTGCAGGAGGAGACCGGCTTTCACGGCCGCATCGAGCGCGACCTGGGCGTCGTCCGCTACACGGTCGAGAAGCACGGCGCCGTCCTGTCCAAGGTCGTGCGCTACTACGTGATGGCGGTCGGAGCGGGCGCATTCGAGCCCAGCCGCGAGGTTGACGAGCTGCGCTGGGTCACCCGCGAGCAGGCCGCGCAGCTGCTGACGTACGAGCGCGACCGCGAGGTGCTGGCGAGGTGGTGAAGAAAAATTCCGCTGTTTGCGGTAATGGGGGTTGCCGGGGTAAGCACCGCTGCTCTAGTTTCCCCTCTGCGCCGCCCAGGGCAGCCGAGTAGGTTGAACCCAGACGGAGGGACTGTAGAGGTGACTCGAAGGTCCGTTTGGCTGGTGGACAAAAGGCAAGCCGGGGCGGCGAATCTCTGGTCCGGGGCACGGTCTACGATCAGCGCATGCCACGAGTTCTGATCGCCGAAGACGACCGTGTGATCGCCAACGCGATGGCGACCCACCTGCGCCGCGCGGGCATGGACGTGGAGGTGGCGGAGGACGGCGACCGTGCGATCGCGAAGCTCCGCTACGAGCGCCCCGACGTGGCCGTGCTCGACCTGATGCTGCCCGGCACCGACGGCTGGCGGATCACCGAGACACTGCGCGCCGAGGGCATCGAGACGCCGATCGTGATCGTCAGCGCGCGCGGCTCCGAGCACGACAAGGTGCACGCGCTGGGCATCGGCGGCGACGACTACCTGAGCAAGCCGTTCGGCATGCGCGAGCTGGTCGCGCGGGTGGAGGCGGTGCTGCGCCGTGCCGGCATGAAGGCGGCGGCCGGCTCCGAGACGATCGTGGCCGAGGGGCTCGTGATCGATCCCGACCTGCACGCCGCCATCCTGGAGGGAGAGGACGTGGGGCTGACGCCGACCGAGTTCCGCCTGCTCTACGTGCTGGCCGGCGAGCGCGGCCGCGCGCTCTCGCGCGACCAGCTCCAGCAACGGGTATGGGGCATCCCGCACCGCCACCGTGACCGCACCGTTGACGTCTGCGTGCGCAAGCTGCGCGATAAGATCGACCGGCGCGCGGCCGGGCACACGTACATCCAGACCCACTACGGGGTCGGCTACAGGTTCGACGCGGTGCCCAAACCGGGCGCCTGACCGGGGTCGGCGGGCTCGCCGGCGGGCATCACCGCGGGCGCGGGCAGCGTCACCCGCACCGTGGTGCCCTGGCCCTCGACGCTCTCCATCACCGCTCGCCCGCCGTGGGCCTCGGCGATGTGCTTGACGATCGCCAGCCCCAGGCCCGTGCCGGGACCGGCACGCGACCCCTCGACGCGGTGGAAGCGCTCGAACACCCGCGACAGGTGCTCGGCAGGCACGCCCGCGCCGGTATCGGCGATCGACAGCTCGACCGCCCCCGTCAGGCCACCGGCGGTGAAGTCGATGTCGGCGCCCTCGCCGGCATGGCGGATCGCGTTCTCCAGCAGGTTGTCCAGGATCACGTCCACCAGTCGCCGTGGGACGACGGTGAGGATTCCGGCGGTGGTGTGCCCGGCCAGGCGTAGCCCAGCGGCCTGCGCGGCGTCGGCATGACGCTCCAGGCAGTCCTCGATGGCCGCGCTGACGTCGGCCGGCTCGCCGCCGGATATGCCCTCGACCTCCAGCCGGGCCAGCAGCATCATGTCCTCGATCAGCTCCCGCATCGCGTCGATCTCGTCGCGCATCTGATCCATGGTCTGCTCCCGCTCGGCCTCGTCCAGCGGCAGCGACAGCGTGTCGACCAGCGCCAGCATCCGCGCCAGCGGGGTGCGCAGCTCGTGCGACACGCCGGCCGAGAACAGCCGCCGGGCATCCCGGTAGTCGGCCTCCGCGCTCTCATCGGCCAGCACCACGACGCAGCAGCGCGTGCCGCGGTCGGGGTAGGTGCGCAGGTGCGCGTGGAAGCGCCGTCGCTCTGGCTGATAGACGGTCACGTCGAACGGGCGCGGCGGCCGGCCGGCAAGCGCATCGTGGACGGCGGTGGCGATCTCCTGGACGGCGGCGGTGGCGCCCACCTCGAGGTCGGGGATGGCCTCCCGCGTGGCCCGGTTGGCGCGCACCAGGCGGGCGCCCGCGTCGAACAGCATCACGGGGGTGGGGGATGCCTCCATGATGGCGTCGCGCAGCGCCAGCGCGGCATCCAGCGAGGGGCGGGCGGTGCGGCCTTCGGTGGCCGCCCGCGCCGCGGCCTCCAGATCGCCGCGGCGGCCGAGCAGCGCCAGCGCCCGTCGCCGCTGGCGCTCCCGGTGCACGAGTGCGGCGACCGCCACCACGAGCAGCAGCGCCAGCACGATCGCGAGGTCCTGCATGCGGTCAGCCTAACAGCGTCGGTCGATATGCTCTCTGCCATGCGTATTGGACTGCCCGACGGGACTGATCTGGAGCTGGAGAACGGCGCAACCGGCCTGGATGTGGCCAACGCCATCGGCCCGCGGCTGGCCCAGGCCGCCGTGGCCGTGGGCGTCGGCGACGAGGTGCGTGACCTGCGGCTGCCGCTGGCGGAGGGCGACCGCGTGCGCATCCTGACGGCTCGCGATGCGGAGGCGTTGCCCGTGCTGCGCCACTCGACGGCGCACGTGATGGCCGAGGCGGTGCTGCACCTGTGGCCCGACGCCAAGGTGGCGATCGGCCCCGCGATCGCCGACGGCTTCTACTACGACTTCCAGTTCCCCGAGCCGATCTCGTCGGACGACCTGGGCCGGATCGAGCAGGAGATGCGCCGGATCCTCGCCCAGGAGCACCCCTTCGTGCGCACCGACGGCGTGGACAAGGGCGAGGTCCTGGCCCGCTTCGAGGCGGAGGCGCAGCCGTACAAGCTGGAGCTGGCCCGCGACCTGCCGGACGGCGAGATCAGCCTCTACACGCAGGATGGGTTCGAGGACCTGTGCCGCGGCCCGCACCTGCAGACCACGAAGCCGATCAAGGCCTTCAGGCTGCTGTCCACGGCCGGGGCCTACTGGCGCGGGGACTCCGACAACCCGATGCTGACCCGCATCTACGGCACCGCCTTCTTCGACCAGGCGGCGCTGGACGAGTACCTGGAACGGGTCGAGCAGGCCCGCCTCCGCGACCACCGCCGGCTGGGCCGTGAGCTCGACCTGTTCCACTTCTCGGACGTGTCACCCGGCTCGCCGTTCTGGCATCCGCGTGGGATGGTGATCTGGAACGAGCTGACCACGCTGTGGCGCGAGCTGAACCGGGAGCGCGGCTACCAGGAGGTGCGAACGCCCATCCTCTACAACGTGGAGGTCTGGAAGCGCTCCGGCCACTGGGAGGCCTACCGCGAGAACATGTACTTCACCGAGGTCGAGGCGGGCCAGTTCGGCATCAAGCCGATGAACTGCCCGGGCCACGTCAACATCTTCGGCGACGAGCGCCGCAGCTACCGCGACCTGCCGCTGCGGCTGGCCGAGCAGGGGCTGGTGCACCGGCACGAGCCCTCCGGCACCCTGCACGGGCTGATGCGGGTGCGGCACATCACGCAGGACGACGCCCACATCTTCTGCACCCACGAGCAGATCGAGGACGAGGTGATCGGCTGCCTGGAGCTGGCGCAGGCGATCTACGGGATCTTCCAGCTCGACCTGCGGATCGAGCTGTCGACGCGACCCGACAAGCGGATCGGCGCGGACGAGCTCTGGGACGCGGCCGAGGCGTCGCTGCACGGGGCGCTCGAGCGGGCCGGCGTGGAGTACCAGCTGAACGAGGGTGACGGCGCCTTCTACGGGCCCAAGATCGACCTGCACATGACCGACTCGATCGGACGCTCCTGGCAGATGGGCACGATCCAGCTCGACTTCCAGATGCCGGAGCGGTTCGGCATCACCTACACCGGCGAGGACAACGCCGAGCACACGCCGGCGATGATCCACCGCGCGCTGTTCGGCTCGTTCGAACGCTTCATCGGCATCCTGATCGAGCACTACGCGGGCGCGTTCCCGGTCTGGCTGGCGCCGGTGCAGGCGCTGGTGGTCCCGGTTGCGGACCGCCACAACGACTACGCTCGTCAGGTGGTGGCCGAGCTGAACGCGGCCGGCCTGCGGGCCGAGGCGGACACCCGCGGCGAGTCGGTGGGAAAGAAGATCGCGGAGGCGGAGCGGCAGAAGATGCCGCGGATCCTGGTCGTCGGTGATCGCGAGGTGGAATCCGGCCAGGTCTCGGTGCGGCGCCGCGGCGAGGGCGACGCGGGCGCTCAGCCCCTGGCCGACCTGCGCGGAGAGCTGCTCGCGCTCAGCGCCGGGCGCGCGCCGAGCTAATCATCCGCCCCAGCGCGCCCGTCCTGCTGGCGCCGCAGGTCGACCACGAAACGGGCGCGGTCGCCGCGGTAGACGTCGCGGGCGTACTCCACCGGCCGGTCGACGGCGTCGTACGCGGTTCGCGTCACCAGGATCGCCGGAGCGCCCGGCCGCGTGGCCAGGTGACGGGCCTCGTCCTGCTCGCACGCGGTTGGCTCGATCGTCTCGTGGGCCCGCACCGGGTCGACGCCGTAGCGGCTCCGCATCAGGTCGTAGAGGGAGTTCTGAGCCAGATTGTGGCGGTTGAGGTCGGGGAACAGGCGGGCCGGGACGTGCGACTCCTCGACCAGCAGAGGCTCCCCGTTTCCGAAGCGCACACGGCGCACCATCCAGCTGGCCTCGCCCTCCGGCAGCTCCAGCGCGACGCCCGCGTCAGAGCCGTCCTGGCCGGACAGCCTGACGGCCAGGACGCGCCCGCCCGGCTCGATCCCCTGCGCCCGCATCTGCTCGGTGAAGCCTGCGAACCACTGCAGCGTGTGCTCCACCCGTGCGGCGGCGACGTAGGTGCCCGATCCGGGACGCCGGTAGACGAGGCCGCGTCGCACCAGCAGCTCGACCGCCTGGCGGGCTGTCATCCGCGAAAGACCGTGCCGTTCGGCGATCACGCGCTCCGACGGCACCCGGTGTCCAGGCGGCAGCTCGCCGGATGCGATCTCGGCGGCCAGCTGGTCGGCAACCTGCCGGTACATGGGCGCGTTTCGGGTGGCATGCGAAGCCATCGCCCGATCTATACCACGGCCCGCGACCACCAACACATGCGCCGGGCGGCGGCTATCGTGGCCGTGTGAGCGCGACGCCGCAGCCGGATCCCGAGCCCGGGGCGGCCACCGCCCGGTGGCCGCGCCTGATGCCCGGCCTCGTCACGATCGTGGTGGCCGCAACCGCGGCGGTGCTGGTGGCCGTCGCGCTGCTGGAGCCGCCCGGCTGGGTGCTTGCCGTGCTCTGCCTGCTGGCCGCGCTGGCCCTTGCAGCCGCGGCTGCCGTAGCGCGCAGCCTGACACTGGCCGTGCTGGCCGCCGTGCTGGCGATCACATCAGCGGTGGGAGCATCCGGGCTTGCGCTGGGGGCGCGCGCGGACGCATCCGGCGCCGCCGCCTACGACTTCCCGCTCGTGGTCGGCTTGCCGCTGCCCCAGGCGAAGGCGCTGTTCCAGCGGCACGGCCCGGTCAGGTTCGTGATCCACCGGGCACCGTACGGCACGCGCGGCACGGTGCTGCGAGCCACCGGCTACGCACCGGATGGCAGCTACGGCCCGGGTTCGACGATCACGCTGCTGGTGGGCAGCCGCTCACCGACGGCGGCGTCCTCCTCCGGGGGGTGAGCGCGCCCACCGCCGGCAGGGTTGACGGGCCCGTTGCGGATGGAGACAATCGGCGGATCCGTGAAACGTCCCCTCCGTGCCCCAGCTCCATGGTGACCGGCCAATCGCGAACGCTCGACCTGCTGTGCGTGGCCGGGACACACCGTGAGGTGGGCGAGCAGATCGGCACCGCCTGCTCCGGTGCGATCCGCCGGCGCTGCGACGCCCTCGGCGATGCCACCGTCGCTGCCTCCCAGCCGTACCTCGAGGTGACGCGGCGCGAGCTGCCGTGGCTGATCGAGGAGCTGGACGGTGTGGCCGACGCGGCCGGGGTCGACCGCCGAGCGCTGTTCGCGGCCGGGATCGAGGAGCTCGACGACGCGCCGGCTCCCGAGCCGGCCCGGGGCTGTTCCGACCTGGTGGCGTGCGCGCCCGCCAGCGCCGACGGCGGCATCTGGGTTGCCCACACGAACGACCTGTCCGCATCGGCGGAGCAGGATCTGATCGCGATCGAATGGCGCCTGCCCGGCGATCCGGTCGTCCTGACCGTCGGCATCGGGCCGTGGATCAGCGTGGGATTCAACGCGGCCGGTCTGACGCTGACCGGCAACGAGGTCGCACCGAACGACAACCGGCCCGGCATACCCCGCCTGCTGCACGTGCGGGATATCGTGCGCCGCCGCACGCTCGACGATGCCGTGGCCGCCGCGCTACACGCCGCCCGTGCATCGTCCTACAACACCGTGCTGGCGCATGCGGGCGGGGGCGTCGTCTCGGTTGAGGGATCGGCCACCGATGCCGAGCTGATCCGGCCGGATGCGCGCGGCACGCTGGCCCACACCAACCACTACGTGAGCGAGCGGATGCTGCCGTACGAGGGCGACGTTGACTATGCAGCCCGCTCGGACGTCCGGTATCGTCGCGCGCTCTCATGGCTTGCGGAGGGCACCATAACGGCCGCGACACTGCGCGCGGCGATCAGCGACCACCGGGACGCACCCGACTCGATCTGCCGTCATCCCGGACCAGGCTCACAGACCAAGACTGTCTTTTGGTGCATCGCTGACGTCACAAGGAGAGAGATCACCTTCGGACGCGGGAATCCCTGCGACTCCGAGCCCCAGCACTATGGCTTCGACTGAGCACACACACCGGTACGCCGAGCTGACCTGGCCAGAGGTGGCCGAGCGCGTCGCCGACGACCCGGTGTGCGTGATCCCGGTGGCCACGCTGGAGGACCACGGCTACCACCTGCCGATCGACACGGACGCCGTGATCGCTGAGACGCTGGCCGAGCGGGCGGTGCTGGCGCGGCCCGAGCAGAGCCTGCTGCTGCCCACCGTCACACACGGCTACACGCCGCACCACATGGACTTCCCGGGGTCGATCACGATCGATTGGAAGCGGTTCGTCGAATACCTGGTGGATATCGGCAAGAGCCTGATCCACCACGGCTTCCGCCGCATCCTGTTCGTGAATGGCCACGGCTCGAACGTGCCGCTGGTCGACATGGCCGCCCGGCTGCTGATGCTGGAGCGGCGCGACGTGATCGCGGCAACGTTCTGGTACCTGTCGACGCCGGAGTCGGAGGAGCTATTGGCGCGCACACGCGACTCCGACCAGCCCGGCGGCATGGCACACGCCTGCGAGCTCGAGACGTCGCTGTACCTCGCGATCCACCCCGAGCGGGTGCAGATGGAAAAGGCGGTGCGGGAGATCCCGGAATGGGACTCCGACACCGTGTGGATGGACTGGAACGACGGCCCGCTTTCGATCAAGGGCCAGTGGAGCGGATGGACGGAGTCCGGCGTGATCGGCGACGCCACCGTCGCCACCGCCGAGAAGGGCCGGATCTGGCTCGACCAGGCGGTGTTGGAGGTGGCGTCCCACATCGACGAGCTGGCCGCTCGCAGACCGCGGCCGGGCAGAGATCATCATCAGGGCGCCGAGCCGGCGCTTGGAACCCGGGAGGGAACGCAATGAGTGCACGAAGGATGCTCGCTGCGGCCGCGCTGGCCGCCGTGCTACTGGCCGCAGGGTGCGGTGGCAGCAGCGGCTCGTCCGGAGGCGGAAGCGTCAAGCAGGGTGGCGTGTTCACCATCGGAACGACCAACTACATCGACACGCTGAACCCGTTCAACTACATCGAGGCCGAGGCCGTCACCGCCTACCTCGAGGTGTACCCGGAGCTGGTGCAGCTGGCGCCCAACCTGACCAGCTACGAGGGCAGCTACGCCACCAAGTGGACGCACAGCGCCGACTTCAAGACCTATACCTATACGCTGCACTCCGGCGCCAAGTGGTCGGACGGCAAGCCGCTGACCTCGGCCGACGTAGCCTGGACGGCCAATACCATCGTCAAGTACCAGAACGACGCGACCGCCGTGCTGGCGAGTTCGGTCGCCCACGTCACCACAGTGGATGCGCCCAACCCGACAACGGTCGTGTTCCACTACGACGCGCCGGTCGATCCGAATCTCGTGCTGTCGAACATCTCGTCGCTGTACATCCTGCCCGAGCACATCTGGGGCTCGCACGCTGGCAATCAGGGCAAGGATCTGAAGGCGTTCCGTCCCGAGAACTCGCTGCCGCTGGTGTCTGGCGGCCCGTTCCAGATCACCAAGTACGAGAAGAAGGGCACCACAGTGTTCAAGCCCAACCCGGGCTGGTGGGGTCCCAAGCCGCACGTAGAGGCGGTCGGTCTCGTCTATTACACCAACTCGGACTCGATGATCGCCGACCTCAAGTCGGGCCAGATCTCGGCAGTCGATCAGGTGCCGTACACCGCGGTGAACGCGCTCAAGCAGTCCGGCGGACTGGCGGTCACCCCGTACAAGTACGGCGAGTTCACCAACATCACCTGGAACTCGAATCCGCGCAAGCCACAGAACCGCGAGCTGCTCGATCCGCGGGTGAAGAAGGCGATGTCCATGTGCGTCGACCGTCAGCAGATCATCTCGGTGATCTACGACGGGCAGGCAACACTGGCCAACCAGAGCGTGATCGGTCCGTTCGGCATCAACTGGCAGAGCCCCGACGACCAGAAGCTGCAGTTCAACTGCGACCAGGCCAACGCCATGCTCGACCAGCTTGGCTACAAGAAGGGCGCCAATGGCATTCGCGTTGCGCCGGCCACCACCGGCAAGTACGCGCAGCCTGCGCACCCGATGCAGTACCAGATCATGGTGCCGAACAGCCTCGACTTCAACGGCAGCCGCGAGTTCTCTATCGTCGCGGACGGCTGGTCGAAGCTTGGCATCAAGGTGACCCAGCAGGCCGGCGGCGACTCCGCACAGGCCTACGCGATCGAGACCGACGACAACTGCGACGCGGCCAAGTCGACCGGATACGCCAAGTTCGACATTGCCCTATGGGATTGGTTCTCGTACACGGATCCCGACTTCCAGCTGTCGGTCGCGACAAAGGGCCAATGGTGCTCCTGGAGCGACACCGGCTATGACAACCCATCGTACGATCAGATGTACAAGCAGTCAGGCACCTTGGCGGGTGCCCAGCGCCTGACGCTCGTGCAGAAGATGGACAAGCTGCTCTCCGACCAGTGGATCTATACGTTCCTCGTGAACGAGAAGGCCATCTCGGCGGCACAGCCGAACTGGGCCGGGTACCACCCCGAGCTGAACGGCTACAACTATGGCTACATGACAGAGCCCTACCAGAAGTAGACGGCGCGCCGAGCGGGGCGCGGAACGAAAGAGGAACGAGTGGAAGGACGAGCCGACTATGTGGTGAAGCGAACCCTGTTCGCGCTGCTCACCGTGTTCGTGGCCGTCACGATCAACTTCCTGCTGTTCCGCGCCCTGCCCGGCGATGCCGTGTCGGGGCTGCGCTGCCAGCACTGCACGATCCAGTTCAAGGCCGCCCTGCGCCACGATCTGGGCCTGGACAAGTCGAAGTGGGAGCAGTACAAGATCTACCTCAAGCAGCTGGCCCACGGGAACCTGGGCCTCTCGGACGTTTCCCATGAGCCGGTGCGCGGCCTGCTCTGGGACCCGCTCAAGAATACGCTGTTGATGCTGACGCTGGGCACCGTCTTCTCGATCATATTCGGCCTACTGACGGGGGTGGTCGCCGCCTGGCGACGAGGCACGTGGGTGGACAAGGGATCGCTGTGGACGAGCCTGGCCTTCTACTCGATGCCGACCCAATGGCTGGGGCTGATGATCGTCTACTTCGTGGCCGACCGGATAGGGTTGCCGCATGGCGGCATCCAGAGCCCTGACCTCGGCATCCTGGGCAACCCCTCCACGTACGACTACTGGAAGGACCGGCTCGAGCACATGATCCTGCCGGCCTTGACGCTGGGACTGGTGCTCTACGGCGAGTACACCCTGATCGTGCGCTCGGCGATGCTGGAGACGCTGGGCGAGGACTACGTGCTGACGGCGCGGGCCAAGGGACTCAGCAACTTCGCGATCGTCCGCAAGCACGGCCTGCGAAACGCGATGCTGCCGATCGTCACGCTGATCGCGCTGTCGCTCGGGTTCATCGTCGGTGGCGCGATCACCGTCGAGTACGTGTTCGATTACCCGGGCATCGGCCTGGCAATCGTCGATGCGATCGACAAACGCGACTACACCTTCCTGCAAGGGGCGTTCCTGTTGCTGACGATCTCGGTGATCCTGTTCAACTTCCTGGCTGACCTGCTGTACTTCAAGCTCGATCCACGGGTGACGACATGACGATCGACCATCCGCTTCCCGCTGCGCCGGAACAGCTCGAGGAGCTGTCCGCCGAGGGCCTCGGCGAGCGCCGCACGCCGGGCTTCATCCGCTCCGCGATCCTCACTCAGCCGGCGGCGCTGGTGGGCCTCGGTGTGCTGTTCTTCTTCGTGTTCATCGCGATCTTCGGCTCCTACCTGGAGCCGTACTCGATCCACGACAAGACCGGCCCGGTCTACGCGCCGCCCAGCTCCGCCCACTGGCTGGGCACCGACGACGGCGGCGTGGACATGCTCTCGCTGCTGATCGCCGGCACCCGCGTGTCGATGGAGGTCGGGTTCGCCGCGGCGCTCGTGGCGATGCTGATCGGCGGCGCGGTGGGCGTGATCTCCGGGTTCGTCGGCGGCATCATCGACGTGGTGCTGATGCGGATCACGGACATCTTCCTGGTCATCCCCGACATCCCGCTGATGATCGTGATGGCCGCGATATTCGGGCGCAGCCTCAGGAACATCATCATCATCATCGGCATCATCTACTGGACGAGCACCGCCCGGCTGATCCGTGCGCAGGTGAAGAGCGTGCGCGAGCGGGTGTACGTGAAGCGGGCTCGATCGCTGGGCGCCACCAACAACCGGCTGGTGTTCAAGCACGTGCTGCCGCAGGTGGCGCCGCTGCTGATCGCCAACACGGTGCTGATGGTGGCGCTGGCGGTGTTCGCCGAGACCTACATCACCTTCCTCGGCCTGGGCGATCCCAGCGCCATCTCCTGGGGCCGGCTGATCGAGAACGCGTTCCTCGGCAACGCCGTGCTGAACAACGCCTGGTGGGCGATCGTGCCGCCCGGCGTGTGCGTGACGATCGTGATCCTGGCCTGCACCATGGTCGGCCAGTCGATGGAGGACGCGCTCAATCCGCGTCTCAAGGTCGGCCACCTCTCGGTGCGGCGGTTCCGGCTGCGGCCGCTGGGTGGAAAGCTCGACTCGGAGTGAGTCGCGAGCCGATCCTCTCGGTCGAGGACCTGCACGTCTGGTTCGACCTCTCAGGCGGCAGCGAGCTGCACGCCGTCCAGGGCGTCAGCTTCGACCTGCGGCCGGGCGAGCGGATGGGGCTGGTGGGCGAGTCGGGATGCGGCAAGACCACCACCATCCTGGCGATGATGGGGCTGCTGCCGTCCAGCGCCTCGGTCGCCGGCAGCGTCTCGCTGGACGGCGAGAACATCATGGCCCGCGGCGAGGACACCGTCAGCCCGCACCGCTGGAAGGACATCGCGATGGTGTTCCAGGGCGCGATGAACGCCTTCAACCCGGTCAAGACGATCGGCAGCCAGATCGTGGAGCCGATGGAGCTGCACGGCACCGCCACCGGCAAGGCCGCGCGGGGGCAGACGAGGGAGCTGCTGGAGCTGGTCGGCATCTCGGGCGACCGCGTCAACAACTACCCGCACGAGTTCTCGGGCGGCATGCGGCAGCGGGCGGCGATCGCGCTGGCGCTGGCCTGTGAGCCCAGGGTGCTGCTGGCCGACGAGCCGACGACGGCGCTGGACGTGATGGTGCAGGCGCAGATCCTGGAGCTGCTCGTGCGGTTGACGCGCGACCTCGGTCTCTCGATGATCCTGGTCACG
The DNA here is from genome assembly GCA_025934255.1 of Thermoleophilia bacterium. GTDB lineage: Bacteria > Actinomycetota > Thermoleophilia > Gaiellales > JAICJC01 > JAICYJ01. The sequence continues at coordinate 21,175 of JAICYJ010000006.1, read as the reverse complement.
CACGACCTGCCCGTGGTGGCGCAGGTCTGCGATCGGGCGGCCGTGATGTACGCCGGTGAGATCGTCGAGATGGGCGCGATGTCGACGATCTACCACGACCCCCGGCACCCCTATACGCGCATGCTGTTCGGTGCCACACCCGACCTGCTCGGCGACGCGGACGTGATCTCGATTCCGGGGGCGCCGCCGCGGCTCGACCGCGAGATCGTGGGCTGCCCGTTCGCTCCCCGCTGCGACTCGGCGTTTGCGCCGTGCGCGACGGTCGCACCGCGCCGCATGGAGACGTCGCCCGGCCACGAGGCGGTCTGCCATCTCAATGACCACGTGGTCGCAAAGGAGCCGGCATGAGCACCACCGCCGAGCCCGGGCCGCTGCTTGAGGTCGACGACCTGGTCACGCGCTACCCGGTGTCGCGCGGGGTCGTGGGCACGCTCCGGCGGCGGCCGCGGCTGCAGGTGCATGCGGTGGAGGGAGTCAGCTTCTCGGTCGGCCCCGGCGAGATGGTGGCGCTGGTGGGCGAGTCCGGCTGCGGCAAGACCAGCACGGCGCAGACGGTGATCAGGATGGTCGACAACCAGGGCGGGTCGATCCGGTTTGACGGGCGCGACATCACCGGCATGTCGGCGGGCGGCATGCGGCCGCTGCGGCGGGAGATCCAGATGATCTACCAGGATCCCTACGAGTCGCTCGACCCCCGTTTCCGGGTGCGCGACACGATCGAGGAGCCGCTGCTCGTGCACAAGTTGGGCGGCTCGTCGAAGCAGCGGGAGCAGAAGGTGCTGGAGGCGCTGAAGCGTGCCGGGCTGACGCCGCCCGACCTGTTCATCGACCGCTTCCCGCACGAGCTGTCGGGCGGCCAGCGGCAGCGCGTCGCGATCGCCGCCAGCCTGGTGCTCGACCCGAAGCTGCTGGTCGCCGACGAGCCGGTCTCGATGCTGGACGTGTCGGTGCGAGCCGGCATCCTGTCGCTGCTGGACGGGCTGCGCAGGGAGGGCATGGGCATCCTCATGATCACGCACGACCTGTCGACGGCCGCCCACTTCGCGGACCGGATCGCGGTCATGTACCTGGGCCGGATCGTGGAGGAGGGGCCGGCCCAGGAGGTCGTGCGCAATCCGCAGCATCCCTACACGCGCGCGCTGATCTCGGTGGTGCCGAAGCGCGACCCGAACGAGCAGACGGTGCCGCAGATCCTGACGGGGGAGACGCCGAACCCGGTGCACGTGCCATCAGGCTGCCGGTTCCACCCGCGCTGCCCGGTGGCCGAGCAGGCGTGCCGCACGATCGACCCGAGCCTGCAGCGGCCGAACGGCGCGAACGTGCCCGAGCACCGGGCGGCCTGCATCGTGACGGCGCCCGGGCCGTCGGCCGACGAGGTGGGGCCGGACGGGCGCAGCGCCGGGCAGCTCGCCGCCGCCGCGCTGAGGCCGGCGGCGCTTGCGCTGAGCGGCTGGTGGCGCCGGGTGTGGGCGCTCGTGATCGACGCCGCCGTGGTGCTGGCGGGGGGAGTCGCGCTGGGCGGCATTCTGGCGCTGGTGCCGGGGAGCCTTGGCTCCTCGCTGCGGGTGGGCATCGGCGTGGTGCTGTTCTCGGCGCTCTACTTCACGATCGCTCACGGCAGCACCGGGCAGACGCTCGGCAAGCGCGCGCTTGGGATCGCGGTGCGCGATGTGCACGGCAGCGGGCCGATCGGCTATCCGCGGTCGTTCCTGCGCTGGCTGGCATTCGCGGTGTTCACCCTGCTGGTCGTCGTTCTGATCATCGACCTGCTGTTCCCGCTCTGGGACGACCGGCATCAGGCACTGCACGACAAGGTCGCCTCCTCGTCCGTGTTCCAGGTCTAGATGGTTGATTCCACGAGCTACGCGGCGCTGGATCTGGTCCGGGACACGCTGGACGCCACGATCGTCCTTGGCCAGGACATGCCCAGCCTGCCCTGCGCCGTCCAGCGCGCCCCATCCTGCGCCCAGCATCTACGCATCCCGTGGAATCAACCATCTAACCGCCCGGACACGTGATCGCCGATCTGCACCTCGACGCGCTGCTGGACGTGCTCGAGCGGCGCGAGCTGGGAGACGACGACGCGTTCGCGCAACGGCACCTGCCGATGCTGGAGGCGGCCGGCGTGCGGGTGCAGGTGCTGCCGGCCTTCGTGGACGACAGGCACCTGCCGGAGTCGGCGCTGCGGGTCACCATCCAGCAGCTGGACGCGGCCCGGCGCGAGGCCGACCGCTCGGACGGCAGGCTGCGCATCGTGGAGGGGACGCTCGAGCTGCGCGAGGCGATCGCCGACGGCGCCATCGCAGGCATCCTGTCGCTCGAGGGCGTGGAGGCGCTGGGGCGAGACGCGGGCATGATCCGCACCCTGCACCGGCTGGGTGTGCGGATGGCTGGGCTGACCTGGAACCGGGCGAACGCGTTCGCCGACGGGCTGGCCGAGCAGACGGGGGCCGGCATCACCGGGCTCGGGTTCGAGTTGCTGGACGAGATGGGCCAGCTTGGGATGGCGCTCGACCTGTCGCACCTGAGCCCGCGCGGCTGCGGGCTGGCGCTCGAGCGCTACGCAGGACCGGTGCTGGCGTCGCACGCCAACGCGGCAGCGGTGTTCGCGAGCCCGCGCAACCTTGCCGACGACGTGCTGGCCGGGGTCGGCGAGCGGGGAGGGGTGGTTGGCCTGTGCGCCATTCCGGCGTTCGTGGGGCCGGGCGATCCGGCCCAGCGCCTGGCCGAGCATCACCACCACATCGCCGCCGTGGCCGGCGCCGAGGCGGTGGCGTTCGGGGCTGACTTCTGCGGCTTCTTCGGCGACGGGATCGACCCGCCGCTGCTGCCGGAGCAGCCGACCGATGTGGACACGATGCTTGCGCGCCAGGCGGAGCCGGCGCGGGAGACGTTCTACGCCGACGTGCTGTCGGCGACCGGACAGCCGGACGACGGGGCGCTGGCCTGGGGCAACGCCATCCGGTTCCTGGAGGGCGTGCTGGCGTGAGCGTGGCGGAGCTGATCGAGAGCTATCGCCGGCGCGAGCGCTCGCCGTTGGAGGTGGCGCGTGAGGCGCTGGATCGGATCGAGCGAGTGCAGGCGCGGGTGAACGCGTTCGTGACGGTGACGGGCGAGCTGGCGCTGGAGCGGGCGGCAGCAGCCGAGCGGGCCTACGCGGACGGGACGGCGGGGCCGCTGGCGGGCGTTCCCATCACGATCAAGGACCTGCTGGACGTGACCGGGGTGCGCACGACCGGCGGATCGCTGCTGACCGAGCGGCACGTGGCGGAGACAGACGCGCCGTTCGTGGCGGTGGTGCGGGCGGCCGGGGCCGTGATCCTGGGCAAGACAGCGACGCCCGAGGCCGGGTGGAAGGGCGAGACGACGAGCCGGGTGCACGGCTCCACCGAGAACCCGTGGCGGGCTGGCGCCTCGGCCGGCGGATCGAGCGGCGGCGCGGCAGCCGCGGCGGCGCTGATGCCGGACGTCCTGCACCAGGGCGGTGACGGCGCCGGGTCGATCCGCATGCCCGCGTCGATGTGCGGCGTGTTCGGGCTGAAGCCGACCTGGGGTCTGGTGCCGACCGATCCGGTCAACTCGGGGCTGTCGGTGCAGGGGCCGATCACATGGGGCGTGGCCGATGCCGCCTGGTTGATGGACGTCAGCTCGGGGACGGACACGCGGGCACGGCTCGGGAGCGGGGTGGCAGGGCTGCGGATGCTCTGGAGCGGCGACCTCGGCTTCGCCGCGGCCGAGCCGGAGGTCGTGGCCGTGTGCGAGGCGGCGGCGCGCAGCTTCGCAGCGCTGGGCGCGACGGTCGAGGAGGGGCACCCGCAGCTGGATGATCCGTGGCCGATCGTGGACGCGATCTGGTGTGCGAACCAGGCGGCGCCGTACGCGGGGCGGTTCGACGAGGTGCGCGAGCGGCTCGACCAGGGGCGGGTGCCCGTGATCGAGCGGGGGTTGGAGATGGCGGCCACCGATCTGGTCACCGCGCAGGGGGCGAAGCGGCGCTACGCGGCGGCCTGGGATGCCTTCATGACGGAGCGGTGTGACCTGATGCTGACGCCGACGCTGCCGGTGACGGCGTTCGCGGCCGGCCTCGACCAGCCGGGCAGCGTGGCCGGGCACGCGACCGAGTACCTGTCCTGGACGGCGTTCACCTACCCGTTCAACGTCACCGGACAGCCCGCCGCGACCGTCCCATGCGGCATGGTGGACGGGCTGCCGGTGGGCCTGCAGATCATCGGCCGGCTGGGCGAGGACGCGCTGGTGCTGCGCGCCGCCGCCGCCTTCGAACAGGCGCACCCGTGGGAGTTTCCCGAGCTGTGACCGGCCGGTAACGATCGGCCACAGGGTGCGCGCGAACCGCTCACGCAGGCGGGTGCGGTGTTTGACTCCAACAATTGGCCATTGCGCTCAGCCAGGCGAATTGGCTGATACGAGAATCGCCGCGAGTGTGCCGGAACTGTGGCGGAAGGTCACGGCCGAGGAGGCGGTGTTTGACACCTGACCGGCCGCCGGCGGTCGTCGAGTTTGGCCCGTTCTGGCGGTTTCCGCCCAGGCCGCGGGGCGCGGTGAGGCGGATGGCGAGGTATGTGGCGAATTGCGTGCGCGGGCGTTACGGAGAGTGCCGATGGGCGGCGCGGGGCCTGGGAACCGTGATAGAACCTCGCGTTCATGCCGCCGCGCTGGAGAGATCTCGCAGGTCCCGTCGGCCTCCTGCCGACCGGGTCGCGCAATGCCATCACCGACGTGCCCGGCGTGCTCGTCGGCCACTCCCAGGCCGGCAGCGGCGAGCTGACCGGGGTCACCGTCGTCGCCCCGCCGCAGCTCCCGGCCCGGGCCGGCGTCGCCACCGTCAACGGCGTGGGCGAGCTGACCAAGAAGCTCGAGATCGACGAGTGGGGCATCATCCAGACCGCCGTCTACCTGTGCGGCACCCACGCGCTGGGCATGGTCTACCACGGCGCGGTGCTGGCCGAGGGCGGCGATCCCTCGAACACGCTGATCCCGGTGGTGGGGGAGTGCGACGACTCCGACCTGGCCGACGCCCGCACCATCACCACCGGGGACGTCGACCGAGCCCGGGCGGCGCTCGGCGCCGATGTCCCCGAGGGCTCGGTCGGCGGCGGCACCGGAATGACCTGCTTCGACTTCGCCGGCGGCATCGGCACCGCCTCCCGCCGCATCGGCGAGCACACGCTGGGCGTGCTGCTGATGTGCAACTTCGGCGAGCGCGAGCGACTGACCGCCGGCGGCCTGCGCTTCGACCCGGTTGAGCCATCGCCGCCTGAGGGCTCCTGCATCGCCGTCTGCGCATGCGACGCGCCCATGACGGCGCAGCAGCTGCGGCGGCTGGCGCTGCGGCCGCTGCTGGGCCTGGCACGGGCCGGCTCCTATGCGCACAACGGCTCCGGCGAGATCGCGATCGCCTTCACAACGGCGCGCGAGCAGACGCTCGAGAACTCCCAGCTCAACCCCTTCTTCGCCGCCGCGTACGAGGCCGCGGAGGAGGCCGTCTACAACTGCCTGGTGGCCGAGCGGCCGCCGATGCGCAAGCGCGACGGCCGAGAGCACCCGCAGTTCCCGCGTCACCTGCTGTCACCGTCGTCCTCCGGGGCCGTATCATGAGCGGCATGGAGGGACTCAGCGTTGAGCTGCGGATGCGGCTGTCGGCCGCGGACGCCCACTACGGCGGCAACCTGGTCGACGGCGCCCACGGGCTCGAGATCTTCGGCGACATCGTCACGGAGCTGGCCATCCACACGGATGGCGACGAGGGGCTGTTCGCGGGTTACGAGCGGGTCGAGTTCCTGGCGCCGCTGCACGCGGGCGACTTCGTCCGTGCCCGCGGCACCATCGCACGGATGGGCAACTCGAGCCGCACCGTGGACCTGGAGCTGTGGAAGGAGATCACCACCCGCCCCGACCTCAGCGACTCCGCCGCCGACTACCTGGACGAGCCGCAGCTGGTGACTCGCGCGCGCGGCACCTACGTGGTGCAGAAGCAGCACTCGCGCGGGCCGCAGGGCCGGGCGGTATAACGGGCGGTCTAGGCTACGCGGGCTACGCCGGCTGCTCGACCGACGGGCGCGCCGCCGCCAGCAGCTCGCGCACGCGCTCCTCGGAGACGGGCTGGAAGTCCTCGTAGAACTGCCCTACCGACTGGAATCGCTGGGGCGCCCGCAGCGTGACCAGGCGGTCGCACTCGCGCGCCAGCCGCTCGGCGGCCGGCCTCGGAAGCACCGGCAGCGCCACCACCATCTGGCGCGCCCCCGCGTTGCGGACGGCCGCGATGGCCGCTCGCACCGACGCGCCGGTGGCGGCGCCGTCGTCGATGATCACCGCCACCTGGCCGATCAGCGTCAGCGGCAGCGCACCCCGCAGCCGCTCGTCCATCGCCCGCGCCTCGGCCATCGCACTGTCGTATGCCTGCTCGATCTGCCGGGTCGTCAGCAGCGAGGCGATCCGCCGGTTGGTGAACCGCTCGCCCTGCGGAGCGACTGCGCCCATCGCCAGCTCCGGGTAGCCCGGCATGCCGACCTTGCGGATGCAGAGCACGTCGAGCGGCAGCTGCAGGAGGTGGGCGGTCTCGGCCGCGACCGCCACCCCGCCGCGTGCCAGTCCCACGATCATGACGTTGCTCTTCAGCCGTAGATCGGGGAGTGCCGCCGCCAGCCCGGCGCCTGCCTGCGTACGATCCTTGAACACGCGGCGATCATTACGAACGTCGCCGCTCAGGTCAAGGGTTTCGGCAGCGAACTTGTCACATCTGTGACCACAACGTGACCGGTCCGTTTCGGACGATCAGCTATACTGCGCCCCTGGCTAAGCAGAGGCATCCCGCTTCTCACCCGTCGCGCACACAGCGTGAGACGGGTTCAACCGAGCAGTTTGACGGTTGCCTCCGGACCGGAGGCTTGGAAACGGGTGCCATGCGGCGCCCGTTTTTTGCATTCAACGAAGGGAGACCCCGAGCTTGATACTGACCGTGACTGGGCACACCTCTTGAGACCGCGCAGGCGATTCGACCAGCGGCCACAGGAGCCAACCACCAGGATCAACGACGCCATCCGCGTGCCGCAGATACGGCTGATCGGAGCGGACGGCGAGCAGATTGGCATCAAGAGCACCGACGAGGCGCTCAAGTACGCGTGGGACATGAACCTCGACCTGGTCGAGGTGGCGCCCGATGCCAAGCCGCCCGTGTGCCGGGTGATGGACTACTCGAAGTACAAGTACGAGCAGGAGCAGAAGGCCAAGCTGGCCCGAAAGCACCAGTCCACCATCACGATCAAAGAGATCAAGCTCCGACCCAAGATCGATCCGCACGACTACGCGACCAAGAAGGGGCACGTCGTCCGCTTCCTCAAGAACCGTGACAAGGTCAAGGTCACGATCATGTTCCGGGGACGCGAGATGACCCACCCCGACCGGGGCCGCCAGCTGCTGCTGAAGCTGGCCGACGAGGTGCAGGATCTCGGCATCGTCGAGTCGGCCCCGCTGCAGGACGGTCGTAACATGGTGATGATGCTGGCGCCGCACAAGAACGCGCCGGTCACCTCGCCGGCCGATGCGGCACCCGAACCCGAAAGCGATGCAGCGGCCGCACCGGCGCCCGAAGCGGCGAACGAGAAGGCCGCTGATCCGGCCCCGGCCGGCGACACCACGTAGGAGACAGCGATGCCAAAGATGAAAACCAAACGCGCCGCCGCGAAGCGGCTGCGGCTCTCTGCAGGCGGCAAGCTGATGCGCCGCCGCGCCTTCAAGTCGCACCTGCTCGAGCACAAGTCGGCGAAGCGGCTGCGCAAGAAGCGCCGCGACACCGGCGTCGCCGCCCCGGACACGAAAGAGGCGCTGCGCCTCCTCGGAAAGCGATAGGAGAGACCGATGGCACGAGTCAAGCGCAGCGTCCATGCGAAGAAGAAGCGCCGCGAGGTGCTGGAGCAGGCCAAGGGCTACCGCGGCCTGAAGAAGAACAGCTACAAGCGCGCCAAGGAGCAGGTGATGAAGTCCCTCTCCTACTCCTACCGCGACCGGCGCGTCCGCAAGCGCGACTTCCGGCGGCTGTGGATCATCCGCATCAACGCCGGCGCCCGCCAGAACGGGATGTCGTACAACCAGATGATGCACGGCCTGAAGCTGGCCGAGGTCGAGCTCGACCGCAAGGTGCTGGCCGACATCGCGGTCAGCGACCCCAAGGCCTTCACGGTGCTGGCCGATACCGCAAAAGCGGCGCTGGCCGCGGCCGGCTGACGGACGTCCGCATGGAGCCGATCACCTCGCGCGCCAACGCGCGGCTGAAGGCTGCCCGCAAGCTGCAGGCCAAGCGCAACCGGCTCACGGCCGGGCTGTTCCTGGCCGAGGGTGAGGACATCGTCGAGGAGGCGCTGTCCGAGGGCATCCTGCCGGCCGAGACGTTCGTGGCGGCCGGCCGCCCGCCGGACGATGGGCTGATCGCGCGGCTGGCGCGCGGCGGCCCCGTGCACGTCGTCGACGACGAGCTGGTGGCCGAGCTCGGCTCGCTCGGGCATCCGGCGCGCGTGATCTGCGTGTTCAAGGTCGAGGATCTGCCATCCCGCGACGCCGCAACGGCCGACCTGGGCGTCCACCTGCACCGCGTGATCGACCCCGGCAACGTGGGGACGGTGGTGCGGGCGGCGGGCGCGCTCGGCCCCGCGTTCCTGTCGCTCTCGGCCGGCTGCTCGGATCCGCTGTCCGCAAAGGGCGTTCGGGCCTCGATGGGCGCGGTGTTCCGCGTCCCGATCGAGCACGGCGAGCTGCCCGAGGCGGGGCCGGCACGGGTCGCGCTGGTGGCCGGCGCCGAGCTGCCGCTGTGGGGGATCGACCTGCGTCCCGCCACCGTGTTCGTGGTGGGTGCCGAGCGGCTTGGCCTGCCCGACGAGATCGTGGCCGCCTGCGAGCACGTGGCCGCGGTGCCGCAGGCGCTGGGAGCGGACTCGTTGAACGCCGCCTCGGCGGCGACCGTGGCACTGTACGAAGCCGTTCGACAGCGCTCAGCGGCGGGCTGACCCGGACACGCGGGCCAGCCACACCGAGTCGGCTGCGTCCGCGGCCAACGGCTCGCCGTTGAACCCGCCGTAGCGCTGCACCCGGTCGAACCCGGCCTCCGCCAGCAAGCGGCCCCACCGGTCCGGCCCCAGCCACCACAGCCGCATGCCGGCCTCGCGCCCTCCGGCGCGGACGCGCAGGGTCAGGCTGTGGTCGGCCGGGCGCCAATCGGCCCGCTCCATGATCCCCGGCTCGCGCTCCAGCCAGCGGCCGTCGGTGTCCTCGATGTCGCGCCGGTCGGGATGGAACACGTCGAAGGCGAGCAGCCCTCCCGCCTTGAGCCGCGCGCGCAGCGAGCGGAGCACGCCCAGCCGCTCCGCGTCGTCTCGCAGGTGCAGCAGCGCCCTGAACGGCACCGTCACCAGCGGGAAGGTGCCCAGCTCGGGCAGCTCCCGCATGTCGGCGCGGACCAGCTCCAGCGACACGCCCTGCGCACGCGCCTTCGCCCGCGCCAGGTCGAGCATCGGGCCGCTTCGGTCGACGCCCACCACCGCGATCCCGGCCAGCGCGGTGGGCACGGCGATGCGGCCGCTGCCGACGCCGATCTCGAGCACCGGGCCGCCGCTCTCGATCGCCAGCCGCACGTAGAAGTCGATGTCCTCGGTGACCGAGTGGCACCAGGCGTCGTAGTCGGTACCGAGCACGGCGTACGCGTCGGCCGAGAGGTCGGCGGTCACGGCACCTCCACGCGGTGCTGGATGAAGAGCTGCTGGGACACCGCTCAGCAAGCCTACATGCGCACTGTCGCGGCAACCCGCACCGGTACACTAGGCCGCTCATGAACCCGGATTCCGTGCAGAGCGAGGGCCTTCAGGCGATCGCCGTCGCGCCCGACACGGCCGCGCTGGAGCAGGTCCGGATCGCGCTGCTCGGACGCAAGGCGCCGCTGGTGCTGGCGCTGCGGGAGCTGGGCAGCCTGCCGCCCGAGGACCGGGGGCCGCGCGGCAAGGTGCTGAACCAGGTGCGGCAGTCGCTGGAGGCTGCGCTCGACGCCCGTGAGTCCGAGCTGGAGGCGGCGGAGCTGGACGACCGGCTGCGGCGCGACCGGATCGACGTGACGCTGCCGGGGGCGCGGGTCGAGCGCGGGTTCGCCCACCTGATCGAGCAGACCGGTCGCGAGATCCTGGAGGTGCTGGTCGGCCTCGGCTACCGCATCAGCGACGGGCCCGAGGTGGACACCGTCTACCGCAACTTCGACGCCCTCAACCACGCGCCCACGCATCCCACCAGGCAGGCCACCGACACGTACTACATCGACGAGCACACGGTGCTGCGCACGCACACCTCGCCGATGCAGATCCGCACCATGCAGTCGCAGCCGCCGCCCGTCTACATGGCCACCATGGGCCGCTGCTATCGCCGCGACACCCCCGACGCCACCCATACCGCCATGTTCACGCAGATCGAGGGCCTCGCGGTCGACCGCGGGCTGTCGCTGGCCCACCTCAAGGGGACGCTGCTCGCGTTCGCCCGCGAGATGTTCGGCGCCGATCGCGAGGTGCGCCTGCGGCCGCACTTCTTCCCGTTCACCGAGCCCTCGGTGGAGGTGGACGTGTCCTGCTTCAACTGCGCCCGGGACGGCTCGCCCTGCCGTGTCTGCAAGGGCGAGGGCTGGGTCGAGGTGCTCGGCGCGGGCATGGTCGATCCCGCCCTGTTCGGCTACGTCGAGGGCTACGACCCCGAGCTGTGGACCGGCTACGCATGGGGGATGGGCGTGGAGCGGATCGCCGCGCTGCGCCATGCCGTGCCCGACATCCGCTGGCTGTGGGAGAACGACCTGCGGCTGATGGAGCAGTTCGGGTGAGGGTGCCGGTCTCGTGGCTGCGCGAGTACGTCAGCTTCGACATGCCGCCGCGCGAGCTGGGCGACCTGCTGAGCATGACCGGCACCAAGCTGGAGGCGGTGCACCGGATCGGCGTGCCGGCCGGCGCCGAGCTGTTCCGGGTCGGCCGCGTGCTCAGCAGGGAGCAGCACCCGGACGCTGACAGGCTGTCGCTGTGCACCGTCGACGTGGGCGACGGTGAGCCCCGCCAGATCGTGTGCGGCGCGACCAACTTCGACGCCGGCGCCACGGTCGGCGTGGCGCTGCCCGGCGCCACGCTGCCGGATGGCACCGTGCTGCGAGTGGCGAAGCTGCGCGGCGTGGAGTCGCACGGCATGATGCTGTCGGAGAGCGAGCTGGAGCTGTCGGGCGACCACGCTGGCCTGATGCTGCTGGAGGACGGCCTGGAGCCGGGCACCCCGCTGTCCCAGGTGCTGCCGATCGACGATCAGGTGCTCGAGTTCGAGATCACCTCGAACCGGCCGGACTGCCTGTCGGTGTACGGCATCGCCCGCGAGGCGTCGGCCTCGCTGGACGTCGACCTCGCGCCCTGGCCGGGCCGCGAACCGGATGCGTCGGGTGACGACTCGGTCGACTCATGGGTGACGGCGCGCATCGACGCGCCCGACCTGTGCCCACGCTGGGCGGCGCGCGTCTTCACCGACGTCAAGGTCGGCCCCTCGCCGCCGTGGCTGAAGGCCCGGGTCGCGGCCGCCGGAATGCGCCCGATCTCGAACGTCGTGGACATCACCAACTACGTGATGCTGTGCGTCGGCGAGCCCACGCACGCCTTCGATCTGGACAAGGTGGCCGGACGCGAGATCATCGTGCGACGGGCCGGCGAAGGTGAGGGGGTGATCACGCTGGACGGCCAGGGGCGGACGCTCGATACCGACGTGCTGGTGATCGCCGATGCCGAGAAGCCGTCGGCGATCGGAGGGCTGATGGGGTCGCAGTGGAGCGAGGTGTCGGACACCACGACCACCGTGCTGCTGGAGTGCGCGAACTTCGACGGCCCCAACATCCAGAGCTCGTCGACGCGCCTGGAGCTGCGCACCGAGGGCTCGACCCGCTGGGAGAAGGGCCTCGACCCGCACCTGGTGCCGCGGGCGCTCGTCCTGGCCTCGCAGCTGATGGTGGAGCTGACGGGCGCGCGGCTGGTGCCCGGCACCGTCGACCTGCACGGGCAGCTGCCCGAGCCGGCGGTCGTGCCGCTGCGGCGCGAGCGGCTGGAGCTGCTGATCGGCGTGCCGTACGAGCAGGCGCAGATCGATCGCGCGCTGACCCGGCTCGGCTACGAGAGCGCCGACGGCGGCTGGAGGGTGCCGACCTGGCGCGCCAACGACACCTTCCGCGAGGTCGACCTGATCGAGGAGGTGTCGCGCATCGACGGTATCTGGAAGGTGCCGACGGTGATGCCGCCGCACGCAGATGCGATCGGCAAGCGCGACCCAGACGTGCGGCTGCGAAACCGCGTGATCGAGGTGCTGCTGGGCGCCGGCCTGTCGGAGGCGGTCACCGTCGCCTTCACCGACGAGACGCTGGCCGACCGCCTGCGGCTCCCGCCCGGCCATCCTCGCCGCGACGCGGTGCGGGTGGCCAACCCGATGGGTGCCGACCAGGCGCTGCTTCGCACGCTGCTGTTCCCGGGGCTGCTGGCCTCGGCCCGCCGGAACCTGGACGCCGGCCGCGAACGGGTCGCCCTGTTCGAGGTGGCCCGCGTGGTGCTGCCGGCGCCGGGTGAGGAGCTGCCGCACCAGCCGGTGCGGGTGTCGGGTGTGATCGCCGGCCGCGACGCCGGCTACCACGAGATCAAGGGCGTGGCCGAGACGCTAGAGCGCGCGCTGCGCGTCCAGCTCGAGGTCGCAGCGTCGCCCGAGCCGTTCCTGCATCCGGGCCGCAGCGCCCGGCTGGGAGCGGGCGGGACGCTGGGCGAGCTGCATCCGCTGGTGGCGCGGGAGTTCGGCGTGGAGGAGCAGGCGAGCCTGTTCGAGATCGACCTTGCGGAGCTGGAGACGCCCGACCCGACACCGCTCTACCGCGACGTGGCCACCGTCCCGCCGGTGCGCCAGGACATCGCCGTGGTGGTCGCCTCAGAGGTCACGGCCGCCGAGGTGCTGGCGGTGATCCGCGCGGCCGGCGGTGAGCTGCTGGCGGCGGCCGATGTGTTCGACACCTACCGCGGCGAGCAGGTGGGGGAGGGGCGCCAGAGCGTGGCGGTGCACCTCCAGTTCCAAGCGGCCGATCGCACGCTGACCGATGCCGAGGCGGACGCGGCCCGGGAGACGATCGTGGCGGCGCTGCGCGATCGCCTGGGCGGCGAGCTGCGCTAAGCGTCAGCCTGTGGTGCCCTGGGTGGCGACGGGGCGCACGTCGGCCACCCGCGACAGCAGTCGCAGCGTGCCCTTGACGCCGACGCTGTCGAGCGTCGCCAACCGCTTGCGGCAGAGCGGCGCAGCCGTGCCGTAGCCGAACGTGTGCGCGGCGCGGAAGCGGAAGATGCCGCTTCGCCAGTCACGCTCGTGCCACGGATTCAGCGGAGACAACACGAGCGCCGACTCCTCGCTCTGGTTCGCATCCAACAGCTCCAGCTCGATGTTCATCGACGACCAATCCTCGGGCTGGCGCGCCAGTATCTGATCCCACTGCTCGGCAAGGTGTTGCATTGGCGGCCATCCTAGCTTGTGTACAGTGCGGCCCGTGGACGACCTGTTGACCGAGCGGCTGGCCGAGCTCGCCGTAGGCTTCGGAGCCAACGTACAGGCCGATCAGATCGTGATGGTGACCGCCGAGCTCGGGCGCGAGCCGTTGGCGCGGGCGGTGGCGGCAGCCGCCTACCGGGCCGGCGCCAGGTACGTCGACGTCACCTACACCGACGCCTTCGTGCGCCGGGCCAAGATCGAGAACGCCGGGGACGAGGCGATCGGATACGCGCCGCCGTGGCACGTTGAGCGCATGCAACAGATGGGAGAGCAGCGCGTGGCCGTGATCTCGCTGGAGGCGGCGCTCGACCCGGCCGCCACCGACGGGCTCGACCCCGTCCGGCTGGGAGCCGATCAGTCACCGGTGCGGCAGGCGTATCTGCGGCTGGTGATGGAGCGCCTGATCAACTGGTGCATCATCGCCTGCCCGACCCCGGAGTGGGCGGCCAGAGTGCATCCCGACCTGCCCGTTGATCGTGCGTTCGAGCTGCTGTCGCAGGAGATCGCGCGCGTGTGCCGGCTCGACGAGGACGACCCGGTGGCCGCCTGGCAGACCCGCTTCGATCGGCTGACCGAGATCAGCGAGAGGCTCGGCGAGCATCGGTTCGAGGCCGTCCACTTCAACGGCGACGGCACCGACCTGACCGTGGGCCTGCTGCCCAGCGCCGAGTGGGCGTGTGCAACGTTCACCACCGCGGACGGCATCTCGCACCATCCCAACCTGCCCACCGAAGAGGTGTTCACGACGCCCGACCCGAGCCGCACCGACGGCGTCGTACGCGCGACCAAGCCGCTGAACATCGAGGGCACGCTGGTCACGGGTCTGACGGTGCGGTTCGAGGGCGGCCGCGCGGTGGCGATCGATGCCGACGGCGGCGCCGAGGTGCTGCGGGGCCGCGCGTCGCGAGACGATGGCGCGTCGCGGCTGGGAGAGCTTGCGCTGGTCGACGGCGAGGGGCGCATCGGAGCGCTGGACACGGTCTTCTACTCGACCCTGATCGACGAGAACGCTGCCAGCCATATCGCGCTCGGCAGCGGCTTGGGGTACCTCGTCAAGGACGAGCGCGACAAGCAGCAGGTGAACTCGAGCTCCATCCACATCGACTTCATGATCGGCAGCCCCGAGATCGACGTCGACGGCGTGAACGCCGACGGTACCCGTGTGCCGGTGCTGCGGGGCGGCGAATGGCAGATCTGACGATTGACGAGCGCCGGCGCAGGCTGGCGCGGCTGCTGGTCGGGTTCGGCGCCAACGTCCAGCCCGGCCAGACGGTGATGCTCGGCGGCGACGTCGATGACCGCGAGCTGGTGCGGGCCGTGGCGAACGAGTGCTACCTGGCCGGCGCCAGGTTCGTTGAGCTCAACTACTTCGACCTGCACATCAAGCGGGCCCGGATCGAGTTCGGCGGAGACGATTCGATCGGGTACGCGACCACCTGGTCGTACGAGCAGGCCCGGGCGGCGGCGGCCGAGAAGTGGGCGATCATCAGCCTGTCGGGCGGCACCGATCCCTCGATCCTGGCCGGTCTCGATCCGGATCGGCTGGGAAGGGACAACTCGCCGGTCAACACGGAGTGGCTGAAGGCGGTCAGCGAGCAGCTGGTGAACTGGACGGTCGGGCCCAGCCCGTCGCCCGTCTGGGCGGCGGTCGTGCATCCCGACATGGAGCCGGATGCGGCGCTGGAGTTGCTCTGGTCGGAGGTCGAGCGCGTCTGCCGGCTGGACGAGGATGACCCGGTCGCGTCGTGGGAGCAGCGCATGGGCGACATGGTCGCGACCGCCGGGCGCATCAACGACCGCCGGTTCGACTCGCTCCACTTCCAGGGGCCGGGCACCGACCTCGAGGTCGGCCTGCTGCCCAGCTCGCAGTTCATATCCGGCGGGTCGGAGACGGCGGACGGCATCCCGCACCGGCCGAACGTGCCCTCCGAGGAGGCGTTCACGACGCCCGACCCGACGCGGGTCAACGGCGAGGTGCATGCGACCCGGCCGCTGGACGTGGGCGGCACGGTGCTGACCGGCCTGCGGGTGCGGTTCGAGGACGGCCGTGCGGTCGCGATCGATGCCGACCAGGGCGCCGACGTGCTGCGCGCCCGCACCGCCATCGACGAGGGCGGCGTGCGGCTGGGCGAGGTGGCGCTGGTCGACGGCGAGAGCCGGATCGGGCAGCTCGGCACCGTGTTCTACGAGACGCTGCTGGACGAGAACGCGGCCTGCCACATCGCGCTCGGCCAGGGCTTCGACTACTGCGTATCGG
This sequence comes from Thermoleophilia bacterium, assembly GCA_025934255.1. Lineage (GTDB taxonomy): Bacteria > Actinomycetota > Thermoleophilia > Gaiellales > JAICJC01 > JAICYJ01. Next base: position 5,337 of record JAICYJ010000006.1, on the reverse strand, counting down.
GCGACGACGTGGGCCGGATCAACGCCAGCCAGATCCACATCGACTTCATGATCGGCGACGACGACGTGGACGTGACCGGCGTCACGGGCAGCGGCGACCGCGTGCCGGTGCTGCGCGGCGGCGTCTGGCAGGTCTAGCTACGCCGCGCCGGTGCGCATGCGATGGATGGTCGCGATTACCTCGGCCGGGTCGAGGTCGTCGTCGCTGCCCATACTGCCGTGGCGCAGGCGCAGCGACGTGTAGGCCATCAGGTCGCGCATCGAGGCCAGGCCGATCACGTGGCCCTCGTCGTTCACGACCGGCAGGTGCCGGAAGTGGCCGTCCACCATCAGCGCCATCGCCTCGGCCAGCTCGGTCTGGGGCGAGGCGGTCAGCACGTGACGGGTCATGCGGTCGGACACCGGCACCGACGGGTCGATGCCCTCGCTGACGCATCGCAGCAGGTCGCGCTCCGTGATCACGCCGACCAGATCGTCGCCGTCGGCCAGCACGATCGCGGCGCCGACGTCGTGCTCGACCATGCGCCGGGCGGCGTCGCCGACCCGCGTCTCCGGGGTGACGGCCACCAGTGAAGTGCTCATGACGTCGGTCAGCTGCATGGGTCGAGTGTACTTGCCTGGCCCCGTTAGACCAGCAGCAGCGACGGAGACTGCAGCAGCTGCTTGATTGTCAGCACCAGCTTGGCGCCGTCCGCTCCCGAGCACGCGCGGTGGTCGCAGGACAGCGTCACGCGCATGATCTTGCGCACGACGATCTCTCCGCCCACGACCACCGGGCGATCGACGGTGGCGCCGACCGCGATGATCGCCGACTCGGGCGGGTTGATGATCGCCTCGAAGTTGGCGACGTCGAACATGCCCAGGTTGGAGACCGAGAAGGTGGCGCCCTCGATCTCGCGCTGCTTCAGCTTGCCGGCGCGGGCGCGTCCGGCCAGGTCGCGCGTCTCGCGGCTGATCTCGCGCACCGGCTTGGTGTCGGCATCGACCACCACCGGCACGATCAGGCCGTCGTCGAGCGCCACCGCGATGCCGATGCTGGCGTGCGCGTGGTAGACGTGCTTGCCGTCCACGTAGGAGCGATGCGCCTGCGGGTGCTGGATCAGGGCCAGCGCCGAGGCGCGCACGATCAGGTCGTTGACGCTGATCTTGTCGCCGGAGTCGGCAAGGCCGCCGTTCAGCTCGGCCCGCAGCTGCATGGCGCGGGTCATGTCGATCTCGGACTCGACGTAGAAGTGAGGGACGGTCTGCTTGGACTGGGCCATGCGCGTCGCCACGGCCTTCAGCATCGGCGTCAGATCGCGGATCTCACCCTCGGCCGGGGCGCGCTGGGCCTCTGGTGGCGCGTCGGCTGCCGCCGGCCGGGTCAGCTCGCCACTCGAGATCAGGCGCTCCACGTCGGCCTTGACGACGCGGCCCTCGGGGCCGCTGCCCCTGCCGGCCATCGCGGCCAGGTCGATGCCGGCCTCGTCGGCCATGCGGCGGGCGATCGGCGAGACGCGCAGCGCGGCCGTGGCGCGGGCGCCGTTGCCGGCCGCGGCCTTCGCCTTCGACGACGACTTCGGCTTGCGGGCGGGCGCGGCCTTCGGCTCCGGCTCCGGCTCGGTCTCGGCGGCCGCCTGCTCCTGCGGTGGCGGGGTGGCGGCGCCGTTTCCGGCCGACACGGCCTCGTCTGCGGACTCGCCCTCGGCGCCCACGATCGCGATCGGTGCGCCCAGGGCGACCGTCTCGCCGTCGCCGACCAGGATCCGCAGCACGGTGCCGGCGTCGTAGGCCTGGAACTCCATGGTGGCCTTGTCGGTCTCGATCTCGGCCAGCACGTCGCCCTCGGCGAACGCGTCGCCCTCGTGCACCAGCCAGCGGCCGATGGTGCCCTCCTCCATCGTGTCGGAGAGCCGCGGCATCACCAGTTCTTCGGACATGGGTCCTTCCTGTGGGGGCTCATGCGATCCCGCTCTCGGCCAGCAGGCCGCGCGCGGCGGCCTCGATCTTGCTCTCGAGCGGCAGCGCCGCGAGCTCCAGCGGCTTGGAGTAGGGCATCGGCACCTCGGCGCCGCCCACGCGCTCGACCGGGGCGTCGAGGTCGTCGAAGCAAAGCCGGTGGATGCGGGCCGCCAGCTCGGCGCCGACGCCGTAGGTCGACCAGCCCTCCTCGGCGATCAGCGCGCGGCTGGTCTTGCGCACCGACTCGGCCACCGTCTCGGCGTCCAGCGGGCGCAGGGAACGGAGGTCGACCACCTCGATCTCGATGCCGTCGCGGGACATGGTGTCGGCCACCCGCAGCGCCCGCTGCACGGTGTAGGAGTGGGCGACGAGGGTCAGGTCGCTCCCCTCGCGGACGACGGCGGCGCGGCCCAGCGGAACGGTGTAGTCGGGATCGTCGGGCATGGTGCCGGTGACGTTGTACATGACCAGGTTCTCGCAGAACAGCACCGGGTCATCGTCGCGGATCGCGGTCTTCAACATGCCGTAGGCGTCGGCCACGGACGCGGGCGCCACCACCTTGATGCCGGGGCAGCCTGCGAACCAGGCCTCCAGGCTCTGGGAGTGCTGGGCGGTGAGCTGGGCGCCGGCCCCGCCCGGCGTGCGGATCACCATCGGCACGCCCACGGCGCCACCGAACATGTAGCGGATCTTCGCGGCGTGGTTGATGACCTGGTCCATGGCCACCAGGATGAAGTTGATGGTCATGATCTCGACCACGGGGCGCAGGCCCATCATGGCGGCGCCGATGCCGGCTCCGACGAAGCCCTCCTCCGAGATCGGGGTCTCGCGCACGCGCTCGGGACCGTACTTCTGCCAGAGCCCGGCGGTGACCTTGTAGCTGCCCTCGAAGCGGCCGATCTCCTCGCCCATCAGGAACACGTCCGGGTCGCGGGCGAGCTCGTCGTCGAGCGCCCGGCGCAGCGCCTCGCGGTAGGTCAGGTCTGCCACGTGCGCTCCTCTCCGCGCTCGCCGAACGGGGCTCCGGCGCGCATCCGCGAGAACTGCTCGCGCCAGGCGGAGTCGCCGTAGACGTGCTCGTAGAGGGTGTCGGGGTCGGGGAAGGCGGCGCCCAGGGCCTCGTCGATGGCGGACTTGACCTCGGCGGCGACGTCGCTCCAGACCTGGTCGATCTCGTCCTGCTCGAGCAGCCCGCGCTCGCTGCAGTGCAGGCCGAAGCGGGTGATCGGGTCGCGCTTGCGCCACGACTCGATCTCCTCGGCCGAGCGGTAGACCTTGCCCGCGTCGGCAACGCTGTGGCCGCGGAAGCGGTAGGTGATGGTCTCAAGCAGGGCGGGGCGGCGTTCCCGGCGCGCGATCCCCATCAGGCGGGCGGTGGCCTCGCGGACGGCCAGCACGTCGTTGCCGTCGATCCGCTCGCCGTGCATGCGGTAGGCGGCGGCGCGGCGCCAGAGGTCGGGCTCAGCCGAGGACTGCTCGACCGAGGTGCCCATGCCGTACTGGTTGTTGATGATCTGAAACACGATCGGGAGGTCCCAGACGCCGGCCAGGTTGAGCGCTTCGTGGAACGACCCGGTCTCGACGGCGCCGTCGCCGAACTGGCAGAGCACGGCGTTGGGCAGGTCGCGGTAGGAGAGCGCCAGGGCGGTGCCGGTGGCGATCGGCAGGTGTGCGCCGACGATGCCCCAGCCGCCGAAGAAGCGGCGCTGCACGTCCATCAGGTGCATGGAGCCGCCGCGGCCGTGGGCGACGCCGGTCTCCTTGCCGAACAGCTCGGCCATCACGGCAACCGGCTCGCTGCCCACGGCCAGGGCGGTGCCGTGGTCGCGGTAGCTGGCGTAAAGGCAGTCGCCCGGCTCGAGCGCGTCGATGGCGCCCACGGTGGAGGCCTCCTCGCCGATCGCGAGGTGGCAGTAGCCGCCGATGCGGGCGCGGGTGTACTGCTCCTCGGTGCGCTCCTCGAAGCGGCGGATCAGCGCCATCATGCGGAACAGGCGCAGCGCGGTGTCCTTGTCGAGCAGGGTGTCGGGCGGGGTCTCCGCGGCCTTGGCCATCGGCAAAACACTAGCGGTTAGCCTGGCACGCGTTATGGCTTAGACTCACCGGCGTTATGGCCGTTCCCGTCACCGTTCCCCGGCTGGGCGAGGAGATGCGCTCCGCCATCTTGATCCAGTTTCTGGTGCCGGCCGGGGGCGCGGTCACGCGCGGCCAGCCGCTGTACGAGCTGGACACCGACAAGGTGACGCAGGAGGTCGAGGCGGAGGCCGACGGCGTGGTGCTGCGGATCGACGCGTCGGAGGGCGGCGAATACGAGGTGGGTGCGGTGCTGGCGTGGATCGGCGAGCAGGGTGAGGAGCTTCCATCGCCCGCCTGAACGTGCATCGGTTCGGCGCGGCGGACGGCGCGCCGTTGCTGGCGGTGCACGGCGTCACCGGGCATGGCGGACGCTACCGGGCGCTGGCCCACCGAGGGCTGTCGGAGCGGCGCTGGCTGGCTGTCGACCTGCGCGGGCACGGGCAGTCCGACTGGCGTGCTCCCTGGACGACGGAGCAGCACGTCGCCGACCTGCTGGAGACGATGGATGCGGAGGGCGTCGAGCGCTGCGACGTGGTCGGGCACAGCTTCGGCGGGCTGCTCGCGACGCACCTGGCGGCGACGGCGCCTGAGCGGGTGGGAAAGGTGGTGCTGCTCGACCCGGCGATCGCGCAGAGCGGCCAGGACATGCTGGAGGCGGCCGAGGAGACGCGGCACGACGAGGGCTGGGCCAGCGAGGCGGAAGCCCGGGCGGCTCGGGCCGAGGGGCGACCGCCGCAGGCGCTGCCGTTCGTGGAGGCCGACCTGGATGAGGCACTCGAGCGCGGGGATGACGGGCGCTACCGGCTGCGCTACTGCCGTTCGACGGTGGTCACGGCCTGGAGCGAGATGGCGCGGCCGCCCGCGGCGCTGGACGTGTTCGGCGGCAAGCTGCTGCTGGTGCCGGCCCTGAACGACGGCATGGTGGGGCGGGCGCTGGTGGACGCGCTCGAGCGCGACCTGGGCGACCGGCTGACCGTGCAGGGACTCGAGGCCGGGCACATGGTCTACTGGGACGCGTTCGACGAGACGGCGGCGCTGCTGCGGTCGTGGCTGGCCGGCGACGAGGCCTGAGGCACCGCGCCGGCGCGGCGGGGAGGTGTCAAACACCGGCTCGCGCGGCCGTGGCGTTTCGTGACGCCAGCGGGACGGTCGTTGCCAGCTGCGTGACAGCCAAAGCGCCTGGTTGAGCTGTGTAGCCTCGGGTGGCGGGTCGGTGATGTCCGGCCTGTGGGAGAGGGTGCGGCGGGCGGTGGGATGACTCGTGGTTTAGCTGGCCGAGTCGTGCCTTTGTTCCGATCTGTCTCCCACCGCCCGTCGTACC
>JAICYJ010000087.1 GCA_025934255.1 Thermoleophilia bacterium | reverse complement strand
GGTCGTCCCCTCCGCCCGCAGCTGCTTCTCGATCACGGCGTGCACGGCGATCGACGCGTGGTCGGTGCCGCAGATCCACAGCGTGTTGCGCCCGCGCATCCGGTGCAGCCGCATCAGCGTGTCCTGGATCGAGCCGTTCAGCGCGTGGCCCATGTGCAGCTCGCCGGTCACGTTCGGCGGCGGCAGCGCGATCACGTAGGTCTCGGCGTCGCTTTCGGGGTCGCCGGAGAAGCCGCACTCACGCTCCCAGCGCTCGAACAGGCGGGCCTCGACCGCCTCCGGCTGGTGACGGGTGCGACGCTCGAGCTCATCTCTGCGGGCGCCGGCCATAGACGGGCCATTGTAGTGTTGGGCGATGCGCGTGCGGGTGGTATGGCTGATGTGTGGCCTGGTCGCCGCGGTCACGGCGATCACCTACTGGCGGCTGCCGGCCGGCGCGACGTACCACTTCGACGACACCGGGCCCAGCGGGGCGGCGTCGCGCCTGATCAGCTACCTCAACTTCCCGGTCGCGCTGATCGCGATCGCGCTGGTGGGAGCGGCCGCGCGAGGGCCGATGGCCTGGGCGGCGATCGTGCTGTGCGCGACCGTGGCGCTGCCCGGTGTGGTCAGCCAGGACGACCTCACCGCCAGCTGGGCCAACCTGCCGGCGGTGATCGGCGTGGCGCTCGCGTTCTGGCTGACCTGGTGGGCGCCGCGGCGCTGGGATCCCCCGCTGGGGCGGGCGCGGATCGTGATCATGGTGGTGCTGGCGATCTGGTCGATCCCCTGGATGATCGCGTCGGTCGGCCTCTACGCGCAGGACCTGCCGCTGCTCGGCCACGTCATCAACTCGCGCCAGCCGACGCCGGGCCATCCACAGCTGGCGTCCGTGCACCGCGGCCTGCACGAGGGCCTGTTCGGGCTGATGCTGGTGATCACGGCGCTTCTGATCTCACGACGCCGCGGGATCTCCACGGCACTGTCGCTGTACCTGGCGCTGATGCTCTGCTACGGGCTGGCGGTGTCGTTCAACGACGGCTGGAACGAGCAGGTCGTGAAGCGCGGATGGGCCAGCCACAACCCGCCGTCGGTGCTGTCACCGTCGCTGAGCGCGGCCTGGGCAGTGGTGCTGGTGGCGGCGGTGCTGGTGCACCAGTTCTGGTTCAGGCGAGAGCGCTTCTAGGCGGACGGAAGCGTGCCCGAGCCGCGGGCATGCACCGGCTTGATCCGGGGATCGACGGCCACGACGGCGGTCTGGGGCCGGCGCTCCGGGCTGCGCGGCGCCTTGCGGGGCGGCGGCGCTGGCCGCAGCGCGCGCATCACCTTGCCGGGCGCGGCGCCGGCGGGCAACGGCAGCAGCGCGCGGGAGGCGGCCACCACGTCTGCCTGCCGGTCGGCGTGCGTGATCGGCGTGACCGGCCGCACCAGATGCAGCGGATGCGGCGGCTCCAGCGAGCCGTCGGCCCAGATCCGGGCGTAGCCGTCCCAGGGCACGCTGTCCAGCGGCACCGCTGCGATCGGGCGTCCGCGGCCGGAGGCGACGATCACCATGCCGTGTCCCGCGTACATGGCCACGTGGTAGGGCTCGCCGCTGTACGTCCCCAGGAACACCAGATCGCCGGGGCGCAGGTTCCGCTTCGCGATCGGGATGCCCATCTGCCACAGCACCGCCGCCGTTGGCCGGCCCGGCAGCGGGTGCCCGGCCGCCGAGTAGGCGTAGTCGACGAGGCCGGAGCAGTCGAAGCCGCCCTCGGTGCGGCTCTCGCCGCCCCACACGTACGGCCAGCCGATCTGCTGCGCGGCGGCGCGCACGATGTTGGCGCGAACGCCCCGTCCCAGCTGCGGCAGGTTGGCCGGGTGGTGCACAGCCACGCGATGGTGGTGATGGCGGTGGCGCTGCTGGCTCTTTGCCTGGTGGGCTGAGTGCTGCTGCTTGTGGTGCTTGTGATGGTGCCCGGTGGTCGGGGTCGGCGTGGGCGGCGGGCCGGGGTTGGTCTTGCCGCCGTTGCCGTTGCCGCCGCCGTCGGTGGTGCCGCCGCCGGAGGGTGGCGGCGGTGGCGCCGGCGCTGCGAAGGACACGCGGCCGAGATCGATGAAGGTGCCGGCCGAGACGCCGTTGTGATCGGCGGTGACGGCGATCTGGACGCCGGCCACCCCGCCGTTGTCCAGCGGGACGGCTGCGGTGAGGGTGCCCCAGTCACCGAGCGCCAGCGGCTGGTCGCCGGGCTTCGGTGCGGCCACCGGCGTTCCGTCGATCACCAAATTCCTCAACCTCAAGTCGACGGTTGGAGTTTGGCCGGCCGTGGTCTGCGAGACCGAGACGTGCAGGCGGCCCAGCGTCAGCTCGCCGCCGAAGAGCGAGGCGCCTCTCAAAAAGACCTCGCCGGATGCGGCCGGATCGTTCGCCGTGACGGTGCTCCACGAGTGCGCCACCTGCACGGTGGGTGCGTCGGTGGAGGACTGCCAGACGGTCGTACCGGCCGTGGCATCTCCGGGCAACTCGGCCGTCGGCGAGACCGTGACGGTGCCGTCGGCGGCCACGATCAGCACCCCCTGGGACGACACCCGCGGTGTCGTATCAGCACCGGCCGCGGCCGCGGCGAAGCCTGCGGCGATCAATGCCGCGGCCAGCCCCGTCCGGAGAAGCCCCCACCTCACGCCGACACCTTACCCCAGGTTGTCGGCTGTCAATAGGTCAGACACCGCAATTTCACCGAACGTTTCAACTGATAAGTCCTCGATGCCGTTGCTGTAGATCGCGACAACCAGGGGCCCGTGGTAGGTGAAAATGACCGCCACATCGTTGTCGGCGTCGTCCAGCCAGCCGATCTTGTGGGCCACCGGCAGCCCGTGGGCGCCCGCCGGAACCAGGCCCCGGTCCTGCGCGTGCACCATCAGGTAGAGCAGTTCGCGGGCCTCGTGGGGCGAGATGCCGTGCCTGAGCAGCGGCCCCTGCCCGGCGGCTGCGTCCACCAGCATCGCGGCGAGGGCGGCCATGTCGCCGGCGGTGGTGTGCTTGTACGCGGTTGGCGGCTGGTCGACGACGGCCAGCAGCGAGGAGCCGCCGCCGCCATCGATCAGGTAGCCGCCGGCCATGTAGGTGTGGGTCAACCCCAGCGACTTCATCAGCTCCACCATGTCGGCAGCCCCGTCGGCGTCGCTGCCGCCGGTCTGCTCGAGCAACTCGTTGGCGGCGGCGTTGTCGGAGTAGCGGGTGACCCGCACCATCGGGTCCCAGTACTCGGAGCGCTCCAGCTCGCCGTGGTTGTCGGATAAGGCAACGAGCATGATCGGCAGCTTCAGGGTGCTGGCCGCTTCGAATTCGGCGCCCGCGTTGTAGGCGGCGGCGCGACCGCTCCATGACCGGCTGTAGATCGAGACGTGGGGCGTCACCATGCCCGCCAGATGCCTCAACCTCTTGCTTAGGCTTAGATCCGGGCGCGGCTTCGGCAGCGGCAGGATCGATCCGCTCGGCACCCCGAACACGGGGGTCACCGTGTGGCCGCCGACGGTCACCCGGCCATCGCCGCGGGGCACATCGGGAAGCACCCTGTCGAAGCGGCCGTCAGCCGCGACCGGCACCCGCCAGCGGTGCTTGCGCGACACCACCACCAGGGTGCTACCGGCCGGCGCGGTGCCGCGGACGCGGCCGTCCCACAGTTCGTAGGGCTGCGGCTGGGCGACGTGCACCGACGCGGGATCGGGTGGCGGCGCCGCGACCAGCGCGGCCAGCATCAGCATCAGTCGCAGCATGGCCGATCAGTGTATGGGTCGGCGCGGTCGGGTGCGGGGTCATGGCGCGGGCATTGGAACAACGTGACCAAGCGTGGTCATCGCCCGCGGCGGGCGAAGCCCTCGGCGTCCTTACCGTATTGGAGTGATCATCACATCCACGGCGAATGTCTCAGGACTGGTGAACATGCAGTCCGTCAGCATTTGCTGAGGGAGGGCCGAGGCCTTGTCGAGAATCATGATTTGGACTCGGGTGCTGTTGCTGCCGTCCGCCGTCACCATCTGTCCAGCAGGCGTGGGCCTAGGTGAAGCGGTGGGTCGACCGCTACGAGCAGGCGAGCAGGGAGGAGCAACCGAGAGTCGGCAGTCCTAGCGCTTGATGATGTTGTGAACCTCGAAGACCTCCGGCTCGCCCGAGAACTGGATTCCAACATCCGCCAGAATCGGCATCAACACTTCGCCATACGCCAGAAGCTGCTCAGGGGAATCCCAGATTTCACTGACGCGCAAGTCTCCGTCAGTTCCGGAGCAGACGTGGTAGTCCCTGCCATCCGGTGGAAACGTTCTCCCACCCTCTTTCTCGCGCCGCAGCACGTCCTCGTACTGCGCAATGGTCACGTTCGTCGGATGAAACCGGACAACGATGCTCATGACGCGATCCTCCGTGGGTGGGGGACACCACCATATCCGGCATCTCTGGGCGAAGCGGCGGCAGTCGCGCTCAGCGAAGAGCCTCCTCGAACCGCGGGTCGTCGCGCACTGCGGCGAAGTCGTCGTCTCTGCGCGCGTCCTCGCGGAACTGCGGGCGCAACTCGACGGACCGCCGGAGGTGGGCGAACGTGTCGTCGCTGGTGTCGCCCGCGAGTGTTGCGAAGCACGCGTAGTTGTAGTGCAGGCCCGCGTGGTCCGGAATGTGCTCGAGGGCAACGCGGACCGATTCGAGCGCGTCGGCATACCGCTGTTCGCTATAGGCGGTCATGGACTCGCTGTGGAACTGCCACGCGTCACCCCAGTCGATCCCCTGGTACGCCTCGCCCGGAGTGGCGCCGACGACGAGGACGGTTCCTTCACCGATCACCTTCCGCCGCGCCTCCGGTGCCACGTACACGAGTGTTCCCACCTGCGCGTCGACCGCCTCGCCGTCGACCTCGAACGTCGCCTTCCCGTCGAGCACGATGTACAGCTCCTCCTGGCCCGACCCGGCCTCGTCGTGCTCATTGACCACCGTGCCGTCCTCGCTCGGCGTGAAGGCGTTGATTCCGAATGCGTGGATCCCGAGGTGCTCGCGCACCGGAATATCCCTGCCGCGCCGCTCGATGTCGTCGATGTGCGCGACCTTCCAGTTCGGCTTGTCGTTCATCCGATCACCTCCCGATAGCGAGTACGCACAGTAGCCCCTGACGTCCTAGACTAGGCTGCGTCTTCGCGCTTTCCAGGCAGGCGCCGCGTAAACCAGAACGAGAGCACCGCCAGGAACGCGACGGCGAGCATCGACGTCTTCAGGGCGTCGAGCTGCGCGCCGGCATAGTCGTCGGTGACCGTGGTGGCATCGGCCGACGAAAGCCCGGCGTCGCGCAATGCCTTGTATGCCTGGTCGGTTGTGATGATCGGGATGCCGGTCTCGGTGGCCTTGGAGATCCGCGTCTTCACGTCGGAGGGCACGGCGGGGTTCTGCTCGATCCGCGTGTTGAACCCGTTCAGCAGCCCGAGCAGTAGCACGGAGCCGATCAGCGCGGTTCCGAGCGACGCGCCGAGGTTCTGTGCCGTCCCCTGGAGCCCGCCGGCCTCGTTCGTTTGATCGGCAGGGGCCGAGGACATGATCACGTTGCCGAGTTGCGACATCAGGAGGCCGGCGCCGATCCCGAAGAAGATCAGCGACAACGCGAAAGCCGTCCCGTGCAGAGTCACGTCGATCGTCCCCACGAGCACGAGCGCAGCGATCGCCATCGCGCCGAGGCCGACCTGGACGACCGTCCGCGGCCCGCGCCGCGCTGCCACCTTCGGCCCGGCCAGCGCGGCGGCCAGCATCGAGACCGACATCGGGAAGAGACGCTTCCCCGTCTCGAACGCGTCGAAGCCGAGCACCACCTGGAGGTACACGGGCAGGACGAAGAACGTGCCCATCACGATCAGCTGCTGCGCGGCCAGCGAGGCGAGACCGGCGCGCAGCGTCTCGATCTTCAGCAGCGCGCGGTTGAGGAGCGTGCTCCTGCCGAGCCGCTCGCGGCGCTCCTCCCACGCGAAGAAGCAGCCGAGCATGACCAGGCCGCCCAAGATCAGGAACGGCACCACCGAAAACCCGAGCGGCGTGATCTTGTGCCCGTTGATCGACGGCGCGGCGACCGGCCTGATCCAGCCCCAGGTGCTGCTCTTCAGGATCCCGAACACGATCAGGCCGAACGCGACCGCCGAGAGCGCCGCGCCGGCGTAATCCAGCGTCGGCGGGTGCTCGGGCTTGGGCGCGCGCTTCATCATCCGGTGGACCGCGAGCACCACGATCACCACCACGACCTCGCCGATGAAGACGTAACGCCAGCTCCAGGTGGTCGTCACGTAACCGCCGATCAGCGGTCCTGCCGCAATCGCCGCGCCCGCTGCACCGCCGATCATGGAGTAGGCGAAGGCGCGCTCCTTGCCCTCGTAGTTCGCGGCGGTCAGTGCCGCGATCGCCGGGATCACCAGCACCGCGCCCAGCCCCTCGATCCCCGACCAGCCGATCAGCAGCACCGCGAGGTTCGGGCTGAGGGCCGTGATCAGCGAGCCGAGCCCGTACACGCCCAGCCCAAGACCGAACGCCCGGTCACGGCCCAGGATGTCACCGAGCTTCGCGCCGACCAGCATGAACGCCGCCATCACGAGCGTGTACATCGTGATCGCGCTCTGCACCCCGGTGACCGTCGTGTTCAGATCCTCGACGATCTGCGATATCGAGACGTTCATCACGCTCGAGTCGAGCACCATGATGAACTGGGCCGACGCCAGGATAATCAATGGGAGCCACTTGCGCACCGGGCCGACTGTACGCGATTCTAGGGAGACCATGACCACGCTTGCGGACCGGCCGAACACTGCACTCCTGGTCGTCGACGTGCAGAACGCCGCCCTCGAGCGGGCTCACGAGCGCGACGCGGTGGTCGCGAATGTCGGCAGCCTCGTCGAGCAGGCGCGGCTGGACGGAGTGCCCGTGGTCTGGGTCCAGCACTCCGACGAGCAGCTCGCACGAGGGAGCGACGCCTGGCAGATCGTCTCCGAGCTGAGTCCGGGGGATGCAGAGCCGCTGGTCGAGAAGAGCTACGGCGACTCCTTCGACGACACCACCCTCGAAACCGTGCTTTCCGGTCTCGGTGTCGGGCGATTGGTCGTCGTCGGCGCGCAGACCGACTGGTGCGTCCGCTCGACGCCGCATGGCGCCCTCGCCAGGGGCTACGACGCAACCCTCGTCAGCGACGCCCACACGACGGAGGATCAGACGGAATGGGGGGCGCCGCCGCCCGACAAGGTGATCGCGCACACGAACCTGTACTGGACGTACCAGTCCGCGCCCGGGCGAACCACCGGGACGGTCGACTCCAGTGACGTCGACTTCCGCGGCATGTCCTAAGCCGTCTCGAAAAAGGAGTGTGCGAATGTCGGAACTGCCAGCGCCGGCCCGATCGGTGACCCAGTCCGTGACGATCGATCGGCCGGCCAGTGACGTCCATTCGTTTCTCTCCGACGCGGCGAACTGGCCGCGTTGGGCAGTGGTCAACGTGCTGGCCGCCGAGCCTGCCGACGAGCCAGGTTGGTGGCGAATCGCGACGGCAGACGGCCCGGGAGAGATTCGCATTCGTGCGGACGCCGCGACGGGGGTTCTTGATCACGACTTCCGCGATCCGAATGAGCCGGGATGGATGGCAACGGTGCCGGCGCGCGTGGTCGCGAACGGCCGCGGTGCCGACTTCTTGATGACGATCTTTCAGCCGGCGGAGCTTGATGACGAGGCTTTCGATCGCTGGCTCGCGGACACCGCGACCGAGTTCACCGCACTCAAAGAGGTGCTCGAGCGTCCGTGAGCCGGTGCCGACCGGCAGTCGGTGCCGGACCGTTACTCCCAGGCCACCGACAACGCACCGGCAGCCTCGAGCGCCTCCGCGCGGTGAAGGTAATCGTGCATCCGCACGATCTTGCCATCGACGAGCGTGTACACGATGGTCGCCTGTCCAAGGGCCGCATCCTCATCGCCATCGACCGCCGGGCCGATTCCGACGCCGCGCACGGACATGACCACGTGATCGCCGGCCGCGACCAACTCGATCGCCTCGACCGGCGGGACCCGGCCAACCCGCTGTCCCACCATGTCGATCACCTCCTGGCGGTTGTGGCAGATCCACTCGGGCTTGACGCCTTGGTGGACGACGTCCGGCGCTAGCCGACTGGCCATCGTGTCAAGATCGCCCCGTCGCATCGCGTCAAGCCAGTCCGCGAAGATGATCTCGATGTTGCTCTGGGGTGCCCTGGGCGCCGCCATTCTTCGAGCTTAGCCGCTTGGCGATCACCCGTCGGTAGCGGTGTGCACCGTTCACTGCCTCCGACGATTTGCGAGGATGCACTGATGCACCGCGTGGTCCGTCTGGTGACCCACGCCGACGTTCACGAGGACGCTGACGTTGGGGGTACTTCCGTGTCGGCGCGCGTTGACGCTCGCGGCTGGACGGAAGCTCCACGAGGAGCCGGCGGGGACGCTGGCCCTCATCGCATTTCGGTGTCGGCGCGACATGAAGCGGTGTTGGAAGATGGCAGCCGGCTGCTACTCCTCGACGATCGCGGCTGGACCGAAGAGCTGCGCGGCGCCGGCGCGGACGAGATCGACGATCTCTGGGCGCTGACGCCTGAACGTGACATCGTCGAGACCGCGCGCATGGTCGTGGGGCCGGACGAGCCGGTCGGTGGACGTTCTCAGGATGACATGGAGACCGACCACTGGAACGCGCTCGCGGAGATTCTGCTGGCGCAGGGTGTCGTGGTGGACGCCGGCGAGCTGAGGCAGCTACCCCACGACGTCGAGCTCAGCGACCGGCTGCGTGCGCGCCTCGGCCAGGGCCCCGGCGGCGTCTCATGAGAGCGCGCGCACCAGAGCGGCCCGTCCGTCGGTCTCCCGTGCGCGGGGAGCACCAGCTGCACCGGCAGCTCGAGCAGCCGGCGCAGCGCCTCGACGACCTGGTCGCGAGGTACGCCGTTCCATGGCCACTCGTCGTGGATCTCGAGGCCTCGGCCGAAGTCCACGAGCGTATCGCCGCAGACAAGGGCCTGCCGGCTTTCGACCCAGAACAGGAGATCGTTGGGTTGCCGGCCGGAGAACACATCGATGCCGAACGGGAGCCGCTCACCAGCCGAGATGACGTGCGCCTCAAACGGGCTGTCTCCAAGCAGCCACGTGCCGTCGGGGCCGTCGGGTTCCGCCACGTACACCGGAGCATCGACGCGCTCCACCAGGCCATGCGTATCGCGTTCGTGCTAGCGAGGCCTCCATGGCAGTGCCTCACGAACGACGCTCCAGTTCTGAGCCTGCGCGTCGGCGATCGCGAGCGGGCCGACCATCGACGGGCTCCGGAGACTCAGAGGATCGGCCCCAAAGGACTTCGCTGATCTCGTCTCGGGGTATCCGAAGCTCAGACCTGTCTCCTCCTTGAAGTCGCGCCGGACTGCGACAACCGGCGACTCACCGGCTTCGATTCGCCCACCCGGGGGCTCTATCGATTGCTCTCCATAAGTTGTCCTGGCCAGCAGCACGCGCCCGT
>JAICYJ010000147.1 GCA_025934255.1 Thermoleophilia bacterium | reverse complement strand
TGCTCGCCGTGCCGCGGACGCAGCTGTGCCGCGGAGAGGTAGAGCGCTCCCTCGGCCCTGGACCGGAGCAGCGACGTAGCGACCCAGTAGGTCACGGCGCCGACGACGATCGGGAGCGCGAGCACGGCCACGCGCAGGATCGCCCGGATGGTGCCGATCGGCCACCGGCTCCACTCGACCAGCAGCTCCTCGCCGGACGCGAGCAGCAGCAGCCCGTAGAACGTCAGCGCGGTCATCCCGATGGCGGTCCGGAGCGGCGCCTCGCGCGGCCGCCCGGTGATGTGGTGGGTGCCCCGGTCGCCGGTGATGCGCCGGTCCACCCAGGGCCACAACCACAGCAGCGCGAAGGTCACGCCGGGCAGGACGATGGCGGGCCAGAACTGCGTGGGCACGGTGAACCCGAGCACGTGGAACTCGGTCGGTGGCCACAGCCGCAGCGCACCTTCGATCCAGGCGATGTACCAGTCCGCCACCGACGGGGAGGTGATGGTCGAGCTCTTGAAGTCCCCCCACACCCACACCGGGTTGATCTGCGCGAGACCACCGGCCAGCATGCAGACCGCTGCGACCGCGAACAGCAGTGCCAGCGACCGCAGCGCGTAGCTCGGCCACATCCGGGACCCGACGACGTTCGCGTCGCGCCTGCCCGGGCCGGCGAAGTGGCTGTGCTTCTGGCGGATCAGGATCCCGAGGTGGACGGTGATGAGCATCGCCAGCAGAGCGGGTACGACGAAGATGTGCAGCGGGTAGAGCCGCTCGATGATGTAGCGGCCGGGGAACGGGCCACCGAAGGTGAGGAACGCCAGCCAGTCGCCGAGCCAGGGCACCGCCTCCTCGACGGTGTAGAAGATGTGCAGGCCGGTCCCGGAGAGCAGGTCGTCGGGCAGCGAGTAGCCGGCGAAGGCGTTGAAGATCGCCAGCAGCAGCATCGTCACGCCGATGAACCAGTTCATCTCCCTTGGCTTGCGGAACATCCCGGTGAAGTAGATCCGGCACAGGTGCAGGACGATCGCGCCGATGAAGACGTGCGCCGCCCAGTGGTGCGCCTGGCGGATCACCAGGCCACCCCGGACGTCCCAGCTGATCTCCACCGTGGAGGCGAACGCCCCCGACACCGACTGGCCGTCCAGCGGCGTGTAGTGGCCGTGGTAGACGCGCAGCGCCGAGCTGGGCTCGAAGAAGAACGTGAGGTAGACGCCGGTGACCACGAGGATCATGAAGCTGTACAGCGCGATCTCGCCGAGCATGAACGACCAGTGGTCGGGAAAGATCTTGCTCAGCGCAACCTTGCCGACCGAGGCGAACCCGAGCCGCTCGTCGGCCTTGCGAAGGGACGTGCGCAGCAGCTTCTTCCCCGGCCTGGGCAGCACGCTCATGCCGGGTATCCCCACCACGCGGCGCCCACGGGACCGCTGAAGTCGCCACGCGCGACCAGGTAGCCGTCGGGGTCCGTGCCCAGCGGCAGCTGCGGCAGCGGGTGCGGGGCCGGCCCCTCGATGCACGGCGCACCGCGCAGCACGTCGAAGATCGAGTGGTGGCA
>JAICYJ010000117.1 GCA_025934255.1 Thermoleophilia bacterium | reverse complement strand
GAACCGGGCCAGGCCCGGCTTGAACGGCACCGGCGTATAGCTGGCCAGGTCGGGGATCGCCATCATGTCCGGCGAGGCCGGCGACTGACCGATCGGGCCGGCCGCAAAGCCCGCGAAGCCGGCACCCTCGCTGACAAGGCCATCCCAGTTCTCGATCGGAACCAGCTTCGCCGACGGCTTCGCGTTCATATCGACGAACTGGGCGAAGAAGAACTTGATGCCGTCCTGATCCGCCTTGGCACGGATGGTTTCGGCAAGTGGACGAGCGCTCACAGTGGCCATACCTCTCTCCTTCGCGTGGGATAGGGCGCAAATGTTGCAAAATCCGGCGCGGATTACTAGGGGGTACGGCGTTTTCTGTGCGCGAGCGCGCGCGAACCGCCGATCGTGATGCCGGCGTGATCCAGAAGTGATGCGGCCGTTATGCGGAGGCGGAGCACGTCATCTGCCCAGCGCTTCGTCCAGCCGGTGCAGCTTCAGCTCGATCTCGATCATCAGCCAGTCCTCTCGGGCGACGTCCAGCCCCGTCAGGTCCTGGATGCGGCGCAGCCGCTGCCGGAGCGTGTTGGGGTGCACATACAGCGTGGCGGCGGCGGCCGCGATGTTGCCGCGGCGGCGCAGGTACTCCTCGAGCGTCGGCAGCAGCTGTGAGCGGTGGCGGCGATCGTAGTCGGCCAGCTGCTGCAGCGCCTCGCCGCGGCGGTCGCGCACGCGGCCGTCCGCAGACACCTTCAGCAGGTACTTGTAGGCGCCCAGGTCGTCGAACCCGACGACGCCGGGCTCACTGCTGACCACCGAGGCGGCGGCCACCGCATGGTCGGCCTCGCTGAACCCGTTCGGATAGGAGCCCGGCCCGTTGCAACGATTGGACAGGCCGATCGCGAACGGATGCTTCGGCGTCAGCCTGGTGTGGATCTCGCGCAACCGCTCGGCGACCGCCGCCTCGCCACCGGTGGACAGGCGGATCAGCCCGCGCAGCGCCGCGTCGCGCCGGTCGAACAGCGACCCCGGAAACGCCCGCGCCGCCGCCTGCTCGAGCGACTCGGCGACCGACTCCCAGCCGGCCTCGGCCGGCCCCGGCCGGGGAACGGCCTGCAGCACCACGTGCGGCATCGCCAGATCGCTGCCCAGCGCCGCCGCCCGCTCCTCCAGCTCGAGCGGGGTGGCGCTGCCGTGCGACAGGTCCTCCAGCAGATCCTTGATCGCATTTCGCTCCGTCAGCCGGTCGATCAGCTGCACCTTCTTGATCGCGACCGCCGCCTGGTTGGCGACCGACGTGGCGATCTCGCGCTGCTCGGCGTCGATGCGGCGGTCGCCGGCGTAGCGCAGCGCCAGCACGCCGACCAGCTCGTCGGCAGCCACCATCGGCACCACCACGGCCGAATCCGAGTCGTCACCCCACAGCGCGACCGCCAGCCGGCGGCTGGACTCGGCGCCGCCGCCGCGGGCCGACAACGCCAGCTCCAGGCCGAGCTCGTTCACGTTCAGCGACCGCGGCGCGGGCTGCTGCTGCGGCCAGGCCGCGCCGGGCGTCAGCGTGTGGCCGTCGGCATCGGCCACCAGCACGTCGCAGCACGACGCCTCGAGCAGGCGCTGGGCGCGCCGGGCCACGGCCGGCAGCAGGTTCTCCAGGGTGGACGCCGCCGACAGCGCCCGAGCCAGGTCTGACAGGCCTTCCACCATCGAGAGCCGGCGCCGGGTGTCCTCGTAGAGCCGCGCGTTCTCGATGGCACCGGCGACCAGCGTCGCGGCATGGACGAGGAAGTCGGAGTCCGCCCGGGTGAACTCGCGGGGGGCCTGGGCGTGCAGCGCGATCACGCCGATCACGTGGCCGGCCTTTGCCTGCAGCGGCGCCGCGCACAGCGACTGGTACTTCTCCTCCTCGGCCTCCGGCACGACCTTGGCGCGGGGATCGCCGGGTGCGTTCTCGGGGATGAAGACGGCCTGGTTGTGTTCAGCCACCCACCCCGCCAGGCCCTCGCCCGGCTCGAACCGGAGCCGGCCCGCCAGTGCGGAGTACGGATCGGACACCGCCCGCAGCACCAGCCCGTGGTCGTCAGGATCGACGAAGTAGATCCAGCAGGCATGGCAGTCGATGGCTTCGCTGACCAGATCGACGATCGCACGCAGCACACGGTCGAGGTCGAGCGTCGAGGACACCGTGTTGATGATCTGGTACAGGTACCGGCTCTCGACGGCGCGGGCCGCACCCGGCTCGTTGGACACGGTGGATGTGTGCGAAACGGACATATCCACAATCGTAGCTGCCGGCCTGGGCCGGGCCGTGTCGGAGCGGTCAGGCCGCATACCGCAAGAGGTGGCGTGGCTGACATAGCCGGGCGCTTGAGCGATGGCGTAGCATGTACGGGGGCAAATCGGCCCCCTGCAGGTGGAACCACAAAGAAGAGAGGAGTCCTGAATGGCAACGGTCGCTCCTGAGTCGGCCATGGCCGGGCTCGATCCGATGTTCCAGCCCGACTGGTTTTTCACCGATGAGCAGCTGCGCCTGCTCGAGCGGCTGAAGGAGATCTGCGAGGAGACGATCCGGCCGCTGGCGGCCGAAAACGATCGCACCCTCACCTTCCCGCGCAAGAGCCTGGAGGCGCTGGCGCCGGACGGGTTCCTCGGCCTGATGCTGCCCAAGGAATGGGGCGGCCTCGGACAGAACCACGTGATGTATGCCGCTGTCACCGAGACGATCGCCCGCCACGGCGACGCCTCGTGTGCGATGTGCTACGTCATGCACATCGGCGCGGTGGAGGCGCTGAAGCTGCGCGCCACCGACTACACCATCGAGAAGTACCTGAAGAAGGTGAAGGAGGGCCTGATCGGCACGCTCTCCTACTCCGATCCCGAGACCGGGTCGCACTTCTGGTACCCGATCGCCTCCGGCGCCCGCAAGGTGGACGGCGGCTACGAGGTGCTGAAGAAGGCGTCCTGGACGACCTCGGCCGGTTTCGCCGACTTCTACGTGCTGCAGACCACGTCACCCGACTACAACGGCGACTACTCGAACCTGTCCGTGTTCGTGGTGGACAAGGACGAGATCGAGGCCAAGCCGCAGGAGTGGGACGCGATGGGCCTGCGCGGGAACCAGTCGGGCACGCTGCTCCTGGACTGGAAGTTCGTGCCGGAGGATCAGCTGGTCGGCCCCATCGGCGACGGCGCCAACTCCAACGACGAGGCGGTCGATCCCTATTTCCTGATCGGCTCATCCGGCTGCTGGAACGGCATCTCACTGGGCGCGATCGATATCGCCATCCGCCACACCACGGTCAAGAAGCACAAGGACGTGGGCATGCGGGTGTGCGACTACCCGACCATCCAGGACGCGGTCGGCGAGGCGATCATGGACACCAACGCCTCGCGCACCTTCGTGTTCTCGGTCGCGAGCGCGCTCGACAAGGTCACCGACGGTGCCCAGACCAACCCCGCGATCGGCGACCTGGCCCGCGGCAACTACCTGCACTGGCTGTGGCAGATCAAGTTCAACGCGGCCAAGAACGTGGCCTACGTGGTGGACAAGATGCTGCACTGCTGCGGCGGCACCGGCTTCAAGAAGGAGCCGCTGCAGCTGGAGCGCTACCTGCGTGACGGCAAGGCCGGCTGGGTGATGGGCCCGACCAACGAGGTGCTCCGGCAGTTCGTCGGAAAGACCGCCCTGCTGGGCATGGAGTCGCTCGACTACTGGAACGTGTCGATCAACGAGCGGGCGCT
Source organism: Thermoleophilia bacterium (assembly GCA_025934255.1). Classification (GTDB taxonomy): domain Bacteria; phylum Actinomycetota; class Thermoleophilia; order Gaiellales; family JAICJC01; genus JAICYJ01. Next base: position 224 of record JAICYJ010000117.1, on the reverse strand, counting down.
GAACAACGAACTGAAGAAGTTCTCAGCCGATCAGAAGCGCGAGCTGGCCGAGCGGTTGATCGCCGAGGCCGGCAACAACGGCTCCAGCGCCTAGAGGTGCAAGAGGGGGGCGGGGGGCCCGGTGCGGCCCCCCCCCCGATTAGTGGGGGGGGTACTACCGGGGGACGCCCCCCGGCGGTAAGTCGGACCGCAAGGCCGGGGGCCCAAAGACCCGCCCCAGCAGG
>JAICYJ010000078.1 GCA_025934255.1 Thermoleophilia bacterium | reverse complement strand
GATCCAGAGCGCGAAGAACATGAAGTTGAACAGGTTGATGGTGGCCGTCGCGCCCAGCGAGGCGCGCATGATCGGGTTGCGGGCGATGAACCGCAGCCCCGCCATGACACCGCCGCTGCCGGCCTCCGGGTCGGGCTCCGGCTCGGGCGAGTCGATCCCGCGCATGAACAGCGCCGATGCCACGAACGAGAGCGCGTCCACGCCCACCGCCAGCGGCGCCGTCAGCGCCTGCACCAGCAGGCCGCCGATCGCGGGGCCGGCCATGAACGACACCGCCCGGCTGCCGTTCAGCAGCGAGCTGCCGGTGATGAACTGCTCGCGCGGCACCAGCACCACGAACAGGGCGTTGTAGGAGACCCAGAACAGCACCGTCAGGCTGCCCACCAGAAACGCGACCACGTACATCTGCGTCATCGACAGCACGCCCAGCACCGCCGCAACCGGGATCGTGGCCAGCAGCGCGGCCCGGCCCACGTCGGTCGCGATCATCAGCCCCCGCCGGTCGCCGCGGCGGTCGGCCCAGACGCCCGCGTGCAGCGAGAACAGCAAGCTCGGCACCAGGTTGGCGGCGACCAGGTAGCCCATCTCGGCCGGCCCGGCGTGCAGCGTCAGCACCGCCACCAGCGGCAGCGCCAGCATCGACACCTGGTCGCCCACCAGCGAGATCGACTGCGCCATCCAGAGGCCCCGGAACGCGGCGTTTTCGGCCAGCAGCTCCGGGACCAGGCGGCGTGCGGGAAGCTCAACGCGCATCCGGTTCGTCCGTGGGCAGCGCCATCCGGATGAAGCTCACGAGCCGTGCGCCGTCGGGCCGCTTGCTGCGGTCGCCGACCCGGTCGAGGTAGGGCCGCAGCAGGTCGTCCAGCCCCTCGCCGATCTGCCTCAGCTCGTCGGCGGTGACGTACAGCAGCACGTCTCCCAGCCCCGCCGCCTCCTGCCACTCGACCGGCTCGCCGGGCTTCGCGGCCAGCCACGCCTGCAGCTGCTCCGCGTAGCGCTCGGCCACCACCGCGGTCAGCATCTGGTCGGCGATGGCCAGGTCGGGCGATCCGCCCGCGGCGGACCAGCTGGTGAACATCGCGGTCGCCTGCCAGGGCCGCTCGCGGCCGCGTCCTCCCGCCGCCTCCTCGACCAGCCCGTACTTGGCCAGCTGCCGCAGGTGGAACGACGCGCTGGCCGGCACCTCGCCGATCAGCGCACCCGCCTGGGTCGCCGTCAGCGGCCCCTCGCGGCGCAGCAGCCCGACCAGGCGCAGCCGCGTGGGGTGTGCCAGCGCCCGCAGTGCCCGCGGGTCGGTGAGGTTGATTGTGCGCCTGTCATCCACCTTTCGAAAGATATCTTTCGAAAGGGTTCTTGTCAAAAAGCCGGCTGTGTCGGCCTGGAGCTAGTAGTCGTATGTCTGGTCGTCGGCGTGCCGCTCGAGCGCCAGCTCGATCAGCCGTTCCAGCAGCTGCGGGTAGCCGATGCCGATCGCCTCGAACAGCTCCGCGTAGACGCTGGTGGAGGTGAAGCCGGGGATGGTGTTGATCTCGTTCAGCACCACCCGATCCTCGGGCGTCACGAAGAAGTCGATGCGGGCCATGCCGCTGCACCCGCAGACCTCGAAGGCGCGGCGGGCGACCTCCTGCAGCTCGGCGGTGACCGACTCCGGCAGCTCGGCCGGCACCCGCAGCGACATGGCGCCCTCGTCGTACTTGGCCGAGTAGTCATACCAGTCGGAGTCGTTTGCGATCACGATCTCGCCGGGCGGGCTGACCAGCGGATCGCTGTTTCCGAGCACGCCCAGCTCCACCTCGCGGCCCGTGATCATCTCCTCGACCAGCACCGTGCGGTCGTGCCGGAACGCCAGCTCGACGGCGGCGGCCAGCCCGTCCGGTGCGGTGACCTTGCTGATGCCGACGCTGGAGCCGAGGTTGGCCGGCTTCACGAAGCAGGGGTAGCCCAGGCGCTCGACCGCCTCGGCATCGGCCGCGCCGAACCTTCGGTTCCGCAGCACCACGTGGTCGGCCACGGCGATGCCCACGCCGCGCAGCACGTACTTGACCTTGTCCTTGTCCATGGTCAGCGCCGAGGCCGCCACGCCGGATCCGACGTAGGGGATGTTGATCATGTCCAGCAGCCCCTGCAGCCGCCCGTCCTCGCCGAAGGGGCCGTGCAGGATCGGCAGCACCACGTCGATCGGGCCGATCCCGGCCGGAGCGGGCACGCCGGCCGGAGCGGTCGGCACCAGCGAGCGGCCCTCGGCGCCGGGCTCCAGCGACAGCCGGGCCGATGACTCGATCTGCGTGTCCCCGGGCTCCAGGGACAGCTGCGCCGACGACTCGATCTGCCAGGCGCCGCCGCGGTCGATCTGCACCGGCACCACGTCGAAGCGCTCGGGGTCGAGCGCCGCCACCACCGATGCCGCCGACCGCAGCGACACCTCGTGCTCGGAGCTGCGGCCGCCGCCCAGCACCGCCACCCTGATGCGCCGCCGCCCGCTCACGGACAGGGGGTGGTCGACGTCGAGTCGGCCACGAACACGGTCACGTCGGACTTGGGGTCGACCATCGTGCCGGCCGGCGGGTCGGTACCGACCACGGTGCCGTCGGGAATCGCGGGGTCGGACGCCAGGCAGTCCGAGCGCTGCGCGTGCAGCCCGTCGTTCTGCAGCGTCTTCTGGGCGGTGTGGTAGTCGGTGTTGGTGACGTCTGGCACCTGCACCTGCGACGGGCCGGATGACACCTGGAGCGAGACGGTGCTGCCCTGCGGGGCCTGGCTGCCGGCCGTCGGCGACTGGCTGATCACCTGGCCGGCCGGCACCGTGTCGCTGGGGGTGTTCGTGCAGCTGCCCTGCAGGCTGGATGCGGCCAACGCCTGTTTGGCGCCATCGCAGGTCATGCCGGCCACGTTCGGTACCTTCACGTTGCCCGTCGACACGAACAGCGTGACGACCGTGTCCGGGGGGATCACGCCCGCCTTGGGGTCGGTGCGCACCACCTGGCCGACCGGCAGCTTGGAGGTGATCGGGGTCTGAGTGGGAACAGGCAGACCTAGACCAACGATCGCCTGGGTCGCCTGGCTGGCCGTTTTCCCGCGCAGGTTCGGCAGCGTCACGCTCTTCGGCCCCTTCGACACGATGATGGCCACCTTCGAGCCCTTGTCGACCTCGCTGCCGTGCGGGGGATCGGTGTCGATCACCTGGCCCTTGGTCACGTTCTTGCTCGCCTTGTGTTCGACGGCGGTCGTGAACCCGGCCTGGACCAGCTGCGTCTGCGCCTGCTTCGTGGTGAATCCGCGCACGTCCGGCACCTTCACCTGGTCGCTGCCCTGCAGCTGCTGGTAGACGACGTAGCCGACCACTGCGCTGGCCAGCAAGAGCAGCGCCACCAGCAGCCAGGGGACGGCGCTGCGCTTGGCCTGCGGCGGCGGTGGCGGCGCAGTGGGCGGCGGGGCGCCCATCACGCTGGTTGCCTCCCCGGCCTCGTAGGCGCCGATCACGGCCGTCGCCTGCGCGGTGTCCTGCGAGACGGCCAGGCCGCGACGCGTGCGCTCGAGCTCATCGGCCATCTCCCTGGCCGAGTGGAAGCGCAGGGCCGGGTCCTTGGCCAGCGCCCGCATCACCACCTGCTCGAGGCCGTGGGTGATCAGCCGGTTCTTGGTGCTGGGCGGCTGCGGTGCCTCGTTCACCTGCTTCATTGCGATCTCGACCGCCGAGCTGCCCGTGAACGGCACCTCGCCGGTCAGCATCTCGTACAGCACCACGCCCATCGAGTAGATGTCCGACTGCGGCCCGACGCTGTGGCCACGGGCCTGTTCGGGCGACAGGTACTGCGCCGTGCCCACGATCGAGCCGACCTCCGTCATCTCCACCTCGTTGGTGGCGCGGGCGATGCCGAAGTCGGTCACCTTCAGCAGGCCGTCGGGCGTCAGCATCATGTTGTGGGGCTTGATGTCGCGGTGGATCACGCCGCGGCGGTGCGCGAACTCGAGCGCCTGCAGCGCCTGCACGGCGTAGCCGACGGCCTCCGCCTCGGGCAGCGGCGCGCGCTCGGTGATCTCCTCCTTGAGCGTCGGGCCCTCGATGTACTCCATCGCGATGTAGTAGGTGCCCTCGGCCTCGCCGCGGTCGTAGATGGAGACGATGTTGGGGTGGCTGAGGCCGGCAGCGGCCGTCGCCTCGCGGCGGAACCGCTCCACGAAACCGGGGTCGCGGGTGTAGCGGTCGGCCAGGATCTTGATCGCCACCCGGCGATGCAGGGACTCGTCCTGCGCCAGGTAGACGTCCGCCATGCCGCCGGCCCCGATCCGGCGTTCCAGCCGGTAGCGGCCGTCGAAGAGCTCGCCGATGATGTTGTCTACGCCCAACTAGTTCGACCCTGCCTTGTAGGTCGGCCCTACTTTGCCACGCCCTGGCCCAGGTAGGCGGTGATTACCTTGGCCGCGATCGGCGCGGCGATGGTGCCGCCGAACTCGGGCGTGCGCTCGATCGTGACCGCGATTGCGATCTTGGGGTTGTCCGCGGGGGCGAATGCGATGAACCATGCGGTGTTGAGTCCTGACACTCCGGTCTCGGCGGTGCCGGTCTTACCTGCAACCGACAGGTTTCCAACATTCGCGGCCTGACCGGTGCCCTCCTCTACGACCCGCCGCATCATGTCTCGCAGCTCGTTGGCCGTCTGCGGCGACATCACGCGCACGAGCTGCTCCGGATGCGTGGTGTAGATGTTGCCGCCGCCGGGCGTGACCACCCGGTCGACCAGGCTCGGCCGCATGCGCACGCCGTGGTTGGCGACGGTCGCCACCACCTCGGCCATCTGGATCGGCGTCACCCCCAGCCGCTCCTGCCCGATCGCCACCCTGCCGACGTCGATCGGCGCCCGCTGCGACAGCAGGTGGCCGTGGCTGTAGAGCCCGCTCGGCTCCATCTCGTCGGACGGATAGTCGAGCGGCGGATCGCGGAAGAACCCGTAGTCCCGCATGGTTGCGTACAGGCGCTGCTGACCGACCGCCTGTCCCACCTGTGCGAACACCGTGTTGTAGGAGAACGTGAGCGCGTCGGACAGGGACACCACCCCGGCGCTCTCGCCGCCGGCGTTGCAGAGCGGCACCGTCTGCACGGTGATGCAGGTGCCGTGCCCGTTGATCAGCGTGTTGGGCGTGAACTTGCCGCTCTGAAGGGCCGCGGTGGCCGTCACCACCTTGAACGTGGAGCCCGGTGCGTACAGGCCCTGGGTGCCGCGGTTGAGCAGCGGAGCGCCGCTGCTCGGCTTGTTCAGCTTGGCGAAGTTGCGGGCGACGGTGTTCGGGTTGTACCCGGGCGTCGAGGCCATCGCCAGCACCCGGCCGGTGCTCGGCTCGATCGCAACCACGGCGCCGGAGTGGCCCTTCAGGCCCTGCATCGCCGCCTGCTGAGCCGGCACCGACAGGCTGGTGACCACGTCGTTGCCCGTCACCGTCTCGCCCTGCAGCTTGTCGCCGATCCGGCCCAGCACGGTCGAGAGGTCGGCGTTGGAGGCGGTCAGGTAGTCGTTCTGGGACAGCTCCAGCCCGGAGCGCCCGGAGCCGACCGTGTTGTACCCGATCGGGTGGCCGAACAACGGCCCCAGCGGATAGCGGCGCAGGAAGATGTTCAGGCCGTCCTTCGTGCGCTCGGTGTTGGTGGCCAGCACCGTGTGGCCGTTGGCGGCCAGGATCAGCCCGCGCTTGATCTGCAGCTGCCGGTAGACGAGGCGGGCGTTGTCCTGCCGGGCGGCCAGGCCCGACGCCGCCCAGATCTGCCAGTAGGCGGTGAACGAGATCAGCACCAGGCAGGCGCCCGCGCACAGCTTGAACAGGGTGCCGATGCGCGGATTCATCTTCGCACCCTCGCGGTGCGCGACGACACCATCAGGAGCAGCGCCAGCAGCATGAAGTTCGAGACCACGGAGCTGCCGCCGTAGCTGACGAACGGCAGCGTGATGCCGGTCAGCGGGATCAGGCGGGTGATGCCGCCGACGATCAGGAAGGCCTGGAGCACCACGGTGAACGTGAGCCCCGCGGCCAGCAGCTTCGAGAAGCTGTCATCGGCCACGCTCGCGATCTTGAAGCCGCGGTAGGCGAACAGCAGGTAGATCAGTAGCATCCCGGCGGCTCCAGCGAGACCGGTCTCGTTGGCCCAGACCGCGTAGATGCCGTCGGTCTGGGCGGCCGGGATCACCGAGCTGCCGTTGCTGAACACCTGGAAGCTGCGGCCCAGGCCGGAGCCGAAGATGCCGCCGTCGGCGATCGACTCGATCGACTGGATGATCTGGTAGCCGTTGGTGTGCGGGGTCTTCCAGGGGTCGAGCCACACCTGAAAGCGCTCCTGCACGTGCGGGGTGAGCCGGTAGACCAGGAACGATCCGCCCACGAACAGCGCCAACCCGGCCACCGTGTACAGCTGGCGGCCGGTCGCGACGTAGACCATCGCCAGGAAGATGCCGTACAGGAGCAGCGCCGTGCCCATGTCGTTCATCACCGCGACCACGCCCAGCGCCACGCCCGTCATCGCCAGCAACGGCCCCAGGTGCCGGGCCGCCGGCAGGCCCACCCCCAGGATCCGGCGGTGCGCCATCGTCAGCAGCTCCCGCTTCTCGCGCAGGTAGCCGGCCAGGAAGATCACCAGCAGCAGCTTTGCGAACTCGCCCGGCTGCACCTGAATGCCGCCCACCCGCAGCCACAGCTTGGCGCCGTTGATGGTCGTGCCCACCAGCATCGTGATCACCAGCATCGCCACCGCCGCCACGCCCAGCGTGTACTTGTACGACTCCAGCTTGCGCTGGTCTCCGACCAGCAGGATCAGGGCCAGGAACCCGCCCAACCCGACCACGATCCAGATCGATTGGTCCCGCGCCAGCAGCGGGTTCAGGCGGTAGATCTCGGTCAGCCCCATGGCCGTCAGAAGCGCCGACAGCGGCAGCAGCCAGGGGTCCGCGTCCGGCAGCCCGGCGCGCAGCCCCAGGTGCGCCACGAAGTAGAGCGCCAGGAAGAACGCGGCGTAGATCAGCGAGGTGCTGGTGATCTCCTGCTGGCGCGCCGTGTACACGCTCAGGAAGCCGACGCCCGTGAGGACGGCGACCGCGAGCAGGTTCCAGAGCTCGCGGAAGCGCGCGGACCTCATGGGCCAGAGCTGCCGGCGCTCTCGGCCACCGAGCGGGCGCTGGCGTCGGAGCGGATCGTGTGGTCGAACAGCTTCTTGCGGGTGGCCTGGTTGAGCGCCGCGTAGGCGATGTGCGTGTCCGACACCTCGTGGTAGAGCTTGACGCCGCCGAACAGCTCGATGGGAAGGCCCTGGTAGACGGCGACATGGCCGCTCGACTCGTCGGCGCCCACGAAGTGCGCCCAGCGCAGGAAGTAGATGCTGCCCGCGCCCAGGATCGCGATCACGCCCAGCGTCGTCATGACCCGCAGCACGGTGCGCTTGCGGCTCCGGCCACCACCCCCGTCGTCGACCGGTTCCAGGTCAGGATCCTGGGTCAGCACCGTCCGCGGCTGCGCGGCCTCCTGCGCCTGGCTGGGCCCGATCCGGAACAGCACCGTGGTGACGTTGTCCTCGCCCCCCTGCGCCAGCGCCGCCCGCACCAGGTCGCGCGCGATCTGCTCGCAGCTCTTGTCCGCCGCCAGCAGCTTCGCGAACTCCTCCTCCGCCACCATGTCGGTGAGGCCGTCGCTGCAGAGCAGCACCACGTCGCCGTCCTGCGCCTCCAGCCAGAAGGTGTCGACCTGTACGGTGGCCTCGGCGCCGAGCACTCGCGTGACCACGTTTCGCTGGGGATGGCTGCTCGCCTCCCAGTCGGAGATCTGGCCGGTCGCGACCAGCTCGGCCACCACCGAGTGGTCCTCGGTGAGGCGTCGCAGGGCGCCCTCGCGCAGCAGGTATGCCCGGCTGTCGCCGACGTTGGCCAGCGCCACGCGGCCGTCGCGTTCGACCAGCGCCGCCGTCACGGTGGTGCCCATCCCGGAGGCGGCCGGGTCGCTGGCGGCGCGATCGTGGATGCGGGTGTTTGCGACGATGATGGCGTCGCGCAGGGCGCCGTCGCCGCGGTTGCGGATCAGGTCGATCTCGGCGAAGGCCTGCGCGCACATGGAGGAGGCCACCTCTCCGGCGGCGGCGCCGCCCATGCCGTCGGCGATCATGAACAGGTCGCCCCGGATCAGGTAGGAGTCCTCGTTGTTGCGCCGCACGTGCCCGGTCTGGGTGAGGCCGGCCTCGTCCACGACGCCCAGCGCGGTCACGTCGGCTCCTCGTAGGTGAGCTGCGTCTGCCCGATCGTGACCACGTCGCCGGGACGCAGCGGCTGTGCGCCGCCCAGCCGCCGGCCGTTCACGTAGGTCCCGTTCGTCGACTTGAGATCCTCAACGATGTCTGACTGGTCTCCGCGCAGGAACCGGGCATGGCGACCGGAAGCGTATCCGTCCGCGGGGATCGAGATGGCGTTATGCGGGTCACGTCCCGCCACCAGCTCGGCCCGGATCTCCAGCCGGGTGCCGGGCTCAAGCTCGGGGCTGGCGGTCACCACCAGCACGCCGCTTGCCCGTACCGGTGCTGCGTCCGGCCGCACCGGGGTCAGGACCATGCTCTCCTGGCCGACCGATATGTCACGCGAGGCGACCCGCACTACCCGCCAGATGAAGAGGTAGAGCAGCACCACGAACGCGACCTGAAGGACGAGCAGTAGTTGCTCAACCAAGGCGCCGCTCGAACGTGATCCGGGTCGTGCCGACCGAGATCACGTCGCCGTTCATCAGCGCCGTCTCCTGGATGCGCTGGCCGTTCACCTCGGTGCCGTTGGTCGAGCCCAGGTCGACCAGCGAGTAGCCGTCGCCGATCCGCCGCACCTCGGCATGGCGGCGGGACACGTTGGCATCGTCGACGCGGACGTCGCAGTCGCTCGAGCGGCCGATGGTGACCACTCGCGAGCCGATTGTGACCGTGCCCTCGGCCCATTCCAGCGTGGCCGTCTCCTGGCGCGGCTCCGGCTCCGCTGCGGCCGGGGGCTGCTGCTCGCCGTCATCGTCGCCGGGGGCGTAGATCATGGTGGCGCCCGCGGCCAGCGGCGGGCTCGCGACCGCGGCCGGCGGCAGGTCGGGTAGGGTCGGTGCCGCCGGCGGCTGCGGGTCGCGGGCAGGAGTGTCCGACTGTGCGGGCTCGGGTGCGCGTGCCGCCTCGGCTGCGCTGGCCGGGCTCTGCGTGGAGACGGCGATCCCGAAGGTGCCGACGGTGAGGTCGTCGTCGGTCTCCAGCAGCACCAGCGGACGCGCCGCCAGCGAGTAGCCCTCGCGCCGGGCGTGCTCGACCAGGTACTCGACCAGCTCGTTTCGCATCTGCGTCTCGTATGCCGCGAACTGCTCGCGATCGGCGGGGTTCAGGAAGACGGTGTACTCGTCCGGCACGTAGACGCGGTGGATCGAGATGGTCTTGTGGTCGTCCATTTCCTTGGCCAGCTTGCGCGCCAGCTCGACCGGCTGCACGGTCGAACGGAACGTGCGCGAGAACACGCCCTCAAAGAGGCCGCTGATCTTCTGCTCGATGTTGCGAAGGAGGCTCAGCCGTGCGTTCCGGTTGCGGAGTACGTGGGCGACGGCCGTTACCGGCCCAGCCGGAAGCGGGGCGCAGCAACCGCCGAGGCGGCAGGCAGTATAGCCACGAGTGCCGCCGCTCCTACCGCAGGTGCGAGCGCACCTGGATGGCTTGCCAGGGCCGCCGGCAGTCCGGCGGCGACCAGCGCGAATCCGATACCCCACAGCGCCAGCGCCTGCACGCGCCGCCCTCCGGCCTGCGCCCAGGCGACGGGCAGAAGCACGCTGAAGCCGATCACCGCGAGCCATACCAGCACGGTTGACGGTGAGCGCTCCAGCGCGGTCAGGTAGACCAGCGGCGAGTTCGCACTGGGCAGCCCCTGCGTCGCCCGTGCCGCGATCAGGGGCGCGGTCATGATCGCGACCAGGCCGCCGGCCGCCGCCTCCGCCGCCCGCCGCCGCGGGGTGGGTGCGGTGGCCGCCACCAGCACCACGGCCGGGCCGATCCCGAGCAGGGTCAGGGGGATGGCGGTCAAGGGCACCAGCATGCGTGCGCCCCACTTGCGGCCGGCCCGGATCCAGATCGCAGCCAGGGGCGCGTAGATCAGCGCAGCCGCCTGCGAGTAGTTCCAGAACGCGGGCAGGCAGAGGGCCGCGGCCACGCTCGTGGCCACCACCGGCCAGCGCCAGTAGAGGGCCGCCACCACCGCCGCCAGGGGCAGCGTCCAGGCCTGCGGGTAGACCGGGAAGGCGCTCAGCATGTACACCAGCGACAGCGAAAGCATCGCGGTCGCGACCGGCTGCTGCAGGCGCTCGAACCGAGGCAGCTCGCGCGGAGCGCGCTTGTGCGCGGCGCTGACCACGTCGTCGTCGTCGACCTCACTTCGCATCGCCGCCAGCAGGCCGTCTCGCAGCTCGATCGCCGAGGGACGCCTGCGGGGGTCGCGGTGCAGCGCCTGCTGGACGATGCGGGACAGCGACCGCGGCAGGTCTGGCCGCTCCTGTACCAGCGGCGTGGTGCCCGCGGCCAGCCGTTCCAGCAGGTCGCTCAGCGACTTCGTGCGGAAGGGGTTGGCGCCGGTCAGCGCCTCGTACAGCGTCAGCGCCGCCGCCCACACGTCGGTGGCGCCGGTGGCCTGGTCGCCGGACGCCTGCTCTGGCGCCATGTAGGAGAGCGTGCCCAGCACGCGCTCGTCCAGCGTCTGGTCGCGGGCGTCCTCGTCGCGCGCAATGCCGAAGTCGGTCAGCACGATCGCGCCGTCGTCGCCGATCAGGATGTTCGACGGCTTCACGTCGCGGTGCACGACTCCGCGCTCGTGCGCGTGGGCGAGCGCGTCCGCCACGGCGGCGATCGCGCGCACGGCCTCCTCGTCGGAGAGCTGCGACCGGTCGAGCCGCTTGCCGACCACGAGGCGCGAGATCAGGTAAGCGTGGTCATCGTCCTGCTCGACGCCCAGGCAGGTGTGGATGTTCGGGTGGTCGAGCTTGGTCGCCGTGCGCGCCTCACGGGCCGCGCGCGAGGCGAACCCCTCGGAGCGGCTGAACACCTTCACCGCCACCTCGCCGGCG
>JAICYJ010000032.1 GCA_025934255.1 Thermoleophilia bacterium | reverse complement strand
GGGGTTCCTGTACGCAGGCGGCGCAGCGCTGGGCGCGGTCACGATCACCACCACCGGGCGGCTGGGCGATCGCACCGGCCGGCTGCCGCTGGCCCGGGCCGCGTGCCTGGCGACGGGCGGCGCGGTGGCCGTGTTGCTGCTGCCGCTGGGCACCGATCTGTTCGCGTTCATGCTGGTGGCGATCATCCCGATCCAGTCGGTGCTGTACGGCGTCGGCTACCCGCTGGGCGCCGACGGGGCTGACCGGGCAGGGCTCGGGCACGGGCTGGTGCTGGGGCTGATCAACGTGATCTGGGGCGCCGGCGCGGTGGTGGGGCCGGTGCTGGGCGCGGCCGTCGCGACCCACGCCGGCGACCGCACGGCCTACGCGCTGCTGGTGGTGCTCAGCTTCGGCGCCGCGGCGGCCGTCGGCCAGGTCGCGCGCAGCATGCGAGCAGAACCGACGATCCGCTAGGCGTCGATGTCGTAGCCGGCCGCCTTGGCAGCCGCGCCCACGCAGGCCTCGTCCTGCTCGGCGGTGCCGCCGCTGGCGCCGATGCCACCCACCAGCTGCCCGTCGCGGTACAGCGGCAGCCCGCCCGCGTAGACGACCACCCTCGGATTGGTGCTGGGGTAGCTCCAATCCACGCCTCCGGGCTGCGTCGACTCCATGAACTCGCCGGTGCGCATGCCCCACAGCACGGCCGTGTAGGCCTTGTCGGCCGCCAGCGCGGGCGCGCCCAGAGGCGTGCCGTCCATGCGCTGGCTGGCGATCAGATGGCCGCCGGCGTCGACCACCGCTGCGGCCAGCGCCAGGCCTTCTGCGGCGGCCGCCTCGCGCACGCCGGCCAGCATCGCCAGCGCGCTGTCGAGCGTCGGGCTGTGTGAGGGGATCAGGTCGGCCATCGCGGCGATTCTACGCTGATGCCAGCCGCCTGTCCGCCCACCGCCGGCCGATCTCGGCCGAGAGCACCAGCACCATCGACAGCGCCACCACGATCGCGCCGATCGCGATCACCTGGGGCTCGAGCGACGGCGTGCGCGTCCCCGAGTACAGGAACACCGGGTAGGTGGGGGAGCCGGGAGGCGCGATGAACGAGGCGATCGCGAACTCATCGAACGAGATCGTGAAGGCGATGATCACGCTCGCAACCAACGCCGGTGCCAGCAGCGGCAGCGTCACCAGCATGAAGGCCTTGCTGGGGTTGGCACCCAGGTCGCGGGCGGCCTCGACGATCGAGGCGTCAAGCGTGCGCAGCCGCGGCAGCACCACCAGCAGCGAGTAGGGCAGGGAGATCGCGATGTGGCCGACCAGCACGGCGCTCAGCGACGACTGGTAGCCGAGCTGGTGCAGCACGATCACCATGCCGATCGCGAGCACGATGTAGGGCACCACCAGCGGCAGCAGCAACAGCGTCGTCCACAGCGGCCGCATGAAAAGGTGCCGGCGTGCCAGCGCCACGGCCGCCATGGTGCCAAGCGCTGTCGCCGCCAGGCCGTCCAGCAGGCCGATCATCGCGCTGCGCCGAAGGGCCGACGTGAGGTCGGAGTTGGCGAAGGCGGTGTGGAACCACTTGGTGGTGAAGCCGGCCCACGGCAGCGCCTGGATGTAGCTGTCCTCGAAGGAGAAGACCACGAGCACGACCAGCGGTGCGTACAGGAACAGCACCAGCAGAGTGAAGTAGCTGCTCAGACCGATCCGGCCCAGCCGGCCCACGGCGCTGGTCACGTCGCCGCGTCCTCGAGATCGGTGCTGAGGTAGCGCCCGAATACGAGCAGCATCACCAGCACGACCGCCACCAGCCACAGCGCCAGCACCGCGCCGTAGTTCCAGTTGGGAGTGTCTGTGAAGAAGGACTGGATCGAGTTGCCGAACATGAAGCTGCTGGGCCCGCCGACCAGCAGCGGCGTGATGAACTCACCGGTGGTCGGGATCAGCACGAACACGAAGCCCGCGATCACGCCCGGGATGCTGAGCGGGAACGTGACGCGCAGAAATGCGGTCAGCCGGGACGCGCCGAGATCGTGCGCGGCCTCGATCAGCGAGCGGTCCATCGTGTCCAGCACCACGAACATCGGCACCGCCACGAACGGCACCCACGAGTAGAACAGCACCAGCCCGACCGAGAACTTCGAGTAGATCAGCCACGGGATGCCGTCGCCGTGCGGCCGCAGGCCCAGGTCCCACAGCAGCGAGTTGAAGACGCCGTGGTTGTTCAGGATCACCTGCCATGCGATAACGCGCAGCAGATAGCTCGTGAAGAACGGCGCCAGCAGCACCATCAGCAGCGCGTAGCGCCGCTTGCCGGCGACGAAGGCCAGGAAGTACGCCAGCGGGTAGGCGGCCACGACCGTGATCACCGACACCGCCACCGTGATCGTCATCGAGATCTTGAAGCGGTCCCAGAACGGGTTGGAGCCGGGCGGCAGGAAGTCCTTCCAGTTGGCCGTCGAGAACGCCGTCGGCACGCCCAGCAGGTTGGTCTTGAGGTTGACGCTGTAGAGGCCGATCAGCACGATCGGCGCAACCAGGACGGCCAGCACCCACACCGCCGGCGGCAGTATCAGCAAGCCCGAGCCGGGCCGTAGAATCGACGCCGAACGACGTGCCCGCGGCCGGACGGCGCTCATTCGCTGATCAGCTGGAAGCCGTGGTCACTATGCAGCTGTGACCTTCTCCCAGGCGGTCTGAACCGCGATCTCGTTCGGCTCCCAGCTCTGCAGGTGCACCTTGCTGGTGTCGGAGAGCACGTTGGGATCTCCGATCGAGAGCGACTTGGCCAGCAGCGGGTCGCTGATCTCGCTGAGCTTCACGGTCGCGTCGGCGCTGCCGTAGTAGAAGTTGTTGGTCAGGGACAGGCAGGCCTGGTGGTTGATATAGGACTCCACGTACTTGTGCGCGTGGTAGTAGTTGGCGGTGTCCTTGCCGAGCATGAACCCGCAGTACCAGCCAAGCCGGCCCTGGGTGGGCTGCATGAAGTTGAACGGGATCGGCGGCTTGTGCTCGCGCCCGTACACCCACTGGTCCTGCCAGCTGTAGGCGATCCAGATGTCGCCGTTGGTGAGCGCCGGCTGCAGGTTCGTGTACTCGCTGACCCAGAGGAACTTGTTCAGCGGCTTCTGTTCGATCAGCGACTGGGTGGCCTGGTCGAGCTGGTCGCTGCTGAGGTTGTCCATCTCCGGGAAGCCGAGCTTCAGCGCGGCGATCTCGAAGTTGGTGGTGGCGCCGTTCCACATCGAGATGCGGCCCTTGTACTTCGGGTTCCAGAACAGCTCCCAGCCTGTTGCGTCGGCCGGGTCGACCATGTCGGTGCGGTAGATGACGCTGCCGTATCCCCAGTCCCACGGGATCGCGTACTGCTGGCCGTTGAACTGGCCGCCCTTGACCAGCGCCGGGTTGAGGTTGGCGAAGCTGGGCAGCAGGCTGGTGTCCCAGGGCTGCACGAAGCCGCCGTCGACGTAGTCCTTGAAGTTCTCGGCGCAGGGGTGCAGCACGTCGAACTTCGAGCCGGTGCGCACCTTGCCGATCGCCTGGCTGTCGTTGGTGATGAGGCTGTAGGCAAGGCCGTTTGCGCCGAACTCGTCGGTGTAGTCCTTGCCGAAGACGATGCCCTTGGTGGTCTGGGCCTTGGTGCCGGCCGCCTGATAGCCGTCCCACTCGAGGATGGTCATGTTGCCGGGCTCCTGGCCGATCTTCGGGCGCGACGTGCTTGCCGACGACCCACCGGAGCTGGATGAGCCACAACCAGAGAGCAGCACTCCGGCGCCGAGACTGGCTGAGCCTGCAAGAAATCCGCGTCGATCCATCGACCGCATGAGAACCCTCCGTTCGGTGTCCAGGTGCGCGAATATACCGGTACCGTGAAAGGGATGTCTAGACCGGGTGTGATGCCGCTTGCCTCGCTCGTGGCCCTTCTGCTGGCGGCGTCCGCGTGCGGCAGCGGGTCGGGCGCGCCCTCCTCCTCGGACCCGCCGCCGGCGGTGCTGCCGGCCTCCGCCGTGCCCTACCTGCCCAGCACCGCCCAGGTGCTGGACGCCTCGTCGCTGGCTCACCAGGACGCCCTGCCGGCGGTGGCGAACAAGCTCTCGGGCTGGGGGTTCCGAAGCGCTGCTCAGCGCACTTTCCAGGGCCAGTCGAAGCACCTGCAGATCGTGGTCTCGCGCACCGTGCAGTTCGACTCGGCGGCCGGCGCCCGCGCATACCTGGACTACCTCCGCGCCAACGCCAACACCGTCTACGGGGTCTCGACGCAGAAGCCGCAGTCCAACCGCGGCCGCAGCGGCGTGGTGGTGCATCCGCAGGCCTGCGCCTGCCACATGGCCGCGGCCACCTTCATGGGGCTGCTGCAGGACGGGTCGCGGGTCAGCTACCTGTCACTGACCGGGCCCAAAGCCAGCGCCTCGTTGCTGCAGCAGCTCGAAACGCTCGCGCCCTGATGCGGATCCTGCTGCTCTCCAACATGTACCCCAGCCGTGAGCGGCCCGAGTACGGCGTGTTCGTCCAGCGTCTGGCCGAGGCGTTGCGCGCACGCGGCCACGAGCTGGACGAGGCCGTGCTCGAGTCAGGCGCACGCGGGCGGCTGCGCACGCCGCTCGCCTACCTGCAGCTGCTGGTGCGCGCGCGCCGGCTGGTGCGCCGGCACCACCCTGACGTGATCTACGCCCACTACCTGGTGCCGACCGGGTTGGTGGCGATGGCGGCGGGTGCGCCGTTCGTGATCACGGCGCACGGGCAGGACGTCGCCAACGTCGGCACGGTGCCGCTGGTGGGCGGGCTGACGCGCCGGGTGGTGAGCCGTGCCGCGGCGGTGATCTGCGTGTCGGAGTACCTGGCGCTGCGAGTACCGGGCCATCCCCGGCGGATCGAGGTGATCGACTGCGGGGTGGACACCGAAACCTTTGCGCCCTCACCTCGTTTCGAGGGCGACGGGCCGCGCTACCTGGTGGCGGGCAGCCTCACGGAGCGCAAGAATCTGGGCCGGCTGATGGAGGCCTTCGGGCGGCTCGGCTCGGGCACGCTGACCGTGGCCGGGGCCGGCCCGCTGGAGGCGGAGCTGCGAGCTGCGGCGCCGGAGCGGGTCGCGTTCCTGGGTCGGGTCGAACCGGGCCGGATGCCTGAGCTCTACCGCGCGTGCGACGTCTACTGCCAGCCCAGCCTGGTGGAGCCGCAGGGCCAGGCGCTGCTTGAGGCGCTGGCAAGCGGGCGGCCGGTGGTGGCGACCAGGGTGGGCGGACCGCCGGAGTACGTCACCGATGCCTGCGGCGTCCTGGTCGATCCGCTCGATGTCGCGGCCATCGCCGAGGGGATGCGAGCGGCGGCCGCGCTGCCGGTGCCGTGCCCGGCGGCGGTGGAGGTGGCGCAGCGGCACTCGCTTGCGCACTCCGCCGAGCTGGTGGAGCAGCTGCTCGTGGAGGTAACCTCCGGAGGCGATGGTTGAACCCGGACTGCTGGTGGTCAGCGGGCTCGGCGCGGGCGCCGCGCTGATCGCCGGCGTGCGCACGCGCAGGCCGTCGTCGCGGCCGGCCGGCCGGCTCGATCCGGCCGACGTGGGGCTGCGGGAGTTCCCCGCGCGCGGCGCGTTCGTGCAGTACTCAGCGCCCGCCAGCCCGGCCTGCCGCGTCTCCCTGAACCGCCTGGCGGCCACGGTCGCGGTGCACCACGCCGACGCGATCGTGATCGAGCTGCACGGTCGCGCCGGAGACCATGGGCGGGCGGTTCCGACGGTGCTGTACGTGGACTCAAGCGGCGAGGTGGTGCAGCGGTGGGCGGGGCCGCCGGAGCGCGCGGAGCTGGCCGAGCTGCTGGCCTAGGCGCCGCCCGGGCCGAGCTCGTCGATGCTCTCCAGCCGGCGTTCGATGAAGGGGCGGAAGCGCTCGTCGATGCCGGCCTCCTCGGCCAGGCGCAGGGCCTGCTCGAACGTGCCGCGGGCCTTCGCGTACTTGTCGTCGCCGCCCTGCTTGAGCCGGTTGTCGCCGACGATGATCAGCTTCTGCACCCGCTCTGCGGCCCGGTCGGGATCGATGTCCGCCATGGCATGAGCATAGTGCTGCATCCCGCCCCGGTACGCTTACCGGGTGGCGACCCAGATCCGGCTGACAGAGCTCTCGCACGGCGCCGGCTGCGCATGCAAGCTGCCGGCCGGCTCGTTGTCACAGGTGCTGGCCGGGCTGCCGGCGGCCCCGCGGCCGCCTCAGCTGCTGGTCGGAAACGAGTCGCTGGACGACGGTGCGGTCTGGCGCATGTCTGACGAGCTGGCGGTGGTAACTACCATCGACTTCTTCACGCCGCTGGTCGACGATCCCCACACGTTCGGGCGGATCGCCGCCACCAACGCCATCTCCGACATCTACGCGATGGGTGCGACGCCGGCGTTCGCGCTGAACGTGGTGGCCTTCCCGAAGGCGCTGCCGATGGAGCTGCTCGGCGAGATCCTGCGGGGCGGCGCGGAGGTGGCGCAGGCCGCGGGAGTGGCGATCGCGGGCGGCCATTCGATCGACGACCCCGAGCCCAAGTACGGGATGGCGGTGACCGGGTTCGCGCACCCCGACCGGATCTGGACGAACACGGGCGGCCGGCCGGGCGATGTGCTGGTGTTCAGCAAGCGGATCGGCACCGGGATCGTGGCCACGGCGATCAAGCGGGAGCAGGCAGAGCCGAGCGTGGTGGAGGCAGCGGTGGAGTCGATGACGACGCTGAACGACCGGGCTGCGGCGCAGCTGCGGGAGGTTGCGCCGAGCGCGGTCACCGACGTGACCGGATTCGGGCTGGTCGGGCACGCCCGTGAGCTGGCGGCCGGGTCAGGCACGTGGGCGCGGCTGCGGATGGACGCAGTGCCGCTGCTACCGGGCGTGCGCGAGCTCGCCGAGAGCGGCGTGGTTCCCGGCGGCACCCGCACCAACCTGGAGGCCGCGGACGCCTACGCGACGTTCGGCGAGCACCTGGACGAGGTGGAGCGGCTGATCGCCTGTGACGCGCAGACGTCGGGCGGGCTGCTGGCCGCGGTTTCGCCGGCCGACGCGGAGCGGCTGGGGTGGCCCGTCGTGGGCGAGCTGGGCGGCGGGGCGCCCGGAACCGTGTTGGTAGACTGAGATCCATGGCGTTCCTGTTCTCGTTCACGCAGATGCTCCTGGCGGGGCTGCTGATCGTGCTGGTGCTGATGCACTCCGGCAAGGATGCCGGGCTGTCGGGCATGTTCAACCCCGGCCAGAGCAGCTTCGGCGGCACCGCCGTGATGGAGCGAAACCTGAACCGCCTCACCGTCCTGGTGGCGATCCTGTTCGCGGCAAACGGGATTGTGCTCGGATTCCTGCTGTAGACTCAGTCGGCCCTCGCGCTGGTGGCGGAATTGGTAGACGCGCAAGGTTGAGGGCCTTGTGACCTGAATGGGTCGTGGAGGTTCAAGTCCTCTCCAGCGCATGCCCCGGAAGCCGCTTGGTTGAGCGGCTTTCGGCGCTTCTGCGGTACATCGTGAGTGGCTACGACGCGTCGCGCCGGCCCGCGTAGTCGGCCGCGACCAGGTCCTCGTGTTCGGGGTGCTGCTCGATGTACCAGGCGATGAAGGGGCAGAGCGGGACGACGGCCAGCCCCTGACGGCGAGCCTCGGCCAGCGCGGCTTCGGCCAGGCGGCTGCCGAACCCCCGGCCCTCGTAGGCAGGGTTGACATTGGTGTGGGTGAACGCGATCCGGTCCTTGCGCTGGCGGTAAGCCAGCTCCCCGATCCGCTCACCGTCGAGAAGCAGCTCGTACCTGTGCGCTTCGGGTACGTTCACGACCGTCGCCTCGCCGGCCGGTGCCTCCCGCGGCTCGCGCGACTCGAGCTCGCCCGCGTCCCTGAAGTACTCGAGCAGCTTGCCGGCCGCATCGGATTCTCGTGCGTCGCGGTGATCGGCGAAGCGTCGTCGATGCGCCGCGGCAAATCGCCACGGCTCGCGCTCCCGGAGGTGGGCGAAGATCTCACGGGTGCCGCGGAGGATCCGTCCGTCCTCGGTCTGCATGACTGGGATCTGATCTGTTCCCGCCAGCTCGCGGAGCCGCTCGCGTTGCTGGGGCCAGGGCTCCACCTGCCGTATGACGGCATCGATGCCGAGCTCGGTCAGCACCTCGCGGACCGCCGAGGAGAAGGGGCACCACTCCGCCTGGTACAGGGTGACGAGGGAATCTGCCATCGGTCTTGACGTCCTTCGATCGACGTGGGTGAGGTGACGCATGGTGCCACGGGATCGCCTTTTAGTGGAGGCCCCAAGGGCTCCAAATGCAACACCGGCGCCTGGCACCGGTGTTGCGCCCGATTCTACGAATTTCGTAGGAAACCGGCCCCGATTCTACGAATTTCGAGGCGGCGACCCCGTTTTGCTATCGGAATTCGTGCAACGCCGGTGCCAGACGCACGTGTTGCGCCACCGGGCTGTGACAGCGGCGTGACCCCGCTTCGGGTGCTCAGCCGACCCGCCCGAACGCGTCGCCGGCGATCCACTCGGTGTGAGCCGCGCACAGCCAGCGGCCGCCGCGGCGCATCCAGGTCGAGGTGTCGGCCGCGAACCACGCCCGCGCGGACCGCGAGCGACTGAGTGCTACGTTGAGCCGCTGTGAGCGGCGTCTTCCTGTTCCTCGCTTCGTTCCTGGCCAGCGCCGTTGAGGGGGTGGAGGCGCTCACGATCGTGCTCGCGGTCGGCGTCTCCCGCGGCTGGCGATCAACGCTGCTCGGGGTGGCGGCTGCGAGTGCCGCCCTGGCCGCGGTCGTGCTGGTGCTGGGGCCGGCGTTGACGGTGATCCCGATCCGCGGCCTCCGGGTCGTGGTCGGCGGCCTGCTGTTGGTGTTCGGGCTGCAGTGGCTGCGCAAGGCGATCCTGCGGGCCAGCGGGTTCAAGGCGCTGCACGACGAGGAGGCGATCTATCGCCGCGAGACCGCGCAGGCTGCGGCGGCCGGCGAGACGAGCCGCGCCAGCATGGACTGGTACTCCTTCACCGTCGCGTTCAAGGGCGTCCTGCTGGAAGGTCTCGAGGTGGCGTTCATCGTCGTCACGTTCGGAAGCAACCAGGGAAACATCCCTCTGGCCGCCGCCGGCGCCGTCGCCGCGATCGTCGTCGTCGCGATCGTCGGCCTGCGCGTCCGCGCGCCGCTCGGCCGGGTGCCGGAGAACACCCTGAAGTACGCGGTGGGACTGCTGCTGACCACCTTCGGCACGTTCTGGGCGGCCGAGGGCGCGGGCGTCTCCTGGCCGGGAAGCGACCTGGCGCTGCTCGTCCTGCTCGCGTTCTACGCCGCGGCGTCGTGGATCCTGGTCAGGCTGCTCACGGCCAGGCACGCGGCGCTCTCCCTCCCCGCGGCAGGCACGGCGGCCGGACGATGACCGCCCTCGCCTCCTTCGGCCGCTTCCTGTACGACTTCGTGATCGGCGACGACTGGACGACGGCGGTCGGCGTCGTGGTCGCCGTCGGCCTCGCCGCCCTGCTCGTCCACGCCGGCTGGGCGGGGTGGTGGCTGCCGCCGCTGGTGGTGATTGGCTCGCTGTCGCTGTCTCTGTGGCGCGGCACGCGGGGTATTGACGCGGAATAGCATTCGCGCTATACATATAGCGCGATGGCTATATCATCCGCGACGGCGTCCGAGCATCCACCCAGGTCAAGGGATCTCCCCGACGCCGTGTTGCTGCCCGGCCCGCATGCTCTGTGCATGACGTACCACCGGCATACATCCACCTGCCCGGTTGATTCGTGCGGCCATACCGCCGATACCACAGAAGGAAGGCCATGAGCAGAGACGACGACATCACCCGCGCAGAGGTCGTTGCGCTGTCGGCCCAGGTCGGCAGCCTGACGCAGCGCGTCTACCAGCTCGAGCAGACGATCGAGTCGCTGACGGCGGCGCGCCCCGCGCCGACGCCGACACCGGCGCCGCAGCCGAGCACGTACGCCGTCCCGCGCCGCCAGCCGGCCGCGCCCGCTCCGATGGCGCCGCGACGCGCGACGCCGCCGCCCGCCCGTCCCCGCCCGCCAGTGGCCCCGCGGCCGCAGCGCGAGCCCGTCAACTGGTCGAAGCTGGGGGAGCAGGCATTCGCCGCGCGCACCCTGGCCTGGGCCGGCGGCATCGCCACCGCTCTCGGCGTCGTTCTGCTGTTCGTGCTGGCCGCCAGCCGCGGATGGGTCACCCCCGAGATGCGGGTGGGACTGGGCGTGCTGGTCTCGCTGGGACTGCTGGGGGCCGCCTTCGATCTCGACCGGCGCGGTTGGCGCGCCGACGCGATCCTGTCCGCCGGCGGCGCCGGCATCGCCGGGCTCTACGCAACGCTTTGGGCCTCGATCTCGATGTACCACTTCATCTCCGAGGCGCTGGGCCTTCCCTGCGCCGCCGCCATCGCGGCGCTCGCGGTCGCCCTGGCGATCCGGATCAAGCAGGAGCCGCTGGCCATCTTCGGGATCGTCGCGGCGATGCTGGCACCGACGCTCGTGTCACAGGACATCACCGGCGGGGGAGCGCTGTTCTCCTTCGTGATCGCCTGCGCCGGGCTGCCGCTGTTCTGGCGCTACCGGTGGACGTGGCTGCTGGTGTCGATCTGGGGCACCGCCGTCCTGACGCTGGCGCCGCTCTACCTGACCACGCACACCGGGCTCTCCAGCGCCGTGCTGGCGGGCGCGCTGTTCTTCGGTCTGTTCACGGTCGAGGGGCTCGTCAGCGAGCTGCGTCCCGAACGGCGCGACCGGATCACCGAGACCGGATGGCTGCTGCTCGGCACCAGCATCTTGCTCAGCTTCGCCGTCAGCTTCCTCTACGCGGGCGATCGGCAGGTGCTGGGACGGCACCTGGCCGGGTTCGTGCTGCTGAGCGTGGCCGGTCTCTACGCGCTGCTGGCCGTGACACCGCTGCTGCTGCGCCGGCGTCACGCCGACGTCACCGACCTGCTGGCCGGGTTCGGGCTGGCCGCGCTGGCCACCGCCACCGGTCTGCTGCTGGGCGGCCCCGGCATGGTCTGCGGCTGGGCGGCCGAGTCCGCCGTCATGATCGCCGTGTCCGAGCGGCTGCTGCGCCGGCACGGTACCCGGCGGCTGCGGCTGACCGTCGCCAGCGGTGTCTACCTGCTGCTTGCGGCCGTCCAGACGGTGATGATCACGGCCCCGACCGAGGTGCATCTCGCCTCCGTCGGCGCGGGCTCCACCGCGGGCTCGGTGGCCCTGGCCGCGGTGACGCTGGCCGGCATCGTGTTCTGCTTCGGCCTCCGCGTGTTCGCCGTCCGCGAGCTGCGCTTCGTGTGGTTGCTGCCGGCAGCTGCGCTCGGCTACCTCCCCGTGTGGGCGCTCGCCGGCCAGTGGGCGGTCATCGCCTACGCCGCGCTGGCCGCTGCCCTGTTCGGCTACCGCCGCTCGCCGTGGATGGTGCGATGGCTGGACGACCAGGTCGGCGTGTTCGTCGCGACCGCCTACTGGGTCGCCGGGCTCGGCGTCTCCGTTGCCGTCGCCGCTCCGCTGAGCGCGATCGACCACGGCCAGTTCGGCAACCGCGACGGCCTGGCCGGGCTGGCCGCGCTGGTAGCGTCGGGCATCGTCGGCACCTGGTCGGTGGGGCGGCTGCCGATCCGTGAGATCGAGTACGCGGCGCTGGCCCCGGCGGCCGTGTTCGGCTACCTGGTATGTGAGTCCGTCAGCCAGCACCAGGCGATGTGGACGGCGCTGGCCGTGACCGCCCTGTGCGCGGCCGCCGTGCATGTCCCGGCGCTTCGCCGCCGCATCGGCGAGGGCCCGCTGCTCGTGATCGGCGCCGGCTACCTGAGCGCCGCCGTGGCCGGGCTGCTCAGCCTCGATGACGCCGGTCAGGCGATCGCCGACCACGGCCAGAGCAACGGCTGGGGCACGCTGCTCGCCGCCGTCGCCGCCGCCTTCCTGCTCGCGACCGCCGTGCGCGATTCGCGGCTGCGTGGATACGCAATGTGGCTGCCCGCGGCCCTCGCCGGCTGGCTGGCGACGCTCGTCCTGCACGGCCAGTATCCGCTGGTCTGCTGGGCCGGGATCAGCGTGATCGTCTCGGCGTTCGTGATCTGGCGGCCCGCGTCGCTCGAGCGGCGGATCGTGCGTCAGCCGCTGCGCGAGCTGGCCGCCGCTTCGGCAGCGCTGGTGACCGTGCTGGTCGTCGCCGTCTACGAGACGCCGCACATGCTGTTCACGACCAACCACGATCCCGCCGACGGTCTGGCGGCGGCGCTGGCCTCGGTGGTCGCGCTCGGCTTCCTGATTGCGAGCTCCGCGACTCCCCGCGAGGACGGTGAGCGGTGGCGGCTGGGCGGCGTGCGCGTCGCGACGGCCGCTGCCGTCACGACCTGCGCGATGGCGCTGTGGACGCTGGCGGCCGCGATCCTGGGCGCCGGGCAGCTGCTGGTGCAGAGCGCCAACCCCGCCTTCCAGGACGTGCACGACCGCTTCCAGCAGGGTCACGTGCTCGTGTCGGTGAGCTGGGTGCTGACCGGACTCGCGCTGGTCGTGATCTCGCTGCGCGGCAATCGCCGCAGCCTCCGCATTGCCGGCATCGCGCTGTTGTTCGCCGCGCTCGGCAAGCTGTTCCTGTACGACCTGGCGTTCCTGACCGCGATGGCGCGCGCCGTCAGCTTCATCGTCACGGGCTCGGTGCTGCTGGTCGCGGCGCTGCTCCTGCAGCGGTTCTCACCGCAGGTGAAAGCGGTGCTCGGGGACGACGGCGCCGCCGGGGCGGCGTCATAGAGGCGTTTCCCGCGCCGACGCGCGGGGAACGCCCCAACCATGCAGACCGTGCCGACAGCATCGACGGAGGCGTCGGACGGGCACGAGACCGAGTCCGCCGACGACCGCCACAATCGCCAGCTGGTGGAGCTCCTGAACGAGCTGCGGGTGGTGCTGCCCGGCGTCCAGATGCTGTTCGGGTTCCTGCTGGCGGTGCCGTTCACGCAGCGCTTCGGCACCATCAGCGATCTGCAGAGCAACGTCTACTACGGCACCTTCCTGGCGGCCACGGGCGCGTCGGTGTTCCTGATCGCCCCGGCCAGCTTCCACCGGATCGTCTGGCGGCACGGCCGCAAGCGCCAGCTGCTGCAGGTATCAAACAAGCTGGCCATCATCGGAACGGCCTTCCTGGCGGTTGCGATCGCCGGATCGGTCGGCCTCGTCACCAGCCTGCTGTTCGGCAACAGCTGGGCCGCCGCCGCCGCCGCGTCCGTGGCCGGGCTGATCGCGGCCGTCTGGTTCGTGCTGCCGTTCGTCTCGCGGCTGCTGGGAGCGCCGCCCGCGGAGCGCGCCCGCCGCTGACGAAGCGGCTGGATCCGAACCCTGTAGAGTGGTTGCGGAGAGGATCCTGTGACCGCCGAGACTGACCAAACTCGCAGTGACATCGCGTGGCTGGGCACCCGGCTCCGGCATCTTCAGACGCTGTCCGCGACGCTGGCGGGGGCCCGCACCGAGCACGAGGCGATCGAGGCGACGCTCAACCCGGGCCTGGACGTGTTCGAGGCCGACCAAGCCGTGATCGCGATGCTTGACGAATCGGGCACGGTGTTCCGCATCGTCGCCGTACGCGGCTACCCCGACCAGGTCGAGGCCGACTGGGGAATGTTTCCCAACAGCGACGAGTTCCCCCTGTCCGCCGCCGTCCGCACCCGGCAGCCGGTGATCGTGTACGGGCCTGAGGAGCTGATCCGGCGCTACCCGAAGCTGGAGGGCACGGGCCGGTCGGCGGCGCTCGTCTGCCTGCCGATGGGTGACTTCGGCGGCATCGCGCTCGGCTATGACCGCGAGAAGACGTTCGGCGATGCGGAGCTCGAGTTCATGACGGCGGTCGTCCGTCAGTGCTCCGAGGCGATCCGGCGCACCGCGTTCGACGCGGAGCGGGGCCGCAGAGCCGAGCGGCTCGCCCTGCTGGCCGAGGCCGGCGCGGCGTTCGCCCGGTCGCTCGACTACCGCACCACTCTGGGGGAGGTCGCGAACCTGGCCGTGCCCGCCATGGCGGACTGCTGCATCGTCGATGTGCTCGAGCCGACGGGGCTGCATCAGCTCGCGACCGTGCACGTCGAGCCTGGCAAGATCGCGCGCGTGGCCGAGCTCGAGACCAGCTATCCGGCCGACCCGGCGGAGCCGCACAGCGCGGTGGGCGGCGTGCTCCGCAGCGGTGAGGCGCTGCTGGTCTCGCCCGTCACCGAGGAGTTCGTGCGCAGCGTCACGCGTGACGAGGCGCATCGAGATGCCGTGCACGCGCTCGGCATGCGCTCGCTGATCATCGTTCCGCTGGTCGCGCGCGGCCGCACGCTCGGCGCCATCACGCTCATCTACGACACCTCCAACCGGCTCTACGACGCGCACGACCTGGCAACCGCCGCCAGCCTGGCCGATCGCGCCGCGCTGGCCATCGACAATGCCCGACTGCACCAGGCCCAGACCGAGATCGCGCGCACCCTGCAGCACGGGCTGCTGCCGGATGCCCTGCCGGCCATCCCCGGCGTCGAGATCACCGCGCGGTACCTGGCCGCGGGTGAGGGGCTCGAGGTGGGTGGAGACTTCTACGACGTGTGGCTGATGGACGGCTCCTTCGGCGTCGCCATCGGGGACGTTTCGGGCAAGGGCGCACGGGCGGCGGCGATGACGTCGCTGGCGCGACACACGGTGCGCGTCGCCTCGCTGCACGAGCCCACTCCCAGCCGTGTGCTGCGGGTGCTGAACAGCGAGATCCTGCAGCACCGTCCCCCGGACATGTTCTGCACCGCGGCGTATGCGCACGCGGTCGCGAGCGCCGACGGCGGCATCGACGTCACGATCGCCCTCGGCGGGCATCCGCCGGGCGTGATCGTGCGTCGCGATGGAGGCCTCGAGCAGGCTGGAGACCTGGGCACGCTGCTGGGCGTCCGCGAGGACGTGACGTTGACCGACGCCGGTTTCCACCTGGCCCCCGGCGATGTGCTGGTGCTCTGCACGGACGGCGTGATCGAGCGCCGTGACGGCGGGCGGATGCTCGGTGAGGAAGGGCTCGCCGAGGTGCTTGCCGGGATCGGCGCGGGAGCCACCGCCGAGAGCATCGCGATGGCCGTGGAACGCGCGGTGATGGAGTTCGCCTCCGTCGCCCCGGAGGACGACGTCGCGATCGTGGTGGTTCGGCCCACCGGCGATCCCGCGGGATTATGCTGACGGGTGATGAGCGAGTCGAGTTCGATACAGATCGCCCGCGACGGTGATGTTGCGGTGGTCGTTCTGCAGGGCGAGCATGACCTGTCAACGGCTGATCGGCTGCGCCAGGCGATCGAGCGGGCGCGCGACGGGTCGACGCCCGTGGTGGTCGATCTGACCGAGGCGACGTTCATCGACTCGGCGGTGCTGGGCGTGCTGATCGCCGAGCACGAGCGCGCGGCGTCGAACGGCTCAGCCGTCGGCTACGTGGTCGGCGCGGGAGCGGGCCACAGCGTGCACCGGATCATCGATCTGGCCGGGGTGGCCGCGGTGTTGCCGATCTCGAGCGATCGCGCGACCGCGCTGCGGGCGATCCGGGGCTAGCGCCTCAGACGGTCACGTCGCGGCCCGCGGCGCGGGCCGCCGCGATCAGCGCACCCAGGATCGGGTGCAACACACCCGTGGTGAGGGACTCCATCTGAGGCTGGAACAGCGTCGCGTGGTAGAAGGGGTGGCCGGGCAGCTCGATCGCCTCCACACCGGCGTCGTCGGCGTGGGCGCCGATCACCAGCCCGGCGGCGACCAGCGCCTCACGGTACCGGTCGTTCAGCCCGTAGCTGCAATAGTGGAAGCCCGAGAAGGGCGCGTCGCCGGTCAGCGCCGCAAGACGGGTGCCGGGAACCGGCCGGATCTCGCGCCGTTGCCCGACCAGGCTACACGCGAGCGATGACACCACGGGCTCGGTTGCGTCCGGGTCGACCTCGCCATGGCCGGCGTCGTCGAGTCCGGCCACGTTGCGTGCGAACTCGACCAGCATGTACTGGCAGCCGCCGCAGGTGCCGAGGATCGGCGTCCCACCTCGCCGCGCGGCCTCGATCGCGCGGTAGACGGCGTCATCGTCGAGGTAGGGGCTGCCCGGAGCTACCCAGACCGCGTCGACGGCGTCCACGGCGAGTGGCTGGTCGGTGCCGTGCCAGACAACGTCCACATCCGGCGGCATCAGCGTCAGCGTGTGGTCGATGGCACGGTGCGTCTCGTACTCGGGGTTGTGGTCGCCCAGAACGGCCATCCGGATCGCGGACATGAGGCCATCCTAGTATGGTCGTCACCATGCGCACGGCATCCGTTGGCACCACCGGCATCGAGCTGTCCGCGATCGGACTGGGCGGGTTCGAGCTGGGGGAGAGCGCGGCGGATGTGCCGGCCGCGGGCGCCGCGATCGCCGCGGCGATGGAGTCCGGCGTCAACTGGGTGGACACCGCCGACGAGTACCACGCGACGGCCAACGAGTCGGTGATTGGCGAGGCGATGGGCGGCCTGCAGGAGCGGCCGCTGATCTCGTCCAAGCGCTGGCCGGACGGTGACAGCTTCACCCCGGCCGGCATCCATGCCGGCTGCCGTGACAGCCTCAAGCGGCTGGGAGTCGACCACCTCGACATCTACTTCCTGCACTGGCCGGACGACCAGATCCCGCTTCAGGAGAGCTGGGGCGCGATGGTCGAGCTGGCCGACCAGGGCCTGGTGCGCGCGATCGGCCTGTCCAACTACACGCTTGCGCAGATCGAAGCCTGCCATGCCGCGCGGCCGGTGGACGTGATCCAGGACGGCCTGTCGCTCGTCGACTACCCCGAGAACCGGCACAAGGTCGCCGCCTGCGGGTGGCAGGGGATCGCCGCCGTGATCTACGAGCCGCTGGCCAGCGGCCTGTTGGCGGGCGTCTACGCGGGAGCGGCCGACGTGCGCGCGAGGTGGGGCGAAGACGTGGACACCTACGAGTTCTTCGGCCGCCTGTTCGGCCCCGGCCATGAGGCTCGCAGCATGGCGCTGGCCGCCGAGCTGAGTCGGGTCGCGGAGCAGCGCGGAGTCGGCATGGCGCAGCTGGCCATCGCCTGGGTGCTGGCGCAGCCGGGTGTCACGTCGGCGATCTGCGGCAGCAGCAACCCCGCGCACGTCAGCAGCAACTCGGCCGCCGCGGGGATCGAGCTGGACGACGACGCCCTGGCCGAGCTGGAGGCAGTGATGCGGCTCGGCCCGGCCTTCGCCTGACCGTATACTGCCGCCCATGGCCTTCGTCACGGTGACGGTCCGTGTCCGGCGTCAAGCGCCGGCACACTCAGCGGCTCGCTAGTGGCCAACACCTCCTACGTAGCCCACTCGCGGACGAGCTGGCCGCCGCCGCCGGCATCGCCGGTGGCGACCTCGTGGTCGAGATCGGCGCCGGCACCGGCAGGCTGACCGCGCCCCTGTCCGAGCGAGCCGGCCACGTGATCGCGATCGAGGTCGACCCGCGGCTTGCGCGGCAGCTGCGGCGCAGGTTCCAGGGCGACGGCCGCGTCACCGTGGTCGAGGCGGACGGGCTGGCGGCGGCCCTGCCGGCGAGCCCGTTCCGGGTGGTGGCGAACCTGCCGTTCACGATCACGACCCCGATGCTGCGGCGTTTGCTGGACGATCCTGGCCTGCCGCTGCGCTCGGCCGACCTGGTCGTCCAGCGCGGGTTTGCCGTGAAGCGCTGTTCGCCGCGTCCCTGCACGCTGCTCTCGGCCGGCTGGCTGCCGTGGTGGCAGCTGGCGGTGGAGCGGGTGCTGCCGCCGGACTGCTTCCAGCCGCCGCCCTCGGTCGAGAGCGCGATCCTCAGCGCGCGGCGCCGGCCCCGGCCGCTGGTGGACGAGGTGGCGGCGGACGACTACCGGCTGCTGCTGCGCAGGGCGTTCCGGCGCGACAACCGGCCGGTGCGGCTGGCGCTGGGCCTGGAGCGGAGACGCTGGGCGGCGTTCGCACGGCCGCGCGGGCTGGCCGACGACGCCCGGCCGACGCAGCTCGACGTCTGGGACTGGGCGGCGCTGCACGCGCATCTGCGGCCGTCCAGTGCGTCCCGGCGGCGCCGGGGGCGGGCATGATGCAGGGGTGGCCGGAATGACAGTGACCAGGGGGCTGCGCAGCTACCGCGACCTGCTGGCCCAACCGGGTGCGGCGGGGTTGGTGGCGTGGGGGCTGCTGGCGCGCATGCCGATCGGCATGATCGGCCTGGCGCAGGTGCTGCTGATGCGCGGATCGGGGGAGAGCTATGCCGACGCCGGACTGGTGGCGGCGGGCGGGGCGCTGGCCTACGCGGTGGGAGCGCCGGTGGCAGGCCGCCTGATCGATCGGCGGCGGCCGTTCGTCGTGCTGATCGCCTACGGCGTGGTCTACCCAGCCGCGCTGGCGCTGCTGGTGGTGCTGGCGACATCGGATGCGCCGCTGTGGTCGCTGGTGGTCGTGTCGATGGCGTCCGGCGCCTCGCAGCCGCCGGTCGCTCCGACCGTGCGCATGCTGTGGTCGTCGCTGGTCATCTCCAGTCACCACTCGGCGGCGTTTGCGTTCGAGGCAACGGCCCAGGAGCTGCTGTTCATCACCGGGCCGCTGGTGGTGGGCGTCCTGACCGCGGTGTTCTCGCCCAGCGCCGGCGTGATCGCCGCCGGTGTCGTCTCGATCGTGGGCATTGCCGGGTTCGTGATGACCGGGCCGGTGCGCCACTTCCTCCCGGAGCCCCATCAGCACGAGCGGCACGGCCATCCGCTGAGTACGCTGGCGCCGCCGATGGTGCGCCGGATCGTGGCGTTCAGCGTCGGCTACGGCCTCGCCTTCGGCGCGGTCGAGGTGGCGATGCCGGCGTTCGCCGAGGCCCACGGCGGCCGCGAGCTGGGCAGCATCTGCCTGGCCGCGTGGTCGGGCGGCAGCCTGATCGGCGGGCTGCTGGCCGCCGGCCACCGGCCGGCCGACCCGCTCCGCAGCCTGCGGCTGATCAGCGTGCTGTTTGTCGTCTTGCTGCTGCTGCCGCTGCTGGCGGGGTCGGTCTGGATGATGTCGGTGTTCATGCTGATCGCCGGCCTGCCGATCGCCCCCAGCTTCGCGCTCACCTACGGCATGGTGCAGCACACCGCCCGGCCGGGCACCCAGGCAGAGGTGTTCGGGTGGCTGAGCACGGCGATCGTGGTCGGGGTCGCCGCCGGCGCCGCCTTCGGCGGCAGCCTCATCACACGCTCCGGAACCAACGCCTCGATCCTGCTGGGCGTGGTCGGCGCGCTGGCCGCGGTGGCCGTGGTGATGCTGCCACGGCCGGCGCGCTGACCTCCCTCTTTAGCCGGCTATTGCTTGGAGAGCCACATCTCCGGGATCAGCTCGAAGTAGGAGCCGGTGAAGATCAGGCCGTGCAGCCGTGGTGACACGAACGTGGCCTGCTCCAGGTGCAGGAACGGTGCCCAGCCGGCGTCGTGCTGCATGAAGTAGGCGTCGATCTTGGCCCACTGCGCGTTACGGGCCGCGCCCAGCGGCATCAGCTTGGTGCGGTCGATCATTGCGTTCAGCGTGGGGTCGTCGGTGTTGGAGACGTCGTTGTTGCCGACGTTGACAATGTGCTCTCCGTTCAGCGTGGTGTCGATGAAGTCCTCGCCCTCGGGGAAGTCCTGGTCGAAGTGGTTGAACGCGATCTGGGGATCTCCGCTCTGGGTCAGCAGCGTGTCCCAGTAGACCGAGTCGTCGACGGCCTTCACTCCGGTCACATTAAGGCCGATCTGGCTCAGCGCCGAGGCCAGGTACTCCGCCGCCTTGGGCGCAGGGTCGGCGTTCGTCGTCCAGATCTGTACGCTTGCGCCTGTGGCGCCCGCTTGCTGGATCAGCTGCTTGGCCTTGGCCAGGTCGTGCGGGTAGAGGTGGTGTTCCTGGTAGCTGGAGCCGAACCCCGGCGGGAGCACGGTCTCGGAAGGGATGCCCTGGCCGCCGAAGATCTTGACCAGCGCGTTGCGGTCGATCGCGTAGTTGACCGCCTGCCGTACCGCCAGCTTGTCGAACGGCGGTTTGCGGGTGTTCATCGAGAAGTAGGTGACGTTGTTGCGCGGGAACAGGAAGGTCTGCTTCGGGTACTGTGCACGCAGCGCCGTGAAGCGGTCCGGGGGCACGGCCTCCATGTACCAGTCCAGTTGACCGTCGATCGTCTCGTTCACCGCCTGCTCGGGCGTCGTCCCGATGGTGATGTCGACCTCGTTCACGTGCCCCTTGGGCGACGCGGCCGTCCACTGGTGGAAGTTGGGATTGCGGACGAGCACGATCTGCTGCTTGGGCGTGTAGGTCTTGACCATGTACGGCCCGGTGGCGACCCGCCATTGAGGGTCGGTCGAGATGTCCTTGTACGGCATCCCGGTTGGCACGGCGAACGCGAATGGGATCGCCATGTCGTCGAGGAAGGCCCCGTCCGGCTTGACCAGGTGGAAGGCGATCGTGCCGGTCTTGTCGTTTGCGACGATGCCCGAGATGTGGGATGCGTGGTGTGCCGCGTAGGCGTCGGCGCCGACGATGTTCGTATAGAAGCCGACACCGGGCGAGCCGACGTGGAACAGCCGCTCGATCGCGTACTGGAAGTCGGACGGCCGCACCGCTCGGTTCACGGGCGGCGAGAACATCACGTTCTTGCGCACCTGGAAGGTGTAGGTGCGGCCGTTGTCCGTGACCACCGGCATGGCCGTGGCGATGTCGGGTTCGATCACCGACTGCTGGCCGCCTCCGGCCTTCTTGAACGTGAGCAGGCCGTTGTTGGTGGCCTCCAGCAGCTCCCATCCTTCGACGGCGAACGAGATGCCGGTGTCGAGGTGGTCGGGGTTGTCGGGGATCGCTCCCCGGAGCGTGCCGCCGTCCACGGGCGCTCCGGCGGAGCCAGCCGAGCTGGAGCTGCCGGAACCGCACCCGGCGGAGACCGCGAGCAACAGCACTGCGACGGAAATCAGGATGCGGCGCATGGGATACCTCACGTTGTCCGGCTACGCGGGTCGAGCCACAGGTAGGTCAGGTCCGCGAGCATGTTGAAGAACACGACGAAGAAGGCGCCGTACAAGGTCAGCGCCATCAGCGGTGGCAGGTCGAGGTGGGCGACCGATTCCTGGGCGTACTGCCCGACGCCCTCCAGCCCGAAGATCGGCTCGATCAGGATCACGGTGCCGCCCACCACGGCGCCGAAGTCGAGTCCGAACAGCGTCACCACGGGGATCAGGCATGTGCGCAACGTGTGCCGCACGAGCACCCGGGACGGCGACAGTCCCTTGGCCTTGGCCGTGCGTACGTAGTCCTGGTGCCTCGTGTCCAGCAGCGAGTTGCGCACCACGCGCGCATAGAAGCCGATCGAGACGACCGCGAGGGTGATCCAGGGCAGGAACAGGTGTGTCGCCCACCCGGCCGGGTCCTGCGTGAACGGCACGTAGCCGCCGGGCGGGATCCAGGAGAACACCGGCCAGGAGTGGTACTTGTAGGTGAGCAAGTAGAGCAGCACCGCGCCCAGCCAGAAGATCGGTATCGACACTCCGGCCAGCGCCACCACCGTCAGCACCCTGTCCAACCACCGCCCCTGGTAGAGGCCGGACAGCACGCCGATCGTGAT
Organism: Thermoleophilia bacterium; assembly: GCA_025934255.1. Classification (GTDB taxonomy): domain Bacteria; phylum Actinomycetota; class Thermoleophilia; order Gaiellales; family JAICJC01; genus JAICYJ01. The sequence continues at coordinate 12,518 of JAICYJ010000032.1, read as the reverse complement.
GCCGAAGATCATCCAGATCAGCGCGGCCCCGATCGCAAGCGACAGCGTCCGCGGGATGCCCCGCCTGATCGCCGGCAGCACCGGCGTCTGGTCCTGGTAGCTGATCAGATCGCGCTCGATGAACAGGTGATTCATCATGTCGAAGTACTGGGTGTAGAGCGGCTGGTCGAAGCCCCAGTCGTGCCGGATCTGGCGGATGTTCTGCTGGGTGGGGTGGCGGCCTGCCAGGCGTAGCGCCGGATCGCCGCCCGGGATCACATTGAAGATCACGAACACCATCACGGAGATCGCCACCAATACGGCCACCAATCCAGCCAGCCGGCCAAGCAGCAGGCGCACCATCAGTTGCGGATCCTCAGGCGCGCGTGCGGGTCGAGGGCGTCGCGCAGGGCATCCCCGAGCACGTTCAGCGAGACGACGGTGATCATGATGGCCAGCCCGGGCGCTATCGTCAGCCAGGGTGCGGTCACGATCGTCTGGTAGCCCTGCTCGATGATGTTGCCCCAGCTCGGGGTCAGGAGCGGCACACCCACGCCCAGGAACGAGAGCGCTGCTTCGGTCAGGATGTTGGTGGCCACGATCAGCGTCAGGAACACCAGCGCCATCGATGCCACGTTGGGCAACAGCTCCGCCAGCATGATCTTGACAGGCCCCGCGCCGCTCGCCACGGCCGCTTCGATGAACTCCATCCGCCGCAGCGACAGCACCTGCCCGCGGATCGGGCGCGCAACGTATGGGACGTAGACGATGGCGATCACAACGATCGGGATCGCCAGCGACGTCGACGCGACATGGATCGGCCCGACGGCTATCCCGTGGACCGCGAACGCGGTGGCCAGAGCCACCGCCAGCAGGTAGACGGGGAACGACCAGATCAGGTCGAGCAGCCGTGAGATCGCCGAGTCGGTCACCCCGCCTGCATATGCGGAGAGGATCCCCAGCACGAGCGCCACGGTGACGCACACGATGGCCGATATGAAGCCCACCTCCAGCGAGATGCGGCCGCCGTAGAGGATCCGCACGAACAGGTCCCTGCCGTTGCTGTCCGCGCCCAGGAGGTAGCACGCGCGGAGGCCGGGCCCGATCGGCGTGCCGTCGTTCCTCACCACCGGCACCTTGTGACCATTCTCGGTGATCGTGCCCTGGATGTTCTGGTCGCTGGGGCCGTGGTTGCAGGCGTGCGACACCCACAACGGTGCGCCCGGGAAACAGGCGAACACGATCATCAGCAGCACGATGGCCGACACGATGGCGGCCGGGTTCCGCCGCAGCCGCCGCAGAGCGGTGCGGAAGCCACCGGCCGCCACGGGCGGCGCGTCGATCACTGGGTCAGGTACATCGACGGGAACAGCTCGAAGTAGTTGCCGTTGAAGACCAGGCCGTGCAGGTGGGGCGACACGTACTTGGGCCACTGCCGGTTCATGAAAGGCGCCCAGGCGGCGTCGTTCTTCATGTACAGGTAGTCGAGCTTCGCCCAGATCGCGTTGCGGGCATCGCCCAGCGGCATCCGCTTAGCCTGGTCGATCCTCTTGTTGTAGGCGGGGATGTTCGTGTTGGTGAGATCGTTGTTGCCGACGTTGACGATGTGTTCGCCGTTGAGTGCCACGTCGATGAAGTCCTGGCCCTCGGGGTAGTCCTGGTTCCAGTCGGTGAACCCGATCTGTGGGTCGCCCTTCTGGGTGGCGATCGTGTCCCAGTAGACCGATTCGTCGAACGTCTTCACGGTTGCCTTGAGGCCGATCTGGTTGAGCACGCCGGCCAGGTACTGGACCGCGGAAGGCGTCGGATCCGTGTTGTGCCCCCACACGGTCACGGCCGCGCCTCCCACACCGGCCTGCTGGATCAGCTGCTTGGCCTTGGCCAGGTTGTACGGGTAGAGGTTGTGCTTCTTGTAGGCGGTCCCCAGGCCGGGCGGGATGATGTTCTCGGTGGGCGTGCCCTGGCCGCCGTAGATCTTGACCAAGGCGTTACGGTCGATCGCGTAGTTGACCGCCTTGCGAACGTCCAGCTTGTTGAATGGGTACTTGCGCTCGTTCATGAAGAAGTACGTGATGTTGTTACGCACGAACGGGTACACCTGCTTGGGGTACTGCGCCTTCAGCTGGGTCAGGCGATCGGGGGGCACCGACTCGAAGTACCAGTCCAGTTGGCCGTCGGCGATCTCGTTCACCGACTGCTCGGGCGTGACGCCGATCTTCACGTCGATGCCGTCAAGGTGGCCGTCGGGCGTGTCCGGTGTCCAGGACTTGAACGTCGGGTTGCGCCGGATCGTGATCGACTGGTGCGGCACGTAGCTGGTGATCCGGTAGGGGCCGGTCGCCACCCTCCACTCGGGGATAGTGGAGATGTCCTTGTCGGGCGTGCCCTTGGGCAGCGCGAACGCAAACGGCGTGGCGATGTAGTCGTTGAACGTGCCGTCCGGCTGGGTCAGGTGGAAGGTGATGGTCATCGCCTTGTCGTTGGCGACGATGCCCGAGATGCCGCCCTTGCGGGTCTTGGCGTAGATGTCCGCCCCCACGATCCCGGTGTAAAAGCCGACGCCGCCGGAGTCGACGCGGAACAGCCGCTCGATCGAGAACTTGAAGTCGGACGGTTTCACCTCGCGGCTGACCGGGGCCGAGAACATCACGCCGGGGCGCACGTGGAAGATGTAGGTCTTGCCGCCGTCGGTGACCGTGGGCATCGCGCTGGCGATGTCGGGCACGACCGTCGCTCCGGCGCCGCCGGACGCCTTCTTGAAGGTGAGCAGGCCGTTGTTCGTAGCCTCGAGGATCTCCCAGCCCTCGTTGGTGTACGACAGGGCGGGGTCGAGGTGGTCGGGGTTGCCGGGGATGCCGGCGCGCAGGATCCCGCCGTTCACGGGGGCGCCGGTGTCGCCGGAGCCGCTGGCGCTGGTGCCGCTGCCGCAGCCCGCGGCCAGGAGCGCGGTCGCGGTGGCGAGCGCCAGGAATCCGGTAACACGTCTCATCGCAGTCCTCCCATCGGTCCGACCGAACCCTCGGCGAGCGCCTCGGCCACGGCCGGCATCGCGTCGGCCGCCGCCTCCAGGGTGCGGTCGATGTCGGCATCGGTGTGTGCCCCGGACATCAGCCAGAGGCCTTCCTGCGGCGGCTGGATCAAGACGCCACGGTCGCGCAGCTCTCGGTAGAGGGCGAAGAACGGGCTGCCGGCGACGATCGCGTTTGCCTCCCGGTAGTCGCTGGGTGGCTGGGGCGAGAACCACAGCTGGAAGAGTGCGCCGACGCCGCTCCAGCAGGCCTCGATCCCGGCCGCCCCGGCGGCGTCGACCAGGCCCTCGGCCAGCCGCGCACCACGGGCGTTGAGATGCTCGTAGAAACCCTCGCCGCCGGTCTCCCGGCAGGCGGCGATCACGGCCGCGCAGACCAGCGGGCTCGAGTTGTACGTGCCGCCGTGCATGGTGCGGCCGTCGGCCGCCTGCTCCATCACGTCGCGGCTGCCCCCCAGCGCCGCCACCGGGAAGCCGGCGCCGATCGCCTTCGCCATCACGGTCAGGTCGGGGTCGATCCCGAACATGCCCTGTGCGCCGCCGGGGCCGATCCGGAAACCTGTCAGCACCTCGTCGAAGATCAACAGCGCGCCTGCATCGGTCGCCAGCTCACGCATCCGCTCCAGGTATCCGGGCGCCGGCATGATGCCGCCGCAGTTGCCGAGGATCGGCTCCGTGATCACGGCCGCCATCCGATCGCCGTGGTCCCGGAAGGCCCGCTCCAGCGCCTCGACGTCGTTCCAGCGCTCGACCAGCAACGTTTCGCCGACGGCGCCGGGGATGCCGGTCGACCCGGGTAGCACCGTTGGCGCGTCGGCTGCTCCCCAGGTGTCAGTGGAGGGGTGGGCCGACCAGTGAATCGCGTCCGACCAGCCGTGGTAGTGGCCCTCGAAGCGCAGCACCAGATCGCGTCCGGTGAAGGCGCGGGCGAAGCGGAGCGCGTACATGGCCGCCTCGGTGCCGGTGCTCGAGAACCGCACCAGATCGACGGCGGGCATGCGGTCGGCTATCGCCGCGGCCGCCTCGCCCTCGAGGTCGTGGGCCAGCGAGACCAGCGATCCGCGCTGCTGGAGCGTCCTAGTGACCTCGTCGATTACGGCCGCCGGCCGGTGGCCGAGGATCAGCGGACCCTGTCCCATCACGTAGTCGAGGTATCGATTGTCGTCCTCGTCGGTCAGCCACGCGCCTTCGCCGGAGCGCACGAATACCGGGGCCGGTAGCCATCCCGAGCGGGGCGATCTCGTCCCTGAACCGACGCCCCCCACCAGGTGCTTGCCGGCCTGCTCGAACAACGTCTCCGAACGTGTGGTGATCATGTGTACTCCCATGCTCCGTAGTGCCTGCACGCCTGGGCGGCCGCCGCAGTTCCGGCCGCCAGCGCCTGCTCGATCTCCTGTCCCTGAACCCGAGCCGCGATCACCGCTGCGATCAGCGCGTCGCCGGCGCCGAGCGTGTCGATCACCTCGACAGGCTGCGCGGGCACCTCGACGATTGCGCTGTTGAGCGCCATGCTGCCGCTGCGACCGCGAGTGACGACGGCCAGCGCCGCGCCTGCCGCTACGGCGCGCTCACCCAGCGCGACCGCCCGCCCGCGGTCGAGACCCGCACCGGAGAAGAACGCGATCTCGAGCCGCGGCGCAAGCCGCTCGACCAGCTCCACACCGCCGTCCATGCCGAAGTCGAACGACACCGGCACGTCATCGAGCTGACTGATCAGCGCCTCCGGGTCGGCCAGGTTGACGCAGTGCACCCAACGGCAGGTGCGCAGGAAGGCGATGTCGTCGGCGTCGGGTCGGTAACCGGCGCTGGCGCCATAGCGCTCCTCGACGAACTCGCGGTCACCGTCTGAGCGCAGCCGCACCTCGGTCACCCCGGTCGGCTCGGGCAGCCGCCTGACGCGGTCGGTGGCGACGTGTGCGCCGCGGGCACCGTGCAGGATCAGCTCGGCGTTCGCGTCCTCTCCAACGGCGCCCAGGTAGTAGCTCTTCAGCCCGGCCGCGGACAGGCCGGCCGCGACGTTCAAGGCGTTGCCGCCGGCAAACTCGAGCGCTGGGGCGCCCAGGTAGTGGTCGACGCAGTTGTCTCCCACCGATGCGACGATCACGGCCAGCTGGTTCCCTCCTTGGCCAGCAGCTGCCGACCCATGTAGGCGCGGTCGTCGAGATCCTCGATGCCGCGCATCAGCGTCGCGTAGACGATGAACCACTGCAGCGCCACCTTCAGCACGAACGGGGTCAGCAGTGGGTGCACATCGGGGTACTCGGCCGCGTCGAATACCGCCGTGCGGGCGCCGTGCTCGGACGCGAAGTTAAGGGTCCGAAGCGTCATCTCGCGCGACTCGTCGGTGCCGACCAGCACCGCCAGGTCGGCGCTGCGCCGGTCCAGCATCTCGGCCGGGCCGTGGCGAAACTCCGCGCTTTCAATTACCGATCCACCGATCCGCATGTTCTCCATGAACACCGTCAGCCCGAACTTGTAGGCAAGGCCGAACAGGGGCCCGGCGCCGAGGCAGTAGAGCAGGTCGGAGTCCGCGAATCGTTCAGCCAGGAGGCGTCCCTGGCCGCGTTGTGAGCGGAAGGCGTCGCCCATCTGTCCGGGGAGCGCCGGCACCGCCTCGAGCAGCTGCACGGCCTCGTCGTTTCCGTCCTGCATGCCCCACTCGGCCGCGAACAGGGTCACCGCGAGCAGCGGCAGGCAGTAGAGGCCGGGGGATTCGTAGGCGAAAACGTGGTCGCTACCCGCGGCCAGGGGCGAGTCACGGTGGCGCACCAGAGCGACCGTCTCCGCGCCGCGGTCGCGCGCGAAGCGCAGCGCCTCGAGTGTGTCCTCGGTGCGCCCCGAGTAGCTGGCCAGAACCACCAGTGCGTCATTGTCGAGCCCGCGCGGGCCGCGCCAGGTCAGCTCGTAGGACGGCAGCACGTCGCTGACGGCCCCGGTCAGGCGGTCGCAGAGGTATTTGCCCGTGTACATGCTGGCCCAGGATCCGCCGCTGCCGACGAAGTAGACGCGGCGGCCGCCGGCGCGCGTTCGCGAGGCGAGCTCCCGCACCGCTTCGTCCTGCTCCGAGAGGAACCGCGCCGCGTCCCGCTCTAGGTAGGGGGAAGAGAAAAGCTCGGAGCTCTGAGCGCGATCTGCGAGCTCGTCAATTTGATCCACGCACGTCCTCTCGGTGACCTGGACGGAGAAGCTGAGAACGCTATCATGCTCGGCTATGACTGTCACGGTGAGAGACGTCGCTCGTGCCGCAGGTGTGTCCCAGGCCACCGCCGCGCGCGTTCTGGGCGAGTACGGCTACGCCAGTGACGAGGCACGGGTGCGCGTGCACGCCAGCGCGAGGGAGCTCGGATACACGCCCAACGGGGTGGCGCGGGCGCTTGTGTCGCGAGCCACCCAGACCATCGGCCTGGTTGTCGGTGATATCGAGAACCCATTCTTCGCGGCCGTCGCGCGCGGCCTGTCCGATGTGGTTGAACGCCAGGGCTACACGGTGCTCTTGGCGAACGCCGACGAGGATCCGGAGCGGGAGCGGAGGGCGATGCTGGCGCTGCGCTCACGCCGTGTCGACGGCATGGTGGTCGTGCCCGCTCCCGGCGCGGCCCGCGAGGCATTCCTGGACGGGCCGCCGCTGGTGCAGCTCGACAGGGCCGTGCGCGGCGCGGCTACAGATGCGGTGATGGTGCACAACGCAGCCGGTGCGGTCAGCGCGGTCGACCACCTGCTCGCGCTCGGGCATACGCGCATCGGCATGGTGACCGACTCGCCCCAGATCAGCTCCTCGGCAGAGCGGATCGCCGGCTACCGGCGGGCGCTGCGGGCGAAGGGCCTGCTGGACGAGTCGCTGATCTCGGTCGGCGGGTCGAGCCAGGCCGACGGGCTGGTGGCGGCACGAGCGCTGCTCGATCGCCAGGACCGGCCGACCGCGATCTTCACCGCCAACAACTTCATGACCCACGGCGCGCTGCTGGCGGCGCGCGAACTGCAGGTGCGGATCCCGCGGGACCTGGCGCTGGTCGGTTTCGATGACCTCGACTGGACCACACTGGTGGACCCGCCGCTGACCGTGATCTCGCAGCCCGTCGGCGACCTGGGCCGGGTGGCCGGCGAGCGGCTGCTGGCGCGGATCGGCGGCGAGGACGGGCCGCCACGGCGGGTGCGTCTGGCCACTCGGCTGATCGTGCGCGGATCGTGCGGTGCGCCGTGAGCGACGTCGTCGAGCTACTCGACCAGCTGGTGCGGGCCGACTCCACGAACCCGACGCTGGAGCGGGACGGAGCGGGCGAGGCCGAGATGGCTCGGTTGCTGGCGGAACGGATGCAGCGGGCGGGCCTCGCGGTCGATGTCTGGGACGCCGCTCCCGGTCGGCCAAACGTGGTGGGACGGCTTGCCGGCACTGGCGGTGGCCACACGCTGATGCTGTGCGGCCACACCGACGTGGTGGGAGGCAGTCCGGAGCAGTTCCGGCCGGAGCTGCGCGACGGCCGCATGTACGGCCGCGGCACCAACGACATGAAGGGCGGGATCGCCGCCGCGCAGGTGGCGGTGGAGCGGCTCGCCCAAGGACCGCGGCCGGCCGGCGACGTGCTGCTCGCCTGGGTGATCGACGAGGAGTGGGCCAGCCTCGGCGCCGAGTCCCTGGTGGAGCGCTACCGGGCGGACGCCGCTCTGTTGCCCGAGCAGTCCGACCTCGACGTCGTGTTCGCTCACGGCGGCTTCGTCTGGTACGACGTGATCAGCACGGGCAAGGAATCGGCCGGCGGGGAGCCGCAGCACGGAGTGGACGGGATCGCACTGGCGGGAACGTTCCTGTCGGGGATCATCGCGCTCGACGGCGAGCTGGAAACCCACACGACGCCGGAGTGGGGCCGCCCCAACGTGCACGCTTCGACCATACACGGCGGCCAGAATTATCCCAGCTATCCGGCGGAGTGCGTGATTGCCGTCGAGCGCTGCCTGATGCCGGGCGAGTCAGTTGCACAGGCCGACGCGGAGATCGAGCAGCTGCTGGCCTTGGCGCGCGCAGCCGACGTTCGTTTCCAGGGGCGCGCCGAAACGGTGATCGCGCGGGAGCCCGTCAAGCTGCGCCACGACGACCCGATCGTGCTGACGGTGGCCGGCGCCGCGCGCGACCACTTCGGCCGCGACCCCGTTGTCCGAAGCGACTACGGTTGGATGGACTCCGGCGTACTGGTCGAGGCGGGCATACCCTGTGTGGTGTACGGGCCCACCGGCGCCGGGGTGCACACGTCGGACGAGTGGGTCGACTTGCGCTCGCTGGAGGACTGTGTGGCGGTGTTCGAGGAGACGGTGCGCCGCTTCTGCGGCGCCGGGACATGACCGAGGCGCTGCTCGAGCTGCGCGGGCTGCGGGTGTCGTTCCGAACCGAGCAGGGGCTCGTGCAGGCCGTGGACGGGCTGGATCTGACGCTGCAGTCTGGCGAGGTGCTGGGAGTCGTGGGCGAGTCCGGCTCGGGCAAGAGCGTCAGCATGCTGGCGCTGCTGGGGCTGATCGACGATCCCAACGTCGAGATCGAGGGCGAGGCGCTGTTTCGCGGCCGCGATCTGCTGAAGATGGGCGAGCGTGAGCTGCGGGGGCTACGCGGTCGCCGGGTGTCGATGATCTTCCAGGACCCGATGACCTCGTTGAACCCGGTGTACTCCGTGGGTTGGCAGATCGCAGAGCAGATCCGGACCCACGAAAAGGTGCCGAAGCGAGCGGCGCAGCGGCGGGCGGTGGAGCTGCTGGAGAGCGTCGGGATCCCTGACGCCGACCGCCGTGTTGGTGACTACCCGCACCAGTTCTCGGGCGGTATGCGGCAGCGCGTCATGATCGCGATGGCGCTTTCCTGCAGCCCGGAGCTGCTGATCGCCGATGAGCCGACGACGGCGTTGGACGTCACCATCCAGGCCCAGATCCTGGAGCTGCTGGACAGCCTGCGGGTGGACGTCGGCGCGGCGGTGATCCTGATCACGCATGACATCGGCGTGGTGGCCGGGCTGGCCGACCGCGTCATGGTGATGTACGCCGGGCGCGCAGTAGAGCGGGCGACCACGCTCGACCTGTTCGACCGCCCGCAGCACCCCTACACGTGGGGGCTGATGGGATCCGTGCCCCGGCTGGACGGCGACAAGCCCAAGCGGCTGGCGGCGATCCCGGGCCAGCCGCCGTCTTTGATCTCGCTGCCTCCGGGATGCAGCTTCGCGCCGCGCTGCCCGCACCGGTTCGAGGCCTGCGATCTGACCCGGCCGGCACTCGAGGCGCGAGCGAGCGAGAGTCATCTGGACGCCTGCCTGCTGCCTGCCGACGCCAGGGCGGCTGCGCACGCGACCCAGCTGGCGGCTGCAAGGGGCGAGGGATGACGTCGCTGCTTGAGGTGATCGACGTCAGTAAGCACTTCCACACCGGCCGTGGGCTGTTCGGCGGAGGTGACGTTGTGCACGCGGTGGACGGGGTCTCGTTTGAGGTGCAGGAGGGCGAGACCCTGGGCCTTGTCGGGGAGTCTGGCTGCGGCAAGTCGACGCTGGGCCGGTGCATCGTGCGGCTGCACGAGCCGACGGGCGGCAGTATTCGCTTCGACGGCGAGGACATCACACAGGTGAAGGGGAAGCAGCTGCGCGCGTTGCGCCGTGACGTGCAGATCGTGTTCCAGGATCCCTACGCGTCGCTCAATCCACGCCGGCGCCTGGGGCACATCGTGGGCATGCCGATGCAGGTGCACGGGATGGGGTCCTCGAGCGAGATCCGCGAGCGCGTTGCGTCGCTGCTGCGGCTGGTCGGCCTCAGCCCGGAGCACATCAACCGCTATCCGCACGAGTTCTCAGGCGGCCAGCGGCAGCGGATCGGAGTGGCGCGCGCCCTGGCCGTGAACCCACGGCTGGTCGTGTGCGACGAGCCCGTGTCGGCGTTGGACGTCTCGATCCAGGCGCAGGTGATCAACCTGCTGGACGACCTGCAGGATGACCTGGGATTGACCTACGTCTTCATCGCGCACGACCTGGCAGTGGTGCGGCACGTATCCGACCGGATCGCGGTCATGTACCTGGGCAAGCTGGTGGAGGTGGCGCCGGCCGAGGAGCTCTACCGCGCCCCCGTGCATCCGTACACAGAGGCGCTGCTTTCGGCCGTTCCCGTGCCCGACCCGCGCGCTCCGCGCGACCGGATCGTGCTGACGGGCGACGTGCCGAGCCCGGTCTCGCCGCCCGGCGGCTGCCGCTTTCACCCCCGCTGCCTGTACGCGACCGAGATCTGCTGCCGCGAGGAGCCGCCGCTGATCGCGCACGCGCATGGGAGGGTTGCGGCCTGCCATCACCCGCTGAACGTGGCCCCGGCTCCGGTTTCCGCCTAAGGCGTCGAGCTTCGGCACCGACAGCTCGCCCTGCGGCCCATCGCGAGACGACCGCTGCCGAAGCCATGTCGAGCACCGCTCAACTCGTCGTACTCCAACCGCCATAACCTCGGACTACACCATCCAGGAGCTGCTTCAACGAGCCGCTATCGCCGCAGCTCGTACCGACACGTTCAGTCGCCGGCCGCAGGCGCGGTGGCGTCGGGCACCTCGTCGGCGTACTTGGGGTCCTCGATGCGCTTGCGGTACCAGTACAGCGGCAGGTAGGAGAGCAAGATCAGCCAGCCGATGAAGAAGTAGATGCGGGTGTCGGCGCCGCCCAGGGCCGGGTTTGGCAAGGACGTGTAAACGAGTCCGCCAAACGACCAGATGATGAAGTAGCCAACCGCCATCCCCAGGGCGATGTACTTGAAGAACTCCGGGAGTCGCACCGGGCGATTGCGCTCGGGGTGATACCGCCGCAGCAGGTAGTAGCCGACCAGCACCGGGATGAACGAGGCCAGGTAGCCGACGTTCGAGAGCGAGTAGATCTCAACCGCGCCGCCGGTGAAGACCAGCAGGATCGAGCACACCACGTTGAACGCCATCGAAAAGCCGGGAACGCCATGGCGATTGACGTTGGAGAAGATGCGTGGGAACTCGCCGTCGATCGACATCTGGTGCAATGCTCGGGCTGACCCCATGATTGCGTTCAGCACTGAGAGCATAAGCGCGATGATCAGCATCATCGAGATCGCCCAATCCAGCCAACTTGCACCCGTGCCGAAGACGGCTGATGCGAAGTTCGAGAAGATTGTCTTTGGATCGACGAAGGCCGGGTCGGCCAGGTGCGCCCCGAACACGACCACGAAGGCGACCGGGATCATCGTGTAGATGAACAGGCCGTACAGGCCTTCGAGGTTCATCGCGATCTTCGCGTCTCGCTCCGGGTCCCGGCACTCGCCGATGTAGCACGCCGCCGCCTCCATCGCGATCACGTTCCAGGTCAGTAGGAAGGAATAAGCGACGTAGATGACGAGCCAGCTATGCCCGTAGATGGGGGTGAAGAACCCCGTCCCATCGATCTGGGAGAACCAGCTCGGCGTGCTCAGGTTGCTCCAGTTCGCGACCGACGGTTTGAAGATCGGCATGATCGCAAGTAGCGTCAGCGGGATCATTGACAACAGCCCGAGCAAGGTGGCGAACATCGCGCCCAGCCGGATCCCGAGCCACGCCGGGATGAACACGAGCGTGATGCCGACGATCGAGATAGCGATCGTCCAATAGGCAATGAACGTATGAATCGGAGTAACGCCGCTGGTCAAATTCAGGTTGAACTTATCGGCGATATAGAACGACGCCAGGATCATGTTCAGCGGCGCAACCGGAAACCAGCCCAACCAATACGCCCACGACGTGAAGCCGTTCACATGCTCCGAGAGCTTCGGCCAACGATCCTTATAAGCGACGTACGCGTACGTCGGCGAACCGCCCGTCCGCTCTGGCATCATCGCCGAGAGCTCCGCCAGTATCAGACAGAGCAAGTATCCGGTGATCGTGATCACAACCATCACCGGGATCGACGCCGCACCCAACGAGGTCACCATCACCGGTGCGATACCCGTCACCAGGATTGTGCCGGCAAGGCCGATCACAAACGCCCCCCACCAGTTCGTCTCGCGGCTGAGACCACCGCCCTCGTAGTCGGGCGCGCCGGATTCAACGGACATGGGGCACCTCCTGCAAATGACCGCTGGCAGTTAGAGGAGCGATCGAAACACAGATCCGGACGGGCGTCTACCCATCAGCTGGAGGATGGGTAAATCCACCCATGCAGTCACGTGGCACCCACGTGGGATGATCGATCTCATTCGATTCGCCACCAGGGAGGTTGTCATGGCTGCGACTACGGCGATGCCCGATTCGCGACCGCTTGCCGAAACCATCCGTGCCAAGGCGGATCAGGACGGCATCAAGTTCTTCTTCGCCCAGTTCGTCGATATGAACGCGAAGCCGTCGGCGAAGCTGGTTCCGATCGAGAACTGGGAGGGCCTTGTCAGCGAGGGTGCCGGCTTCGCGGGCTTTGCGGCCGGCCCGATCGGTCAGTCGCCGGCCTCGCCGGACATGATGGCGATCCCCGACCTGGCCAGCTATACGCCGGTGCCGTTCAAGCCGGGCCTGGCCCGGTTC
>JAICYJ010000090.1 GCA_025934255.1 Thermoleophilia bacterium | reverse complement strand
GTAGCGGGCCGTGATAGTCGTACTTGGGCGGTTGGTGCCAGCGCCACCCCATCACCCTCTCCGCCACGAGCCGATCCAGCTCCGCCCCCGCAGGTAAGTCGCTCATTTTCCGCCTCCCGAGCCGGCGAGGAGGGCGCGGGCAGCGTCAACGCCTTCTCGGAACTGCGTGAGCCAGGCGCAACGCGAGGACGACCCGTCGCGCTCGCTCGCGTACTCCGGTGCTGGGGTGGGGGATGGGCTCATGCAATCTCCTTCTTTGGGCGTTGGTATTGGCCCTTGGTGATGCGCCGCAGGAGCCCGCGCTTGGTGAGGATCGAGAGGCGGCTGCAGGCCGTCGACATGCCGCACCGCTGCCGCTCACAGAGCCAGGTCGGGGTGATGACGCGGAAGCGCGCCCACTGCACGATCTGCTCATACGGTCCGGGTGCGGCCGGGCGCGAGACACCCGGCACCACCAGGCGGTAGCGGCCATGCTCCGTACGCTCGGCGTATCCGCGATGCACGAGGCTGCGGCATCGCTCCTGCGCGCAGCGCTTGCCGAGTGCGAGTTGCTTGGCCAGGTAGGACGGCGTCACCACACCGGCTCCGAGCATGACCATAGCGGCATCGCGTAGCTGCGGCGACAGCGTGTCGATGAACCCCGGAACCGGCTGATCGGTGGTGGCGATGAGCAGCACCCGGTGGATGCATTCCACCGGATCGTGGCCGAGTTGAGCACGCGCCCATGCCTGACGGGCCAGGATGCGGAGGCGTTCGCTCATCGCTTCCGCCTCCCCCACTGCGGCCAGTCGCCGCAGAAGATCCGGCGCAGAACGGCGACCGCGGACGGCCAGCCCAGCAAGAACAGGATGATGTAGATCATGGACGCACCGCATTGGTCGGCGCCATGCCCATCGCTTGGCGCAGGTACTGGATGGTCGGGACGTGGCCGCCGAGTTGGATGCTCACATACCCTGGCTTCGTCGCTGACGGCACGAGCACCACGCTGGCAGCCATGGTGTCGTGCTCGATGCACAGGGCATTGAACGCCCGGATGAACCGGTCGATGCGAGCGGCGTCGTCCTGCGCGATGTTCTGGCCAGGAAGCGGCTGCTTGGAATCGCCGCCGGTTTGGCAGTGCAGCGCTTCGTGCGCCTCTTCCACCCGGCCGTTGTGGATGTGATCATGCGCGGCGTGGATCGTCGCACGAAGCGCGGTGATCTCGTCGCGGAGGGCGGTCTTGCTGCTCATGGCACCACCTCCGCTGCTGCCGCCACCGCCTCGCGCAGCTCAGCCGGCACGCTGGTGAGGACCTGGGCCAGGATCGGCTGGACCGCCTTCTGCTCGGCCACCAGCGTGCGCAGGCGGTCCACCCGCAGCTTGGTGCCATGGTCGAGGGCATCGACCCACCGTGGCGAATCCGCGTCGAGGGCGGCGAGCAACCGCACCGCCTTGGCCCAGTCCCCCCTGCTCGCCGCGATCCGGCGCTCGCGGGCCGCCGCCTGCTCGGCCTGGTCAAGCTCGACCCGCCGGCGGCGCTCCGCGGCCTCCTGGCGCGTCTGCGCCAGCAGCCGCTGCTCCTGCTCGGCCATCTCGATGTCCTTCCGGTGGTCGAGGTAGCTGCTCGGCAGCTTGATCGGCTCGCCGGCGGCCAGCCAGGTGGCCTGCACCTGCTGCGCGGTCTGCCCGGCGAAGGCGTTGCGCCACTCCCCCGCCAGGGGCTGTCCGGCCAAGTGGTCGCGACCGCCCAGCAGGGTGGCGAGCTGCTGCGCCGTCTCCGGGGTCCACCGATCGGCAGGCAGAGCGGCAGCGGCGGCGAGCAGCGGCTCCTCGCGCGCGGGGTTCACCGGAGACGGACTGCCGCCGCTCTGGCTCTCGCTGACGCTCTCGCAATCGCTAACGCCCTGGGGGATTCCCGTGGGGAGTCCTGTGGCCTCTCCCGGCGGGACTGGCTGCGACTGTGCCTGGGGGAGTGGTGTCGGGACTCTCCGGGGAGTCCCCACGGCACTCCTGGAGGGAGTCCCTGCGGGAGTCCCCGTGCCACTCCCGGAGGTCTGCTTGAGCCGGCCGCTGGATCCGCCGACGCTCTTTCGCTTCCAGACGGCTTCGCCCTCGTGGTCGTAGGACTCGAGCACCAGGTCGTCGCCTTCCCACCGGGCGAGGCCATCGGCGACCACCTGGTCGAGGGCTGAGCGCGATACCCCGGCCGTGCGCATGGCCGCCGCCTCGCTCCAGCGCGCGGCGCCTGGGATGCGCCCGGCGAGCAGCCGCGGCGCGCAGTGGGCGCACAGCCGGAGCCAGGCGCCAAGGGCCGCGTCGTCGGCCGCGGCGTGCTTGGTGATGATGTCCTCGGTCTGGACCATGAACTGCTGGCGGGCCATTAGGCGATTCCTTCGATCAACTGTTGCTCGCCGACTGGCTGAGCAGGTGTGAGGCAGTGGGGGGAGAACCAGATGCGTTCGCGATGGGCGTTGTCACGGCCACGACCGTGGCGGGCGGCGCCGTAGCCACCCTGTGCCTTCCACGCGACACATGACCAGGTCGGCGGCATCTCGTGCTCGCCTTCGTAGCCGCAGAGCGCGATGCGCAGGCGGTGGTCGTCGCCGTGCTCGATCGCCCATTCCCGGACGCGGTGGGCGACATCGCCGCAATCGGTGGCGTAGATGTCCATGTCACGCCCGGCGCCGGCGGAGTATGGCGGATCCAGGAAAACCGCGGTGGTGCCGATATGGATCGTCGGCGACGGACCCATGACCCGCGACCAGTCGCCGCAGCAGACGCGCACGCGTCGAAGGCGTGCGGCCAGGGCCTCGAACCACGGAAGCAAGCCGCCGCGGTCCTCGAGCCGGCATGCGTGGACTCCCCTCCCGTAGCATCCGCTGTTTCCGTGGAGATCCGGCATTTGCTGCTTGGTTCGGCGATCGACCCCTGTTCCACCGCGGTCTATGCGGGGCATCTTCACATGGACGCCAGCGTCCTTGATCATCGGCTTGCGGTGCTCGGTGCGGCGGATGACGCCCGTGCCACCCTTGCCGAGCCGCGGGCGCTTCGCCACACGCGCCTCCGCCGCGCTGCACCAGCCGCCACCGATCCACTGGCTGATACCCCATGCCCACCACCCGGCGATCTTGGCGTCGAAGTAGGCCGGATCCCGCTTCATGCGCTCGCGGAATGCCTGGCGGTTGACCAGCCACAGGTGCCGGGCGTGGAGATCTGCCTCATTCACCGGCCAGTCCGCATGCTTGGCCACCAGCGCTGGCTTGGCCTGCATGGCGCGCCAGAAGTTGGAGACGTAGCAGTCGAGGTCGTTGACCGTCTCGCATCGCGGATCGGTCGGGCGGCCGAGCAGCACCGCCAGCGATCCGGCGAACGGCTCGACGTAGTTGGGCACGTCGCCGAAGCGCTCCCACACCAGGTGCGCGACGCGGCGCTTGCCGCCGAACCAGGGGAATGGGGCTTTGAGGGTCACGCGCTACGGCCCTCCGAGCAGTCGGTACGCTGCGGCTGCGCACAGGGCCACTTGACCGTTGCCGAGGCCACGAAGGCGCTGAGCGCGGTTCGGTTGTCGTCCAGCCACGCGCGGAAGTCCTCGCTCGATGGCCCACCATCCGGGTCGGTCCAGCCGATCGGCCAGCCCATCAGCCATTCCACCCAGGTCGGGTTGAGCATTCCGCCGGCGGCTGCCGGCAGGAGCAGCGCGCCTGCGCTCGCTCCCCCGGCCTTCGAGTTCGCGCCCTGCTTGTGATTGGTCGACGTGGGAGTCGGCCAGAAATCCCGCGCCGCGGTAGCCAGCGACGGCGCTCCGTTCCCGTATCGGCCGCCGCTCTTCGCTGCGGCAACCGTTGGCGTGGGCCACAGCCCATGCCTCGCCATGCTCTCCAGGCTGTGCCGCACCGGACCAATCCGCCCCGCCGCTCCGCCCTGATCGCTGCCGTAGCTGCTGGCGGAAGGCGTCGGTATCGGTGGCAAGCAGCCAGATTCGTTTCCGAAGGTGGGGAGCACCCACGTCTCCGGCGGCGAGCACAGCCCATCGAGCATCGTACCCAGCCGACGCAAGGTCTTGGAGAATGACGCCCCAATAATCGAACGATGTAAGACGGTCCACGTTTTCGAGGAAGAACCAGGGCGAGCGGGTTTCGCGCAGGACGCGGAGGGCGTCGGGCCAGAGGTTGCGGGGGTCGTGCTCGCCGAGCTGCTTCCCGGCGACGCTGAATCCCTGGCAGGGGATTCCACCGGCCACAAGGTCAACTGCACCGCGCTGGGGCCGGCCGTCGTAGGTGCGGATGTCTCCATGGATCGGGAAGCTGGGCAGGATTCCATCCCGCTGGCGAGCTCGCAGGACTCCCTGGGCGAATGCGTCGTATTCGACGACCCCGACAATTGGATGCCCGAGGAGGAGGCTGGCGAGGATGCCGCCGCCGTGGCCAGCGCAGAGATGGAGGGTTCGCACGTCATTTCCGCTTTCTGTGTTGGTCGGCGAATTCGCAGGTGGTGAAGTGGCTGGTCCCGTCCAGGTTGACCGGCATCCGCTTGCCGGCGGCGGTGACGATCCAGCGGATCGTGTCGCGGCAGCTCGAGCAGGTCGCCGCCGGCGTGCCCTCGGGGATCGGGAACACGATCGGGTGCTTGCCCAGCTTGCCGTCCTTCCACAGGCCGGGCGGGAACGGCAGCGGCGGGTGGCAGTTGGCGGCGAACTGCGCCGCGTGGTTGCAGCACATCCGGCGCAGGCGCGGCGACTCGACCGGAGGCTCGGTCATGGCGCACCACTCCGAGCGGGCGAGGTACGGGGCCAGCTGCACCTTGCAGTCGGGCACGCCGCAGCGGACGCCGTCGTTGGCCTCCGCGTCGGGGAGGCGGCCGAGCTGCGTTTCCCAGCTCATACGCGCAGGTCCTTGAAATCGGATGAGCGAGGATCCACCACGGCGAGGCCGGCATCGATCATCGCTTGCGATGTTTTGATGTGCGCCGCGACGGCGGCATCGCCGGCGGCGATCACCACCAGCACCAGCTCGCCGTTGATGCGCAGGACCACCGTCATGGACTGGGTGGGCTTCACCTGCAGGGACTTGGCCTTCTGGATCAGCTGGCCGAGGACGTCGCCGGGCAGCATCGACTGGGGTGGCAGCATGGGCATGGCCTCCGTCTTCGTTTGTTGATGCAGCCGGGGGCGGGAATCGAACCCGCGATCTTTCGCTTACGAAGCGAACGCATTACCAACTCTGCTACCCCGGCCTATGCTCGTCTTTCCGAGCTGCCAGACCTCGCCACGTGTCCCCATTGGTCTTGGGGGAAAGGGTTCCGATTCCGGCGGATCGGCGCGACGTGGCGCGAGCGCGGCATGAAGCCAGCCGGATTGAATCGATCAGTCGCCCGCGGCCTCGTTGCCGTTCACGTCCTCGTCTTCGTCCTCGTCTGCGTCGGGCGGCGCCACATCGGCCGGGCCCAGGCTCTCGGGCTCGCGCTCGCCGGCGGCGGCATCCTTCCCGCTGACCGGGAATGCGATCTTCTTGGCCTCGATCTCCGCCGCCTTCTCGGCAGCCTCGCACACCAGCACCAGGCCGAAGCGCTCGGGGCCGAGCACGAACTTCTTCTGCCCGACCACCACCACCCGGCCGCAGTCCTCGCCGCCGAGCTGGCGCTGGTTCTTCGCCTCCTCGCTCTGGTCGAATCCGTTGACGCAGCGGCCGAAGTCGGCCTCGCACAGCTGCGCCCACTCGTCCTTCGTCTTGAGCGACTGGAGGAAGAACCGCGTCGGCTTCTCCTCGGGGTAGCCCTGGCGGACCAGGTAGGGAAGGCCCATCACCTCGACGACCGCCTTCTTGTCGATCTTGGTGGGCTTGTCGGCCTGCATGATCTTGGCGATCACCTTGGAGGCGTAGACCTCGGGCGCGTCCATGACGTCGATGCGCTGATCGACCGGCAGGTTGTAGCGGGAGGGCTCGGTGCTCGGCGCGGCCGGCTCCTCCTTGGGCGGCAGCGCGGGCGGCGGCTGCAGGTCCGGGTGCGAGGTCTGCACCCCGCCGGTGAGGAAGTCGGTCAGCTCCTTGATGGCGTCGGCGAGGGCCTGCTTGCAGCCGCCGACCACGCTCTTGGCCGCCTCGAGCTCGCGCTCACGCTTGCGGACCTGGGAGGAGAGCGAGTGCTCGGTGTCGACACGCTTGCGGTGCGCGGCCAGCTCGTCCTGCAGCTTCTTCACCTGCTGCTTGAGCTGCTCCATGGGGCTGAGCTTCTTGGTGGGCGTCGCGGGCTTGGCCTTCGCCTTCGTCGGCGGCTTGGCCTTGGTCTTGGGTTTGGCGGTCTTCTTGGACATCGGATCTCCTTTGGTTCAGCGGTAGGCGTAGCGGGCCGCGGCGACCATCGCCGCGGTGACAGAGGTGCGGGGCTTGAAGCCGGCGGCGCGCAGGCGCTCCCAGTCGAGCAGTTCGGCGCCGGCCGGCGAAGCCCAGGCGAGGATGGCGATGCCGCGGTTGCGCACGCACTGGTCGAGGTTCGCCACCTGGTGGGGCTTGATGCGCCGCCACTCCAGGCCATCGGGGTAGTTCTTGCACTCGACCAGCACCGCGCGGCCGGTGCGCGGGTCGATCGCCTTGATGTCGCCAGACACCTTGCGCAGGCGGATCACGCGCTTGAGCTTGCGGTTGAAGCCGGTGGGCGTGGCCTGGCGCTCCACCTGGTCGAAGCCCAGGTGCCGCAGGCGCAGGCACACGAGGTTCTCGAAGTCCTCGCCTGCCTTGTGAGCGAGGCGTCCCTGCATGCGCTTGAGCACGCGAGCGACCGCGGCGTCGCGCTCGGTGTGGTCAGGCTCCATGGCGCACCTCCACGATGAGCACGTCGCCGCGCATCGTCCGCTTGATGCCCTGGCGCCGGAGCATCGGGCGGATGCCGTTGTGGTGGGAGTAGTGGAGCGATCTGGACGCGCGGGTGATGTTGCCGCCGTTCTCGACGATGGCCTCGATGAGGTCGCGGCGCGAGATGCCCTTCTTGTTCCTCACACCACCCCCAGCGCGACCAGATGGGCCAGGGCATCCGCGGGGAGGTTGAAGATGCCTTGCGCACCCCGCACCGGCACGGTGTCGCGAACCGGGCGGACATCGGTGAGCTTCCATGCCCAGCGGCCGTCCGAGTAGTCGCCGCCGGCGATCTCGTCGAGTTCGGTGGCGATCCGCGCTCGTACCGATTCCGTGCGCTCCCACCCTGCCACGACTGCCGTGGCCACGACCGTTCCCAGCGGCAAGGTCGACAGGCAGCAGCGGTAACTCCGGAAGATGAGCACTTCCAGGCGCGCACTTGCCAGGGGAAAGCCCTTGGTGGTTTTCGCTGAGCAGATGGCGATACGCTGGCCCTTGATCGAAAGCGATGGAACCCACGAGCGCGTCTCGTAGGTCTTCACGCCGGCCGCGACGAGCGAGGCCCACGGCTGCCAGAGGGAGATGGCCTTCACCGCGCCGCCTGCAGCCGCTTGATGGTGGCGGCATGGTGCTCGGCCTCGGCCTGGTAGCGCCCGATCCGCCGCCCGACATCGGCGCGCATCTCGGCGCTGAGGTCGGTGCGCAGCAGCTCCTTGCGCAGGTAGTCGGCAGCGGAGCGTGCGGCGAGCATGCAGCACTCCGCTTCCACTTCCGCGCAGCTGGGGATATGGCCGGTCCAAATGCAGGTGATCATGCATGCTCCTTGTGGGGTGGTGATGCGCTCACCACCGGAAGCGGTCAGTCGCGTACGGCGCGCTGCTGATTGAAATCGAGCTGATAGCTCACCTGGTAGTCGCCCGGCGGCAGGCACAGATGCGCGTGCTCCGGGTGCTCGACGGTGAACGCCTTGTCGGCGCTGATCTGCGGTCCAAGCAGGCGGACGCCACGGCGGGTCGTCTCGCGCGGGTTCGTCTCGGGCGAGACGAACAGCATCGGACCGTAGGTGACCACGTGCCGGCTGCCGGGGCTGGTGCCGGGCGCGAGCTGGCGGTTGGGGGAAGCCTTCCAGGCGGGGTCGACCTTGGCGATCCGCTCGATGTACACGTCGCCCTGGCGGGCGAACTCGCCGACCTTCATCGACGCGATCTGGCGGTGTTCGACCAGCGGCGCCTTGGCCGCTTCGGCGATGGCCTCGTGGGCCTGGATGGGTGAAAGGGTCTGCATGCGTGGACTCCTTTGGTGGGTCCGGGTTGGTTGGTCAGGACTGAGCGACGCAGCGGCTCTCGTCGAGGCCGCTGATGGATTCGTGAGCGGCGCGGCACGACCGCACCTCGGGATCAACGGACATGAAGTAGGATCGGTCGGTGCTGCCGTCCGTGCCCTCCAGGTACTGGTTGCCGTGCTTGTCGCGCAGCAGCGCGCGGGGCATGAACTTGCCCGAGCCGCGGATCACCTCGACCTGATCGAAGTCCACCAGCGTGGCGCCACTCTCGTGCAGATAGCGGCCGATGCCGAAGCGCTCGATCATGATGCGCTTGGTTTCGGCATTCCCCTCACCGTCGATGATCTCCAGGGTGATGCGCTCGGGGTTGGTGATGACGAACTCCGGCACGGTGAAGCCGTGCCAGCGGAACAAGCCCCATCCGTCACGGTAGGCGATCGCCGGACCATCCTCGCAATGCAGGCGACCCTGGTCGTCCAGGTGCAGCGCCGATGGCCGGTCGACCATGAACGCCACATCGGGGAAGACGATGGCCCAGCCGGCCGACATCGCGAGGTCGCGCAGCGGATTGAGACGATCGCAGGCGGTCACGCCCAGCACCTTCATCACCTCGTAGTAGCTGATCCAATACGAGGCGTAGGCGCCGAAGTCCCACCACCAGCGGCCCGCGATGTCGCTGACCTGGTCGCGGACCTGGGCGCTGACCTGGGCGCGGACCTGGGCGAGGACCTGGTCGCGGACCTGGGCGAGGACCTGGGCGCTGACCTGGTCGCTGACCTGGTCGCGGACCTGGGCGAGGACCTGGTCGCGGACCTAGGCGAGGACCTGGGCGCTGACCTGGGCGAGGACCTGGGCGAGGACCTGGGCGCGGACCTTGGGGCGGCCCTGGGCGCGGACCGGGTCGCGGACGTGCGAGCGGGACGGGGGGCGGCGCAGGACCGGGCC
>JAICYJ010000084.1 GCA_025934255.1 Thermoleophilia bacterium | reverse complement strand
CGCTCTCCTGGACGACGGTCTTTCGCGAGCCGCGAACTACGCTTCCGCGCTGCTGCTGCTAGCGATCGTCGTCCTGATGGTGTTCAAGCCGGGAGCCGGCCAGCCGTAGCGTCCCCTTCCTCGCGGGACATGCGATTGCCGTTACCACCAGCCGGATGGACATCGCCGTGTACCCATTGCTCGCACTGGTGATCGCACCCGGAATCGCCGAGACGATCGGCCGAAACACGCTCCGCGGCGGCTACGACTACCGCGCTACGGTCGCGGTCTGGTCCCCAGCATCGTGTCGTCCACCCCGAGCCGTCGAACATGGTCGGCGTGCCCGTGATCTACCAGTTCCACGCAATCGCCGCCTGGCTGCTGCTGGTTTGGCCGTTCACCCGGCTCGTCCACGCATGGAGCAGACCACTCCAATACCTCGGGCGACCATACATCCTCTACCGCCGTCGATGGTCACCTGCCAAACAGTGCTAGGTCCGCGCGCTGCACCGTGACCGGGCAAGAGCATTTCACCGCGACGCTCAGCGATCTCGACCGTAGGCCGTAGTTTCGGTCAGTTCGCCAGGGTGACCGGATTTCCATCGCACCCAGGCGTCAACTGGCCCCACCACGTCTTCGTCAACCAGGATCTCAAGGTGATCGGCGCCGATTAGCCATAGCTCGTGAGCCCGGGGTGCCTTCAGGGACTGAGGACTACCGCGATTTGGGCACGGGGCCATGCGTGTAGGTGACGGCCGGGTAGAGGGCATCGGCCGCAGGGATCTGCCCGTCGAGCGGCTGGCCCGGTGCCTTGACCGGGTAGTAGCTCGCCCTATCGCCCTTGAGCAGGACGCTCCAGCGCTGGGTGATCCAGAGCTGGTCGTCCTTTCGGATCTCCCACTGGAAGCGGTCGAGCGGCCGGGGAGCGGGCCCGGCTATGCGGGCGCCGCGCTGGTCGAACTGGCTCCCGTGGCAGGGGCAGGCGAACCCGATCGCGGAGGCCTGGGCGGGACAGCCGACGTGGGTGCAGCGGTTCGAGAAGACCACGAACATCGCATGGGGAGCGAGCCAGTCGCGGTCGCTGCCGCCGGTGTAGTGGACGTAGGCAAGGCCGCTCGAGAGCGGCTGGGCGGGGTCCTCGACGTACGGGGCAGCGGTCGGCGCGAAGCCCGTCTCCGACGTGAACGGACGCACCGGTCCCAGTGAGACCGGATGAAACGTTGCTTCCTGCGTCGTCGGTGCGAGCAGGTAGGCGGCGACAGGCGTGGTGAGCACGCCGCCGATGGTTGCGCCCAGGCCGACCGTGGCGACGCCGAGCAGGCCCCGCCGGGTGGTCGTGTTTCGGTATTCCTGAGTGGTCATGAGGCTGTCCTCTGTGGGTAGATGGTGCGCAGGGTCACCGGAGCGGGCCGGGTGTCGTTGGCCGTCACCGGTAGGGTCGGCGCACACGGTCGCGGGCCGTCGTAGGTGGGGCCGAACTCGGCAAGCGCCCATGCCGCGGTGGCGCCGATCCTGGCCGCCAATCGCTGGAGAGGGATAGGCACCGTGGGGAGTTGGAGGTCGTCGCGGTGGTGATCGGCGATCGCCGCCAGGCGGAGCGGGTGCGGCAAGCCCCGGCTGTTGGTCTTGCCGTCCCGGGCGAGCGCGAACATCGTCTCCAGCAGGCGCTCGAACCCCAGCGCGGGCCGTATCTCGCAGAGAAACCGGGCCCGGCCTTCGCCCGTGTTCCAGAACGCGTGCGCGGTGCCGGCGTCCACGACGACGGTCTCGCCGCGCGTTGCGAAACGTCGCTCGCGGCCGAGGCGGAAGCCGACCGTGCCGTCGAGGATCTGGAACGTCTCGGTCTGGTTGGGATGCACGTGCGCGGCGGCGGCCGAGCCGCCCGGCTCCAGCGTCACCTCGGCGATCACGAGCTCGCCGCCGGAGTCCGCCGATGTCTGCTGAAACGTCATCGTCTCGCCGGTGACGGGGTTTGCGATCGAGTCTCCTGTCCTGATCATTCGGGTCTTCCTCCTGTTTCCGGCTGGTAGCGGCGGCACCCGCGGATCGGTTTTCGGGAGGCGGGCCGCAATCCGATCGGGGGTCTCGACGCTAGGACAGGTAGTGGCTCTCGGATCTCAACAATCGCCGGCGCGGCTTCCTGCCCGGCCGCAAACGGTGTGGGACTACACCCGGCTCTCGGACGCGGACCTGCTGGCGCTGGTCGCCGAGGACCGCGACCAGGTCGCCTTCGAGGAGTTCTTCAGCCGCTACTCGCGATCCGTCTACTCACTGATGGTCAGGCAGCTGGGCGACGCCGGCTGGGCAGACGACGTCGTCCAGGAAGCGTTCATCTCGGTGTGGCGGTTCGCGCGTACGTACCGCCCCGAGCGCGGTGCGGTGGTGGGATGGCTGTACACGATCGCGCGAAACGCCGGATACGCGGCGGCTCGCCGCCGCCAGGCCCAGTGGCTGGTCGACGCTCCAGACCGCGCCGACCCGTCACCGACGCCCGAGGACGAGACGGCGGAGAAGCTGGAGGCGTTCCAGCTCCACGTGTGCATCGAGCGGCTGCCCCAGAACGAACGCGAGATCATCGAGCTGGCCTACCTGAATGGCATGTCCCAGAGCGAGATCGCGGCCGAGCTGCGGATGCCCCTGGGCACTGTGAAGACGCGAAACCGCGCCGCGTTGCTGCATCTCGCCGAGATCCTCGAACGGGAGGAGCAGTCATGAACGAGCCCGACCCGCAGGCACTCGAGCGCAGGCTGCACACGCTCCCGCCGCTGCTCGATGTACCTCCCAGCCTGGTCGCCCCATCGGTCCAGGCCGCCGTCGCCGATCCCGACCCGGCCGCCACGACCCGGCCGGCGCCACGCCGCTCACGCCGCTGGTCGCTCGCGGGCGTCGTCGCGGTCGCGGCCGCGGCGGCGGTCGCGGTGACCATCACCGTCACGTCCCAGGCCGGCCACACCGGGTTTCAGCGCATCGCCACCTTGACCGGCGCCGGCAACGCCTCCGGCTCGGTCGCCGTCGGAGCGCCCGACGGCGCCGTCGAGCCCGTGGTCGTGTCGATCAGCCACCTCGACCCGGCGCCCGGCGATCAGTACTACGAGATCTGGTTCAAGACCGGAGGCCACGACGTGCCCGGCGTCGCCTTCAACGCCGACTCGAACGGCAGGGCCGAGGTCCACATCACCGCGCCGACCAACACGAAGTGGGTGCGATGCTGGATCACCCGCCAGTCCATCAGCGACCCCGGCTCCTCCACCATCGTCATGCGCGCCAGTCCGACTCTGCGATCGACCTAGCGACCAAGCGGGCGTCGAGTCTCATGTGGAGCGTGGTTGCGGGTAGCCCGGTTCGACGGGCTCCAGGCGCAGGCTAAACGCTCGCCGCCAAGCGGGCATGCGGGCGCAGACTCTGGCGCAGCGTGGCCACGAGGTCGCGCTGGATCACGTCCAGAAAGACGCGGGAGATGGCATCCTCCCGGTGGAACAGCTGTTCGAACGGTCCGCGTGGCAGGACCAGCAGCAGCGACCGCTCCCGCGTGATCGCCGTGACCGGCGAAGGTAGGCCGTCGATCAGGGGCTCATAGCCGAACGCCTTGCCGGGCCCGGCCAGCCCGACGCGGATGCGCCCGTCCCGGCGAATCAGCACCTTCTCAACCGCGCCGTTGATCGTGAGGTAGCAGGCTGTCGACGGCGCCCCTTCGGCAAGGAGCGTGCGTCCCGGCGGGCACCGCGCGTAGCGCCCCGAGGTCAGGAAGCCCCAGAGCGCAGCAGGGTCGAAGTCGTGGAAGGTCGCCATACGACGCAGGTATCTGCTGTCGGGCGGACCGCAGTAGTCGAGCTCGGCAAACGTCCGGGCCGCATCCTCGCCCGCAAGGTCTGCCTCGTCGCCGCCAAGCGAGCCGGCAAGGTGGCGGAGCTGCTCGCGGTGGCGTGCGGTGAACAGGGCGGCGAGGCGACGTTTCAGGCTGAAGGTCGCCGGATCCTGGCGGGCCAGCAACGCCGCGAAATCTGCCTTACCGAGCGCGAGCACCGTTGCCTGCTCGGTGGCCTGCACGCTCATCGTGTGCCCTCCGCCGTCGAGCAGCGCAATCTCGCCGACCATCTCCCCAGGACCCGCCCGGCCGATCTCCACGACCTGGCCTCCGGGCGCGTGCAGCGACGCCGCGACGGCTCCTTCGACGATGAGCAGCAGCTCCCGTGCCTCCTGGCCCTGGTGCCAGAGGGTCTCACCGGCCGGAACGGTGCGACGGCGCAGCACACGCGCCAGATCAGCGATGTCCGACTCGTTCCGGCCCTCGAGCAGGGGAACGGTGGAGAGGAAGCCGGCGGTCGCGCCGTCAGACATCCAGGTCGCGTGTCTCGAACTCGAGGCCGGAGGGGGTGAGTTCGGCGGTCAGCATCGAGTACTCCGGAACCTCCAGCCAGCTCGAGTGATCGATGGTGAGAGGCTCGGACGCGATGATCACCGAGCGCGGCGGATCGCCGGCCGTCATCTGCCAGCCGCCGTTGTGCTGCGCGTATTCGCCGCCGATCGCATACCAGAGGCTTACGAACGGGAGGTCGGTCTCGAGCATCTCGTCCTCCGGCGGGTACCAGCCGTAATCGAACGAGAAGCGGGTGGCGACAAGGGCGCGGCCGGTGCTGAGGCACAGGTTGACGGGCGAGGACGTGTCGATGCCGTTGGCCGCGCGGACGCTCCGCAGGATCCGGAGCGCCTGGGCGGTCGCGTCCGCCAGCTCGCGCGTCTCCGGAACACCGTACGGGTCGTCGAGCTGCGACATGACCAGCGCGTAGATCCACTCGGAGTCGGTGGTGCCCTCGATCCGCTGCGCGAGCTCGGGGCGCACGTGCTCCACCAGCGTGTAGCGCATACGCGGGAACTGACGCAGGTGCCCGTTGTGCGTGAGCGCAACGCGTGCGCCCGCGAACTGGAACGGATGCAGGTTCGTGTCGGCAACGACGGCCTCGTCGGAGTAGGTGACGCCGCGTACGTGCGCGACCAGGCAGGTCGGCGCCAGCTTGGACGAGAGGAAGCCGAGGTTGCGGTCAAACGACGGCAGGGTGGTCGCGCGGTAGCTGAACGGGTCCTCGGGCCGGAGCGACGCCGGGTCCCATGCCTTCATGCCGAACCCCGCGAGGTTGAGGAACGTGTTCATCATCCGCGGGCTGTACGACTGCCGGACGAGGCTGTTGTCCGTGTCGAACAGCAGGTTCTGCGCGGGAAGCGGCTCACCGAGGTAGGCCAGGATCCGGCACATACGCCATTCTAGGCGCGTCCGCACGGATCCGGCCGTGGGTGCCGCCGCTTCTGGGCCGGAGCTGCCCGCGGCTAGACTCCCCAGCGACTAAAACCGCCAGGAGGGTCTCGTGAAGCAGTTCAGGTGTGGCGATGTGGTGCCGGGCTGCCAGTGGGTGGCGCGGAATGAGGACGAGCAGCAGTTGTTCGAGGAGATCCACACCCACGCCCGCGACGCCCATGGCATGGACGAGGTGCCACCCGAGGTGCTCGACGCGATCCAGGGCGTCATCA
Source organism: Thermoleophilia bacterium (assembly GCA_025934255.1). Lineage (GTDB taxonomy): Bacteria > Actinomycetota > Thermoleophilia > Gaiellales > JAICJC01 > JAICYJ01. The sequence goes on along the minus strand of JAICYJ010000084.1, from coordinate 4,228 downwards.
CCGAGGTCCAGGTCTAGGGCACAGACGGCGGGAACGCGCCGGTCTCGAGAAACGTCTCGAGCTGCTCGGTGTGCGGTGCCAGATCGAAGCCCTGATCGCGGACCCATGCGTCGCTGTAGTAGGTGCCCGCGTAGCGGTCTCCGCCGTCGCAGATGAGCGTGACGACGCTGCCTTGCTCACCACGCGAGAGCATTTCGGCAACCAGCAGGAACGCCCCCCAGACGTTGGTGCCGGTGGAGCCGCCGACGCTACGGCCGGTGCGCTCGCTGACCAAGCGCATCGTCGCGATCGACGCGGCGTCCGGAACCTGGATCAACCGGTCGACGATGTCCGGCAGGAATGACGGCTCGACCCGCTGGCGTCCGATGCCCTCGATGCGTGAGGGGCGGCCGGTGAACGCCGACGGCTCGCCGCTCCACACCGAGTAGAAGATGGAGTCCTCCGGGTCGACCACGCACATCCTGGTGGCGAACCGGCCGAAGCGGGCGTAGCGACCGATCGTCGCGCTCGTCCCGCCGGTGCCGGCCCCCACCACGATCCAGGCCGGGACGGGATGCCGCTCCAGAGCCATCTGGCTGAAGATCGACTCCGCGATGTTGTTGTTGCCGCGCCAGTCGGTTGCGCGCTCGGCGTAGGTGAACTGGTCGAGGTAGTACCCGCCCCGATCGGCCGCGAGCCGCTGCGCCACCTCGTAGACGGTCGTCGGGTCGTCCACCAGGTGGCACCCACCTCCCTGCGCCTCGATCAGCGCGATCTTCTCGGAGCTCGTCGAGGCAGGCATGACGGCGATGAACGGCAGGTTCAGGAACCGCGCGAAGTAGGCCTCGGAGACGGCCGTCGAACCGCTTGAGGCCTCGACGATCGTCGTCCGTTCGCCGATCCAGCCGTTGCAGAGCCCGTACAGGAACAGTGAGCGTGCCAGCCGGTGTTTCAGCGAGCCTGTCGGGTGCACCGACTCGTCCTTCAGATACAGGTCGATCCCCCAGTCCTCCGGCAGCGGGAAGGCGTGCAGGTGTGTGTCGGCCGAACGGTTGGCGTCGGCTGCGATGCGACGCACAGCCTCATCCGCCCAGGCCCGCGAAACGAGGCGGTCGCGGTTGGTTGGGAACGTCGTCACTCGTGCAGTGTCACCGATCACGGCGGGGGTTGCGCGCCGAGCCGCACGCGGACGGATCAATCGTTCCTTGTGGGATCGCATGAGAGGATGCGGCCGTGACGACGGCAGAGAACCAGCGCCGCGGTCTCGGCCGCTGGCTCCCCATCGTCACCTGGCTGCCCCGCTACGACCGCGCGTTTCTGCGCGGCGACGTTGCTGCCGGGATCGCGGTGACCGCACTGATCGTCCCCAAGAACCTGGGGTACGCGGGCATCGCCGGCGTGCCGCTGCAGAACGGGCTGTACGCGGCGGCGGCGGGCGCGATCCTGTACGCGCTGTTCGGCACCTCGCAGCAGATCTCGACCGGGCCCAGCTCATCCCTGGCCGCGGTCGCGGGCGGAGCGGTGCTGCTGACCGGGCTGGGCGGAAAGCAGGCGGCGGAGCTGGTGGCTGCGATCACGCTGGTGACGGGGGCGCTGTTCCTGCTGCTGGCCGTCTTCCGGCTGGGATGGATCGCGCGATTTCTGTCCAAGCCGGTGATCACGGGCTTCCTGGCAGGGGCGGCCGTGGACGTTGTGATCGGCGAGCTGCCGAAGCTGACCGGGACGACCGCCGACGGGGTGAACGCCTGGCGGGAGCTCGGCTCGTGGGTCGGGTCGCTGGGCGACATCCACGGGACGACGCTGCTGGTGGGGGCCGTATCGCTGGGCGTGATCCTGGCGCTGCGGTTCCGCGCGCCCGCCGTCCCGGGCGCCCTGGTACTGGTGGCCGGCGGCATCCTCGCCGCCCGCGTGTTCGACCTCGGCGGGCACGGAGTCGATCTGGTCGGCCACGTCCCGCGCGGGCTGCCGGCGCCACAGCTCCCGAGCGTCGACCTGTTCCGCGAGCGGTACGCCACCATCGGCGTCGCCGCCGGCGCGCTGCTGCTGATCGGCTTCTCCCAGACCGCCGGGGACGCGCGCGCCTTCGCCACTCGGCACAGGTACCGGATCGACATCGATCAGGAGTCGGTGGCGCAGGGCATGGCCAACGTCGGCTCGGGCGTGTTCCAGGGCATGCCGGTCTCGACCAGCCTGTCCGCCAGCTCGCTGAACGAGTCGGCCGGGGCCCGCACGCCGGTCGCTTCCCTGGTCACCGGCGCGCTGGTGGTGCTCACGCTGATCGTGCTCGCGCCCCTGTTCTCAGATCTGCCCAAGGCGGTGCTGGGCGCGGTGATCATCGACGCGGTCGTGTTCGGGATGATCGACCTGCCGGAGTTCCGCCGGCTGCGCCGGGTCACCCCCTTCGACTTCTGGATCGCCATCGCCGCCTTCGTCGGCGTGATGTCGGTGGGCGTCCTGGCCGGCGTCGTGGTCGGCGTGGTGCTCTCGCTCGGCTGGCTCGTCTACGTCGCGACCAATCCGCCGATGCCTCTGCTGGGCCGCGAGGCCGGCACGCAGGTGTTCCGCGACCTCGACGAGCACCCCGGGGATGAGACGTTCCCGGGCATCGTCGTGCTGCGAATCGACAGCGGCGTGTTCTTCGCGACCGCCCAGGCGCTCGACGATCGCATCCGCGACCTGGCCGACGCCGCGCCCGAGCCGCTCACGGGGGTGGTGCTCGACCTCGAGGCCGTCCCCTTCATCGATTCACAGGGCTCCGAGCAGCTGTCCCAGATCCAGCAGCTGGTGCATACCCGCGCGGCCACGCTGCGCCTCGCGCGCGTCAAGCCGCCGGTGCTGAGCGTGCTCCAGCGAGACGGTGTGATCGACCGGATCGGCGGCGACCACGTACACGGCAACGTCCATCGGGCCGTGGAGGCGCAGCGTGCTGCCGAGCGCTCCGGTGAGACGGCGCCGTAGGCCTGGTCAGGGATCCTGGAGCAGCCCCAGCACATTGCCGTCGGGGTCGGTGAAGGTAGCCACCAGGCGGCCGCCACCGACGTCGCGCGGCGGCTCCTTGACCGTGGCACCCGCGGCCGTCACCTCGGCCAGCTTCGCCTCGATGTCCGCAACGTGCCAGTAGGCCACCGGCGAGGTCATTCCGTCCTGCCCGCCGCCCGGCACCAGGCCGATCTGCTGGCCGGCGGCGTCGAAGCCGACGTAGTACGGTGCGTCTGCCTGCGGCTGGATCCCGAGTAGGGCGGCGTACACCGGCTTTGCCTTGGCCAGGTCGGACACGGGATGCAGCACGGTCTTGATTCCCTGGTTGGACGAGTCCGTCATGGTCACTCCTTAGGTCGTGGGCGGTTCTATGCCTGCCTGGAGCTTCTCGAGCAGCTCCGCCAGCTGCGCCGTCTCCTCGTCGGTGAGCTGGGAGCGCAGCCGGCGGTCGTGGGCCGCCGCCACCTGCCGTAGCCGCGCAAACAGCTCCTCCCCGGCCTCGGTCAGCGCCACCTGCTGGCCGCGGCGGTTGCCGGCGTCGCGCCAGCGGTGGACGAGGCCCTGCTGCTCGAGCGCATTCAGGTGGTGAGTGAGGGTGGCGCCCGAGATGCCCATCGCCTCGGCCATCCGCGACTGCGTCCCCCACTGCTGGGAGCGCACCAGCAACAGCACCTGCCACGCGGAGGCCGAGCCGCCGGCCTCCGCCATCGCCCGCTCGAAGGCGTGTGAGACGACCCGCGCCGTGCGGGTCAGGCGCAATCCGATCGGCGGGAGGAGGGAGGGCCGGCTCACCTGATCATGATACCAGGTTAGTTTGACATCTAATAATTAGATATCTAATCTTCTGCCATGATCGACGAGCAGACCTCCCGACCGGCGCCCTCCGTCGCCGTGCCCTTCGCCGCGATCGTGCTGGCGATGCTGCCGGCCGTGCTCGATCAGACGATCCTGGCCACCGCCCTGCCCGCGATCGCTCTTGACCTCGGTCGCGTCACCGACGTGGCCTGGCTGGTCACCGCCTACGTGGTGGCGGCCGCCGCAAGCACGCCGCTGTGGGGCAAGCTGGGCGACCGGCACGGGCGCAAGCTCCTGCTCGAGATCTCTCTGGGGCTGTTTCTGGCGGCGTCCGCGCTCTGCGGCGCCGCGCCCGGCATTGCGGCGCTGATCGTCGCCCGCGCCGTCCAGGGCGTCGCCGCCGGCGGCCGCATGACCCAGGCCATGGCCGCCGTCGGCGACCGGGTGGCGCCCCGCGAGCGGGCGCGCGACCAGG
>JAICYJ010000059.1 GCA_025934255.1 Thermoleophilia bacterium | reverse complement strand
CGCTGCTCGGGCATACCGACGTGGTGCCGGCCGATGCACAGGACTGGCAACACGGCCCCTTCTCGGGCGACGTCGACGACGACGGGTATCTGTGGGGCCGTGGCACCGTGGACATGAAGAACGAGACGGCGACCCGCGCGGTGGCGATGGCGGTGCTCGCACGCGAGGGTTTCCAGCCCAACGGCGATCTGGTCTACATCGCCGAGGCCGACGAGGAGGACGGAACCCACCCGGTGGGGATGGTCTGGCTGGTGGGCGAACGTCCCGACCTGGCCACCGACTACGCCATCAACGAGGGCGGCGGCGATCGCACGGTGCTGTCGGACGGGCGCGTGTTCGTGCCGATCTGCGTCGGCGAGAAGTGCTGCCTGGCCGCGCTGGTCACGGCGCTGGGCGAGGCCGGACACGCCTCCACCCCCAATGCGGGAGCGAACGCCGTGCCGCGGCTGGCAACGCTGATCGAGCGGCTGGCCGCCTACCGGCCGGAGCGGCGGCTGCTGCCGGAGACGCGGGCGATGCTGGAGGCGCTGATCGGCCCGTTCGACGAGGACGACCTGGACGCGGCGCTGGAGCGGGCGGCCACGCTGCACAGCAGCTTTCCCGACGTGATCCCGGCGCTGTTCGGCATCACCATCGCCCCCACTCGGCTGGTGGGGTCGAGCGCACGCAACGTGATGCCGGGCCGCGCGTCGGTCGAGTGCGACTGCCGCATCCTGCCCGGCGACACGCCGGAGACGCTCGAGCGAGAGCTGCGGGCGGCGCTGGGCGACGACCTGCCCTACGAGATCGAGTTCCTGGAAGCGCCCGTGGGCGGCACCGTTGCCTCGGTCGACACGCCGCTGTTCGGGATCTGCCAGAGCTTCTTCGATCAGCGCGACCCGGGGGCGCAGCTGCTGCCGATGGTGTCCACGGGCTTCACCGACTCGCACTTTGTACGACAGGCCTTCGGCACCGCCGCCTATGGCCTGTGGCCCTGCCGCCACACCCCCAGCGAGGTGCTGTCGTCGGGGATCCACAACCGCGACGAGCGCCTGCATGTGGACGACCTCGCCTACGGGCTGGACTTCACCCTGCACGTCTGCCGCGAGGTGGGGGCGCTGACCCGCTGAGCGATCAGCCAGACGCCCAGCCGCGGAAGGCGTGAAGCAGCGCCGCCCGCGCGGCGGGCGAGATCTGCTGCTCGCTCAGCGTCCCGGTGAGGCGGATCGTCTCGCGCATCTGCTCCAGATAGGTGGTGCAGCCGTCGCAGCCGGCGATGTGGTTTTCGAAGCGCGCGTGCTGCTCGGGCGGCAGCGCCCCCTCGAGGTAGTCGGTGACCAGCTCGACCAGGTCGCGGCAGGCGATGGGGGCGATGTGGACGCTCACGCGGTGTCCTCCGACAGATAGCGCTCGAGCGCGGCCCGCACCTTCGAGCGGGCACGGTGCAGCAGCACCCGCTGGTTGGTCTCGCTCAGCGCCAGCAGCGCGCGCACCTCGGCCGACGAGAAGCCTTCGACGTCGCGCAGCCGGATCACCTCGCGCTGCGTGGGCGGGAGCTGCTCGATCGCGGCGTCGATCACGGACCGCGTCTCCGCGCTCAGCAGCGTCGCCTCGGGCAGGCCGTCCCAGCCGCGCGGCGGCGAGGCCCAGGCCCCGGCGGCGGGGTCTCCCGGCGGCAGGAACCGGTCGGGATCGACGGCGGGGCCATCGTCGCCGTCGCCGAGCGACGCGAACGAGATGCTCCGCCGCTCGCGCTGCGCGCGCGTCTTGGCGGTGTTGGTGAGGATCCGGTAGATCCAGGTGCGCAGCGAGGAGCGGCCCTGGAACCCGTCGATGCCGCGCAGGACGCCCAGCCAGGTCTCCGCCACCACGTCCTCGGCGACAGCGTGCGACCCCACGTACATCATGGCGACGCGCACCAGCGACGCCTGATAGCGGTCGATCAGCTCCATGAACGCGTCCTCGTCACGCGCGCGCAACGCTTCAACCAGCCGCCGCTCGTCCGGCGACAGGCCGGGGAACGCAGGCGGGGCGGGAGGTTCGGCCATGGCCAGCACGATTCTGCCTGAGTCTGGCGAGACGGGTCGATCGTTACGCGGGCAGCGAGCGCGCGGCCGGCGCCACTCGCAGCGCCAGCGCGGCCACCAGGCCGCAGCTGATCGAGGCCGCGCAGACCATCACCAGCCGGCTCCAGCCGGCGTCCAGCCACAGCCCTGGCAGGTAGGCGCCCAGCGCGCCGCCGAGGTAGTAGAGCGTCAGGTGCAGGCTGGTGGCCGTGCCGCGGTGATGGTCGACCAGGCGCGGGATCAGCAGCTGGCAGGTGGTGACGGTCGAGAACATCGCGAAGGCCATCAGCCCCAGCCCCGCCACCACCACCGGCAGCGAGTCGACCAGCGTCAGCAGGCAGCCGGCCAGCGACATCGCAACCAGGCCCGGCAGCAGCCGCTGCGGGCCCATCCGTTGCGCCAGGCCGCCCACCACGGGCACCGCGATGCCCACCAGCCAGACGCCGTAGACCAGGCCGGCGCCGGCCAGGCCCAGGCCGATCTGGGGGGACGTGAGCCGGTAGGTGCCGTAGGTGAAGATGCCGACGAACCCGAAGAACACGGTCGCCGCGCAGAGCGCATTCGTCAGCAACCGGCGGTTGCGCAGATGCGACGCGACCACGCCTCCCAGCCGGCGACCGCTGTGAGCAGGGCGGTCGCGCGGCAGCCACCGCCACATCGTGAGCGCGCCCAGGGCGGTGGGAACCGCCAGCAGGGACAACGCCAGGCGCCAGCCCCAGACGTCGGCCACCAGCGCCGTCCCCACCCGTCCCACGAAGCCGCCGAACACGAGTGACGAGGTGTACGCCCCCATGGCAACACCCACGCTGCGGCCCGCGAACCGCTCCGACACGTACGGCACCGCCACCACCAGCAGGCCCGGCATCAGCAGCCCCTGGACGCCGCGCAGCAGCAACAGGGTGCCCAGGTTGGGCGCCAGGCCGAGCAACGCCGTCGGCACCACCAGCAGCGCCGCCGAGGCGATCATGACGCGGGCGCGGCCGACGCGGTCTGACAACGGGCCATGCACCCAACCGCCGAAGGCAACACCCAGCACCACCACCGTGATGGACAGGCCGGCCGCCGCAGGCGACACGTCCAGGCCGTGCTCGATCTCGGGCAGGATCGCCTGGGTGGCGTACATGTTCGCGAACATCGCCGACGCGCCCAGGAACAGGGCGATCGCGGGGCGGACGCGGTCGGCGTCAGCCGGCACGACCGGCCACGTGCGGCGGGCCCGGCAGCACGCGCAGCGCCACCTCGCCGCGCAGCAGCCGCAGCAGCTCGTCGCCGGCCAGCTCTCTCCGCCAGCCGTGCAGCAGCGGATGGTCGTCGCCGCCCTCTGCGACCACCCGGATCAGGGACTCCAGATCGTCGCGCGTCGCCACCAGCTCGGATGCGATGCCGGCCTGGGCGCAGACCGCCTGCAGCACCGAGCTGGCCAGCGGCAGCACCACCTTGATGCGGTTGCGGAGCTCGGAGGGCAGCTCGGCGCCTCGCTCCGGCGCGGGGCCGTCAGCCTCGGCCAGGACGGTCAGCAGCCCGTCCAGCTGGGGGCCGTTCTTCAGCTGCAGGCCGCGCACCGCCCGCGCCTCCTCGACCGTGCGCGGCCGCCGCCGGGCCAGCTCGATCAGGGTCGGGTCGCGGATCAGCCAGCTGGTGGGGATGTCACGCCGCCGCGCCTCGCGCTCGCGCCAGGCGGCCGCCGCGACCAGTGCCACCAGCGGCTCGCCGCGCAGCTTGCCTCGCCCCGCCACGCGGCGCCAGGCCTGATCGGGATCCTGCACCAGCTGCGCCTCCGGCCCGTAGCGCCGCTCCATCTCCTCGTCCGCCCAGCGGTCGCGGCCCTGGCTGCGCAGCCGCTCCAGCAGCGCATCCATCGCCGCCAGCAGGTGCCGCACGTCGTCGCCGGCGTAGGCAACCTGGGTCGCGGTCAGCGGCCGCTTCGACCAGTCGGTGAAGCCCTCGGCGTGCTTCAACCGCACGCCCAGGGTCTGGTCGAGCATGCGCTCCAGTGACAGCGAGCCGCCCAGCCCCGCGAACCCGGCCGCCAGCTGGGTGTCGAACACGGCCGCGGCACCGCTGCCGAAGTGCAGGGCAAAGCCGGTCAGGTCGGCGCCGGGGGCGTGCATCGCCTTGACCACCGACCCGTCGGCGACCAGGTCGGCAACCGGCCGCAGCGGCGCTCCCCGCAGCGGATCGACGACGGCCAGACGCTCGGCGGTGGCGATCTGGACGAGACACAGCACCGGCGCGTAGGTGCGCTCCCAGACGAACTCGGTGTCCAGCGCGCAGCGTCCTTCACCGCGGGCGTCGACCAGCAGCGAGGCGAGGCCGGCGTCGTCGGTGATCTGCTCGATGCTCATCGAGCGGCACCGTAGCGCGCACCGCGGCAGGCGCACGACCCCCGGCACGCATAAGCTACATGCATGGATCTACCTGCATGGGCGATCTGGGTGGTGGTGGCCGTGGCGATGCTCGCCGTCGAAGCCACCACGTCCTCGTTCTTCACGATCTACTTCGCGGTGTCCGCCGCAATCGTCGCGGTGCTGACGCTGCTCGGCATCCCCGTGGCCTTCCAGATCATCGCCTTCGGCCTGCTGGGGGTGGGCACGCTCGTGCTCACGCGCCCGGCGCTGCTTCGGATCGCGGGCAGCGACACACCAGCGGTGCCCAGCGGCGTCGACGCCATGCGCGGCCGCATCGGCGTTGTCACCACCGCAATCGGCGAGCTGGAGGCGGGCCAGGTCAAGCTGGGCGGCGAGACCTGGTCGGCACGCAGCTACTTCGAGCACGAACCGATCGCCCTGGGCACCCGTATCGAGGTGGTAGAGATCAAGGGCGTCACCGCGCTCGTGATCGCGGCCCCTGACGACCGTACCGAACTCCCGAAGGAGACCTGATGGCACCCCTGATCGTGGCTCTCGTGCTGGCGCTGTTCGCAGTGATCCTGGTCGCCTCGTCCGTGCGCGTCGTCCGGCAGGCCCGCGTCGGCATCGTCGAGCGCTGGGGCAAGTACCGCGCCTCGCTGCCCCCCGGCCTGCACCTGATCCTGCCCATGCTCGACCGGATCACGGCCGTCGTCGACATGCGCGAGACGGTGCAGGCGTTCGCGCCACAGCCCGTCATCACGCAGGACAACGTCACGATCGGCATCGACACGGTCGTCTACTACCAGGTCACCGACCCGTTCCGGGCCACCTACGAGGTGGCCAACGTGCTGATCGCCATGGAGCAGCTCGCGATCACCACGCTGCGAAACGTGGTCGGCTCGATGACGCTGGAGGGGACGCTCACCAGCCGCGACGAGATCAACACCCAGCTGCGGATCGTGCTGGACGAGGCCACCGAGAAGTGGGGCGTGCGCGTCACCCGGGTGGAGCTGAAGAGCATCGACCCGCCCCGCTCGATCCAGGAGGCGATGGAGCAGCAGATGCGCGCCGACCGCGCCAAGCGGGCGGCGATCCTCTCGGCCGAGGGCGAGAAGCAGTCGGCGATCCTGCGCGCCGAGGGCCTGCGCCAGGCCGCGATCCTGAACGGCGAGGCCGATCAGCAGTCGAACATCCTGCGCGCCGAGGGCGAGAAGCAGGCCCGGGCGCTGCGCGCGCAGGGCGAGGCGGAGGCGCTGGCGACCGTGTTCAAGACCGTCGCCGAGACGGGCATCGCACCATCCGACATGCTCGGCTACAAGTACCTGGAAGCGCTGCCGGCGGTGGCCGACGGCGACTCCAACAAGCTGATGCTGTTGCCCAGCGGTGCGGCCAACGCGATGGGCGCCATCGCCGGCCTGGGGGCCGCGTTCAGCGAGGGCGCCGCACCCACTCCGGCGACGCCGGCCGCGCCCAGGCGGCGGCCCGGATCGCCGTCCTCTCCCCCGCCCCCGCCGGATCCGCCGGCTGAGTGACGCCGGTCACGTCTACACCATCGCGGCGCCGCTTGTAGAATCCGGGCGCCTGTGACCCGAACGCATCGCCGCCGCCGCTGGTTCCTCGCCGCAGCCCCGCTCGGAGCGCTGGTCGCACTGACCCTCGCGCAGCCGGCGCTGGCGGGGACGGCCACCCTCAACCAGCCGGACTCGCCGAACGCGCAGAGCATCGACAGCATCTACCGGGCGGTGCTGGGCGTGACCGTCACCATCTTCGTGCTGGTGGGCGGCTGGCTGGTCTACTCGGCGATCCGGTTCCGGGAGCGGCCTGGCCGCGAGTACCCTGATCCGCCCCAGGTGCGCGGCTCGACCCGGCTCGAGATCGGTTGGACGATCGTCCCGATCCTGATCCTGGTCGGTCTGTCGGCCTTCACGTTCTACAAGCTGCCGAAGGTGACCGACGTGCCCAAGGGCGCGATGCAGATCGTGGTGACGGCGCAGCAGTACTCCTGGACGTTCACGTACCCCGACGGCAAGCACCCGGCGGGACCGAACACCCTGGTGGTGCCGGTCGACACGCCGATCCATCTGAACATGCACTCCAAGGACGTGGTGCACGACTTCTGGGTGGAGCAGCTCGGTCAGAAGCAGGACGTGTTCCCCAACCGCATCACCCACACCTGGTTCCAGGCTGACAGGATCGGCGACTACACCGGCCAGTGCGCGGAGTTCTGCGGATCCGGACACGCCACCATGACCATCGTCGTGCGCGTTCTGTCCAAGCAGGACTACCTCAACTACATGTCGACAAAGGCGACCACCTAGATGGCCACGGCGGCCTCACCGGCACAGGCGGTCCCCTCCGCCCCCAGCGGCAACACGCTGCGCTCCTGGATCACGACCGTCGATCACAAGCGGATCGGCCTGCTCTACCTGCTGGTGACGTTGTTCTTCTTTCTGACCGGCGGCTTGATGGCGCTGGTGATCCGGCTGCAGCTGGAGACGGCCAGCGGCACCGTCGTGTCGGCCGAGACCTACGACCAGATCTTCACCATGCACGGCACCACGATGGTGTTCCTGTTCACGGTGCCGGTGGCGGCCGCGTTCGGCAACTACTTCGTGCCGCTGCAGATCGGCGCCCGCGACATGGCCTTCCCGAAGCTGAACGCCGCCTCGTTCTGGCTGCTGCTGTTCGGCGGTATGACCATGTATTCGAGCTTCGCGTTCGGCGGCGCCCCGGATGCCGGCTGGACCGGCTACACGCCGCTGTCGGTGATCTCGCCCGGCCACGGCATCGACTTCTGGATCGTGGGCCTGCACATCCTGTCGCTTTCGTCGATCCTGAGTGCGATCAACTTCATCTGCACGATCCACAATATGCGCGCGCCGGGGATGCGGCTGACGCGGATGCCGCTGTTCACGTGGTGCATCGAGTTCTACTCGATCATGCTGATCGGAGCATTGCCGGTGTTGTCGGGCGCGCTGACGATGCTGTTGCTCGACCGCAACTACGGCACGCACTTCTTCACGGCGGACGGCGGCAGCCCGATCCTCTACCAGCACCTGTTCTGGTTCTTCGGGCACCCCGAGGTGTACGTGGTTGCGCTGCCCGGCTTCGGCATAATCTCGGAGATCGTGCCGGTGTTCTCGCGCAAGCCCCTATTTGGCTACAAGGCGCTCGTCTATTCCGCGGCGGCGATTGCCTTCCTGGCCTTCCTGGTCTGGGGCCACCACATGTTCGCGACCGGGTTCTCAACCCCCGTCAACATCTGGTTCATGGTCGCCTCGCTGGCGATCGCCGTGCCCACCGGCGTCAAGATCTTCAACTGGATCGGCACGCTGTGGATGGGCCGGATCCGTTACGAGCCGCCGATGCTGTTTGCGATCGGCTTCATCCTGCTGTTCATGATCGGCGGGCTGTCGGGCGTCTTCGTGGCCGTCTTCCCGATCGACCAGCAGGTCACCGACAGCTACTTCGTGGTGGCGCACTTCCACTACGTGATGGGGTCGATCCCGGTGTTCGCCGTGCTCGGTGGCCTGCACTACTGGTATCCGAAGATGACCGGCCGTATGCTCAACCGCAGCCTCGGCATCTGGAGCTTCTGGGTGCTGTTCGTGGGCTTCAACATGACCTTCTTCCCGATGCACGCGATGGGGCTCTCCGGAATGCCGCGCCGGATCTCCAGCTACCCCCAGCACCCCGGCTGGGAGCGCATGAACGAGATCGCCACTCTCGGCTCCTTCGTGCTTTCGATCGGCGTCTTACTCGTGGTCTACAACTGCGTGACGGCGCTGCGCAGCGGCCGCGTGGCCGGCGACGACCCCTGGCGGGCGAACACGCTGGAGTGGTACACCAGCTCGCCGCCGCCGCCACACAACTTCGACTCGCTGCCGCCGATCCGCAGCGAACGGCCGCTGGCCGACCTGCGCGCCGAGGCGGCGGGGTGAGGCGATGAGCATGGCCACCGCACCGCACCCGCTGCGAGCGCCGCTGCGAAGCGTGCTCGCCGACTACGTGACGCTGACCAAGCCGCGGATCATGCTGCTGATCCTGATCACGGCCTACGGCGCGATGGCGTTCGCCGCAGACGGGCTGCCGACGGCGCGGCTGACGGTGCTGACGCTGTTCGGCCTGGGCCTGTCGTCGGGCGGTGCCAGCGCGCTCAACCACGTGATCGACCGCGACCTCGACGCCCGCATGCGCCGTACCGCGGGGCGGCCGGTCGCCAGCGGACGCGTCTCGGTGGACGCGGCCACCGGTTTCGGGATCGGCCTGATCGTGGCCTCCACGGCGGTGCTGGCCGCCTACGTGAACGTGCTGACCGCGGCGCTGGCGCTCTCCGGGGCGCTGTTCTACGTGGTCGTCTACACGATCTGGCTGAAGCGCCGCACGCCGCAGAACATCGTGATCGGCGGTGCCGCGGGCGCGGTTCCGCCGCTGGTGGGATGGGCGGCCGTGACCGGGCACGTGGGCCTGGCCGCGCTGTTCATGTTCGCGCTGGTGTTCTACTGGACGCCGCCGCACTTCTGGGCGCTGGCGATCCTGGCGAAGGACGACTACGCGGCCGCCGGCGTGCCGATGCTGCCGGTCGTGCGCGGCGACCACGAGACCGCCCGCCAGATCCTGCTCTACACCGTGCTGCTGGTCGGCCTGTCGCTGCTGCCGTACCTGTCGCAGACGTTCGGGTTGGTCTACCTGCTCAGCGCGGCCGTGCTCGGCGGGTGGTTCCTGCGGCTGGCGGTGCGCCTGCTGCGCGACACCAGTCGCGCGAACGCGCGCGGGCTGTTTTTCTACTCACTTGCCTATCTGGCGCTGATGTTCGCCGCGATCGGCATCGACCGGGTCAACTTCTAGAAACGAGCCGCCCCATGCTGGACAAGAAGACCGCGAACGCGAACATCAGGCTGGGACTGATGCTGGCCATCGCCGTCGGGCTGCTGTTCATCGGCACCATCGTGATCGGGCTGGTCGTCGTCAATGTCTGAGCACGACGACAACCCTTACCACCTGCCCCTGCCCTCGGCGCAGCCGCTGATCGCATCGTTCGGCGCTGCCATGATGCTGGTGGGACTGGTGCCGGACGCACGGCTGTGGCGGATGACGATCATCTCCACGGGCGCCATCATCCTCACCATCGGCGTCTGGCTGTGGGTCTCCGACGCGGTCGAGGAGTACCGGAACCTACCCGACGAGTAGCGACCCGGCCTTTCTGCGCGACGTCGAGGACGCCTGCCGGGGGCGCCCCGGCATCTCCATGGAGCGGCGCGAAGGCTACCTGGTGGCCACGATCGAGCTGGACGGCGATCCGCCCGGGCTGTCGGAGCGGGCGCGGGCGCTGCTCTCGGCCTTTCCGGAAACCGACGGCCGGCGGACGCTGCGGGTGGACGTGCGCAACCGGCAGTGGGCGGCGCTGGTGATCGAGATCGCGCAGGCGGGAGGCGACTGAAGGGTCAGCCGCGGGTGACGAACCCGATGTTCTGGTCCTGCGCGTTTGCGAGCGTGGTCGCCGCCTGCAGCACGCCGTCGCGGGGCAGGCCGGTCACGAGCACGATCGCCAGCACGTCGCCGTGCTGCCAGCCGTAGACGGCGACCTGGCGGCGCGGCGGGTAGAGCGTGGAGTAGATCGGTGACACGGTCGTGCCCTGGAGCAGCCATCCGTGCTGGCCGGGCAGCGGGCCGGGCGCGGTGGCGGGCTTGCCGTGATAGGCGTGGATCATCTGGCGCCTGAAGCCGGCCGAGACCGCGTTCAGGTCGGAGCCGGTGAACAGCTCGGCCCGGCTGAAGACGGTGATCGAACCGTGCACCTGTGACCAGCCGGCGCGCGCGCCCGCCTTCCAGCTGTGCGCGATGATCCTCGTGGCCGCGGGCGACTGACCCTTACGGATCTCGACCGAGGTCGTGGCGCGGGTGTCCTCGGCGCTCTGGTCGTACGTCGGGCCCACCTGCGAGGCCTGGAGCAGCATCGGGCCGACGCTGGAGGGGGCATCCAGCAGGCCGGGCGCCTGCTGCGGCACCGACGGATGATCGCCGGCGCGGATGAACAGCCACCAGGCGGCGAAGATCGCGGCCGCCACCAGCAGGCCGGGCAGCAGACGCGAGAAGAAGGAGTCGTTCGAGACCATCGACCGCGGTATCGGCCGGCAGCCGCATCGACTTGAGCGATGCGGGCCTCACGCCCGCGCGGCTCACAGCAGGTAGACGACGGTGTACAGGAAGATCCAGACCACGTCGACGAAGTGCCAGTAGAGCCCGGTCACCTCCAGGCCGAGGTGGTCGTCCGCCGCGTATTTCCCGCGACAGGCGCGCACGAAGGCGATCGCCAGCAGCGTGGCGCCGATGAACACGTGCATCCCGTGCAGGCCCGTGAGCGCGAAGAACGTGGTCGGGAAGGCGCCGTCGGAGGGCACGAAGCCGAGCGCGTGGTACTCCCGCATTTGCAGCCCCAGGAAGGTGAGGCCCATGATCAGCGTCAGGCCCAGTCCGAGGATCAGGCCCAGCCGCCGGCCGCGGGACGCGGACACCAGCGCCCAGTGCATGGTGAACGACGAGGCCACCAGGATGGCGGTGTTGACGCCGGTGGTGCCCTTGGGGATCTCGAAGCCGCCGAACGGGTACTCGCCGTGGCTGAAGCGGATGTAGAAGTACGCCGTGAAGAACGACCCGAACAGCATGATCTCGGAGCCGATGAACATGACCATGCCCAGGAACACGGGCGACTGCAGCAGGCTCTTGTGGTAGGCCGAGACATGCGCGCGCTCCTCCGGAGCGGGCACGTCACGTGCGGCGGCGATCGAGGTCACGCGCCCGCCGCCGGCTCTTGGTGGACGTCGACCACGACGTGTTCGACAGGGATCTTGGCATCGCGGCGGACGCGCTCCACCAGGTCGCGCCGCAGCCAGCCGGAACGCGTCTGGGGGAGCGTCGAGATGATGATCTCGGCCGGCGGATCGCTGGACTCGACCTGGTCCATGACCGCCGTGTAGGGATCGCGGTCGACCACCTCTCCCGCCGCCTCCACGCCGGCCTCGCGCAGCCTCGCGAGCGTCTGGTCGAGCCGCTCGCGGGTGGCCTGTGCCAGCTGCCGGTCGTCGGTCACCCAGTCGCCACCGGGATCGTTCTGCGGGCAGATCACGGTCACCCGCAGCGGCTCTGCGCCGGCCCGCTCGCGTACGGCGTCGATCAGCGCGTCGCCGGCGACCGTCTGGTTGGCGACCACCAGGATGTGCTTCATCGCGGTCAAGAGCGCCTCCCTCTGCAGCGTCGACCCCGCCACCGCGGTGGCCGTGGCCACCCCGGCGAACTGCGGATCCGGCTCGTGCACGGTCACGATCGCGTGGCGGGCGCCGGGCACGCCATACTCGTACGGGCCGCCCACGACCTGCGGCGGCTCGTCGAAGTTGAAGATCGGCGGCGGCGAGCTGACCTGCCACTCGAGCGTCAGCGCCCGCCACGGGTTGGCGGGGGCGATCGGGCCGCGTGCCCAGCTGTGGATCACGTTGTAGAGGAACACCAGCGTCGATGCGCCGAGCACGAACGCGAAGATCGAGATGATGAAGTTGAGCGTGGCGAAGCGCGGATCGTAGTCGGCCACGCGACGGGGCATGCCCTGCAGGCCCAGCCAGTGCATCGGCATGAAGGTGGCGTTGAAGGCCACGAACGTGAGCCAGAAGTGCAGCCGGCCCAGCCGCTCGTCGTACATGCGCCCGGTCATCTTCGGGAACCAGTGGTAGAGACCGGCATAGATCGTGAACACCGACCCGCCGAACAGCACGTAGTGGATGTGGGCGACCACGAAGTAGGTGTCGGAGACGTTGATGTCGACCGGCAGCACGGCCAGGAAGATGCCCGACAGGCCGCCGATCACGAACGTGAATATGAAGCCGAGCGCAAACAGCATGGCCGTGGTCAGGTGGATGACGCCATCCCACAGCGTCGCCACCCAGGAGAAGATCTTGATGCCGGTGGGCACCGCGATCAGCATCGTGGTGGCCATCATCGGGATCCGCAGCCAGGGCGCCATGCCGCTCACGAACATGTGGTGGGCCCACACGGTGAAGCCGAGCACGCCGATGGCGACGGTCGAAAACGCGATCAGCCGGTAGCCGAAGATCGGCTTGCGCGAGTGGATCGAGATGATCTCGCTGATGATGCCGAAGCCGGGCAGCATCATGATGTAGACGGCGGGATGCGAGTAGAACCAGAAGATGTGCTGGTAGAGGACCACGTTGCCGCCGGTGGCCGGATCGAAGAAGTGCGTGTGCATGACCCGGTCGTAGAGCACCATGAACTGGGAGCCGGCGATGAACGGCGTGCCCAGCACCACCAGCGAGGAGGTCGCCAGGTTGGCCCAGACCAGCAGCGGCATCCGCCAGAAGCTCATGCCGGGCGCGCGCATGGTCACGATCGTGACCAGGAAGTTGACCGCCGTGGCGATCGACGACGCGCCGGCGAACTGCACGCCGATGGTGAAGAAGGTGTCGCCGATCGGGGCGTGCACGGAGAGCGGCGCGTAGTTCGTCCAGCCGGCCGCGAACGGCCCCACCGCGAACGAGGCCAGGAAGATCAGGCCGCCGGGCAGCAGCAGCCAGAACGAGAGCGCGTTCAGCCGCGGGAACGCCATGTCCTGCGCGCCCAGCATCAGCGGCACCACGAAGTTGGCGATGCCGGCAAACGACGGGATCACGAACAGGAAGATCATCAGCGTCGCGTGCGCCGAGAACAGGCCGTTGTAGGTGCCGGGCGAGAAGTACTGGGTGCCGGGCGAGGCCAGCTCGGCGCGGACGCCCTCCGCCAGCGCGCCCCCGATCATGAAGAAGATGAAGGTCAGCACCAGGTACTGGATGCCGATCACCTTGTGATCGGTGTTGACCTTGAAGTAGTCCCGCCAGCTGTAGGCGCCGTGGGCGGAGTGGTCCTCCTGCACCCAGTTGGGGCTGCCGATGATGTACCCCCACCAGTAATCGAAGCAGCCGATGCCGACCGTGAAGCCGATCGCCCAGAACGTGAGGCCGAAGGTGGCGGCCACCTCCTGCATCTCGGCACCGTGCAGCGGGAAGCCGAGCAGGTAGCGGATGAAGGCGGAGATGCCGATCGCGATGAACGCGAACAGGAACGAGACCCAGATTGCCCGCAGCCAGCTGCCGTGCAGCCATGGGCTGCGCGGCTCGGAGCGGACCGGACCGTGTGGGTGGCCGTGCCCTGTCATGTCACCTGCTGCGTGCGCTACCGCCATCGGACTAGGCACCTCCCTTGGACTGGTCACTCTTCTGGGTCGCCAGCCACTGGGTGAAGTCGGCCGGCTCCATCACCTGCACCGGCGCCCGCATCAGCGAGTGGCCGGGGCCGCACAGCTCGGTGCAGATCAGCACGTACTTGCCGACCCTGGTCGGGGTGGCGTAGGTGTAGTTCATGATGCCCGGCACGGCGTCGGCCTTGACCCGGAACTGGGGCACGTAGAAGGAGTGGATCACGTCGTGCAGGAGCGAGGTGATGGCGAACTCGGTCGGGCGGCCCTTCTCGAGCACCAGTTCGTGCGTGACGACGCCGTTGGGGTACTGGAACGTCCACGCGAACTGCTCGCCGGTGACCTTCACCACCAGCTCCTGGCTGGTGGTCTGCTCGTTCTTGACCAGCACCACCCCGCCGGCGACTGCGAACGCGATCACGATGATGGTGGGCACGACCGTCCAGATGATCTCGAGCGTGGTGTTGCCGTGGATGGGTGGGCCGTCGCGCAGATCATCGGGCCGGGCGCGCCAGCGCCACACCGAGTACACCAGGAACACGGTGACCACCGCCATGATGAACGACGACATGATCATCAGGGCCAGGTAGAGATCGTCCTGCCGGTGGGCCTGCACCGCCGCTGCCACCGGGAACCAGGAGGGTGTCACGAGGATGGCGACGGTACCGATCGCTCCCACGATGATCGCGACGATCCCAACCTTGATGGCAGACAAGCAACTCTCCCTGTGCCGCTCGCCCCGGGAGCGGGGCGCTGCGGGCGCATTCTAGGGAAGTGGCGGGACGAGGGCAAAGGCAACCGATCGCGGTGTGAGCTGCGACCCGTGGCATCATGCGTGGTGGCGTCGTGAGCTTCATCCTCACCCACCTCCCGCACATCATCGCCCCGCTGCTGGGGTTGGCCTTCCTGGCGCGCTTCGCGCTGTACGTGCGGCGGCTGCCACCGTCCCACCTGTCGGACGATGAGCTGGCCGAGTGGCACGCCCAGCGCGCGGGCAGGTCGCAGGCGCGGTCAGACAGCGCGGAGCAGCCGCTGCCCCGCTGCTAGGGGGTACTACGGGTCTGGGTTCACTCCCACACCGGCGACCCCGAGCGCAGCCGCAGCTCCGTCCCGATCCCCAGCCGCACCGCGTTGTCGAGCACGTGCTTGGCGGCCGTGATGTCGTCCATCGCCAGCCCCACCGGGCTAACGACGATCCGCTGCTGCGGCGAGGTGCGGCCGGGATGACGTCCCGCCACCACGTCTGACAGCTCCACCGCCTGCGAGCCGTCGGCCGGAACCACGCCCCCGCGCACCAACCGCTCCGCGTAGCGCCCGTCGTGGGTCGACTCGTGCACCCAGTCGTCGACCACCAGCAGGTCGGTGGCCGCGTGCAGGGAGACCGGCCCGTCCAGGCTCGAGACCAGCACCACCGTCACACCCTCATCCAGCCAGTCGGGGTCGAAGGTCGGCTGCACCGACATCGTGGCCGGCACCACCACCTGGGCACCGCGCACCGCCGCCTCGGCCGTGTCCGCCGACCGCATGTCAAGGCCGGTCGCATCGGCCTGGCGGCTGCAGAACCGCTGCGCCCGCTCGCGGTCGGGGTCATACACGTCCACCCGCTCGAGCGCCGGCATCACGACCCGCAGCGCATCCAGCTGCGTGTGTGCCAGCACGCCCGCGCCCAGCAGGCAGGCACGCCGCTCGTCGCCGGCGGCCAGGTGCCGAACGGCGACGCCCGTGACAGCCCCGGTGCGCATGGCCGAGACGACAGTGCCGTCCATCACCGCCAGCGGCAGCCCGGTCTCACGGTCGGAAAGGAGCACCAGCGCGTTTGCTCGCGGCAGCCCGCGCCGAGCCGGGTTGTCCGGCACGCTCGGGATCCACTTCAGCCCGGCCACGTCGAACTCCCCGCCGACGTAGGCCGGCATGGCCATGATGCGGCCGTGCTTCTCCTCGGTGCCGGGCTCGTCAGACCAGGTGATCATCACCTTCGGCGGCATGAACACCTGCCCCTCGGCCTTGACCCGGAAGGCGCGCTCGATCACGTCCACGATCGCCGCCATGTCCAGCCCACCGGCCGCCACCACATCCTCCTGCGAGAGATAGCGAAAGGCGGTTCCGGCCATGACGCGCCATCATACGCAGGCGATGCCCGCGTTCATCCTGCCTACCCTGCTGGAATGTCACTCCACCTGACCCAGATCCGCCTCTCGTTCGGCGGCGACGAGGTGCTCGGCGACGTGTCCGCGATCGTGCGGCCGCGCGACCGCGTGGCGCTGGTCGGGCGAAACGGCGCCGGCAAGACCTCGCTGCTTCGGATCATCGCCGGCGAGCTGGAGCCGGAGGGCGGCACCATGTCGCTGACCGGCGGCACCCGGGTGGCGCTGCACGACCAGCGGCCGCCGCTGCGACGAGGCATCACGCTGGGCGACTACGTCGGGGAGGGCGCCGCCGCCGCGGCCGAGCTCGAGGCCGACCTGCGCCGGATCGAGCGGCGGATGGCCGAGGGCGACTCCGACGAGGCCACGCTGCGCGACTACGGAGCCGCCCAGGCGGCCTTCGAGCGGGCCGGCGGCTACGCCTGGCGCTCGCGCCTGGAGGGGATCGCGCGCGGGCTCGGCTTCTCCCCGCAGGACCTCGAGCGGCAGCTGGACACCTTCTCCGGCGGCGAGCTGACCCGCGCCTCGCTGACACGGGCGCTGGCCGGAGAGCCCGACCTGCTGCTGCTGGACGAGCCCACCAACCACCTCGACGTCGACTCGATCGAGTGGCTGGAGGAGTACCTGGACGGGCTGGACGCGTCGCTGATCTTTGTCTCCCACGATCGCTGGTTCCTGGAGTCGGTGGCCACCAGCGTGCTGGAGCTCGACCGCGGCAGGGGGCGCATGACCAAGGGCAGCTACTCGCACTGGCGGCTGGAGCGGGCCGAGCGGATGGCGGCGCAGGCCGACCAGTACGAGCGCCAGCAGCAGGAGCTGGCGCACCTGCAGCGGTTCGTCGACCGCTTTCGCTACGGCACCAAATCGCGACAGGCGCAGAGCAAGCTGAAGGTGATGGCGCGGATCGAGCGGGTCGAGCGCCCGCGCCATCAGCGATCGCTCCGGTTCGACTTCCCGCCGCCGCCGCGCAGCGGGCGGGTGGTGATGGAGGCGGAGCGCCTGTCGGTGTCCGTGGCCGGCCGCGAGCTGGTGCACGACGCCACCTTCCACATCGAGCGCGGCCAGCGGGTGGCGCTGATCGGCCGCAACGGCGCCGGCAAGACCACGCTGCTGGAGACGCTGCTGGGCCGCCGGCCGGCCGAGCACGGCCGGGCCAAGCTTGGCCACGGTGTGTCCCTGGCCTACTACTCGCAGCAGTCGCTGGAGCTGCCGGAGCAGGCGCGGCTGGTGGACGCCGTCGGCCACGGCACGAAGCTGACAGGCCCGCAGGCACGGATGCTGCTGGGGCGGTTCCTGTTCTCCGGCGACCAGGTCGAAAAGCCGGTCAGCGTGCTGTCCGGGGGCGAGCGGCGACGGCTGGCGCTGGCCCGGATCGTGGTCTCGGGCGCCAACCTGCTGGTGCTGGACGAGCCCACCAACCACCTCGACATCGAGAGCCGCGAGGCGCTCGAGGACGCACTCGACAGCTTCCCCGGCACGATCCTGTTCGTATCCCACGACCGCGCCCTGATCGAAGCGCTGGCGACGCGCACGATCGCGATCGAGGACGGGCGCCTGCGGCTGCGGGACGGCGCCTTCGGCGAGTACGCGCGCGACCACGAGCCGGTCGTCGCCAAGGCTCCGACCCGGCAGGCAGCGCCGAAGCCCAAGCAGCCGCGGCCGGCACCGGCCAGGACGGCCGCGGCGAAGCCGGTCCGCAGCGGCCGCTCGGTGCGTGAGGCCCGGGAGCTGGAGTCGCAGATCGAGCGGCTCGAGGAGGAGCTGGGAGCGGTCTCGGCACGGCTCTCCCAGCCCGACGCCTACCAGGATCACACCGCGGTGGCGGAGGATGGTCATCGCCACCAACAGCTGCAGGTGGAGCTGGCCCACCTGTACCGCGAGTGGGAGCGGCGGGTGGGCTGACAAGGCTCGGCGTTGACCATCCGCAAAACGGGATGGAGAATCGATCATGGCCCACAGCGCCTCACGCCGACGTGTGCGATCGACGCGACCCCGCCTGGCGCTGCTGGTGGGGCTGACGCCGATGATGATGCGCGCGCTTGAGGGGCCGCTCAGCCTGCGCATGGACGTGACCGCGGTTGCCTTCCCCGGCGACGCCTTCGAGGCGGCCGCCGCCGAGCTGCAGCCGTGCCTGGTGGTGGTCGACGTCACCTACCTGGACGAGGCGCGCGTGCGGCCGCTGATGATCGACCGCTTCTCGCGGAAGGGGCCGGTGCTGGTGTTCGTCTCGGAGAGCGGCAATGCCTGGAGCGACGACCTCGATTCGGGCTGCTCCGGGCCGATGGACGCGTTCACGGTGGCGGCGCTGCTGGCGCTGGTGGCGCGGCCGGCGCTGACCCTGGTCTCGGCCCACCCGGCCTGACCGGGGGAGTTTTCCTCACCCCCCGCATCGGCCAAACCGCGTATTGCGGGCGGGCCCAAACGACTGGAACATTGCAGCATGACGGCGTTGACACTGGTGGGGTCGTGAGCGAGCAGCCGCTGTTCGTGCTCGCGTACCTGAGCGGAGCGGCCGCGCTGGCGGCGTGGGTGGACGTGCGGCTCGCCGACCGCAGGCCGACCAGTTGGGGCATGATCGGGCTCGCCATCGCCGCATCGATGCTGATCGACGCGAACATCGGCGCGGTGTTTCACCTGACCGTGCCGATCGTGAGCGTCATGGTGCTCGGGTTCGGCGCGCTCGTGTTCACGATGCTCGCGGGCCTTTGGACATTGCGGATGCTCCGCTCCGCCATGCCGGCCTGACGGATCGCACCCGGAAGTACGCGGATCCAGCGGCGCCGCGGCCGTTTGCGCCGTGCGGTTGACGTACACCACCCACCCATGTACCTTGGCAACGCGACCCTGGCGTACTTGTTCTCAGGGGAGTGTGATATGAGAGGGGCGGCTCCACAATGGCACGGGTAGGCATCTGCGATTCGCATGAGATCGCGATGGCCGGCCTCAGCTCTACGCTCACCGAGCACGGACTTGAGGTCGTAGCCACCGCGTATGACCGCAGGCAGGGGTTGGCGCTGGCCGCCGCGGCTGCCGGCCTGGTCGTGCTGGTGGACATCGACCTGCGCGGCGGCGACCGCGCAGCCGGCGACGTTATCGAAGCGGTGCTGGCCGCCGGCGGTGTCCCGATCGCGACCGGGGTCAGCGGTGAGCCGGAGGTGTTCCTGCGGGCGCTTCGCTACGGCGCACGAGGATACCTGACCAAGGATCTGCCGACCCGGGCCTGGGCTGACGCCATCCGCGCCGCCGAACGCGGCGAGGCGCTCGTCTGCCGCGCGATGACGTCGGCACTGGTCGACGAGTACCGGGCGATATCGCTTGCCACCCCCCTGGGCGAGGTGTTGCCGTCCGACCGGCGGCTGACGCGCCGCGAATGGCAGGTGCTCGAGCTGATCGCCGAGGGCAAGACGAACAGATCGGTTGCCACCGACCTGAGCATCGCGGAGGAGACGGTTCGCACCCACGTCTCGAAGATCCTGAGCAAGCTCGAGACGCCGAACCGCTCGGCCGCTGCAGCCAGGTACCACCGGCTTCGCGCCGCGAAGGCCTGACGCGCCTCCTTCGACCGCTGCGCGCGCGTCATGGATGCGCGGTCGACGGCCGGACGCGGTCGTGCGGGTTAGGAATATTCACCCTCCAAGATGGCCGCATCGTGCGATGGTGGAGTCCTGAAACCCACCAGACACTTGCGAGCGATGGATGTTCGCCGAATCCGACGCGCTCGCCCTGGCCGGTCCTCCGGACGGGTGCTGCTTGTCGGGTTTCCTCCGCTCATGCTGAGCGCTCTCGAGCCGGCCTTCAAGAAGGTGGCCGAGGTGTCCAGCGTGCCGTTCCCGGGCGTTGCGTTCGATAACGCTGCGGAGGATTTCGACCCCGACCTGGTCGTGGTCGACGTCACCTATCTGGACGAATCAATCGTCCGCCCGCTGATCACCCACCGCTTCGTCGCATGTAAGCCGATGGTGGTGTACCTGTCGGATCAGCGGCAGGCCTGGATCGACGACCTCGCGGCCGTCGAATCAGGGCCCCTCGAAGACGCGAGCGTTGCCGGCCTGGCAAAGCTCGTGTCCGGCTCCGGCCTACGAGTGGTGGCGGAGCGGTGACGGGCAGGTGGACATCCGAGGCACGGCCCGCTGCTGTGGCGGGCGTAATCAAACGGGGCGCATGCCCCAAGGAGGAGAAGTCATGCGTGACTTCATCGTGAACCTCGTCGCCCGGCTGCAGGTCGAGCGCGAGGACGGCCAGGCCATGGTCGAGTACGGCCTGATCCTGGCCCTGGTGTCCGTGGCGGCGATCGTCGTTCTGGGCATCGTCGGCACGGACGTGACCGCCGTGTTCACCCAGATCCAGACGGCCCTCGAGGCGGTTCCGGGCGTCTAGCTCCCAATCGGGCGGCGGCGGCGATCTGGCGCCGCCGCCCGGGGGCATATTCATAACCTGAACAACGCACACAACAAAGGCTGCAGCGGACACGCCCACGT
>JAICYJ010000135.1 GCA_025934255.1 Thermoleophilia bacterium | reverse complement strand
CTCCCCGACGTCGGTGCGCAGCTGCATGCCCTCGAAGCTGATCAGCCCGGCCGCCCGGTAGGCGAGGTCGCGCGCCTCGGCCAGGTCGGCGCCCACGGCGGACACGTTCAGCACGCGGCCACCCGAGGCCACCAGCCGGCCGCCCTCGAGGGCCGTGCCGGCGTGGAAGACGGTGGCGCCGGGCAGCTTCGCGGCCAGCTCGACCCCGGTGATCTCGGCGCCCTGCTCGGGCGCGTCCGGGTATCCGCCGGCAGCCAGCACCACCGAGGCGCACGCCTGTCCGGCCACGTCCAGCGACGCGCGGTGCAGCGTCCCCTCGGCACAGCGGCGCAGCGCGTCCAGCAGATCGCCGTCCAGCCGCGGCACCAGCGCCTGCGTCTCGGGGTCGCCCCAGCGGGCGTTGAACTCGAGCACGCTGGGCCCGTGGTCGGTCAGCATCAGACCCGCGTACAGGCAGCCACGGAACACGATGCCGCGACGGGCCAGCTCCGCGATCACGGGGCGGTGCACGGTGGCCACCAGCTCGTCCACGGCGGACGGATCGAGGCCCGGCACCGGCGAGATGCAGCCCATGCCGCCGGTGTTGGGGCCGCGGTCGCCGTCGAGCGCGCGCTTGTAGTCACGGGCCGGCGCCAACGGCAGCACGGTCTCGCCGTCGCACAGCGCCAGCATCGATACCTCCGCGCCCTCCAGCCGCTCCTCGATCAGCACCCGCTCGCCGGCGCCGCCGAAGCGGCGGTCGACCAGGCAGGCCCGGACGGCGTCGTTGGCCTCGGCGACCGTGCTGCACACGAACACGCCCTTACCCGCCGCCAGGCCGTCGGCCTTGATCACGACGTTGCCGTCGGCCTCTGCGATGGCGAGGTGTGCGGCGGCGGGCGTATCGCAGATGGAGAACCCGGCGGTGGGCACGCCGGCGGCGGCCATCACGTCCTTGGCGAACGCCTTCGAGCCTTCGATCTGGGCGGCCGCCGCGACCGGGCCAAAGCAGAGCACCCCCGCATCGGCCAGCCGGTCTGCCAGCCCCGCCACCAGCGGCGCCTCCGGCCCGACCACGACCAGGTCGGCCGCGATCGACAGCGCCAGGTCGGTGAGCGCCGCCAGATCGCCCACCGGCACATCGTGGCAGGTGGCAATCCTCGCGATGCCGGGGTTTCCCGGCGCAGCGTGCAGGTCGCCCAGCGAAGGCGAGCGCGCGAGGCCCCACGCCAGTGCGTGCTCACGGCCGCCGGATCCGATCAGTAGGACTCGCATGGGCCGTGCCGAGTCTACCCCTGCACGAGGAAGACGGGGATGCGCCGCGAGCGGTGCGACACGCGATAGGGCTCGTGCGCCCAGACGAAGTCGCCGATCAGTCCGCGGTCGTGGTCTGCGCCCATCACGATCGCGTCCATCTCGCGCAGCTCCGCCTCCTTCACGATCCGCTTTGAGCCCTTGCGCGTGGCCAGCACCAGGCCGTGCGCGGAGTGCCCCGCCTTCTTGAACTTGTCGACGGCCTCGTTCACGATCCGCTTCTGCTCGTCCCACTCGTGCTTGGTGGGCTTGAGGCCCGGGTTGGGGAAGCCGAGGCTGGTGCCCCACACCCGCGCGATCGACATCACGAACACCTCGGCATCGAGCGGGCGCGCCAGCTCGAGCGCCCGCACGATCACCGCGTAGGGGATGTCGCGGCCCTCGGAAGCGACCATCAGCCGGCGCACCTCAAGCGTCGATTCATCAGGTGGGGGCGACGCCTTTCGCAGCATCGCCCCCACCCTAGTGGATCGCTCGATCGATCAGTCCCCTGCCGCCGCCGGCGCAGGCGGTGGCTCGCTGGCCTCGCTGCCGTACTTGGGATCCTCGATGTACACGCGGTACCAGTAGAAGAACACGTACGACAGCGCCACCAGCCATCCGATGAAGTAGTAGATGCGGGTGTTGCCGATGCGTGCGTACTCGTACCCGCCGTACGACCAGATCACGAGGTAGAGCGCCGCCATCGCCAGCGCGATGTACTTGAAGACGCTCGGCAGCCGCACCGGCCGAGCCATGTCGGGGCGGAACCGGCGCAGCAGGTAGAAGCCGATCAGCACCGGAATGAACGATCCCAGGTAGCCCACGTTCGAGAACGTGTAGATCTCGACCGCGCCGCCGAAGAACACGACGATCAGGCTGCAGATCACGTTGAAGCCCATCGAGAACGACGGCACACCGTGCTTGTTCACGCGCGAGAAGATGCGCGGGAACTGGCCGTCGATGGACATCTGGTGCAGCGAGCGGGCGCAGCCCATGATGGCGTTCAGCGCCGACAGCGCCAGGGCCACCACCAGCATGATCGTGATCAGCCAGTCG
>JAICYJ010000118.1 GCA_025934255.1 Thermoleophilia bacterium | reverse complement strand
TCCCAGTCGGCCTTCTGGGGCGGGCGCCTCATCGTCGTTTCTCCCAGCTCCCCCGGCGCTCCCCCCCCCCGCGGGGGGGGGGGGGCGCCGCGGCCGCGCGCCTCCGGCGCCAGCCAGTAGCCGATCTCGGCCATGCCCGCGTCCCAGGGTTTGACGCCGACGCCCACCGCTCCCAGCAACGCGCCGGTGGCTCGGTCGGTGACGGCCAGGTTCAGCTCGCCCGCCGTCACCGTGCGGGCCACGAACGCTCGGGCGTCCTCGGCCGTGTAGGGGATCGGGATCACGGGGATGAAGCGCCGTACGTCCGGGTCGTTGCAGCAGCGCACCAGCTCGTCGACGTCGCTGTCTGTCCAGGGCCGCAGCGCCACCGCCTCATCTGCCAGCGGCGGGTCGGGGGCTGCGTTCACGGTCGGTCACCCGGAAGCAGCGAGTACATGACGGCGTCGCGCCGCTCGCCGCGGAGGTCGTACCAGTTGCGAAGCGTGCCCTCGCGTGCGAATCCGGCCCGCTCGGCCACGCGCATCGAGGCCGGGTTGTCGACGTCGGTGAACAGCTGCAGGCGGATCAACGGCAGCGTCGCCAGCGCCCAGCGCGACACCAGCACGAGCGCCTTTCCGGCCAGGCCGCGGCCACGTGCCTCCGGCGCCACCCAGTAGCCCGTCTGGGCGATGCCCGGGGCAATCTTCCGCAGGCCGATCGAGCCGCGCAGGGCGGCATCCGCAGCGTCGCCGATCACGAGCGTCACCGAGCCGTCGTCGAGCCGCTGCTGGGCTGCGCCGATGAAGGCGATCGCGTCGTCCTGGGTGTAGGGGATCGGCAGCGGCAGGATGAACCTGCGGATCTGCTCCTCGTTGCAGCAGCGCACGGCCTCGGGCACGTCCTGCATCGACCATGGCCGCAGTGCGATCGCGCCATCCGTGAGCGGGGGATCCGGGTAGGCGATCGGCATCCGCCAAGCCTAGCCCCGACGTTCAGCGCGCCCGCGCGAACCGTTCCACCGCGTGCAGCAGCTCCCGGGTCTTGGACTCGGCAGCCTGCGGATCACCGGAGCGGATCGCGTCGCTGACGCAGTGGTTGACGTGGCCGTCCAGCACCCGCAGCCCGACCTTCTCGAGCGCCGTCGAGACGGCGCTGATCTGGTCGAGGATGTCGATGCAGTAGCGGTCGTCCTCGACCATCCGCTCGATACCGCGCACCTGGCCCTCGATCCGGTGCAGACGCTTCACGATCGCGTCCTTCTCCCCGCTGTATCCCTGCATCAGACCGGCTCCTCTCGGCGGCTCCGGAAGCTCCGCAGCCGCAGGCTGTTGGTGACGACGAACAGGCTCGAGCAGGCCATGGCGGCCGCGGCGAGCATCGGGTTCAGCAGGCCGGCGAAGGCCAGCGGTATCAGAACCACGTTGTAGGCGAACGCCCAGAACAGGTTGCCCTTGATCACGGCCAGGGTGCGCCGTGCCAGCCGGATCGCGTCGCCGGCCGCACGCAGGTCGCCTGACACCAGCGTCAGATCACCGGCCTCGACGGCCACGTCGGTGCCGGTGCCCATGGCCAGGCCCAGGTCGGCCTGCGCCAGCGCGGGAGCGTCGTTGACGCCGTCCCCGACCATGGCGACGACCGCCCCCGCATCCTGCAGGCGCCGCACCTCGGCGGCCTTGTCCTCGGGCAGCACACCGGCCCGGTAGCGGTCGATGCCGACGCTGCGCGCGACCGCCGCCACGGCCCGGTCGTTGTCGCCGCTGATCAGGAACGGCTCCAGCCCCAGCCGGCGCAGCTCGGTGATCGCCTCGGCGGCCTCGGGCTTGACCGCGTCGGTCAGCCGGATCCGGCCGATCGGCCTGCCGTCACACGTCACGCCGGCGATGGTGCCATCCTCGTTGGCGGCGTGAGGGCCGTCGCGCCCGCGTCCGACCACGATCGTGTGGCCGTCCGCCTTCGCCTCGGCGCCGTGCCCGGGCAGCGTGCGCGCCTCGACCGCGGCCGGCAGCGGGCCTGCGGCACGGGCATGCTCGGCGATGGCCCGCGACACCGGGTGGTCACTCGCGGCGGCCGCTGCACCGGCCAGCTGCAGCAGCCGCGCGGCGGGGACGCCGCCGGTTGGGGTCACCTCGGCCACGTGCATGTGGCCGGTCGTGACGGTGCCGGTCTTGTCGAGCACGATCATGGTCACGCGCCGCGTCTGCTCGAGCACCTCGGGGCCCTTGATCAGCACGCCCAGCTGGGCGCCGCGGCCGGTGCCGACCAGCAGAGCGGTGGGCGTGGCCAGGCCCAGCGCGCACGGGCAGGCCACCACCAGCACGGCCACCGCGGCGCCGAAGGCCTCGGCGGCGCCGGCGCCGTCCAGCAGCCAGAAGGCCAGTGCGGCCGCGGACAGCGCGATCACGATCGGGACGAACACAGCCGAGACGCGGTCGGCCAGCCGCTGGGCGTCCGCCTTGCCGCTCTGGGCTGCGGTGACCATGCGGCCGATGCGCGCGACGGCCGTGTCCGCGCCGACCGCGGTCGCCCGCACGACCAGCCGCCCTTCACCGTTCACCGTGGAGCCGGTGACGCTGTCACCCGGGCCTACGTCGACGGGCACGCTCTCACCGGTCAGGAGCGAGCGGTCGACGCCCGAAAGGCCTTCCAGCACCAGCCCATCGGTGGCGATGCGCTCACCCGGCCGCACCACGAACGTATCGCCCACGACCAGCTGTGCCGTGGGCACGCGCCGTTCGCGGCCGTCCGTGAGCAGCGTTGCCTCCGGCGCGCCCAGCTCCAGCAGCGCGCGCAGCGCGGCTCCGGCCTGGCGCTTTGCCCGGGCCTCGAAGAAGCGGCCCGCCAGCACCAGGGTCGTGACCACCGCCGCCACCTCCAGGTACAGGTCCTCTCCAGGAGAGCCGCCGGTCCGCAGCGACCAGTCGATCGACATGCGGTAGTGCAGCCCGCCCGCGTCCAGGAACAGGATCGCGACCGCCGACCACGCCCATGCCGCCAGGGTGCCGATCGAGATCAGCGTGTCCATCGTGGCGGCGCCGTGGCGCAGGACGCTCAGC
The DNA here is from genome assembly GCA_025934255.1 of Thermoleophilia bacterium. Taxonomy (GTDB): domain Bacteria; phylum Actinomycetota; class Thermoleophilia; order Gaiellales; family JAICJC01; genus JAICYJ01. The sequence goes on along the minus strand of JAICYJ010000118.1, from coordinate 822 downwards.
GTCGCGCGGTGAAACTCGGCGCCTCCCCAGAACACGACCACGGTGGCCAGCGCGAACGAGATCCACTGCCAGCCGTCGAACTGCAGCGACGGCACCATCGCCATCAGCAGCACCGGCAGGGACAGCGACGCCGACACGGCCAGCCGCACGCCGACGCGCCGGTCGGTCGTGGGTGGTGGGGGCACCGTGTCCGCGCCGGGCAGCCGTGCCCGGTAGCCGGTCTCTTCGATGGTGCGCAGGATCAGCCGCGGCTCGGCACGGCCGGGGTCGAAATCGACCGCGGCGCGCTCGGTGGCGAAGTTGACGGTGGCGTGGACGCCGTCGAGGCCGTTCAGCCGCCGCTCGATGCGGCCGGCGCAGGACGCGCAGCTCATGCCCTCGACGGGCAGCTCGAGGCGCTCGCGCGTGTGTCCCATACCCCCAGCCTAGCATACCCCCAAGGGGTATCTAGATGATTGATCGATATCTCTCGCGAGCCTGGCCGCTGCGAGAGGTCGGACGTAGGCCACGGCAGTGGTGGCTACGGCTGCGAACCGTCGCCTCGCGGCGTCCTCGGTCGCGCCAATATTCCCGATATTGACGCTCCCTGCGCGAAACTCGGTTCTCGCCCGGTCGTGATCTGCGTGATCGCAGATCACTCCCGACCGGCGCAAGGCGATGCCTTGCGCCTTGGACACCACGGAGACATCGATCACTCATCTAGCTAGGGGGCGTCGCTGACAGCTGCCGCCAGCTCCAGCAGGTGCTGCGACCCCGGCATCGGCGGTCCCAGCTCGCCGTAGAGGCCGGGGGCACGCGACAGCTCGATCAGCCCGGCCCAGG
>JAICYJ010000097.1 GCA_025934255.1 Thermoleophilia bacterium | reverse complement strand
CGAGGACAGGCCCAGCGACTCCTGCAGGGCCGGCCGGATCTCGTCGAAATATCGCTCCTTCAGGCGCGGAGTCGGAGCTTCCACGGTGCTCATCCGTCGATGTCCTTCCCGCAGGCGCGGCACACGCGCACCTTGCTGCCGTCGTCGGTGAACCGGTAGCCCACCCGCGTCGGCTTGCCGCACGAGGGGCAGACCAGTTGCACGTTGGACAGGTTCAGCGGCGCTTCCTTCTCGATCACGCCGCCGGGGATCACCTGCTGGTTGCTCGAGTTGCGCGGCGCCGGGCGCGGCTTGGTGTGCCGCTTGATCATGTTGACCTTCTCGACCACGACGCGGCCGCGCTCCGGCAGCACGCGCACGACGGTGCCGCGCTTGCCCGAATCCTTGCCGGCGATCACCTGCACGGAGTCGCCCTTCCTGATCTTGACCTTTGCGTCTGCCACTGTCCTACAGCACCTCTGGCGCGAGCGAGACGATCTTCATGAAGTTGCGCTCGCGCAGCTCGCGCGCAACCGGGCCGAAGATGCGGGTCCCGCGGGGGTTGCGCTGGTTGTCGATGATCACTGCGGCGTTCTCGTCGAAGGCGATGTACGTGCCGTCCTCGCGATGGTGCTGCTTCTTGGTGCGCACCACCACCGCCGTCACCACCTCGCCCTTCTTGACGCTGCCGTTCGGGGTCGCCTGCTTGACGGTGCCGACGATGATGTCGCCGACCCCGGCATAACGGCGCTTGCTGCCGCCCTTGATACGGATGCAGAGCAGCTCGCGGGCGCCGGTGTTGTCGGCCACGCGAAGCCTGGTCTCCACCTGGATCACTTCGCCACCTCGACGATCTCGGCGACGCGCCAGCGTTTGGTCTTGGACAAAGGCCGCGTCTCCACGAGCCGCACGATGTCCCCGGCCTTGGCGCTGCCGGCCTCGTCATGGGCATGCAGGCGGATCGAGCGGCGCATCATCTTCTTGTACTTGGGATGCGGCTTGAGGATGTCGACGCGCACGACCACCGTCTTGTCCATCTTGTCGGACACGACGATGCCGCGGCGCTCCTTGCGCCGGCCCCGCTCTTCGGTTGTGGTCTCGTTCTCGCTCATGACGCCTGCACTTTCTGGGCCGCGGCGCGCTCGTGGGAGAGCGTCAGCAGCCGAGCAATATCTCGCTTGGCACGGTGCAGCGCGGCCGGGTTCTCGAGCGCCCCGGTGGCGTGCTGGAACCGCAGGTTGAACAGCTCCTGGCGCGCCTCACCCAGGCGGCGCTCGAGCTCGTCGTCGGTCAGCTCCCGGATCTCACTGGCCTTCAAAGAGATCACCCTCCCGCGTTACGAACTTGGCCCGGACCGGCAGCTTCATTGCCGCCAGCCGGATCGCCTCGCGGGCCAGCGGCTCGGGCACGCCGGCCAGCTCGAACATGACGCGGCCGGGCTTGACCACGGCCACCCAGTGCTCGGGCGAGCCCTTGCCGGAGCCCATGCGCGTCTCGGCCGGCTTGGCCGTGACGGCCTTGTCCGGGAAGATGTTGATCCAGACCTTGCCGCCGCGCTTGATCTTGCGGGTCATCGCGATACGGGCGGCTTCGATCTGCCGGTTGGTGACCCAGCCCTGCTCCATCGCCTTCAGCCCGTACTCGCCGAACTGGACGCGGGTGCCGCCCTTGGCCAGGCCGGTGCGGCGTCCGCGGTGCGGCTTGCGGTACTTGGTTCGCTTTGGCAGCAGCACTACGCGTCACCACCCTGGGGCGCCTCGGATGCCTCGGGCGCAGCCTCATCGGCGGCGGGCTCGGCCTTCTCGGCGGCGGGCTTCTCGGCAGCGGGCTTCTTCGCAGCCGGCTTCTTGGCGGCCGGCTTCCTGGCCGGTGCCTTCTTGGGAGCAGCCGGCTCGGTCGCGACCTCGGCGGCCGGCTCCTCAGTCACAGGGGCCTCGGGGGCAGCAGCCTCCGGAGCAGCGGCCTCGGGGGCAGCCGCCTCCGGAGCAGCGGCCTCGGGAGCAGCCGCCTCAGGCGCAGCCGCCTCAGGCGCAGCCGCCTCAGGAGCAGCCGCCTCAGGAGCAGCCGCCTCCGGAGCAGCAGCCTCAGGAGCAGCAGCCTCGGGAGCAGCCGCCTCGGGGGCAGCAGCCTCGGGAGCAGCCGTTTCAGGAGCGGCCGTCTCGGGGGCAGCCGTCTCGGGCGTGGCGGTTTCCGGTGCCGCAGCCTCGGGAGCCGCGGGAGCGGCCTGCGGGCGCGGACGCGCGCGACGGCCGCCGGCACCGGCGTTCGGATCGCCGCTCTGGGCGGGGTCGTTCTGACCCTGGCGCGGGCGCCGGCCACGGCCGCCGCCGCCGTCGCGGCCACCACCGGCACCGCCGCCGCCACTGCGGCGCTGCGGCCGGGCCGGGCCGAGCTGCTCGGCATCGCCGGGCCGGCCGCCGCGCCGGCGGCGCGTGTCGACCTCGCCCAGGCGCGTGCCTGCGGCATCCCGCTCGAAGCCCTCGGGCATGATCTCGCCCTTGTTGATCCAGACCTTGACGCCGATCCGGCCGAAGGTGGTCTTGGCCTCGGCGAAGCCGTAGTCGATGTCGGCGCGGAGCGTGTGCAGGGGCACGCGGCCCTCGCTGTAGCTCTCGGTGCGCGACATCTCGGCACCGCCCAGGCGGCCGCCGCAGCGGATCTTGACGCCCTGCGCGCCGGAGCGCATCGACGAGCTCAGCGAGCGCTTCATGGCACGGCGGAACGAGACGCGGTTCTGGAGCTGCTCGGCGATCGACTGCGCGACCAGCTTGGCGTCCAGCTCGGGGCGCTTGATCTCGGTGATGTTGACCTGCACGGCCTTGCCGGTCATGTCGTGCAGCTCCTTGCGGAGCGCGTCCACCTCGGAGCCGGACTTGCCGATCACGATGCCGGGCCGAGCGGTGTAGATGTCGACGGTGACCTTCTGTTTGTCCTTGCGGATGTGGATGTCCGACAGGCCGGCATGCGAGAGCTTGCCGTAGATGTGGTCACGGATCTTGAAGTCCTCGGACAGATAGCCCGAGAAATCCTTGCTGGTGGTGAACCAGTTCGACTTCCAGGTGTGGATGATGCCGACGCGCAGGCCGCCGGGATGAACCTTGTGGCCCATTACGAATCGGCCTCCTTGCTGTCGTCATCGGTGTCTGTATCGGACGTCTCTTCGGTGGCGGGCTCCGGCTCCGGCTCGGGCTCCGGCTCAGCGGCAGCCTCTGCCTCCGGCTCCGCCTCGGCCGGCTCGGCCTTCGCGGCCGGCTTGCGCCGTCGCTTGGGCTTGGCCTCGGCCTGCTCGTCGGCGGCGGTCTCCTCGACCGCCGTCTCCTCAACCGCCGTCTCCTCGACGGCGGTCTCGGCGGCTGCCGTGTCGGCCTTGGGTGCGGCGGCCTTGCGGCGGCGCTTCGGCTTCTCGGACTCGGCCGGCACGTCATCGGCCGGACGCGGCCGGCGCTCGGGGCGCACCTTGATCTCACCGGGCAGCGCCGGGCTGAGCGTGATCGTGATGTGGCAGGTGCGCTTACGGATGCGGTTCACGCGGCCGCGGGCGCGGGCGCGCCAGCGTTTCAGCGTGGGGCCCTCGTCGGCGTAGGCGTAGACGACGACCAGCTCGTCGGCATCGTGGCCGCTGTTGTTCTCCGCGTTTGCGATCGCCGACTTCAGCACCTTCCCGGCATCGCGGGCGACGGCGCGCGTCTGGAACGCCAGGATCGACTGCGCCTCGACCGCGGACTTGCCGCGGATGTGTTCGAGCACCAGCCGCGCCTTGCGCGCAGACGAGCGCACGTAGCGGGCCTGCGCCCTGATCAGCTCCCGTTCCTCAATCACCTGCGGCACGATCAGCGACCCTTCAGCTTGCTGGTTCGGTCATTGCCATGGCCACGGTAGGTGCGCGTCGGTGCGAACTCGCCCAGCTTGTGGCCGACCATCGACTCCGACACGAACACCGGCACGTGCTTGCGCCCGTCGTGCACCGCGATCGTGTGCCCGACGAACTCGGGGAAGATCGTGGAGGTGCGCGACCAGGTCTTGAGCATGCGCTTCTGCTTGCTGTCGTTCATCTCCTCGACCCGCTTCATCAGCTTGGGGTCGACGAAAGGCCCCTTCTTGCTCGACCGGCTCATCGGCCACCCTTCCCTCTCTTGCGCGAGCGGACGATGTCCTTGCTCGACGCCTTCTTCTTGTTGCGCGTTCGATAGCCCAGCGTCGGCTTGCCCCACGGCGTGACCGGGTGGCTGCCCTTGTTCTTGCCCTCGCCGCCACCGTGCGGGTGGTCGACCGGGTTCATGACGGTGCCGCGAACGGTCGGGCGCTTGCCCTTCCAGCGCGAGCGGCCGGCCTTGCCGCCGGACTCGTTCTGGTGCGTCTCGTTGCCGAGCTGCCCGATGGTCGCGCGGCAGGCCTCCTGCACGCGGCGCATCTCGCCGGACGGCAGGCGCAGCAGCGCCATCCCGCCCTCCTTGGCGACCAGCTGCGCGGAGCCGCCGGCCGAGCGCACCATCTTGCCGCCCTGTCCCGGGCGAAGCTCGATGTTGTGCACCGTGGTGCCGGTCGGGATGCCCGCCAGCGGCAGGGCGTTGCCGGGCCGGATGTCGACGCCGGGGCCGCTCTCGACGGTCTGGCCGACCGACAGCCGGGTGGGCGCCAGGATGTAGCGCTTCTCGCCGTCGGCATAGTGCAGCAACGCGATCCGGCTGGAGCGGTTGGGGTCGTACTCGATCGAGTGCACCTTGGCGGGCACGCCGTCCTTCTTGCGCTTGAAATCGATGATCCGGTAGCGCCGCTTGTGGCCGCCGCCCTGGTGGCGGGTGGTGATGCGGCCGTTGTTGTTGCGCCCGGCGTTGCGGGGCAGCGGGGCCAGTAGCGTCTTCTCCGGCTCGGTCTTGGTGATCTCGGAGAAGTCGGACACCGACATGAAGCGGCGGCCCGGCGAGGTGGGCTTGTAGCGTCTGACAGCCATCAGTGTTCAACCTCGTGGCATCGATGGATGACTGGCGAGCGAAAAGCGAGCCAGGCGAGGACGAAGGACGGGGACCGTGCTTCGCACGGCCCCGTCCGAGGACGATGCATGGCGACGCTTTGCAGCCGCCAGGCGCCATTGGATGTCGCGGGGTTGAACACTCAAACTCCCGGTCCGAATGCTTCGATGGTCTGTCCCTCGGCCACCGTCACGACGGCCTTCTTCCAGCCGGCACGGGTGCCGGAGGTCATGCCGCGGCGCTTGGGCTTGGCCGGCACCTTGCTGACGTTGACGTCGGTCACCGTCACGTCGAAGACCTGCTCCACCGCCTGGCGGATCTGGGTCTTGTGCGCCCTCGGGTGCACCTTGAACGTGTACTTGCCGCGCTCGGCGATCAGGCCGTAGCTCTTCTCGGACACGACCGGCGCCAGCAGGATCGAGCGGGGATCGCCGTTCACGACGCCTCACCGCCCTCGAAGATCGCTAGCGCCAACTTGGACACGATCAGCGACCGCGCCCAGACCAGATCGGCGGCCTCCACGTGGCCGACCTCGACCACGTGCGTGCGCTCGAGATTGCGGAAGGCGCGTGCGAGATCGTCCTCGCCGGGGGCCACCACCAGCACCAGCGGGCGCTCGCTGCGCCAGCTGCTGACCAGCTCGGCCGCCAGCTTGGTGCGCGGCTCCGACAGTGCCGAGCCGTCGATGGCGGCCAGCGTGCCGTCGGCGGCGTGCGCCGACAGCGCGATCCGGATCGCCTTCAGGTGCGCCTTGCGGTTGATCTTGCCGGTGTAGTCGCGCGGGTGCGGGCCGAACACGACGCCGCCGCCGGTCCACTGGGGCGCCCGGATCGTGCCCTGGCGGGCGCGGCCGGTGCCCTTCTGGCGCCACGGCTTGGCGGCGCCGCCGGCCACGCGGCCGCGGGTCTTGGTGTCGGACGTGCCCTGCCGGCGCGTTGCCAGCTCGGACTTGACCACCTCGTGCAGCAGCGAATCGTTTCGCTCCAGGCCGAACACGTCGCCCGACAGCTTGGCCTTGGTGGTGGCGCCCAGGGTGGGTGCGGACAGCGCGGCCATCAGCCGTCCGTCCTGACTTCGACGATGCCGCCGACCGACCCGGGAACGGGGCCGGCGATCAGCAGCAGGTTCCGCTCGGCGTCCACCTCGGCCACCTTCAGGCCGCGCTGGGTGACGCGCCGGTCGCCCATGTGGCCGGCCATGCGGATGCCCTTGAACACCCGCGAAGGCGTGGCCGAGGCGCCGATCGAGCCCGGCTTGCGCACGTTGTGCGAGCCGTGGCTCTTGGGGCCGCTGGCGAAGTTGTGGCGCTTGATGGTGCCGGCGAAGCCCTTGCCCTTGCTGCGCCCGCTGACCTTGACCGCGTCGCCCGGCTCGAACGCCTCGACCGTGATCGTCTCGCCGACGGCGAAGCCCTCGGCGTCGCGGAACTCGACCAGGTGGCGATGCGGCGCCACGCCGGCGTGCTTCAGGTGCCCGACCTCGGGCTTGCTGAGCTTGCGCTCCTTGATCTCGCCGAAGGCCAGCTGCAGCGCCGTGTAGCCGTCGACGTCGGGCGTGCGCACCTGCACGACCGGGCAGGGCCCGGCCTCGATCACGGTCACGGCCGTGACGACGCCCGACTCCTGGTCGAACAGCTGCGTCATGCCCAGCTTCTTGCCGATGATGGCCTTTCCCATGTCTACAGCTTGATCTCGATGTCGACCCCGGCCGGCAGGTCGAGCCGCATCAGCGAGTCGACCGTCTTGGGGGTGGGTTGATGGATGTCGATCAGCCGCTTGTGCGTGCGGATCTCGAAGTGCTCACGTGAGTCCTTGTCCTTGAAGGGGCCGCGGATCACGCAGTAGACGTTCTTCTCGGTCGGCAGCGGAACGGGGCCGGAGACGGTTGCCCCGGTACGCTGCGCGGTCTCGACGATCGAGCGTGCCGAGAGGTCGACCTGCGTGTGGTCGTACCCCTTCAAACGGATTCGGATCTTCTGTTGAGCCACAGTCGGTGCGCGTCCTCTCCGGTTACTTCAGGATCTTGGTCACGGCACCCGCACCGACGGTGCGGCCACCCTCGCGGATGGCGAAGCGCAGGCCCTCGTCCATGGCGATCGGCTGGATCAGCTCGACGGTCATCTCGGCGTTGTCGCCGGGCATGACCATCTCGACGCTCTCCTGCAGCTCGACCACACCGGTCACGTCGGTGGTGCGGAAGTAGAACTGCGGCCGGTAGCCCTTGAAGAACGGCGTGTGACGGCCGCCCTCGTCCTTGGACAGCACGTACACCTGTGCCTCGAACTTGGTGTGCGGGGTGATCGAGCCGG
>JAICYJ010000131.1 GCA_025934255.1 Thermoleophilia bacterium | reverse complement strand
GCGCTGGTGGTGCTGGTGGCGATCGGCGAGTCGGTGGTGGCGATCGCGATCGGCGCGAGCGCCCACACCATCGACGCGGGCACGATCAGCACCGTGGCGCTGGGAATGGCGATCAGCGCCGGGCTGTGGTGGGCGTACTTCGGCGACCACGACGACGAGCTGCGCGTGGCGGCCTTCGTCCGGGCGGTCGCGGACGGCCGCTACTTGGTGGGAGTGCGCCCGTTCGGCCTGGTGTTCGCAGCGCTCCTGGGCGCGGTGGTGGCGGTGGCCGCCGGGCTGCACCACGCGATCGCGCATCCCGACAGCTCGACCGACACCGTGCGCGCGCTCTACCTGGGCGCGGGCGCTGCCCTGTTCCTGGTCGCCGACCAGATCGCGCGGGCCTACATGGGGATCGCCATCAGCCGCGGCCGTCTGGCCATCGCCGTCGCCGCCCTGACCACGGTCACGGCCGGGATGTTCGTGTCGAACGTCGTACAGGAGACGCTGCTGGCGACCGTGCTGGCAGCCGGGTTCGCGCTCGAGGGCCGGTCAGGCCGGCGCGGCGACGCCGGCCAGGTCGAGTAGACCCTGCAGCAGCACGCGGCCGTCGGTCGAGCCCACCAGCTGCTCGACCGCGTGCTCGGGATGCGGCATCAGCGCCGCCACGTTACCCTCGGCGTTGGTCACACAGGCGATCGAGCCGACCGAGCCGTTGGGGTTTTCGCGGTAGCGCAGCAGCACCTGGCCGCGGGCCTCCAGCTCGGCCACCTGCGCCGCGTCGGCGAACCAGCAGCCGTCGTGGTGCTTCATCGGGATCGTCAGCTCATCGCCCTCGGAGCGGCCCGGCAGCCAGGGCGACTCGCGCTCGATCGTGAGCGCCACGTCGTGGCAGCGGAACTTGAGGCTGGCGTTCGGCCGCAGCACGCCCGGCACCAGGCCGGCCTCGGTCAGCACCTGAAAGCCGTTGCAGATGCCCAGCACCGGCCGTCCGACGCCGGCGTGATCGCGTACGCCCCGCATCACCGGCGACAGCGCCGCCAGGGCGCCCGGCCGCAGGTAGTCGCCGTAGCTGAACCCACCGGGGATGATCACCGCGTCCACGCCGCCCAGGTCGGGTTCCGCGTGCCACAGCCGAACCGGCTCCGCGCCCATCAGCGCGACCGCATGCATCGCATCGCGGTCATCGCAGGCCCCGGGGTAGCTGACCACGCCCACCCTCATCCCGCCACCTCGACCTGGTACTGCTCGATCAGCGGGTTCGACAGCACCTTGCCTGCGATCTCGTCCGCGATCCGCCGCGCGCCCTCGGCGTCGTCGGCGTCCACGTCGAGGTCGAACACCTTGCCGGCGCGCACATCCGCGGCCGGATAGCCGAGGCCGGCCAGCGATCGGCGAACCGCCTCGCCCTGGGGATCGAGGATGCCGTCGCGGGGACGGACGAGCACGGTCACTTTCATGGCGGCGGCACTCCGTTTCGTCGTAGGTAGTCGTCGAAGGGCTCTCCGGTGAGGCGCTCGTAGGCATCCACGTAGCGCGCGCGGGTGCCCGCGACGATGTCGCCCGGCAGCTCCGGCCCGGGCGCCTGCTTGCCCCAGTCCAGGCCCTCCAGCCAATCGCGCAGGAACTGCTTGTCGAACGCGGCCTGAGCGCGGCCCGGCTCGTAGTCGTCGGCCGGCCAGAAGCGCGAGGAGTCGGGCGTCAGCACCTCGTCGCCCAGCACCAGCTCTCCACCGGCGTCGACGCCGAACTCGAACTTCGTGTCGGCGATGATCAGCCCCCGCTCCAGCGCGTGGACGGCGGCGTGCTGGTAGATGTCGATCGACAGCTGCTCGACCCGGTCGAACAGGTCGTCGTCGCCGACCAGGCTGCGGGCGGCGGCGGCGGCGATGTTGATGTCATGGCCGCTCTCGGCCTTGGTGGCGGGCGTGAAGATCGGCCGCGGCAGCCGGGCCGACTGGCGCAGCCCGGGCGGCAGCCGGTGCCCGCAGATCTCACCGGTGGCCTGGTAGTCCTTCCAGCTCGATCCCGCCAGGTAGCCGCGCACCACGCACTCGATCGGCAGCATCCGCAGGCGCCGCACCAGCATCGAGCGGCCGGCCAGATCGGGCTCGCCGGCCGCCTCTGCGGGGAAGTCCGAGCGGTCGATCGAGATCAGGTGGTTCGGCACCAGCTCGGCGGTGCGGTCGAACCAGAACTTCGAGAGCCCGGTCAGCACCCGGCCCTTGTCGGGGATGGCGGTCGGCATGATCACGTCGAACGCGCTGATCCGGTCGGAGGTGACCATCAGCAGGGTGTCGCCGAAGCTGTAGATCTCGCGCACCTTGCCGGAGGCCTCGTGCAGGCCGGCCAGCGCGTCAGACATGCTCCACCTCCAGGGCGTCGAGCGTGCGGTCGAAGATCGCGTCGACGTGGCGCAGGAAGCTCTCCAGGTCGAACACCCGATCCAGCGCGGCCGCATCCACCAGCGCCATCGCGTCGGGATCGGCCTCCAGCAGCCCCCGGAACGAGGTCTCCTC
>JAICYJ010000056.1 GCA_025934255.1 Thermoleophilia bacterium | reverse complement strand
AGATCGGTGCGGCCCAGCTCCGGCATCACGCCCTCCAGCGCGGGCCACGCGGCCGCGGCATCGCGGATCATGCGCTGCCCCAGCGCCGGCCGCACCAGCTGCGGTGCGGCCATGCCCACGAACCACCCGAACACCAGCCGCCGTCCGGTCGCGCTCCCCGCCAGCAGCGGAGCAGCCAGGCGAGCGGCGGCCGCAGCGACGGGAGCGGCGGGCAGCAGCGCCTTTGCCACCGCCACATCCAGCTCGAGCATCCCCACGGGCGAGGCCGCCACCAGCCCGCGCAGCGGGTGCCGGGCAGCCCAGTGCACGGCCAGCGTCGCCCCCAGCGAGTGACCCATCAGCGCCGGGCGTTCAGCCCCGGCCGCCGACATCGCCGCGGCCAGGTGGTCGACAGCCCGCTCGAAGGTGAACGGCTCGAGCGGCGGGCTGCCGGCGTGGCCGGGCAGTGCCGGGATCAGCACGCGCCGTCCGGACGCCGCCAGCGAGCGGCCGAGGGCGGCCAGGTAGGCGGGGGATCCGAGCAGCCCGTGCAGCAGCACCACCGGCGGGCCGGCGCCGACCTCGTAGAAGTTGACGCGGCCGCCGGGAACAGCGACGCTCTGGCAATGCACGATCCGGAAGCTACCAGCGAACCGCCGAGCCCGGAGACGATGTGGGACGCGGCCGCCCGTGGCTGGGAGCGGCGCCGCGACCGCATGTGGGAGTCCTCGCATGCCGTCGGCGAGGGGCTGGTCGAGATGGCGGCCCCCGCTCCCGGAGAGTCGGTGCTGGAGATCGCCGCCGGGCCTGGGGACACCGGCTTTCTGGCCGCGGAGCTGATCGGGCAGAGCGGGCGGCTGGTGGCGACCGATCTCTCGACCCAGATGCTGGCCGCCGCCCAGCGCCGGGCCGCCGAGCTGGGGCTGCGGAACGTGGAGTTCAGGCAGGTCGATGCGCAGGCGATGGATCTCGAGAGCGCCAGCTTCGACGTGGCTCTGTGCCGCTGGGGGCTGATGCTGATGCCCGACCCCGCTGCGGCCCTGGCCGAGACGCGGCGCGTGCTGCGCCCCGGCGGCCGCCTGGCTCTGGCGGTGTGGGGCCCGCGCGAGGCGAATCCGTGGAACACGACCATCCAGGGCGCGTTTGGGGCCCACGGCCTGCTGCCGCCGCCGCCCGACCCGAACGAGCCGGGCATGTTCCGGCTGGCCGACAGCGGCGAGCTGAGCGGCCTCGTGGCCGCGGCCGGGTTCGGCGCCATCGAGCTGCGCGACCTGCCGGTGCACTGGCGCTTCCGGGAGATCGACGAGTACTGGGGCGTCGTCACCGAGATCTCGCCGTCGCTGGGCGGCGTCATCGCGTCGCTGGACGACGCACAGGTCGATGCGGTCAAGCGCGACTTCGCCGAGCGCTGCGAGCCCTACCGCGACGGCGACGGCTACGACCTGCCGGGCCTGTCGATCGGTCTGCTGGCGCGCTGACGGTAAGCTGGGCGGCCATGCCGATCCACCTGCGAGCCGAGATGGGCGACTACGCGCCCGCCGTGCTGCTCCCCGGCGACCCGCTGCGGGCCCGCCGCGTGGCCGAGGAGTTCCTCGAGGACGCCCGTCAGGTGAACGGCGAGCGCGGCATGCTCGGCTTCACCGGCAGCTACGAGGGCCAGCCGGTGTCGGTGCAGGCCACCGGCATGGGCTGCCCCAGCGCGGCGATCGTGATCGAGGAGCTCGTGCAGTTAGGGGCGGAGCGCCTGATTCGGATCGGCACCTGCGGCGGGCTGCAGCCCGACCTGGCGCTGGGTGACACCGTGATCGCCCTGTCGGCGGTGCCCGCCGACGCAACCTCACGCCACTACACCGGCGGCGAGCCGCATGCCCCCACAGCGCACTTCGGCCTCACGCACGGAGCCATCCACGCCGCCAAGGGGCTCGGCATCCAGCCGCACGTGGGCGCGATCGCCTCGTCCGACACGTTCTATGACCCGGATCCGGAACGCCACCTGCGCTGGGCCGATCGCGGCGTGCTGGCGGTCGAGATGGAGGCCGCTGTGCTGTTCACGATCGGTGCGCTGCGGTCGGTCAAGACGGCCTGCATCCTGACTGTCTCCGATCTGGTCGGGAGCACCCAGCTGGTGCGCATCGCCGACGACGAGCTGGCCCTGGGCGTCGAGCGGGTGACGCGGCTGGCGCTGGCCGCAGCCGTGGACGCCAAGGCGTGACCGCAACGGTGATGATCGTCAACCCGGCGGCGGCCAACGGCCGCACCGCCCGGCAGTGGCCCGACATCGCGCGGCGGGCCGAGGCGCACGGCCTCCACGTCGACGTGCGCCTGACCGAGCGGCGCGGACACGCGACCGAGCTGGCGGCGGCTGCCGTCGCGGAGGGGGCGAGGCTTGTGCTGGCGGTCGGCGGCGACGGCACCGTCTCGGAGGTCGCAAACGGCATGGCCGGTGCGGCCGCGACCGACCTCGCGGTGGTGCAGCGCGGCTCCGGATGCGACTTCATCCGCACGTTCGGCATCTCCAAGGACGCCGACCGCGCGCTGGAGGTGGCGGCGCGTGCGCCCGCCCGCACCATCGACATGGCGCGCGCCAGCTATGCGGGGAGGGACGGATCGCCCGAGAGCCGTCTCTTCGTGAACGTGGCCAGCGCCGGCCTGACCGGGGTCGTCGCCGACCGGGTCAACCGCAGCGGCAAGCCGCTGGGCGCGACGGTGGCGTTCGCCTGGGGGGCGGTCGCAACCTTCGCCGGCTATCGCAACTCACCGTTCACGGTCGAGATCGACGACGAGCGCATCGACCAGGTCTGCAACAACGCGATAGTCGCCAACTGCCGCTACTTCGCCGGGGGAATGAAGATCGCGCCGGACGCCGATCCCGGCGACGGGCTGCTGGACGTGCTGGTGTGGGGCGATGTGTCCAGGCTCGACCTGGCCCGCAACCTGCATAAGCTCTACCGCGGTACGCACACCACCCACCCCAAGGCCACGATCCGTCGCGCCCGCCGGGTGGTGGTGACGCCGCGCTCGCCGCTGCCGATCGAGGCCGACGGCGAGCAGCCGGGTCTCACCCCGGCCACGTTCGAGGTGGTGCCGTCAGCTCTCCGGCTTCGCGCTCCCGGTTGAAGCGGCGCGGCGCTTGGGCTTGGCCACCTCGACCCGGTCTGCCAGCTCGGCGAGAGCAGCCTCGACGCGGTCGAGCTGGTCGGTCAGCCGGGCGATGTCCTCACGGGTTGCGGGCAGCTGCGAGCGGGCGGCGCGCGAGGCCTTCTTCGCTTGATCGCGCGTGGCCGACACGACCGGCTTGCCGACATCGCCGGTGGCGCGGCTGACGCGATCGATCAGACTCTTCTGCTCATTCATGTGAACCCCTTTCACAGGCGGCGCTAAGGCGGTTTCACCGTATCATGCGCGCTCATGACGGAGCCCCGTCGCACCTTCACGGCACACCTGCGCGTACGGTTCGGCGAGACCGACGCGATGGGCGTCGCCAACAACGCGGCCTACCTGCAGTACTTCGAGATCGGCCGCATCGAGTTCCTGCGCGCCGCCGGCCACAGCTACGCCGAGGTGCACAACGGCGGCATCGACATGGTCGTGGCCGAAGCCGGCATCCGCTACCTGCGGCCGCTCTGGTTCGACGACGAGTTCGACGTGGCCTGCAGCCTCACCGACCTGGGGCGGGCCTCCTTCACGTTCACGTACGAGCTGAAGCGCGGCGGCGAGATCGTGGCAAACGGGTTCACGCGCCACGCCTGCGTCGAGCGCGCCAGCATGCGCCCCGTGCGCGTGCCGGAGTGGCTCGCTCACCTGTAGATGATCTAGCCGGCCGGCCAGGTCTCGCCGCCGTCGACGGAGCGCAGCAGCTCGCGCCCCACGGCGGCATAGGCCAGCCGGTCGTTGCGGGGGTCGTAGGCCACGGCGTCCACCCGCCGGTCGAGCACCGGCAGGAAGGTGCGGCCGTAGTCCTTGCTGAGGTAGACCTTGTCGCCCGCCACCAGCACCTGGCTCTGCTCGTCGGTCGTCATCGCAACCGCGTAGGCCACCGCCGGCTCCGGCATGTGCGTGAAGGTGGCGCCGTCGTCCAGCGAGCGCCAGAGGCCGCCGGTGCCGCAGGCCACGTAGATCACGTCCGGCTTGGTGACGTCGCCGCGAACGGCCGAGATGGCGACGGCCGTGTTGGGCAGCCTGGCCGCCCGCAGCGGCAGCCAGTGCCGGCCCGCGTCGACCGACACCCAGGGGTGGCCGAAGACGTCCAGCGCGTAGAGCCTGTCGGTGCGATGGTAAGGAGTCGTCAGCGATACGAACGGCTGCGGCGTCTGGCGCGCGGGCGTCAGGCCGATCCCGCCGTAGTCGGCGCGCTGCTCGCCGTGGGGCCCCACCACCTCTCCGCCCTGCTCCGAGAAGGCAACCGCGAGGCCGCCGCCAGGGCCGTGCACGCGCTTCCAGCTGAGCCCGCCGTCGTGCGACCGCCACGCGCGGCGGCCGGTCGTCTCCCACAGCGTGCCCGCGAAGTCCGGCGCGACCGCCAGCGCCCGCGCTGCCGCCGGGAGCGCCACTACTGTGGGCTGTGCGCCATCGCTGCAGCCGGCGAGCGAGAGCGCCAGCACCGCCGCCGGCAGAGCTGTCCATTCAAGACGGAGCTGCATCGACCCGACAAACGGTAGAAGATCCACCACGTACCCTTGCGCAATGGCCTCCGACGACCTCGACACTCTGGCACGGCTGCGCGGCCTCCTGGACGTTTCCCGCGTGGTGCGCGATGACGAGTCGCTGCCCGAGGTGCTGAACGCGATCGCGGGCACCATCGCCGACTCGCTCGGCTACAAGGTGGTCGTGGTCAACCTCTACCGGCCCGCCTGGGACGACTTCGAGGTGACCACGGTGCGTGACTACAACCAGGAGGCGGTCGAACAGCTGCTCGGCACCCGCGGCGGCTGGCACGCGTGGGCGCCGCTGCTGGACGACCGGTTCAAGCGCGGCGGCGTGTACTTCGTGCCGGCCGGGGAGTACGACTGGCAGAACGACATGCTGTCGATCACTCCGGACATCCCGGTCAGCGACGATCCCAACGACTGGCACCCCGAGGATGCGCTGTTCGTGCCGCTGACGCGAAACGACGGGCACCTGCTGGGGATCCTCTCCGTGGACGAGCCCGTGTCTGGGCTGCGTCCCTCCGACGAGCAGCTGGAGGTGCTGGTGGCGCTAGCCGAGCACGTGGCTCTGGCGCTCGAGAGCGCACAGGAAGGCGCGCGCGCGAACCGCTACAGCAGCGCCCTCGAGCGGCTGCTGCTGGTCTCGTCGCGCCTGACCGAGACGCTTTCGATCGACGCCGTGCTGCATTCGGTAGCCGAAGGCATCTCGGACGCGCTCGGCTTCGCGAAGGTCAGCATCGAGCTGCCCGACCCGGACACGGGCGTCCTGACGCCGCGGTCGGCCGTCGGCTGGAGCCTCAGCGACCTCGCCGAGAACGCGCCGCTCACCCTCGACCTGGTCGAGCCGCTGCTGGTGTCCGAGTATGAGATCGAGGGCTGCTACCTGCTGACCCGGACACAGGCACGGGAGCGCCTGCCGGAGCGGTATCAATCCTACGCGTCGGTGTTCAACGGCGAGGGGCCGCATGCGTGGTCGCACCACTGGCTGCTGGTGCCGCTGTACGACCGCGAGAGCGGCCTGATGGGCGTGATCTGGGTGGACGACCCGATCGACCGGTTGCTGCCGTCGCGGGAGCTGCTGCAGGCGCTGCGCGTGTTCGCGAACCAGGCCACAGCGGCCCTGGACTCGGCCACGCACTTCGAGGAGGTGCGGTTCCTGGCCGAGCACGACCCGTTGACGCGGCTGTTCAACCGGCGCGCCTTCACGCGCCGGCTGGCGATCGAGACTGCCCGGTCGGGCCGCTACCACCGCCCGTTCGCGCTGGTCACGTGCGACCTGGACGCGTTCAAGGCGCTGAACGACCGCCACGGCCACCTGGCCGGCGACCTCGCGCTCGAGCGCATGGGCAAGCTGCTGATCGAGGCCCTGCGCCAGACCGATGCCGCGTTCCGGATCGGCGGGGACGAGTTCGCCATGCTGCTGCCCGAGACGGAGGAGCAGGAGGTGCGGGCGGTGATCGACCGGATCAGCACCGGCCTGGTGACGCACGACGACCCCCGCTTCGAGGACCTGCGGGCCAGCTTCGGGGTGGCCGTGTACCCGCGCGACGGCGACGATCCCGAGACGCTGTTTCACGCGGCGGACGAGGCCATGTACGCGGCCAAGCGGTCGGGCGAGCGCACGCACTTCGCCGCCTGACCGGCGTCTCGGCGGCCATCTCCCCCGAGTTGGGGTGGATTCGCGGCGCCATACCTGCCAGAGTGAGAGGTGCTCACCCTGACCCACGGAGCGTGCGTGGACCCCCAGCACCTGTCAGCCTTTACGCGACTGCGTGGCCTGCTGGAGGTGACCCGGCTCGTCCGCAGCGACGAGGACCTCGATCACCTGCTGGCCGCGATCGCGCGTACCACCGCCGAGTCGCTCGGATTCGGGACCGTCGTTTTGAACCTGTACCGACGCGCCTGGGACGACTTCTGCACGACCACGGTGCACGGCTCCGAGCACGCCCGCGAGACGCTGCTGGGTGACGCCCGCGGCTGGGATGTGTGGGGCAGGGTGCTCGACGACCGCTTCCTGCGCAGGGGCGCGTACCTGGTCCCGCACGGCACCTTCGACTGGGACGAGCTGGCGCCCCGGTCATACGTCCCCGAGCTGCCGCGCGAGGCCGGGCAGGACGCCTGGCACCCGGAGGATGCGCTGATGGTGCCGCTGCATCACTCGGACGGGCCGCTGCTGGGGATCATGGCGGTCGATGAGCCGGCCTCCGGCCGCCAGCCCACCGACGAGGAGCTGGACGTGCTGGTGGCGCTGGCCTCGCACGCCGCGCTGGCGATCCAGAGCGCCCAGGAGTCGGCCGAGTCGTCGCGGCACCGAAACGCGCTCGAGCAGCTGCTGCGGGTGTCGTCGCGGCTGACCGAGACGTTCGCGATCGACGCGATCCTGCAGGCGGTCTGCGACGGCATCCACCACGCGCTGGGGTTCGAGACGGTCTCCGTCGACCTGCCCGACCCCGACACCGGTGACCTCGAGCCGCGCGCCGCCTACGGGTGGGAGCTCGACGACCCGGCCGTCCACAGCAGCTTCACGTTGGCGGAGATCGCGGTGCTGCTGGTGCCGGAGTTCGAGACGCAGGGCTGCTACCTGCTGACCAGCGAACAGGCCCGCGCCCGCGTGCGGCCCGAGGCCGACACGTACAGCTCGCAGCGCTGCGGCAAGGGCCCACACGCCTGGGACGACCACTGGCTGATCGTGCCGCTGTACGGGCGCAGCGGCGAGCTGATCGGGCTGATCTGGGCGGATGACCCGGTCGACCTGCTGGTGCCGTCGCCGGCCCGCCTGCAGGCCCTCCGCGTGTTCGCCAACCAGGCCACCACCGCGCTGGACGCCGCCGCACAGTTCGAGGAGATGGAGTTCCTGGCCGACCATGACCCGCTCACGCGGCTCCGGAACCGGCGCAGCTTCGTGCGCCAGCTCGAGCTCGAGACGTCCCGCTCCGATCGCTACGGACGGCGGTTCGCGCTGCTCGTGGGCGACGTCAACGGGTTCAAGCAGGTCAACGACCGGCGCGGCCATCCCGCGGGCGACCGCGCGCTGGAGTCGGTCGGCCGGGTGCTGATGGACGGCCGCCGCGAGGTGGACGGGGTCTACAGGATCGGCGGCGACGAGTTCGCGCTGATCCTGCCCGAGGTCGGCAGCGACGAGGCGCGGGCCGTGGCCGAGCGGATCCACGACGCCATGCTGGGCAGCGGCGACGAGCTCCTGACCCAGCTCACGATCAGCTTCGGCGTCGCCGTCTACCCCGAGCAGGGCGCCGACCCGGAGTCGCTGTTCCGCGCGGCGGACGAGTCGATGTACAGCGCCAAGCGGGAGCCGGGCGGCCGGCTGCCCTCGGCCAGCTGACGCGTGGAAGCACCGCAACGGCCTAGGATCTAGCCGATCTGCCGAAAGCTTCCAAGGAGTGGTCTTGAACCTCGATCTGACCGACGAGCAGCTCGCGATCCAGGAGACGGTGCGCGAGTTCGTGGATCGCCGCATCATGCCGGTCGCGCAGGAGAACGACATCAACCACCACCTCGACATGGGCATCATCGAGGGCATGGCCGAGCTGGGGCTGCTGGGCCCGGTGATCCCGACCGAGTACGGCGGCTCCGGGCTCGACTACGTCTCCGAGGCGCTGATCTGTGAGGAGATCGAGCGCGGCGAGTCCGCATTCCGCACGCTGATATCGGTGCACGTCGGGCTGAACTCGCTGTCACTGCTCAGGTTCGGGACGGAGCAGCAGAAGCAGCGCTACCTGGTGCCGATGGCAAAGGGCGAGAAGCTGGGCTGCTTCGGCCTGACCGAGCCGGCTGCCGGCTCGGACGTGGCGGCGATGCTGACCACCGCGATCAGGCAGGACGACGGCACCTACCTGCTGAACGGCCAGAAGAGCTGGATCAGCTACGCGACCGAGGCGGCCTACTGCCTGGTGTTCGCAAAGACCGACCCGGCGGCGGCCCACAAGGGCATCTCGGCGTTCATGATCGAGCTTGACTGGGACGGCATCGAGGCCCGGCAGATCCCGAACAAGCTGGGAATCTGGGCCGGATCGACCGGCGAGATGTTCTTCGACAACGTGCAGGTGCCCGCCGAGAACCTGGTGGGCGCCGAGGGAGAGGGCTTCAAGATCGCCATGCACTCGCTCGACCAGGGACGGTTCACGGTGGCGGCGGGCGCAGTCGGAGTCGTCCGCGCCTGCCTGGAGGCGTCGGTCAAATACGCGAACGAGCGCAAGACGTTCGGCCAGGAGATCGGCAAGTACCAGTTCGTGCAGGACATGATCGCCGACATGGTGATGGGCTACGAGACCAGCCGGCTGCTGGTGATGCAGGCGGCGTACCTCAAGAACAAGGGCGTCCGCAACACCCGGGAGACCTCGCTGGCCAAGTGGCAGGCGACGGAGAGCGCGTTCAAGGCCGCCCACCTGGCGATCCAGGTGCACGGCGCCTACGGCTACTCCGCGGAGTACCCGGTTGAGCGGTACTTCCGGAACTCGCGCGCCCCGATCATCTACGAGGGCACCACGCAGATCCACAAGATGATGCAGGCTGAGCACGCACTCGGGTACCGGAAGCTGAATGGCTGAGGCCACGCAGCGGCTGGTCGAGCTGGACGACGGCGTCTCGCTGAACATCGCCGAGGTCGGCAGCGGGCACCCCCTGATCCTGCTGCACGGCGGGCCGGGGCTCGATCACCACGAGCTGCACCCGTGGCTCGACCCGCTGGCTGGGGTCGGCTTCCGCATGATCTACGTGGACATGCGCGGCCAGGGCGGGTCGGAGCGGGTCGACCCGCAGTCGCTCACGATCCAGGTGTTCGCGCAGGACGTCGACCGGCTGGCGCGGGCGCTGGAGCTCGAGGAGTTCTCGCTGTACGGGCACTCGTTCGGCGCGATCGTGTCGCTGGCGCATGCGCTCGAGCGCGGTACGGCCGGCCAGTACGTGATCTCCAGCGGCGCGGCGTCCAGCGAGGCGCTGGCGGCCGACGTCGAGCGCGAGATCGAGCGGTTCGAGCCGGCCGCGATGCGCGAGCAGATCAAGCGGTCGTGGGACGCCGAGCCGAACGTGTCGACGGTGGCCGAGTTCCGCGACATCATGACCTCGCAGATGCCCTTCCACTTCTGGGAGATGGGCGATGCCTACCGCACCTTTACCGAGAAGGACGAGACCGTCTATTCACCGGAGGTGCTGGCGCACTTCGCGAAGAACGGCTACGGCGGCTTCGAGTGGGTCGACCACCTGCGCTGGATCTCCAAGCCGATGCTGGTCGTGACGGGCCGCTACGACCGCACGTGCACGCTGGCGCGGTCCCAGGAGATCCACGACGAGGTGGCCGGATCGCGGCTGGTGGTGATCGAGAAGGCGGCGCACATGACGCACATCGAGCAGCCCAAGGCGCTGATGGACGCGGTGCGGAAGTGGTTCACCGACCAGGGCGTGATCGGCCAGGAAGAGCCGGAGGCGACGGCCTAGCGAGGGTGGTCAGACCTCCACCAGGCGTACCTGGTAGGGCGACGAACCCTCGGGCGAGACGGCATCGCGATAGGCCGTGGCGGCCGCGCGCAGCGCGGTGCGGCGGTGGCTGAGGGTGGCCAGCGTGACCCAGTCGGAGTGCGGGTAGCGAACCTGCACCGCGAACATGCACCGGGGCGGCGCGATCACGATGTCGGGTTCAGCGGGGGGAGTGTTGACAACGGCGGTGCGCATAACTGCTGCCAGGATTCGTCACGACCTACGCGCCTCCTTCATAGGGCGCGAAAGCGGTATCGGTGACCGTGTAGGCATCGGGACGGCGATGGTCGAGCGCCGGCAGCGTGCTGCGCGTGGCGCGCTGGGCGGCCAGGTCGAGCTCGGCCACGATCACGCCGTCACCGGTAGGCCCCGCCTGAGCGATGACGGTGCCCCACGGGTCGATGATCATGCTGTGGCCAAAGCGCGGCATGCCGTAGCCGCCGGGATCGCTGTGCTGGTTGGCAGCCATCACGAACGCCTGGTTCTCGATCGCGCGAGCGCGCAACAGCGGCTCCCAGTGGGCCATGCCGGTGACCAGCGTGAAAGCGGCCGGCACCGTCAGCACCAGCGCGCCGGCCTGCTCGAGAGCGCGGTACATCTCGGGAAAGCGCAGGTCGTAGCAGACCGAGAGGCCGACCGGCAGGCCGGACATGCTCGCCATCACCAGCTCGCCGCCGGGGGCGGTGCCGTCGGACTCGCGGTAGCTGATGCCGCCCACGTCGACGTCGAACAGGTGGATCTTGGCGTAGGCGGCGACCCGCTCGCCGTCGGGCGAGAAGGCGATCGAGACGTTGCCGACGCGGTCGCCATCGGCGATTGCGATCGAGCCGCAGATCAGGTCGAGCTGCAGGCGGCGCGCCCATTCTGACAACGCATCGAGGGTGTCACCGCCGTCCTCGAGCGACTCCGCATAGGCGAGCAGCTCACGGCCGTCGGCGATGGCGTTCCACTTCTCGGGCAGCAGCACCAGGCGGGCGCCGCGGGCGGCCGCCTCCTCGACCAGCACGGCCATGCGCGCGATGTTCTCGGCCTTGTCGCGCGAGGCCGAGAACTGGACGCAGGCTGCGGTGATGCGATCCATCAGGCGGAATCTAGATGATCCAGCGTGTCAGAACGGCGCTCGTCCTCCGCGAACAGCTGGTGGAAGGTGAGGCTGAAGACCACGAACAGGATCACGCTCTGCTCGACCGCCATCAGAATGCCGCCGAGCTGCTGGTCGTCGCGGGGGGACAGCCCGAACAGGTGCGGCGTGGTGTCGTAGTAGGGGTAGATGGTGTTGGAGGCAAGGGCGATCAGCAGCGCGACGGGAGCGGCGAGGAAGAAGGCGGCGGCCAGGTAGACGAGCTTGGGCATCGGCTGCATGCGTCCGGGGACGAGCACCGGCCACCAGAAGGCGAGGCCGGCGGTGAGGAACAGCAGGTGCTCGATGCCGAGCGCCCAGCGGTGGTCGAGGCCGTAGCCGTAGACGGCCGGGATGTGGACGATGTACCAGACCGCCAGCCAGTAGGGCAGGGCGAACGCCGGGTGCGTGACCGCGCGCAGCCAGGCGCGGCGCTCGGCGGCTGCGGCCATGGCCGGCGTGAGCCCCAGCACCAGCAGCGGCGGCGCCCAGTCGGCGAGCATCACGTTCTGGAGCAGGTGGAAGGACAGCATCGAATCGAGGGCGACGTGCTCGATCGGCGAGAGCAGGGCCAGCGCGACCAGGAGCAGGCCGCACAGGAAGCAGGCGCGGCGCCAGGGCGGCGCGGACATGACGTGCGCGGCCCACAGGTACCAGGCGCCGAACAGGAGCACGGCCAGCGCCCACTCAGGGTCGAACACGAACCGCCACGCGTCGAACTGGCCGGCGAGCAGGGTCACCCGGACTGCGTCAGCGGCGCCATCGTCAGCCCGAAGCCCACCAGCTGCTCCCAGTAGTGCTCGGCCTGTTCCAGCTGGCCCTGCCAGACGATCGCCTGGCCGGCGTTGTGGATGCGGTCGGCGAGGCGCATGCCGCCCTCGAAGGTGAGGCCGGGGATGGTGCGGGCAAGCGCGAAGGCGACGCCATCGAAGGTGTTGTGATTGTCGTTCTTGACAACGACCAGCCAGGGGCGGTCGCTGCCGGAGCCGGGGCCGGTCGTGCGCGGCTTCTGCTTCCGCACGGGCGGGGCGACCGTGGACATGATTGCGAGTGTACCGGTGGCTGCTGGTACGCTTGTGACATGCCGCAGCCACGCGACATCACCCACATCCGTGGCCCGGTCGTCGTCGTGCTGCCGCGCATCCCGGCCTAGGCGTTCCCGGCCCACCGGCCCGGAACGCCGTGACGAACGCTCGCCTCGTCAACGCCGACAGATGGATGCGCACATGAGCACGCTCCCTTCAATCGAGAACGACTTTCCCGCCTGGTACGCCGACGTCGTGCGCCGGGCCGGTCTGGCCGAGAACGCAGCCGTGCGCGGGATGATGGTGATCAAGCCGTACGGGTACGCGATCTGGGAGCTGCTGCAGCGCCAGATGGACGACCGCATCAAGGCCACCGGCCACGAGAACTTCTACTTCCCGATGCTGATCCCGGCCTCGGTGCTGGCGAAGGAGGCCGACCTGGTCGAGGGCTTCGCGCCCGAGGTGGCCGTGGTGACCGAGGCCGGCGGCGCGAAGCTTGAGGAGCCGCTGGTGCTGCGGCCGACGTCCGAAGCGGTGATCTGGAGCACGTATGGGCGCTGGCTGCAGTCCTACCGGGATCTGCCGATGCTCTACAACCAGTGGGCGAACGTGGTGCGGTGGGAGCTGCGGCCGCGGCTGTTCCTGCGCACCAGCGAGTTCCTGTGGCAGGAGGGGCACACCGCCCACGAGACCGAGCAGGAGGCGGTGGCTGAGTGCCTGCGGATCCTGCACGAGGTCTACGCCGATACGCAGCGCTCGGTGCTGGCGATGCCCGCGCTGCTGGGGCGAAAGAGCGCGGCCGAGCGGTTCCCGGGCGCAAGGGAGACGTTTACAGCCGAGGCAATGATGGGTGACCGCAAGGCGCTGCAAGCGGCGACGTCCCACTACCTGGGCGACGAGTTCGCGCGCGCCTACGGGGTCACCTACACCGGACGGGACGGCTCCGAGCACCATCCCTTCGCGACATCCTGGGGCGCCAGCTCGCGGCTGGTGGGCGGGGTGATCATGATGCACGGCGACGAGCGCGGGCTGCGGCTGCCACCGGCGGTTGCACCGCACTAGGTGGTAGTGATCCCGATCCAGCCTGGGGAGGCATCGGTGCTGGAGCAGGCGCACGCGCTGGCCGCCGAGCTGCGGGCGGCGGGCATCCGGGTGAAGCTGGACGACCGCGACCACGTCCGTCCCGGCGCCAAGTTCTTCGAGTGGGAGCTGAAGGGCGCGCCGATCCGCGTCGAGCTGGGCGAGCGCGAGCTGGCCCGCGGCGAGGTGTCGGTGGCCCGCCGCGATCGCGAGCCGCGTGAGCTGGTCTTCCTCGACCGGCTGGCCGAACGGCTGCAAGCGATGTTGGGCGAGATCCATCAGGAGCTGTTCGACCGCGCCGCTGCGCACCTGGCCGACAACACCCGGAGCTTCGACGATCGCACCGAGCTCGTCGAGTACCTGAAGGCGGGCAGCGGCTTCGCGGTCGCAGCCTGGTGCGGTTCGCCGGCGTGCGAGGCCGCGATCAAGGCGGAGACGTCGGCGACCCTCCGCTGCCTCGCCCTCGAGCCCGAGGATCCGGGTGCGCCCTGCCCCGTCTGCGGGCGGCCCGGCGTTGAGACCGCCACCTGGGGCCAGGCCTACTGAGGGATCCGAGTGCAGGCCGCGGACACGGTTCCGTGGCCGGCACAGTGCAGCTCGTGACGCTCCCGTGGGCAACACCGGTGCCAGGCGCCGCTGTTGCGCCGACCGCGGCGTTGCGGCGGCGTGACGTCAGCGTGCGGCGAACCCTGCGCCGGCGGACGCGCGCCGCGATCGATGGCGCTCCGTCATGCCGGCGCGTCCGGTTGCGGGGATTCGTGCGCTCGCCGGTCAGCCGCCCGTTGCGGCGACGTGACCGGCCGTGACATGTCCCCTCGGCGGCACATGCGGCGATGGCCGTTCCACCGGCGTTGCGAGGCCGTTACGGATGTGTCAGCCGCGCGGCGGGCCGTACCCGCCGCCGCCGGGCGTGCGGATCTCCAGCAGGTCGCCCGCGCGCAGATCGCGGCTGAGCTTGCCCGCGATCGGGCGGCCGTTCAGCCGGTTCTCGCCCAGCGAACCGTCGCCACCGCCGGCCGCTCCCTTGGGCGCGCGCCGGCGGCGCTCGGTCAGCAGCGACAGGCGGCAGTCCTCGAGCACCCGCATCGCCCTGATCACTCCGTCGCCCCCGCGGGGCCGTCCGGCCCCGCCGCTTCCGGGTCGCAGCGCATAGCGCTCGATCCGCAGCGGGTACTCGCGTTCGAGCGACTCGATCGGCGTGTTCAGCGTGTTGGACATCGCCACGTGCACCGCGCTCGGGCCGTCCGCGTCCTGGCACGCCCCCTGGCCGCCGCCGATCGTCTCGTAGTAGGTGAACCGCTCGTTCCCGATCACCGTGTTGTTCATCGTCCCCTGGCCCATTGCCGGAACCGGCAACGCCTGGCCGAACGCCGCCATCACGACGTCCACGATCCTGCTCGACGTCTCCGTGTTCCCCGCCACCACCGCCGCCGGGAACCGCGCGTTCACCAGGCAGCCCTCCGGCGCCCGCACCTGCACCGGCACGAACGCGCCGCCCGATGCCTCCAGGTCCGGCGCGCACACCACCCGCACCACGTAGTAGGCCGCCGAGCGCGTAACCGACAGCGGGCAGTTCAGGTTCCCATCCCGCTGCTCGGCCGTGCCCTCGAAGTCGACCAGCACCCCGTCGCCCCGCACCGTCACCGTCGCGCGGATCTCCGCCTCGCCCTCCAGCTCCTCCACCACGTCGCTCGCCTGGTAGCGGCCCTCCGGCACCCGCCGGATCGCCGCCCGCATCCGCCGCTCCGCGTAGCCGTGCAGCTCGTCCATGCCCCGCAGCAGGCCCTCCTGCCCGAACCGCTCCGCCAGCTCACCCAGCCGCTGCGCCCCGATCGCGTGGCTCGAAAGCTGTGCCCGCAGGTCGGCCGCGCGCTGCTCGGGGTTCCGCATGTTCGCCAGCATCAGTCGCAGCACCTCGTCGGTCAGCGGCAGCGGCGGGATCACCAGCCCCTCCTGGTAGATCTCCCGCGAGTGAGCCGGCAGGCTGCCCGGCCACATGCCGCCCACGTCCGCGTGGTGTGCCCGCGATACCAGAAGCCCCAGATCCGCTGCCCGCGAGACCAGCGTGATGTCCGGCAGGTGCGTGCCGCCCGTGAACGGGTCGTTCAGCACGAACACCGCCCCCGGCTCGGGATCAAGCTCCAGCACCGCCGCCACCGCATCGGGCATCGCCCCCAGGTGCACCGGGATGTGCTCCGCCTGCGCGATCATCCGCCCGTCCGGATCGAACAGCGCGGTCGAGCAGTCTCGCCGCTCCTTGATGTTGGCCGAGTGCGCGGCCCGGATCAGCGCCGCCCCCATCTCCTCCGCCAGGCCGCGCAGCGCGGAGGCGAGTACTTGCAACGTGGCCGGATCGCTCACCGCGTCACCCGCCAGCCACCGTCGCCGGCTGCGCGTGCCGTCCAGCCCGGTGCCACCCACAGCGTCGCACCATCCAGATGCAGCGTTGCCGGCCCTGGCACCGGCCGCCTGCGCGGGGCACGCACCAGCTCCAGCGCCGGCCCTGCCGCAGTGCTGGCGGCCCGCAGGTTGACCAGCTCGATCGGCGTCCCGCGCTGCTCGTGGCCGTAGCGCTCGGCGTGTCGCTCGTGGAACCGCTCGGCCAGAGTCGCCAGCGGCTCCAGGTCGACCTCCAGCTCGAACCCCTGCCCCACGTAGCGCAGGTCGGCCCCCGCCCACCGTTCCGACCCGCGCTCTGCCTGCGGCCACGGCACCTGCGACCGGATCTGCGATCGCGTCAACTCCTCCAGCGGCCGCATCACGCTGCGCACGGCGTCCCGTCGCCGCTCCCCGGCCGCGATGCCGAGCGCCGACAGCACTCCGCTGGCGGCGGGCACGCGCACCGACCGCATCCCCAGCTCCTCGGCCACCTCGCAGGCATGCAAGGGGCCCGCCCCGCCGAAGGCGATCAGCTCGAACCCGCGTGGGTCGTGCCCCCGCTCCACCGACACGACCCTGATCGCCCGCACCATCTCCTGGTTCGCCACCGCCACGATCCCGGCCGCCGCTGCGCGCACGCTCGCGAACCCGTCTGCGACGGTCGCGACCGCCCGACGGGCCGCCTTCGCGTCCAGTCCCACGCTGCCCGCGAGCGGCACCGCCGCGTCGAGCCGTCCCAGCACCAGGTTCGCGTCTGTCACCGTCGGCAGGTCGCCGCCGCGGCCATAGCAGGCGGGGCCGGGATCGGCCCCGGCGCTCTGCGGGCCTACCCGCAGCGCTCCGCCGTCGTCGATCCAGGCGATGCTGCCGCCGCCGGCGCCGACCGTGTGGATGTCCAGCATCGGCAGCCGCACCGGCAGGCCCGCCACCTCGCGCTCGGTCGACCTGCCCGGCCGGCCCCCGCGGATCAGCGAGACGTCGCAGCTGGTGCCGCCCATGTCGAAGGCGACAGCATCACCGGCGCCCATCCCGACCGCCGCGGCCACGCCTCCGGCCGGCCCCGATAGCAGCAGTCGCGCTGGGTGCCAGGCCGCCTCCGCCAGCGGCGCCAGCCCGCCGCTCGATTGCATCACCAGCGGCTGCGGCAATCCATGGGCCGCCGACTGCTCGCCCAGCGATCGCAGGTAGCGGCCGGCCGACGGTCCCAGGTAGGCGTCGATCGACGTGGTCGACCCACGCTCGAACTCGCGGTACTCGGCCGCCAGCTCGTGCGACGCAACCACGAACACGCCCTCCAGCTGCGACCGCAGCAGCTCCGCCACCCGCCGCTCGTGCTGCGGGTGCGCGTAGGCGTGCAGCAGGCAGATCGCGACCGCCTCGACCCCGGCCCGTCGCAGCGCACGGGCCGCCCGCCCCACCGATCGCTCGTCCAGCGCCCGCAGCACCCCGTCCGGCCCCATCCTCTCGTCCACCTCGACGGTCAGTTCGGGCAGCGGCGCCGGCCGCGCAACGCAGGGCCGGTACAGCAGCGGACGCGTCTGCCGCGCCAGCGCCAGCAGATCCCCGAACCCGCGGGTGGCCACGAACCCGGTCACGGCCCCGCTGCGCTCCAGCAGCGCGTTGGTCGCCACCGTGGTGCCGTGGCCGAGGTGGCCCAGCTCCTGCGGCCTCAGCCCGGCCTGCTCCATCGCCCGCTCCACGCCCTCGATCACCGCCCGCGATTGATCGTCGACCGTGGTCGGCAGCTTCACCGCCGCCAGCCGGCCCTCGTGCACCAGCGCCACGTCGGTGAACGTGCCGCCCACATCGACCCCGGCCAGCGTTCGCATCGCGCAAGGATAGTGAGCCGGTGTGACCGTCGACTGTACGGGTATTCTGAGCGCATGAGCATCCCCGCCCATCACTCCATCGAATCCACGCCGGGCGACCGCGGGCGGGGGCTCGGCGCCGCCCAGGCAGACCGCATCGCGGCGACCGCCGACGTCTATCTGCGCCTGTTCCGGCTGAAGGGCCTGGAGGAGGGCCAGGTGCTCGAGTTCGGCGCCGAGGCGCTCGACCGCATCGGCGACTTCTCGCCGGAGCTGGGCGACGAGATCGCGGGCATCGCCGCGGGGAGCGGGCTTGCGCCCGAGCTGATCGGCGCGCTCAACGCCCGCACCGAGCTGCTGGCGGCCGGCCGCGGCGAGTGCTCGACGATCGCCTGCCTGGGCACCGCCACCTCGTCGGGCACGCCGATCGGCGTCCAGACCTGGGACTGGCACGACGAGCTGTCGGACAGCTGGATGCGCTGGACGATCGACCATCCCGGCGGCCATCGCGTCGAGACCATGACCGAGGCCGGCATCGTCGGCAAGGTCGGCGTGTCCAGCGAGGGCGTCGCGATCCTGCTGAACATCCTCGGCCACCGCGACGACGGCCCGCCGCTGGGCGTGCCCGTGCACGTGCTGAACCGTCACGTGCTCGATCGAGCGGGCGACGGAGCCGAGGCGCTGGCGATGTTCTCCAACGCGGCCATGTCGGCCTCGAGCGCCGTGACCGTGATCGCCGACGACGAGGACGGCGGCGCCGTCTGCACCGTTGAGCTGTCTCCCGCCGGGCCCGGCTTCGTGACGCCGGACGAACGCGGCGTGCTCGTCCACACCAACCACTTCGTGGCCGAGCCCGGCCGCCTGGCGGACACGATGGTGCGCGAGGCGCCCGACTCGGTGCTGCGGCTCGACCACGCACGCCGCGCGATGTCACGCGTGGCCGAAGGTGCGATCGACGAGGACGCGATCCTGGGCGCGCTCCGCAGCCACCGCGGCGGCTGGGGCGCAATCTGCGTGCACCCAGACCCGGCAGCCGAGTTCGGCGACCGCTGGCGCACGCTGGCCACGGTGATCGTCGACCCGGCCGCCCGGCGCATGACGCTGCACAGCAACGGGCCCTGCGGCGGCGTGCACGCCGTGCCACTGCACGCCGCGTCGGTCTAGGCGAGCTCGCGCTCGACCACGGCCGCAGCGGCCAGGCAGTCGACCTCGCGCCAGGGCAGCGCCGCGATCTGCAGCCCCACCGGCATCCGCAGCGAATCCATCCCGCAGGGCACCGAGATGGCCGGCCAGCCGAGCGTGTTGAACACGCCCGTGAGCCCACACATGACGCTGGTCACGTCCACCTCCTGCTCGCCTGCGAACGGCACCTTCAGCGTGCCGATGGTGGGCGCGATGATCGGCTCGGTCGGCGAGACGATCATGTCGATGCCCTGCTCGTGCATCTTCGCCAGCATCCGCCCCTGGTACGCGAGCCGCAGGAACATGATGTGGCCGGCCTCGCGTCCGCTGAGCCGGTCGCCCGCCTCCATCTCGGCGACGATGTCCGGCCCCAGATCGGCGCGCCGCTGCGGCCAGTGCTCGTAGAGCGCCCCCGCCTCCTCGGTCAGATAGAAGCTGTTCTCATTCAGCCCCGCGACCGGCCACTCCATGTCGATCTCGACCAGCCGCGCGCCCGCCCGCTCCAGCAGCGCCACCGCCTCCTGCACGATCGCGGCCAGAGCCGGGTCGGTGTGCTCGAAGAAGAAGCGTTCGGCCACGCCGATCGTGCGCCCCTCGACCCCATCGCCGAGCGCGTCGCGGTAGCGGGGAACCGGCACCGGCTGCGTGCGCGGATCGTTCGGCGACGGCCCGGCCAGCACCTCCAGCGCCAGCGCCACATCGCGCACCGACCGGGCCATCGGCCCGCAGTGGTCGAGCGACGGGCAGAGCGGCTTGATCCCCGCCAGGCTGACCCGCCCGTGGGTCGGCTTCAGCCCCACGATCCCGCATACCGACGACGGGCAGCGGATCGAGCCGCCGGTGTCGGTTCCCGGCGCCAGCGCCACGATCCCGGCCGCCACGGCCGCGCCCGAGCCGCCGCTCGACCCGCCCGGGATACGCGTGGGGTCGTGCGGATTGCGGCACGAGCCGAACCAGGGGTTGTCGCAGGTCACGCCCCACGCCAGCTCGTGGGTGTTCAGCTTGGCGATGCAGACGGCGCCGGCAGCCGCCGACCGGGCGACCACTTCGGCGTCGCGCTCGGGCACGTGATCGCGATAGATGGCGCTGCCGTACGTCGTTCGGATGCCGCCGGTGTCGATCAGATCCTTCCAGCCCACCGGCACGCCCGCGAGCGGGCCCGGGTCGCGCCCCGCGGCCACCGCAGCGTCCACCGCGGCGGCCTCTCGCAGCGCCCGCTCCTCGGTCACCAGCCAGACCGCGCCCAGCTCGTCGGCGCCGGCCCGGTCAAGCGCGTGGCGGGCGACCTCCGTCGCCGACACGTTGCCCGCCCGTACCGCCGTTGCCAGATCGGTCGCATCCTGCACGCTCACGTCACCGCCTTCGCGAAGCGGTCGGCGCGGAAGCGGTCGCACTCCGGCGGTAGCGGCCGCCCCTGCGCAAGGTCGGCGCACAGGCGCCCCAGCAGCGGACCGAACTTGAACGCGTGGCCGCTGTCGCCGCCGCAGACCACGACGCCGTCGATCTGGTCGAGGATGAAGTCGCCGTCGGGCGTCACGGTATAGAGGCAGGCCTCCTGGTGCACCGGCTCGGGAATCAGGCCGGGGAGCGCCTCGGCGACGTGGCCGCGCAGGTCGTCGACCACCTCCGATAGCACCGGGCGATCACGCCGGTCGGGGTCGAACGGCCCCTTGCGGGCGCCGTCCTGCGCCGCCTTGTAGCCGACGCCGGGCGACACCACCCCGTACCAGAAGCGGTCGTCCCGCTCACCGCCGTGGTCGACCAGCGACGGCCGCGAATCGGGCGCGCCGCGAAAGAAGCAGACCTGCTCGATCTGGCCGTACACCGGCAGATCGTACAGGCGCGACAACCACGAGCCCGGGCAGACGACCACGGCATCGGCCTCCAGCTGCGAGGGGTCGGCGATACGCGCACCCTCCACCACCTCCACGCCCAGCCGCAGCCGTGCCAGCGCGTCGTCAGCCAGCACCGCGCCGGCGTCGGGCGTCCACAGCACCGGCCCGGAGAACCGCGCCTCCGGGAACAGCCGCTCTGCCTCGGCCGGCTCCAGCCAGCTGTACTGCTCGCCGCAGCGCTCGAGCACCGCCGCGTGCTGATCCACCCCGCGCCCGTGCTCGAGCAGGCCGTTTCGCAGCAGCAGGGCCGGATCCAGCCGCATCCACTCGTCGATCGCGCGCCGCGCCAGCCGGCAGTAGTCGTCGTGCCGGTAGCTGGTGCGGTAGATGCGCGACCGCCCGGGCGAGCTGCCCAGCCGGGTGCCCACCGAGTGCTGCTCGTAGACCGTTACCGCGAACCCGTCGTCGCGCAGTGCGCGTGCGGCCGAGAGGCCGATCACGCCCCCGCCGACGACGGCCGCGGTGCTATGCGGCGGCGTTGACCAGCTCCTTCAGCTGACCGGTCTCGTGCAGCTCCGTGACGATGTCGCATCCGCCCACCAGCTCGCCGTCAACGAACAGCTGCGGGATGGTCGGCCAGCCCGAGTGCTCGGACAGCAGCTGCCGGATGCGGGGATCGGGCAGGATGTCCATGGCGGCGAACTCGGCGCCGGTGTCCTTCAGGCAGGCCACCGTCTGCATCGAGAAGCCGCAGCGCGGCATCTCCGGGGTGCCCTTCATGAACAGCATCACGCGGTTCTGCGCGATCGAGTTCAGCACCTCCTGGCGGATCTCGTCCTCGGTGATGATCATTGCGTTGCCTCCGT
>JAICYJ010000069.1 GCA_025934255.1 Thermoleophilia bacterium | reverse complement strand
TCGCGATCACCAGCAGCGGCACCGCGATCAGGACGCGCCCGACCAGGCCGCTCACCGCTTGCCGAACCGCCGCCGGCGCGTCGCGTAGGCCGACAGCGCTTCCGCCAGCTGCTCCTCGCCGAAGTCGGGCCAGTGGTCGGACGTGAAGTGGTACTCCGCGTAGGCGGCCTGCCAGAGCAGGAAGTTGGACACGCGCAGCTCGCCGCTGGTGCGGATCACGAGGTCGGGGTCGGGCATCTCGGGAGCGTACAGATGTGCACGGAGGGCGGCCTCGTCGATCGCCTCGGCCGGGACGCCCTCCTCCACCAGCGCCCGCGCCGCCCGCACCAGCTCGTCGCGGCCGCCGTAGTCGAAGGCCACCCACAGGTCGAGGCGGGTGTTGGTGGCGGTTCGGCGCTCCATGTCGGTCATCAGCTCCAGCAGCGCCGCCGGGCATCGGTCGCGGCGCCCGACGAAGCGCACGCACACGCCCTGGCGATGGAGGTCGGGGAACTGGTCGCGGATCGTCTCGGTGAACAGCTCCATCAGGTCGTCCACCTCCTGCGCCGGCCGTCCCCAGTTCTCGGTCGAGAAGGCGTAGACGGCCAGGCTGCGAACGCCCAGGCCGGGAGCCGCCTCGACCGTCCGGCGCAGCGCGCGGGTGCCGGCGCGATGGCCGGCGATCGGCGGCAGCCCGCGCTGGCGGGCCCAGCGGCCGTTGCCGTCCATGATGATCGCCACCGACGTCGCGGAGTCGGGGAGCGACTGCTCGACTGACGCGACGCGACGCAGCCGCAGCAAGCGGCGCAGGCGACCAACCGAGACGGCGGGCATCCAGGTATTCAAGCGGATCGCCGGCCGAACCGGCGCCGGATCAGAACGGGCCGTGCGGCCTGTAGCCGCCGGGCGGGCAGCCGACCGCGACGAACGAGAGGCCGTCGTCGCCGGCCATGGGACGGCGCACGGTGCCGGCATCGAAGCGGATGAAGGAGCCGGCCCGCACCGGCACCTGCTCGCCCTCGACCAGCCAGTGGCCGTCGCCGGCGAACACGAACGCGACCTCCTCCTGGCCGGTGGAGGCCTCGTCGTGCTCGAGGCCGCCGGCGCCGGGAGGCAGGTCGAAGCGGTTGATGCCGAATGCCTCGACCCCGAGGCCGCGGCGAACGAACCGCACCATGCCTCCCGGGCCGGCCGGGTCGATCTCGTCGCTGTGAATCACGCTGTAGGCCACCGTCCCCTCCGCGGTCGTCGTGCTGAGCACAGTACTGCCATCCACGCGGTAGGCTCGGGCGATGAGCGGCGGCTACCCCTTCGGCTATCACCTGACCAAGCTGCGCGGCGACGACGGCACGCCGTTCGCCGACCCGGCCGAGCAGGAGCGGGTGTGGGGGCGCGAGTGGGGCGCTGCCGACGAGGTCGGCAAGCTGCGGATGGCGCTGGTGCGCAGGCCCCGCGGCGAGTTCGGCGCCGTGCGGGCCGACTGCTGGGACGAGGACTCCGGCGCCCTGGTCGATCCGGAAGGGCTCTGGTACTGGGAGCACCGAACGCCGCCCGACCTGGCGCTTGTGGACGGCCAGCACGCGGCGCTGGTGGCCGCGCTCGAGGCGGAGGGCGTGGAGGTGGTCGAGGTGCAGGGCGAGCTGCCGGCGCACATCACGACGCCGATCTACACGCGCGACCCGCTGATCACGGTGCCGGGCGGAGCGATCATCGGGCGGCTGGAGCCCTACAAGCGCCGCGGCGAGGAGGCGCTGGTGACGCGGACGCTGGCGGCCCTGGGGATGCCGATCCTGGCGACGGTGCACGGACGCGGGCTGATGGAAGGCGGCAGCTTCGTCAAGCTGTCGCCGACGGTGGCCGCGTTCGGAACGTCGTTTCGCTGCAACGACGAGGCCGCCCGGCAGCTGGAGGCGGCGCTGCGGCCGCTCGGCATCGAGCTGATCGTGGTGCCGCTGTCGCCCTACTCGATCCACATCGACGGGCACATCGGGATGGTCGCGCCCGACCTGGCGCTGATCGACCCGCTGGGGCTGCCCTGGTGGTTCGTCGAACGGCTGCATGCGCTCGGCATCGAGACGGTGCCATGCGTGCCCGAGGAGGAGTGGGCGATCAACTCGCTGGCGCTGGCGCCGCGGCGGATGCTGATGTGCGAGGGCTTCCCGCACACGATCGACCGGCTCGCCGCGCACGGCGTCGAGGTGGTGACGGTGCCGTACGCGGAGATCCAGAAGGGCGGCGGCGGGGTGCACTGCTCCACGATGGAGCTGGTGCGCGAGGCGGCCAGCTGAGCGGAGCCGGCCGCGAGCGTCACCCTGCTGGACGATCGACTCCATGGGTCACGGCTCTCACTCAGACGTGCGACGCCAGGCGCGCGCCTTTCGGGCTCAGAGGCAGACTCGAGCGGCTTGAGCGGTTCGGCACGGGGTCGTGACGGGTCGTCGCCAATCGGTGATGCCCGTCCGCATATCTGCCCAGAGCCCGGCCAGCAGTCGTGAGGTTCGTGCCGGACCCATGGTGCGAGAACTGGCGTGTGGCGGCAGAACCGTCGCGAAGGCGTGACGTTCGTTGAACGGTTGCACGTCACGCGCTGGTCACGGAATCGCGCTCGGCCCGGTGCTCTGCTCCGGATCGACGGCTGCGCGGAGCGGCGAGCGTGGCCCGCCTGAGGGCAGGGGCTCGCGGACACCGCCGCCACCCGGCCTGTCGTCGTCCCAGGGCCGACCGCCGTCGAGATGCCGGCGCAGGTGTTCGCGGTAGCTGCGAACTGCTCGAGCCCAGCGAAACACGCCCCAGACAAGCAGCGCGGCAAGACAGACAAGGTACGACGTCCAGAAGCTGACGCTCGTCAACAGCGTCGCTCCTCCGGCAACAACGGCCGCCACGACCGCGCACCAGACAACAGTCAGGACCGCGAACTCGAGCAGGATGGTGTGGCGGCGCCTGTATACGCTGAAAAACTCTGCCGGCGGGCGCGACATCGCCGAGGCTCGGCGGCCTCAGACCTCCATGATCTCGGCCTCTTTGGCCTTCAGCGCGGCGTCGATCGCCGCCACGTGCTCGTCGGTCACCTTCTGCAGCCGCTCCTCGGCGCGGTGGACGTCGTCCGCGCCCGTCTCGCCGTTCTTCTCGGCCTCCTTGAGGTGATGCTGGGCGTCGCGGCGCACGTTGCGCGCGGCCACACGGCCCTCCTCCGCCAGGTGCCGCACCTGCTTGACCAGCTCCTTGCGGCGCTCCTCGGTCAGCTGCGGGATCGGCAGGCGGATCAGCTGGCCGTCGTTGTTCGGCGTCAGCCCCAGATCCGACTCCATGATCGCCTTCTCGATGTCCCTCATCACGCCCTTGTCGAACGGCGTGATCGTCAACAGCCGCGGCTCGGGCACGCTGATCGTGGCCAGCTGGTTGATCGGCATCTTCGTCCCGTACGCGCTCACGTTGATGCGCTCCAGCAGCGCGGCCGAGGCGCGGCCGGTGCGGATGGTCGTGAACTCGTGACGGGTCGCCTCGACGGACTTGTCCATCCGCCGAGCCGCATCCTTCAGCACGTCGTCGATCATGGTGTGACCTGCACCGGGAGACCTCCAGGGACGCTCGAGATGATGGTTCCGATCCGCTCGCCGCGCGCGATCCGGGCGATGTTGTGCTCGTCGTCGAGATTAAACACGTACAGCGGCAGCGCATTGTCCATGCACAGCGAAAGGGCGGTCGTGTCCATCACCTTCAGCCCCCGCTCGATCGCCTCGATGTGGGTGATCTGCGGGATCAGCCGCGCCTTCGGGTTGGTGCGGGGGTCGTCGTCCAGCACGCCGTCCACCCCGTTCTTGCCCATCAGGATCGCCTGTGCGCCGATCTCCAGCGCCCGCAGCGCGGCCGCCGTGTCGGTCGTGAAGAACGGGTTGCCGGTGCCCGCCGCGAAGATCACCACGCGACCCTTCTCGAGGTGGCGGATGGCGCGGCGCCGGATGTACGGCTCGGCCACCTCCGACACGTCGATCGCCGACATCACGCGCGTGAACACGCCCAGCTGCTCGAGCGCGTCCTGCACGGTGAGGGCGTTCAGCACGGTGGCCAGCATGCCCGCGTAGTCGGCGGTGGCCCGGTCCATGCCGCGCGCCGCCTCCTGGGTGCCGCGCAGGATGTTGCCGCCGCCTACCACGATCGCCATCTCGACGCCGGTCTCGACCACCTCGCCCACGGCCCGCGCGACGGCCGCGATCCGCTCCGGCGCCTGCCCGTATTCGCGATCGCCCATCAGGGCCTCGCCGGACAGCTTCAGGAGCACCCGCTCAAAGGCCGGCTCGCTCACTCCTCGCCCACCTCGAAGCGCGCGAAGCGCTTGATCTCGATGTTCTCGCCGATGGTGCCGGACAGCTCGGCCCGCAGCGTCTCGATCGTCTTGCCGTCGTGCTCGGGCTTGATCGACGGCTGCTTCAGCAGCACCGTGTCGACCAGCGACTTGTTCCACATGCCCTCGGCGATCTTGTCCAGCATGTTCTCGGGCTTGCCCTCGTTCGCGGCCTTGCCGCGGAAGGTGTCGATCTCGGCCGCGCGGAACGCGTCGGGGATCTCGTCCTCGGACACGAACTGCAGCGAGCGGCCGGCCGCGATCTGCAGCGCCACGTCGCGGGCGAACGCCTTGAACGTGTCGTTGCGGGCGACGAAGTCGGTCTCACAACCAACCTCGACCATGGCGCCGATGGTGCCGGTGGCGTGGACGTAGCTCTCGACCACGCCGGCGCCGGTGCCGCGCCCGGCGCGCTTGCCGGCGGCCGCCAGGCCCTTCTCGCGCAGCCACTTCTTGGCCGCGTCCATGTCGCCGGCGGCCTCCTCGAGGGCGCGCTTGCAGTCCATCATCCCCGCCTGCGTCTGCTCGCGGAGCTCCTTCACCTCGGCCGCTGACGGCCTGTATGCCACGTCACTCACGATGCATCCTCGCTGCTCGTCGTCTCCTGCTCGGCCGCAACGGCGACCGGCGCCTCCTCGGCGGCGGGCTGGCCCTCCGTGGCGCCGGCCGCAGCCTCGGCCTCAGCCGCGGCCGCCGCGGCTGCCTCGGCCTCCGCCGCAGCCGCCTCCTCGGCCGCGCGGCGTGCCGCCTCGGCCTCCATCTCGGCGGCCCGCACCTTCAGCTGGCCCTCGGCGACCGCGTCGGCCAGCACCCGCACGATCAGCCCCGTGGAGCGGATCGCGTCGTCGTTTCCGGGGATGATGAAGTCGGCGTCGTCGGGGTCGCAGTTGGTGTCGACCAGGCCGATCACCGTGATGCCCAGCCGGCGCGCCTCGCGCACGGCCAGGGCCTCCTTCTTCATGTCGATCACGACCACCGCGTCGGGCAGCTTGCGCGTGTCGGCCAGGCCGCCCAGGTTAGTCTCGAGCTTCTCGAGCTCGGCGATGGTGCTCTGCCGCTCCTTCGAGGGCAGCAGCTCGAGCTGGCCCTCGGCCTTCTGCCGGCGCAGCTCGTGCAGCGCGGCGATGCGATCCTGGATGGTACGGTAGTTCGTGAGCAGGCCGCCCAGCCAGCGGTGGTTGACGTAGGGCTGTCCGACCCGTCGGGCCTGCTCCTCGACCGCGTCCTGGGCCTGCTTCTTGGTGCCCACGAACAGCACCGTGCCGTTGCGCTCGGCGATGTTGCGGACGTAGTCGTAGGCGTCCTGCAGCATCACGATCGACTGCTGCAGATCGATGATGTAGATGCCGCCGCGCTCGCCGAAGATGAAGCGGCGCATCTTCGGGTTCCAGCGCCGTGTCTGGTGGCCGAAGTGGACGCCGGCCTCCAGCAGCTCTCGCATGGTGACTGCGGTTGTGGGCACGCAATCGCCTCCTTGAACATGGTTGTTGGGTATGAAGCCGGCGGAGACGACCGGAGCCTCGCAGCTGCGCAGAGGCACCACCGGGCGACTGATGCCCGCCGGGGAGAGGGTTGACGAACGGAAACGCCGGACGATTCTAGCGGAAACCCGGTTCCGCCCGGACGTCGCCGCCCCGCGCCAGCTCCAGCGCGGCCGCCAGGTCGGGCGGCAGCGGCGAGCGGACGTCGATCTGCTCACCGCTCCAGGGATGCGGGAACCGCAGCCGCGCGGCGTGCAGGAACTGGCGTTCGAGGCCGAGCTCGGGGCCGTGCCCGTAGACGCGGTCGCCCACCACCGGGCAGCCGATCGCCGCCAGGTGCACGCGGATCTGGTGGGTGCGCCCGGTCTCGAGCTCGACGTCCAGCAGCGTGCGGCCCGGGCACAGCTCGGCGATCGTGAAGTGGGTGACGGCCGGCTTGGCCACGTCCGAGTCGAGCGAGACGCGGGTCGGGTCGCGCCGGTCGCGGCCGATCGGGGCCTCGATGGTGCCGCGGCGCGACGCCGGGCGGCCGCGCACCAGCGCCGAGTAGCTGCGGTGGATGCGCCGCCGGCGCAGGAGCGACTGCAGCCGCGCCAGGGTGCGGTCGTCGCGCGCCACCACCAGCAGGCCGGACGTGTCGCGATCGAGCCGGTGGACGATCCCCGGCCGCGGGCCCTCGCCGCCGATCTCGTGCAGCAGGCCGTGCACCAGGGTCGGCCCGCCGTAGCCCGGCACCGGGTGCACGAGCAGCCCTGCCGACTTGTCGACCACCAGCAGATGGTCGTCGCGGTAGCGCACCGGGATGTCCATCTCCTGGGGCGCCAGCTCCGACATGACCGGCTCGACCGCCGGGAAGGAGACCGTCTGGCCGGCCGCCAGCTTGTGCGACTTTGGCCGGGCCCGGCCGTCCACCGTGACCGCGCCGGTCTCGATCAGGCGCTCGGCGGCGGCACGCGATCCGACCTCGTCCAGCGAAGCCAGGAACCGGTCGAGACGGCCGCCGGCGGCGTCGTCCGGCACCGTCAGCGAGTGCATCAGACCAGCTCGCCGGGCGGGCCGCCGGGCTCCGCCGAGGCGCCGTGGTCGAGCCGCCCCAGCCCCACCAGCAGCAGCACCACGCCCACCACGATGAAGCAGTCGGCCAGGTTGAACGTGGGCCAGTGCGAGACGTGGATGAAGTCGGTCACGTAGCCGTTGGTGATGCGGTCGAACAGGTTCGAGACGCTGCCGCCGATCAGGAAGCCGAGCGCCACCGGGAACAGCACGTGGCGCGAGCCCGACTTCGCGAAGTGGGCCAGCATCCAGACCACCGCCAGCGCCGTCAGCAGGGACACGACCTCCAGCCGGCCGGGGAAGATCCCGAACGCGATGCCGGTGTTGCGCAGGTGCGTGATCTCCAGGAAGGGCAGCACCTGGTGGCCGTCACCGAGCGCGATCCGGTCGACGATCAGGTGCTTGGTGACCTGGTCCGCGACCACGACGGCGGCGGCCACGGCCAGCAGGCCCGCCCACTGCAACGAGCCCGCGGAGCGCGGTTCCGGCTCCAGCGGGGAGAGTTGCTCGATCAGCCCCGTTCCTCGAGCCGTTTGCACTCGATGCACTTCGTTGCGTATGGCAGCGCCTCCAGCCGCTCCTCCGAGATCGGCTCGGCGCAGCGCTCGCACTTGCCGTAGGAGCCGGCGTCGATCCTGCCGAGGGCGGCGTCGATGCAGGCCAGCAGGTGCTCGGCGTTGTCCTCGAGTGACTGCTCGATCTCGCGGTCGACGGTCTCGCTGGCGCTGTCGGCCAGGTGCGAGTCGTTGCCGTCCTCATCGGTCTGATCCTCGAGCGAGTGCGACAGGTCGTCCTGGAGGGCCTGCATCTCCGAGGTCACGCGAAGGCGCTCCGCCATCAGTCGGTCACGAGCGGAATCCATGTCGACGGTCACGCCCCCACCTCCTCGCACGCCTTCTGCCCGTCAGCGTAGCGCCCGGCGGTCGCCGAGCGGCGGGCGCCGGGTGAGATACGGAGCGAGAATCGGGGACGGGTGACGGTCACGACGGGGCTGGCGAAGGTTGCTCAAACCAGCGCCCAGTATAGCCAGGGCGGCCTTCCCGAAGACCGCCCCGAGGCGGCCTATCCGGCCATGGTCAGCTCGCCGGCGGGCTCCGCGATCATCTCCTCGTGGTCGCGCACCGTCTGCAGGGTGGTACCGAGCAGCGTTCGCAGCCGCGTGCGGAACTGCCGCTCGTCGGCGCGCAGACGCTCGACCTCGCGCCGCACCTGCTCGCGCTCGGCATAGGTCTTGTGGATGATCTCGCGGGCCCGTGCCTCCGCCTCGCGGACGATCAGCTCGGCGTCACGGCCTGCAGATGCGCGCAACTCGTCGGCCGTGCGCTGGGCCGTCACGAGCGCGTCGCGCATCGCGTGCTCGGTGTCGCGGAGCTCGCCCAGCGAGGTCTCCAGCTCGTGCACTCGGTCCTCGAGGTCGGCGCGGTCGCGCCACACCGTCTCGAACGCGGAGGTGGCGTGGGTCATGATCTCGTCGACTTCGGAGACGCGGTAGCCGATGAACGTCCGCTTGGGACGCTGGTGCCTGAGTTCTGCGGGTGAGAGAGACATGCCGTCCGGTTTCGACGACCGCGCTCCCAGTCCTGCTACTCCAGGTTGGTCAGGATGTTCGCAAGGATCTGGTAGACCAGCCCCAGCACGATCAGCGCCACGATCGGCGACAGGTCGAACGCGCCGATCGGCGGGATCATGCGGCGGAACAGCCCCAGGTAGGGCTCGACCGTGTCGTGCAGGAACGTCCGCACGCGCCCGATCCACACGTTGTAGGGCAGCTGCACCCACGACATGATGATGTAGAGCAGGATCAGGATCGTGTACACGTAGTACAGAGCCGTCAGGAAGCTGACCAGGGTGGAGATCACGGCCGGCTAGCCTAGCTCGCCGGCCCGGCGCATGGCGGCCACCACCCCGTCGATGATGCCGCCGCGCACGCCCTGGCGCTCCATCTCTGCCAGGCCGGCCGCCGCCGTGCCGCCGGGCGAGGTGACCATCCGCCTCAGCGCGCTGGCCGGCATGTCCTCCTCGCGCATCAGGCCGGCGGTGCCGGTGACCGTGGTCAGGATCAGGGCGCGGGCGTCGGCGTAGCTGAGCCCGCTGACGATGCCGGCGTCCTCGAACGCCTCGACGATCAGCGCCAGGAAGGCGGGGCCTGAGCCGGACAGGGCGGTGGCGGCGTCGAAGGCGCGCTCCTCCAGCCGCACCACCTCGCCCAGCAGCCCGAACGCCTCCAGCACCTGCTGCTCGGCGGCGGTGTCGATGAACCGGCCGGCCGAGTAGGCGAGCGTGCCCATGCCGACCTGCACGCCCACGTTGGGCATGAAGCGGAAGACGGGGGCGTCCACGTCGAGGATCGTCTCCAGCGTGGACGTGGGCACGCCGGCAGCCACCGACGCGATCGCCTTGGTGGGCGTGATCAGCTCGCTCACCTCACGCAGCACCCGCTCGACGTCGACAGGCTTCACGCACAGCACCACCAGGTCGGCCTCGGAGGCCACCTCGGCGTTGTGCTCGAGGTGCCGCACGCCGTACTGCTCGGCCAGCGCGGCGGCCCGGCCGGAGCCGCGGTCGGTGATCAGGATCCGCCCGGCCATGTCCGGGTCGGCCCGCACCCAGCCGCGCACCATGGCGGATGCCATGTTGCCTGCGCCGAGCAGGCCGAGGGTGAACGAGGAGGAGGCCACGAGGCCCAAGAGCGTACCGGAACACCGTCCCGTACAGTCCGGCCATGGTGACCATCCCGCCGCAGCTGGACGAGAACATCCGCAGCTGGCACGGGCAGGAGGGATCCGACTGGCTGGAGGCGCTGCCCGCGGCGGTGGCCGGGCTGGCAGCCCGCTGGGGGCTGACGGTCGGGGAGCCGTTCGGGGACGACGGCGCCGTCTCGTGGGTGGCGCCGGCCACCACTGCGGGCGGCTCGGAGGCGGTGCTGAAGGTGTTCCTGCCCGATCTCGAGAACCGGCATGAGGCCGACGCGCTGCGCCATTACGGCGGCCGCGGCGCGGTGCGGCTGCTGGAGGACGAGCCGGGGGCGCTGCTGCTGGAGCGGCTGCGGCCGGGCACGAGCCTCTGGCAGCTGGAGGACGACGACCAGGCGGCGCGGATCGTGGCGGGCCTGCTCGAGCTCCTCTGGCACGCTCCCACGGACGGTCATCCGTTCCGCACGCTGGCCGGCGATGCGATGCGGTGGTCGACCGAGATCCCGCAGGCGTGGGCGGCGCTGCGCGAGCCATTCGAGCGGGAGCTGGCCGACCTGGGCGGGACGCTCGCGGCGGAGCTGGCGCAGTCGCAGGGCGAGCAGGTGGTGCTGCACCAGGATCTGCACGGCGGCAACGTGCTGCGGGCGGAGCGATCGCCGTGGCTGGCGATCGACCCGAAGCCGCTGGTGGGCGAGCGCGAGTTCGACCTGGCGTCGCTGATCCGGGACACCCGCGAACGCATCGACGAGCGGCTGGTGCGGCGGCGGCTGGATCTGCTGTCAGAGCTGCTCGGGCTCGACCGCGAGCGGATGCGCTGCTGGGCGCTCGTGCACGCGCTGGCCTGGGGCGTCGAGGGCGATCAGGCCGACGCGGCGATGATCGACTGCGCGCGGTGGCTGGCTCGCATGTAGACCACTCTGACGCCGAAAACCGAGTCTCGCGAGGAGCAAGGGAGGGACAGTGCTCGGCACGGCCCGACCGCAGCGACAAAGCGAGACGACGGTTTGCAGGCGTCAGTACTGATTGAAAAAGCCGCGCTCCATCAGCGACGCCTTGTCCTCTGCGGACACGGTGACGTGCGCGGGGGTGAGCAGGAACACCCGGTCGGCGACGCGCTGCATGGCGCCGTCCAGCGCGTAGGTGAGCCCGCTCGAGAAGTCGATCAGCCGCTTGGCCAGGTCGGAGTCCGCCGCCTGCAGGTTGATGATCACCGGCACATCGGCCTTCAGCTTGTCAGCCACCTTCTGGGCGTCGTTGAACGACTTCGGCACGATCAACTCGACCTGCGCCGCGTGGCGCTGGCCGCCGTTCTGCGCGGCGGGTTGGCGCCCGCGGCCGCGCTGCGGCGGCGGCTCGTCCGAGAAGATGTCGTCGAAGTCGGCGCCGGAGCGGCGTCTCGGGTTCAGCCGACGGACGTTCGGCCGCTCGTTGTAGCGGCTCTCGAGGTCCTCGTGGGCGGCCGAGCCGTCGTCGTCGAAGTAGTCATCCTCCCAGTCCTCCTCCTTGATGCCGAAGTAGACCTGGGTGCGCTGCCACATGTCCTTTACACTCATGCGCCCCTCACTTTACCGCCCATAGAGGACGCTCCCCACCCGTACGATCGTCGCGCCCTCCCCCGCAGCCGCCTCGTAGTCCTGGCTGGTGCCCATCGAGAGCTCCCGGAATTCGTGCCGCCCCTGCCAGGCCGTCGCCAGCCGATCCCGCAGCTCGCGGAGCGCCGCGAACCACGGCCGTGCGTCGTTCGGGTCGTCGACCAGCGGCGGCATCGTCATCAGCCCGCGGAATCTGACAGCGTCGAGCGGCGACACCTCCTCCAGGAAGCGATTCACCTCGCCGAGCGGCACGCCTGACTTCGATTCCTCACCGGCGACGTTCACCTGCAGCAGGCAGTTCCCGCGGGCGGGGCCATACATGAAGATGGGGAACGCGTCCTTCTCCACATCCTGCAGGCGCCGGCAGGCCGAGAGCGAGTCGATGGCGTGGATCAGCCGCACGCGCCCGGCGATGTCGCGCACCTTGCGGCTCTGCACGTGGCCGATGAAGTCCCAGGTGAACAGGTCGCGGTGCGCCTCCTGCTTGGCGATCAGCGCGTCCGACCGGTTCTCGCCGACCAGCCGCACGCCACCCTCGTGCAGCGCCGGCAGGTCGTCGGCCTCGACGTACTTGGTGGCGGCCAGGATCTGCACTTCCGGCCCCACCCGCTCGCGCACCAGCGCCAGGTTCTCCGCGATCAGGGCCGCGTCAAGCAAGCAGCCCCACCATCCCCTGCCGGCCGGTGACGCCGTGGTCGCGCCGGTGCGAGAAGTAGCGATCCTCAGTGCAGATCGTGCACTCGCCCGCAACAGCCACCTGCTCGACGCCGCTCGTGCGAAGCGCGCGCTCGGCGCACAGCCATAGGTCGGCGCGGCCGTCGCGGACCGCGTCCCCGCCGAAGCGCCGGGTCAGCGGGCCGGCCACGTCCTCGCCCACCTCGTAGCAGCAGGGCCCAGCCCCCGGCCCGATCGCGGCCACCGCCTCGCCGCCCACCGCCGCCACGCCGGCCTCGATCACCCCAGCCTCGATGCCGCGCCAGCCGGCGTGCAGCAGCGCCAGCCGGCTGCCGTCGGCGGCTGCGATCGCGACCGGGAGGCAGTCGGCGGTGAGCAGCGTCAGCGCCCGGCCGCGGCTGCTGGTGACCAGGCCGTCCGACTTCGGGAACGGCTCGGCGCCAGGCTGCAGGAAGCGTCCCGAGGAGGGCCGGTCGGTCACCTCGCGGATG
Source organism: Thermoleophilia bacterium (assembly GCA_025934255.1). GTDB lineage: Bacteria > Actinomycetota > Thermoleophilia > Gaiellales > JAICJC01 > JAICYJ01. Next base: position 3,660 of record JAICYJ010000069.1, on the reverse strand, counting down.
TCGGTGCCGTGCACCTGCCAGGCCATGGTCGCGGTCGTGCCGTCGCCGCCCGCGCCGGACACGGCCCGCCGCCGGTTCTCGGCCACGTTCGCCGCGTCGTCCGCCGTCAGCGCCCCCAGGTTCAGCGAGGCGAACGCGCCGGAGGAGACGCCGCCGTGACGGCAGGTGAACGACACCCGCACGCCGGACGGCGCCGCGACCCAGTCCAGCAGCGGCAGCGGCTCCCGGCGCCATGCCAGACCGGCGCTCACAGCACCACCTCGACGCCCGGCACCTGCATCCGGCTCGCGTACTCGTAGGCGCAGCTGCCGGCCGACAGCCGTGCTGCCCGCGACCAGCCGCGCACCGTCCGGCGGCGCACCTCGACCTCGATCACGGCATGGTCGGCGGCGTAGGCGTAGACGCGGCCGCCGTCGGGGTCGCGGTAGCAGACGCCGACCATGTCGGCGAGCGCGCAGTGCACCTCGCCCTCGATGCTCAGGAACGGCCCGCGGATCGTGAACCGGTAGCGGTTCGGCTCGATGGTGGCGCGCGCCGCCAGCCCGCGGAGGGCGCCGTGCAGCTCGTGGCGCTCGCCCTGCGCGACCACCGCGCCGGTCGAGATCACCGGCGTGTGCTTGCCGAGGTTGTCGTAGCGGCGGCTGAACACCTCGACGAAGTCGTCCGGGGATGCGAAGGCGTTGCAGTGCACCCGCGCCGACGCCTCGGCGTGGCGGTTGCCCCAGGCATGCAGCTGATGGGCCGGCCAGGAGCGCACCTCCAGCTCCTGCGATCCGATCACGAACGTGCCGCTGGCGCGGATCGTCGGCTGGCTGACGACGATCTCGGCGCGACGCCGCCGGCCGCCGCCGCCGTAGCCGAACGGCTCACCGGTCGGCGACCAACGCAGGTCCCAGCGCGCCTCGTCGACGCGGCCGCTGGCGCTGGCCACGTCCAGCGAGCTGGGGCCGAGCGTGAGCGGGAAGCCGCCGGCGCCGGTCCGGAACTGGTCGATCGAGAAGCTCTGGCGGCGGGCATAGGCGGCGCCGTCGGGGTCGCGGCCGACGAACCACAGCTCGGCGGTGGACTCGCCGGGTGCGGCCTCGGGGGGCACGTGGAAGCTGTGGCGGATCCATGCCGACGCGGCGCTGTGCGGGTCGCCGAGCCGCAGGTGCCAGGCCTCGTAGTGCCCCGGCTGCCCGCGCCAGCGGCTGGCGTTGGCGGCGCTCAGCCTCATCCCGCGACCTCGGCGAGCAGCTCCCTGGCGGCCTCGAGCTGTTCCTCACGGCCGCCCAGCTCGCCGTTTCGGCGGCGCCGCAGCAGCTCCGCCAGCAGCGCGCCCACCTGCGGCGACTCCGGCATCCCCAGCTGCTCGCGCAGCGTGTCCCCGTCGATGTCCAGCCGCAGGTCGCGCAGCTGCGCCAGGTACAGCTCGGCGGACTCGGCCGCGGGCCCTTCCAGCGCCACCACCATCAGCGCCACCTCGGCCGGATGCGGCGCCAGCAGCTCCGCGATCCGCGCCGGCTCGGCGGTCTCCGCCAGGGCTCCCGCCAGCCGCGGCGGCACCACGGCCGCCGAAGCCACCACGCGCGCGTCGCGCCGCCGCACCCGCAGCCGCTCCAGCCACTCGTCCAGCTCGCCGCCCGGAATGCCGCGCGCGATCGCGGCCAGCCGGCCCCGCCAGGGCGGCAGCTCCGGCGCGTGGCGCCGCCGGGCGCGGTCGAGGCGCTCCACCAGATGCACCGACGCCGGGCCGCAGTCGAGCGCGGGGTGTACGGCGCCGGCCAGCCCCAGCTGATCGAGGCTGGCGAGCGCGCCCGCCACCTCCTCCTCGCCCAGCAGCGCCACCAGCTCATCCCGCACGCGCGCCCCGGACAGGTCGCCCACCAGCCCCATCTCCACACAGCTTCGGGCCAGCTGGAGGGTGAGGCCGTCCATGTCGAACCCGTAGCGGTTCTGGTAGCGGATGGCGCGGAAGATGCGGGTGGGGTCCTCGATGAAGGACAGGTTGTGCAGCACCCGCACGATGCCGCGGCCGAGGTCGCCCTCGCCGCCGTAGGGGTCGAACAGCAGACCGAACTCGGCTGGGAGCAGCGACACGGCCATGGCGTTGATGGTGAAGTCCCGGCGGTGCAGGTCCTGGCGGATCGAGGAGTGCTCGACCGTGGGCAGGGCAGCCGGGTACTCGTAGTGCTCGGTGCGGGCGCTGGCCACGTCGACGCGCAGGTCGCCGGCCAGCACCACCGCGGTGTGGAACTTCTCGTGCGCGTGCATGCGGCCGTCCAGCGCCGTCGCAAGGCGCTCGGCGAAGGCGATGCCGTCGCCCTCGTAGGCGAGGTCGATGTCGAAGCTGGGCTCCTCCAGCAGCAGGTCGCGCACCGCGCCGCCCACGAGGTAGAGGCCCGCGTCGTCGGCGGCCGCAGCGGCGGCGGGCCACAGGCGCTCCAGGCCGGGCATGGCGCGCAACCGGTCGCTCAGGTCGGTCGGGCGCTTTGGCGGCGCGCCGGGCGGGGCATCGCGCAGCGCCCGCAGCAGGTCGCCGCGGGTGATGATCCCGAGCACGTCGGCGGTCGGGTGCGGCCCGTCGTGGCCGTCGCGGGTCACGGCCAGGCGGCCGACCCCGCGCAGCAGCACCCGCTGCACGTCGGCCAGGGTCGCGTCCGGCGGCAGCCCCGCCACCTCGGCGCTCATGATCCCGCGCACCGGGGCGTGACCGAGGCCGTGGCCGATCGCGCGGCCCATGTCCTCGCGGGCGACGACGCCCACCATCTCGCCGCCGGAGGCGACCGGCACGCCGGAGGTGCCGCGGCGCCGGCACTCGGCCAGGGCATCGTCGATGGTGCTGTCGGCCTCCACGAACCAGGGCGGCGCCGACATGATGTCGGCCGCTCGCGGGCCGGCCGCGATGCCCAGCGCCAGCGCCGCACCCAGCCGGGCGCGGGCGCCCTCGAGCGTCTCGTCGCGCACCAGCGCCGAGGCCGCCTGGGCGTGGCCGCCGCCGCCCAGGGCGGCCATCACCGCGGCCACGTCGAATGCGGCGGTGCGGCTGCGCCCGACCGCGAACACGCGGCCGTCCATCTCCACCAGCATCACCATCGCCGGGCTGTCGGTGAGATCGGTGATCTTGGAGGCGAGGGTGGACACGCCGTCCACGTAGCGCGGCCAGCGCGCGGCGGCGACCAGCACCGCCACGCCGCCCAGCTCGAGCTGCTCGGACGCGTCGATCAGGGTGGTCAGGAGCACGCGGTGGTCGGCATCCAGGGGCGTGTGCAGGAAGCCGCCGATCAGCTCCTGATTCGCGCCGTGGCGGACGCAGAACGCGAGTGCCTCCACGTCGCGGACGGTGGTCGAGGCGTACGTCAGCGACCCCGTGTCTTCGTGGATGCCCAGCGCCAGCGCGGTCGCCTCGGTCGGCGTCGGCTCGATCCCGCGCTCGGCCAGGATGCCGGCCATGGTGCTGCTGAGGGCGCCGTCGCCGGAGCAGAGGCAGCGCTCGTGGGCGACCCACGCGGGCGGCTCCGTGCCGTGGTGGTCGAACAGCATCGTCTCCACCCCGGGACGCTCGACCAGCTCGGCCATGTCGCCCAGCCGGCCCAGCTGCGAGGTCTCGACCACGATCACCCTGGAGACCGCGGACAGGTCGCAGCGGGAGGCATCGGCCAGGGCCAGCTCCTGCTCGTG
>JAICYJ010000013.1 GCA_025934255.1 Thermoleophilia bacterium | reverse complement strand
GATCGACCAGCTCGGCCATGTCGCCCAGCCGGCCCAGCTGCGAGGTCTCGACCACGATCACCCTGGAGACCGCGGACAGGTCGCAGCGGGAGGCATCGGCCAGGGCCAGCTCCTGCTCGTGCAGCGCGGCGAACTCGCGCACGTTGCGGTTGAGCCCCCCGTGCACGAGCACGGTCGCGCCGGGGTACAGCCGGCGCGCCGCCAGCATCGAGCCGAGGGCGTCGAAATCCGTGTTCTGATGGGAGATGATCACCTCTGCCGGCCGCATGCGCAGAGGGTACCGGAGCCCTACGTCAGTGCGATCGCCTCGATCTCCACGCGGGCGCCCGCCGGCAGGCCCGCGACCTGCACGGTCGAGCGGGCCGGCGGGTCGCTGGTGAAGTAGGTGGCGTACACCTCGTTCATGGCCGCGAACTCGCCCAGGTCGGTCATGAACACGGTGGTCTTGACGACCTGGTTGAGGCCGCTGCCGGCGCCCTCCAGCACCGCCTTCAGGTTCTGCAGCGCGCGCTCGGTCTGGGCCGCGACGTCGCCCTCGACCATGTCGCCGGTGTCGGGGTCGAGCCCTACCTGGCCGGCGCAGAAGACCAGCCCGTCGGTGCGGATGGCCTGGTTGTAGGGCGCGCCCTGGAACGGGCGGGGCGCGCCGTCGACGGCGATCACGGTCTTGCTCACGTTGCGGCTCCTTCGGTCAGTGACGATGCGTTGGCGAGACGCTCGGCCCGCACCTCGGCCGAGCGGGCGTGGGCGGGCAGGCCCTCGGCGCGGGCCAGGTCGGCCAGCGGCCCGGCCAGCCGCTCGACGGCGGCGTCAGGGATCTCGACCACCTCCTGGATGCGCAGGAACACGCTGGTGGCCAGGCCGGACGAGAAGCGGCCGCGGCCGCCGGTGGGCAGGATGTGGTTCGAGCCGGCCACGTAGTCGCCGAACGCCGTCCCGCTCATCATGCCGATGAAGATGGCGCCGGCGTGCCGCACGCGCTCGAGCAGCGCCTGCGGGTCGGCCACCATCAGCTGCAGGTGCTCGGGCGCGTAGGCGTTGACCAGCTCGATGGCGGTGTCCCACGAGTCGGCCTGCAGCAGCGTGATGCCGGCCGGGTCGGGCAGCTCGGCCGACACGGCCGCGAGCAGCGCGTCGTCCACGGCCACCAGCACCGACTGCGACCCGGCGCCGTGCTCGGCCTGGGCGCGCAGGTCCCAGGCCACGACGTCGGGCGGAGCGGTCTCGTCGGCCAGCACGATCAGCTCGCTGGGCCCGGCCAGCGACTCGATGCCGACCTCGCCGAACAGGCCGCGCTTGGCCTCCTCGACGAAGGCGTTGCCGGGGCCGACCAGCACGTCCACGGGCCGGATCGTCTCCGTCCCGAGCGCCATCGCCGCCACCGCCTGGGCGCCGCCGATGGCGTACACCTCCTCGACGCCGGCCAGGCTGCAGGCGGCCAGCACGGCGTGCGACGGCAGGCCATCCGGCCCCGGCGGCGAGCACACGGCGATCTCCTTGACCCCGGCCACCTGCGCAGGCACCAGCGCCATCACGGCGCTGGACGGGTAGGCGGCGCGGCCGCCGGGCGCGTACACGCCGGCGCGGTCGACCGGCATCGGGCGGGTGCTGACGATCTGCCCCTGGGCCAGCACCTGGCGGCTGGGCTGGGGCATCGTCTCGCGCGCGGTCGCGCGCAGGTTCTCGGTCAGCGTCTCGAGCGCCCGCAGCACGCCCGGCGACGTCTCCTTCAGCGAGCGCTTGATGGCGGCCGCCGGCACCCGCGCCTGCTCCACGTCGACGCCGTCGAGACGGGCCGTGAGACGGCGCACGGCGGCGTCGCCGCCGCTTCGCACCATCTCCACGATGTCGGCCACCGAGCCCTTGACGCGCTCCCGGTCCTCGTCCGTGGGCCGCAGCGCCCGGACCGTCTCCGGGACCATGGCGGCCGTTATCTGACGGGTCTCCACGCCAGCAGTCTAGTGAGGCCGGATCTACGCCGTGGCGGCCGGGACGGCGGCCACAGCGCGGTAGCTGTCGCCGGCCAGCGTCATCGCCTCGCGGGCGCCCAGCTCGACCACGTGAGCCAGATCCTCGTCACCGCCGGCCAGCAGCGAGGGCACGTAGGCGAGCTGCACCGACGGCTCCAGATCGCCGAAGCGGCGGCGGGCGGCCACCGTCGTCTCGTCGCGCGGGGCGGTCGCGTTGCGGGCCAGCTCGTCGCGCAGGAAGTCCGCGAAGCAGGCCGCGATCGGCTCCGCCTCGAGCCGGCACGCGTCCAGCCGGTAGACGGTGGCATCGAACTGCAGTGGATCGTCGCCGGTGGCGTAGGCGTACTGGTCGCCCCAGGCCGTCTCGCCGATGAACCACCAGCCGTCGGCCCGCCCGCCCCATGCCCGCCGCCAGCCGTCGGGAGCGTTCCAGCGGCGCATGTCGCGCACCGACCAGGGGCCGACGCCGAACACGCGGAAGTAGCCGCCGTAGGCGTCGACGCCGTTGCTGAGCGAGAGCAGCCGGGCGTGATCGAGCGGCAGCGGCGCGCCCGACCCCGACAGCAGGGAGGACGGCGCCAGCATGTCGGCGGCCGGCCGCGTGCGCACCAGCCCGCGCGTCAGCAGCGCCGACAGGCAGCCGTCGACGCTCACGCCTCGACCCGCTCGATGCGGGCGCCCAGGTCGCGCAGGCGCTCGTCGATGCGCTCATAGCCGCGGTCGATCTGGCCGACGTTGCCGATCCGGCTGGTGCCCTCCGCGCAGAGGCTGGCCATCAGCATCGCCATGCCGGCGCGGATGTCCGGGCTCTCCATGCGGTAGCCGTAGAGCTTGCTGGGGCCGGTGACGACCGCGCGGTGCGGGTCGCAGAGGATGATGCGGGCGCCCATCGAGACCAGCTTGTCGGTGAACACCAGCCGGTTCTCGAACATCTTCTCGAAGATCAGCACCGTGCCCTTGGCCTGGGTCGCCACCGCCACCGCGATCGAGGTCAGGTCGGCGGGGAACATCGGCCACGGCCCGTCGTCGATCTTCGGCACCTGATCGTGGATGTCGTCGACCACCACCAGCTCCTGGCCGGGAGGCACGCGCACGCTGGTGCCCTGAACCTCGATCTCGACGCCCAGCCGCCGGAAGCTGTGGCGGATCGCGCGCAGGTGCTCGACGGCCGCGTCCTCGATCAGGAGGTCGCCGCCGGTGACCGCGGCCAGGCCGATGAACGAGGCCACCTCGATGTGGTCGGGCCCGACCCGGTGCGTGCAGCCGTGCAGCGCGTCGGCGCCCTCGATCACGAGCACGTTCGAGCCGATCCCGTCGATGCCGACGCCCATCTTGCACAGCAGGTGGCACATGTCCTGCACGTGCGGCTCGCAGGCGGCGTTCATGATCACGGTCGTGCCGCGGGCGCGGGCGGCCGCCATCAGCGCGTTCTCGGTGCCGGTGACGCTGGCCTCGTCGAGGTGGATCTCGGCGCCGTCGAGGCCGTCGGGGGCGCGCAGGCGGTACTCGCGATCGACCTGCACGTCGGCGCCCAGCGCGGCGAACGCCATCAGGTGGGTGTCCACCCGGCGCCGGCCGATCACGTCGCCGCCGGGAGGCGGCACGTCGGCGGCGCCGAAGCGGGCCAGCAGCGGCCCGGCCAGCAGGATCGAGGCGCGGATGCGGGTGCACAGCTCGGGGTCGAGCTTGGTGCCGTTGACCTCGGCCGCCCACACCCGCACGGTGTTCGGGCCCTGCCACTCGACGTCGACGCCAAGCGCCGCGATCAGCTCGATCATCTCCTCGACGTCGCGGATGTGCGGGACGTTCTCGAGGATGACGGGCTCCCCGGTGAGCAGGCAGGCGGCGAGGATCGGGAGGGCCGCGTTCTTGTTGCCGGCCGGCCTGATGGTGCCCGACAGCGGCTGACAGCCCTCGATCAGGAATGCCTCCACAGTGCCCTCTCGCGTCGCGGTAGCCATGGCCATCTAGGGTAGCCCCATTCGACCCGTTTGCCCGTGGTTCCTGCTATTTTCGCCGCATGGACGAGCAACTGGTACGCGATCGTGACGCGGCATGGGCGCTGCTCACCGAGTGGACGCAGAGCGAGGCCCTGCGCCGCCACGCGCTGGCGGTGGAGGCATCGGTACGCGCGTACGCCGGCTCGTTCGACGAGGACGTGGCTGCGTGGGGCAACGTCGCGCTGCTGCACGACTTCGACTATGAGCGCCACCCCACGCTCGACAAGCACCCCTCCGATGGAGCGCCGGTGCTGCGCGAGAAGGGCTATCCGGAGTGGTTCATCCGCGCCATCCAGTCGCACGGCGACCACACCGGCGTGGCCCGCGAGTCACAGCTCGAGCGCACGCTCTACGCGTGCGACGAGGTGTCGGGGTTCGTGCACGCGTGCGGCCTGGTGCGGCCGGACGGGCTGACGTCGCTGGAGGCGAAATCGGTGCGAAAGAAGCTGAAGCAGCCCAGCTTCGCGAAGGGCGTGAACCGCGACGACGTCGTGCAGGGAGCCGAGCAGCTCGGCGTCGACCTGGACGAGCACATCACGTTCGTGATCGCAGCGCTGCGGCCGATCTCGGCCGAGCTGGGACTGCGCAGCTAGCCTAGCCGAGCGCGGCCGCCAGCCGCTCGACGTCGTCGTCGCTCGTCCACGCGCCGACGGAGACCCGCAGCCAGGGCGTGCCGGGGATGTAGCGCGCGAGGATGCCCTGCTCGCCCAGCCGCTCGTTGAGGGCGACGGTGTCCTCCTGCCCGGCGACGGTGAGGGCGATCAGCGGTGCGCCGCCGTTGCCGTGATCAGCCACGGTGACGCCGGGCTGACGGCGCAGGCGCTCGCGGGCGCGGCTCGCGTTGTCCGCGGTCTGCGCCAGCCAGCCGGCGCGGCCGCCGGGCAGCGACTCGACCCACTCGATGGCGGCGCCGATGCCGGCCACGGTGACGGTGTCGAGCGTTCCGCCGTCGAAGCGGGCCGCGGTCGGGAGGAAGTCGCCGACCACTCCCTGCTCGAGGTTCCAGTAGCTCGACTGCGCGGTCCACGCGCGGTCGAGCCACTGCGGGGACACCCACAGGCCGCCGCTGCCCTGCGGGCCGAGCAGCCACTTCTGGCCGGAGAAGGCGTAGAAGTCGGCGCCGGTGGCGACCGCGTCGACAGCGATCGCGCCGGCCGACTGGGCGCCGTCCAGCAGCAGCGACGCTCCCGCCGCGTGGGCGGCGGCGGCGATCGCGGCCACGTCCAGCACCCGGCCGGTCGTCCACAGCACGTGCGACACGGCCACCATCCGGGTGCCGTCGCCGATGCCGTCCAGCAGCCGCTCGGGGGGCAGCTCGACGACGCGCACGCCGAAGCGGCGGGCGATCACGTCCAGCGGGCTGCGGATGCCCGGGTGCTCCTCGGTGGTGGTCAGCACCTCGTCGCCGGCCTGCCAGTCGATGCCCGAGATGACGATGCCGACGCCCTGTGTGGTGGAGCCGGTCAGCGCGATCTGCTCGGGCGGCGCGCCGACGGCACGACCGAGCGCGGCGCGGGCGCGGTCGCGCAGCTCGCGGTAGTGCTGGAAGGCGGCCATGCCGATGCGGGGCTCGGCCAGGGACATGTCCAGCTCGCGCCGCATAGCGTCGGCGGCGGGCCGGGGCAGCGGCCCGTTGGTGCCGGCGTTCAGGTAGGCAACGCCCTCCAGCGAGGGCAGGTCGGACCGGATGCTCACAGGGTCACCACCGCGTCGACGGGATCATGGTCAGAGAGGCGCACGGGCAGGTCGTCGTCCAGGTACAGGTCGCGGAGCTCGGGCGGCCACGCCGCCGGCGGCGACTCGACCCGCATGCCGCGGACGAAGAGGTGATCGACGCCGAGATGCAGCTTCGTGGCGTCCTCGATCCAACCGCGCGCGGCGAGCGCCTGCAGGCCGGGCGAGCGGGCATCGGCGTTGAGGTCGCCGCCCAGGAGCATCGGAGCGCCACGTGCGAAGCGCTCGAGCACGTAGCCGGCCCGCTCCAGCTGCTGGCGGTTGTCGCCAGAGTCGGCGTGGACGTTGGCGAGCGTGAGCTCGCGGCCGGCGGATCGGTGGCGGAGGCGCACCAGCTGGGCGATGCGGGGCTCGCCGCGAAGGCGGCGGCGGTCGTTGATCTGGACGCGGCGGGCCGACACCAGCAGCAGCTCGGCGCCGTAGAGGACGGCGTTGGCCTGGCCCTCGACCTGGGTGCGGACGAGGTCGGGCAGGGCGCGGCCCACTGCGGCGCCGAGCGCCAGCGGCAGGGGCACGTGCAGGAACGGGATGTGGGCGCCGTAGGCGGGGGCCAGCGTCACGCCCATGCCGGTGCGCTCGCGCAGCAGGGCGCCGGCCCACACCGGCACCTCCTGCAGCAGCACCAGGTCGGGCGCGTCGCGGACGATCAGCTCGCACATCTCATCGAGCAGCTTGCGGTGGACGTGCCCGTGCTGGCGATCGGGAGGGATGTCGCGGCCGTGGGCGATGTTCCAGGCGCGGACGTGGATGCGGACGGGATCGCTCACGAGGGCGATGCTACCGGGCCACCGCCGGGCACCGGTAGCATCCCGGGCATGAGGATTCCCGGGAGGGCTCGCTTCGGAGACGTGATCGCGCGGCAGCTGGCGATGTTCAGCGACGACCACCGCGACCTGATGCTGCGGGTCGAGCAGGCGCGCGTGTCGTACACGCATGCGGGCGCGAGCGAGGCGGAGGAGCGCTACGGCGACTACATGGACCTGGTCGAGGAGGCGGAGGAGGAGCTGCTGGCTCTGCGCGACCGCTATGCCGAGACGATGGCGGCGCGTGATCGGATGCGGTACGAGCGCGAGTTCTCGAAGGCGGCGGAGAGGCGGCTGCCGTCGCTGGTGGTGCGGCGCATCTACCAGCGCGCGATGGATCCGGATCTTGACGAGTGAGATGTGAGCACGCTGGTCGGCTGGTTCGAGAACCACGCCTACCTGCTCGTGTTCGTGACGGTGACGCTGGAGCTGGTGGGGGTGCCGTTTCCGTCTGAGACGATCCTGATCGGCGCCGGCGCGGCGGCGGCGGCGGGACATCTGAACGTGCTGCTGGTGATGGCGGTGGCGGCGATCGCGGCGACGCTGGGCGCGCTGGGCGGATACGAGATCGGGCGGATCGGCGGGCGGCCGCTGCTGGACCGGCTGGTGGCGCGCGGCTGGCCCCGGCAACAGCAGGTGCTGCCGGTCGAGGAGTTCTTCGGGCGGCACGGCGGCAAGTCGCTGGTGGGCGCGCGGTTCGTGCCGTTCGTGCGGATCTTCGCGCCCTGGATGGCCGGGGCGGCGGAGATGCCGCTGCGCCATTTCGTGGCGTGGAACGTGGTCGGTGCGGTGGCGTGGGTGGTGATCGTGACGGGAGGCGGGTTCCTGTTCGGGGAGTCGCTGGCGGCGATCGAGGCCAGCGTCGGGCCGGTGGCGGCGGTGGTGGCGGCGGTGGCCGTGGCGGGGGTGTTCGTCCTGCATCGCGTCCGAGCTCGCGGCTAGCCTCCGGCGTCCATGGCCCGAACGCCCAAGAAGCGCAAGCAGCCCCGGTGCCACTCGTGCCATCGGCGCTCGCTGCGGTGGCTGGAAGGGCGCCAGCGCTTCATGTGCGACTCCTGCGGCAAGGTCTTCGACCTGGCCGTGGTCGAGCGGCACAACCCGGGCCTGCAGCTGTTCGAGCCGCAGCTGCACATGGACGTCGCCGGCTAGCCAGGTCCGTCGATGATTCGTCACGGCCCGTGACGAATCTGGAGGCAACACGGGTGCCAGGCGCGGCTGTTGCGCTCCCAGAAGCGTCAACGCGCCCGTAACGCGCACGGATTGCAACCGCGCCATGACGGCTCGTATGCATCTTGGAGGCAACACGGGTGCCAGACGCGGGTGTTGCGCTCCCAGAAGCGTCAACGCGCCCGTCACGCGAGCAGATCGTAACCCGGTCGTCAGCGCCTGACGCAACCTTGGAGGCAACACCGGTGCCAGGCGCGGCTGTTGCGCTCCCGGAAAGGTCAACGCGCCCGTTACGCGCACGAGTTGCAACACCGCCGTCACCGCTTGCAAGCACCTTGCGGGCAACACCGGTGCCAGGCGCGGCTGTTGCGCTCCCGGAAGTGTCATCGCGGCCGTTGCATACGAACACATGTTCGCCTATGCTGGAGAGCCCTTGCCGAAACGCCCCCGCATCCTGGTCTGCGCGCTCGTCCCCCGCTTCGCGCTGCGGGTGGCGATGGGCGGTTCGCTGGGCGATGTCCCGGCGGCGCTGGCCCCGGAGGCGGTCAGCTCGCCGCTGGTGGGCGAGGTGAACGCCGCCGCGGCCACCTTCGGCGTGCGGCCCGGGATGCGCGCCGGCGAGGCGATCGCTCGCTGCCCGGGAATCCGGCTGGTCACCGCCGACCCCGGCGCCGTGGCCGATGCCGCCGAGGAGCTGCTGGCCGGCCTGGAGGCGATCGGCGCCGCCGTCGAGCCGCTCGAGCCCGGCCACGCGCTGTTCCGCGCCGACGGCCTGCTGCGCATGCACGGCGGCCTCGGCCGCCTGCTGCACGCCGCCGGAAAGCTGCTGCCGCCCGGCGGCCGGATCGGCGCCGGTCCCGGCCGCTTCACCGCCCGGGCCGCCGCCATCAAGGCCCGGCCCGGCCGCCCGCGCGTGGTCGACGCAGACGGCGCGCCCGGCTTCATCCGCCGCATGGCGATCGGCCGCCTGGGCCTCGACCCTCGCATCACCGACGAGCTGGAGGCGCTCGGCATCCGCACCGCCGGCGCGCTGGCCGCGCTCCCGCTCCCCGCCGTGGCCGATCGCTTCGGCCCCGCCGGCATCGCCGGCCGCCGCCTCGCCCAGGGCGAGGACGAGGACTACGTCGCGCCGCGCATGCCGCCCCAGCCGCTGCGCGAGTGGATCGATTTCGCCGAGCCGGTGGGCGACGAGGCCACCCTCCACCAGGCCGCCACCCTGCTGGTCGAGCGCCTGCTGGCCACTCCCCGCCGGGCCGGCCGTCCTGTCCGCACGCTCACGCTCTCCGCGCGCCTGTCCGCCGGCGGATCCTGGCGCCGCCCCGTGCGCCTGCGCGACGCCACCTCCGAGCCGCGCCGCCTGCGCGACGCCCTGCTCCCGGCCCTCTCCGGCCTGCCCGGCGCGCTCGACCGGCTGACCATGGAGCTGGCCGAGCTGGGCGAGCCGGGCGGCCGCCAGCAGCTGCTGATGCGCCCCGCCCACGAGGTGCGCCGCGAGCGCGCCTCGGAGGCGGCCCGCCAGCTGCGCGCCGCCATGGGCGAGGGCCACCTGCTGCGCGTCGTCGAGGTCGCCCCCTGGTCACGCCTGCCGGAGGGCCGGGAGCTGCTCGTGCCGTACGAGTAACCGAAGGTGAAGGGGGTCATGGATCGCACATACGTACGCCGGCTGGGGCTCCCTCGCCCCATCCACGTCACCACCGACCAGGCCGGCCTGCCCGTGGCCGTCGCCAACCGCCCCGTCTCCGTCACCCGCGAGGAGTGGCGGGTCGAGGAGGGCTGGTGGACGCGCCGCCCCGTCCACCGCACCTACTTCGACCTGGTGCTGGCCGACGGCCGCAACACCGTCGTCTTCTGCGATCGCCGCCAGGGCCGCTGGTACGAGCAGCGGGCATGATCGAGCTGCACGCCCACTCCTGCTACTCCTTCCTGGACGGCGCCTCCCAGCCCCAGGAGCTGGCCCTGACCGCCGCCCAGCTCGGCCATCAGACCCTGGCGCTGACCGACCACGACAGCCTGTCCGGCTCGCTCGAGTTCGCCCACGCCGCCCACGACGCCGGCCTGCGCCCCATCACCGGCTGCGAGCTGACCCTGGCCGGCGGCGCCCACCTCACCCTCCTGGTCGAGACCCAGGCCGGCTACCGCAACCTCTGCCGGCTGCTCACCCTCGCCCACACCGACGACCGCCGCGCCCCCTCCGTCACCCTCGATCAGCTGGCCGTCCACGCCGACGGCCTGCACTGCCTGTCCGGCTGCGCCCGCGACGGCCTGGTCGCGCGCGAGGTCGCCGCCGGCCGCCTCCGCCAGGCCGCCGCCGCCGCCCGCCGGCTGCGCGGCATCTTCGACCGCGACCGTCTCGCGATCGAGCTGCAGCGCCCCTACTGGCGCGGCGACGCCCGCCGCAACCGCCTGCTGGCCGAGCTGGCCGCCGAGCTGCGCCTGCGCACCGTCGCCACCGGCGACGTCCACGCCCACAACGCCCGCCGCGCCTTCCTGCAGGACACCCTGGTCGCGATCCGCCTCAACACCACCCTCGACGCCTGCGAGCGCGACCGTCGCGGCAACCGCGAGGCTGTCCTGCGCACCCCCGCCGAGATGGCCGCCCGCTTCCCCGACGACGCCGTCCGCGGCGCCCTCGAGGTGGCCGACCGCTGCCGCTTCGACCTCGCCAGCGACCTCGGCTACAGCTATCCCGACTTCGTCTCCGAAACCGGCGAGTCGGCCTCCCAGGCCCTGTACCGCATCTGCCGCGACCAGCTCGAGCTCCGCTACGCCGGCAGCCGCGACCTGCACGAGGCCCGCCGCCGCCTGGACGAGGAGCTGGCCCTGATCGACCACCACGGCCTGGCCGGCTTCTTCCTCCTGCACCGCGACATCCTCGAGCTGGCCCGCGACGTCGCCCTCCAGGTGCGCGGCCAGAGTGCCGCCCGCCGCCTGCTGCCCCCCGGCCGCGGCCGCGGCTCCAGCGTCGGCTCGATCGTCTGCTACCTGATCGGCCTCTCCCACGTCGACCCGGTGTCGGCGCAGCTGTTCCTGGGCCGGTTCCTGTCGCGCGACCAGACCAGCATCCCCGACATCGACCTCGACTTCCCGCGCGACATCCGTGAGGGCCTGATCCTCGAGATCCAGCGCCGCTACGGCGACGACCACGCCGCGCTGGTGGCCGCCTTCCCCACCTACCGGGTGCGCGGCGCCATCCGCGACCTGGGCAAGGCGCTGGCGTTGCCGCAGGGCGAGGTCGAGCGGATGGCGCGCATGACCGACGGCTGGGACCACGGCGCCGAATCGGCCCGTCTGCCGGACGGCTCCGACAGCCCCCGCTGGCGCGCCTTCCGCTTCCTGATGGACGAGATCATGGGCCTGCCCCGCCACATCAGCCAGCACTCCGGCGGCATGGTCATCTCCTCCACCCCGCTGGTCGAGCTGGTGCCGGTGCTGCCGGCCGCCATGGAGGGCCGCCGCATCTGCCAGTGGGACAAGGACTCCTGCGCCGACGCCGGCTTCCTCAAGATCGACCTGCTCGGCCTGGGCATGCTGTCGGCGGTGGAGCGCTGCGTCGAGCTGATCGCCGACACCGCCGCCGAGCCCGTCGACCTGTCCCGCATCGGCTTCGACGACCCGGCGGTCTACTCCGAGATCCAGGCCGGCGACACCGTCGGCGTGTTCCAGATCGAGAGCCGCGCCCAGATGCAGTCGATCGTGCGCACCCAGCCCGAGAACCTGGGCGACCTGACCGTCCAGGTGGCGCTGGTGCGGCCGGGGCCGATCGTGGGCAAGGCCGTCAACCCCTACATCAAGCGCCGCAAGCTGCTGCGCGAGAACCCCGACTACCAGGTGCCCTTCGACCACCCGCTGCTGGAAGGCCCGCTGGCCGACACGCTGGGCGTGATCGTCTACCAGGACCAGGTGCTGGAGGTGGCGATCGCGCTAGCCGGCTTCACCGCCGGCGAGGCCGAGTCGCTGCGCCGGGCGATGAGCCGCAAGCGCAGCCACGAGGCGCTGGTCGTGCACCGCGAGCGGTTCTGCGACGGCGCGGAGGCGCAGGGCGTCCCCCGCGAGACGGCCGCGGCCGTGTTCGAGAACGTGCTCGGCTTCTCCGGGTTCGGCTTCCCCAAGTCGCACGCCGCCGCCTTCGCGATCCTGGCCTACCAGTCTGCCTGGCTGCACCTGCACCACCCCGCCGAGTTCCTCTGCTCGCTCCTGAACGAGCAGCCGATGGGCTTCTACCCGCCCGCCACGCTGCTCCGCGACGGCGAGCGGCGGGGCGTGACCGTGCTCGCGCCCGACATCAACCGCAGCCACCCCGAGTGCGCGATGGAGCAGGGCGCCGTCCGCATCGGCCTCGGCTACATCAAGGGCGTAGGCAAGGCCGCCTCGGACGTGGTCGCCGAGCGCGACCGCGGCGGCCCCTACCGCGACGCCGGCGACCTGGTACGGCGGGCGCCGGTCGGCCGCGACGTGCTCGCCCAGATGGTGCGGGCCGGCGCGCTCGACCCCTTCTCCCGCGACCGCCGGCGGCTGCTGTGGGAGATCCGCCTGCACCGCGCCCCCGAGTCCGGCCAGCTGGCGCTGGCGCTTGACGCCGCCCCGGCGCCGCCGCTGCCGTCACAGTCGCAGTGGGAGCGGATGATCGCCGACCACGAGACGATGCGCCTCACCACCGGCCCCCACCCGATGGCGCTGCTGCGCCCCACGCTCCCCGAGCACATCCGCACATCGCGCGACCTGGCCACCGACCCGCCCGGCTCCACCGTCACCATCGCCGGGATCGTGGTGGCGCGCCAGCGCCCGGGCACCGCCAAGGGCATCGTGTTCCTGCTGCTCGAGGACGAACACGGCCTCAGCAACGCGATCGTGCCGCCCGACGTCTACAGCCGCGACCGCATCGCCGTGCGGGCCGAGCCGCTGCTCGAGCTGACCGGCCGCCTGGAGCGCCGCGAGGGCACGATCAACGTGCTGGCCGAGCGGATCACCGCGCTCAGCCACCGGGGCCGGGCCGAGATCGGGCCGGCCCCTGCCGAGACGCCCGACATGGGCGAGCTGCGGGCCGCCGCGCCCTATCCGAACAGCTTTGGCAGGGGACGGCGCTAGCGCACCGTCAGCACCGCGCTGAAGACCGCGTAGATCACCACCAGCCAGCCGCACACCGCCCCCACCGCGCACACCAGCACGTGCTCCTGCGCCCAGCCCATGGCGCCGCGGCGCCCGTACTCGAACGTGTCCGCAGACCGCAATCCACGCATCTAGACCCCTTCTATCGACCCTGGGGCCGCTCCTACAGGAACAGCCCGTACACCGTGTTCAGCACGAAGATGAAGGCCAGCCAGACGACCAGCACCATGACGACCGCCGTCAGCGGGCGCTGCTGCGCCCAGTCCAGAACGGTCGCACGTCCGCCGTACTCGTCGACCTCGTCGTCGTCCAAGTCCATCCAGCGCATCAGAAGACCCCCTTCTGCTCCCCACTGTGAGCGTACAGGGTGCCTGCGCGCCGGTAACCCCCCGTACGGGGGTCAGCCGCGAGGGCGCCGCTCAGGCGGTGATCAGGGCCACACCGGCGTCCACGTCGGCCACCTTCGGCACGATCTCGAGCACGCTCTCGTGCGCGCAGAACCGGACGTCGTCGTAGAGGTCGGCTGCGCGCAGGTTGCGGGCGCTCTGCGAGGCGCTCAGCCCCTCGCCGCCGGTCTCGAAGCTGCGCGAGATCGCCTCCGCCGCGTGGGCGGCGTCCGACCGTTCCCACTCGGCCAGCCAGACCGCCAGCTCCTGCACGAACCGCCCGGCCGTGTAGGCGTCGTCCATCGTGAACCCGCCCTTCACGCCCGCGCACTGGATCAGCACGTCGCCGCTCTGCTTGCGAGCGATCCGCGCCACGGCCGCGGCGCACGAGGTGAGGTTTGCGAGGCTGCCGATCGCCACCGTCTCGGCGTGCGCGGCGGCCGTCACGATCGCACGCGTTCCGTTCGTGGTCGTGATCACGAGCGTGTCCCCCAGCCGGTCACCGGCGAACTCGCGCGGCGAGTTGCCCAGGTCGAACCCCTCGGGCTTCACGCACTTGCGCTCGCCCGCCAGGACGGCGCCGCCGTTGACCCGCTCCGCCAGCGCCCGCGCCTGGTCAACGTCCCCGCAGGCCAGCACCCGCTGATAGCCCTGCGCCAGCGCGTAGGCGATGGTGGTGGTCGCGCGCAGCACGTCGATCACGATCGCCACAGAGGCGTCCTCCGGCTCTCCCGGCGTGAAGGCGACGTCGATCCTCACGCCGCCCGCTCCTTCGCACGCAGCGCCGCCTGGGCGGCCGCCAGCCGCGCGATCGGCACCCGGAACGGCGAGCAGGACACGTAGTCCAGGCCTGTGCGGTCGCAGAACGCGATCGAGTCGGGGTCGCCGCCGTGCTCGCCGCAGATGCCCAGCTTGATGTCCGGGTGCGTGCCGCGGGCGAGGCCGGCCGCGTGCTGGATCAACCGGCCCACGCCGAGCTGGTCGAGCGTCTGAAACGGGTTGCGGTCGAGCACTCCCTCCTCCAGGTAGTACGTCAGGAACTTCCCCTCCGCGTCGTCGCGCGAGAACGCCAGCGTCATCTGGGTGAGGTCGTTGGTGCCGAACGAGAAGAAGTCGGCCTCGCCCGCGATCTCGTCGGCGGTGAGCGCGGCCCGCGGCACCTCGATCATGGTGCCGATGTGGATGCCCAGGCCGCCGCCCTGCTCCTGCTCGATCACATCCTCGGTCAGCGCCCGCAGCCGCCGCAGCTCCTCGGCGAAGCCGATCAGCGGGTGCATGATCTCGACGCCCTCGGCCGAGACCGCGATCGCGGCACGCACGATCGCCCGCACCTGCATCTCGTAGATCTCGGGGAACATCAGCCCCAGACGGCAGCCGCGCGTGCCCAGCATCGGGTTCTGCTCGGCCAGCGACCGCACCCGCCCGGCGATCCGCTCCAGCTCGGCGATCTCGGCCTGCGGCCGGCCCTCGGCGCGGCCGCGCGCGATCTCCTCGGCCAGATCGGCGGCGTCGGGCAGGAACTCGTGCAGCGGCGGGTCGAGCAGGCGGATCGTCACCGGCAGCCCGGCCATCGCCTCGAAGATGCCGCGGAAGTCGGCCTCCTGGAACGGCAGCAGGCGGTCGAGCTGCACCCGGCGCTGCGCCTCGTCAGAGGCCATGATCATGGCCTGCACCACCGGCAGCCGCTCGTCCCCGAAGAACATGTGCTCGGTGCGGCAGAGGCCGATCCCCTCGGCTCCCAGCTCGCGCGCCTTGGCGGCGTCATCCGGCGTGTCGGCGTTGGCGCGGACGCGCAGCCGCCGCACCTCGTCGGCCCAGCCGGTGATCGTCTCGAAGTCCTCGTTCAGCTGCGCCGGCACCAGCGGCACCGCGCCAAGCATCACCTCGCCGGTGCCGCCGTCGATCGTGATCTGGTCTCCCTCGGACACGACCGTGCCGGCGACCGTGAACGTGCGCGCGTCGGCGTCGATCTCCAGGTGCTCCGCCCCGGCCACGCAGGGCTTGCCCATCTGCCGCGCCACCACCGCCGCGTGCGAGGTCATGCCGCCGCGCGCGGTCAGCACGCCCTGCGCCTGCAGCACACCGTGGATGTCGTCCGGCGTCGTCTCCCACCGCACCAGGATCACCGGCTGCTCGGCCTTGCCGCGCTGCTCCGCGGTGTCGGCGTCGAACACGACGGCGCCGACGGCCGCCCCCGGCGAGGCGTTGAGGCCGCGCGTCAGCACCTCCCGCGGCGCGGACGGGTCGATGGCCGGGTGCAGCAGCTGGTCGAGCTGCGCCGGATCCACCCGCAGCAGCGCCGTCGGGCGGTCGATCACGCCCTCCTCGACCATGTCCCGTGCGACCCGCACGGCCGCGGCGGCGGTGCGCTTGCCGGCCCTGGTCTGCAGGATGCAGAGCGTGCCCCGCTCGACCGTGAACTCGATGTCCTGCATGTCGCCGTAGTGCTGCTCGAGCCGGTCCATCTGCTCGCCCAGCTGGCGGTAGGCATCGGGCATGACCGCGCCCATCTCGGCCAGCGGCTGGGGCGTTCGGATGCCCGCCACGACGTCCTCGCCCTGCGCGTTCACCAGGAACTCGCCGTAGCGCTCGCGCTCCCCGGTCGAGGGGTTGCGGGTGAAGCAGACGCCGGTGGCCGAGTCGTCGCCCATGTTGCCGAACACCATCTGCACGACGTTGACCGCGGTGCCCAGGTCGTCGGCGATGTGGTACTCGCGGCGGTAGGTGCGGGCCCGCGGCGTGTTCCACGAGCCGAACACCGCGTCGATCGACCGCTGCAGCTGCGCTACCGGATCCTGCGGGAACTGCTCGCCGGTCTCCTGCCGGTAGATCTCCAGGAACTCGCCAACCAGCGCGCGCAGGTCGCCGGCCGACAGGTCGACGTCGGCGTCCGCGCCGCGGGCCATCTTCATCCGCCCCAGCGCGTTCTCGAACAGGTGGCCCTCGACGCCCGCGACCACGTCCCCGAACATCTGCACGAACCGCCGGTAGGAGTCGTAGGCGAACCGCTCGTCGCCGCCGGCCTCGGCCAGCCCCTGCACCGACTCGTCGTTGATGCCCAGGTTCAGGATCGTGTCCATCATGCCCGGCATCGACACCACGGCCCCCGATCGCACCGACACCAGCAGCGGGTCGTTGCGCGCGCCCAGCCGCTTGCCGACGCGCTGCTCGAGCGCCTCCAGGTGCGCGCCCAGCTCTTCGTCGAGGCCGTCCGGGTGGCGGCCGTCGTTCGCCAGGTAGGCCAGGCATGCCTCGGTGGTGACCGTGAAGCCGTCCGGCACCGGCAGGCCGATCGAGGTCATCTCGGCCAGGTTCGCGCCCTTGCCGCCGAGCAGCCGGCGCATCTCGGCCGACCCCTCCGAGAAGTCGTAGACGTAGCGGGTCATCCGCGCGAGAGCGCGCCCTCGAGTGCGGCCCGGCGCCGCTCCTCGACCAGCTCCGCGCAGCGCGCGGCGGCCTCTTCGATCGCCAGCTTGGTGACGTCGATGACCGGGCAGCCCAGCCGCTTGTGCAGGTTGGCGGTGGTCTCGAGCTCCTCGTAGATCTCGGCCAGGTCGGCGTAGCGCGCCGACGAGCCGGCGGCCAGCGCCCGCACGCGGCGGCGGCGGATCTCGGCCAGACGGTCGGCGTCGATGGTCAGCCCCACGATCTTCCACGGATCCACGGTGAACAGCGCCGGGGGCGGGTCGATGCCCTTCACGATCGGGATGTTCGCGGCCATCAGCCCCATGTAGCCGAGGTGCATCGAGGTCGGCGTCTTGGACGTGCGCGACACCCCCACCAGCACCACGTCGGCCTGCTGCAGATCGTCGGCGCCGCGGCCGTCGTCGTGCTTGACGGCGAACTCGATGGCCGCGATCCGCCGGAAGTACTGCGCGTCCAGCGGCGCCTGGCGGCCGGGCACCTGCATCGCCTGCATGCCGGAGGCGGTCGTGATCGCGTTCAGCGCGGGGCCCAGCACGTCCAGCGCCACCAGCCGGTGCTGCCGCGATATCTCGACCACGGCCTCGCGTAGACCCGGGTCGACCAGCGTGTAGAACACGGCTGCGCGGCGGCCGGTGGCGGCCTCCAGCGCGCGCGCCAGCTGCTCCCGCGACTTCACCCGCGCGTGGCGGTGCAGCTCGATCTCGGAGTCGCCGAACTGCGACTGGGCCGCCCGCGCCACCCGTGCCGCGGTGTCTCCGGTGGAGTCGGAGATGATGTGGATCTCGAGCGTGTCCGCCACGGCCCGGACTCTACCGCCCGACACCGCCGCGGGTGCGGTATACAAGCGCCCGTGCGCGACGTTGTCGTGATCGGCGGTGGAGTGATCGGCTGTGCGGTGGCCTGGCGGCTGTCGGGCACCGCCGCCCGCGTGACGCTGATCGAGGCCGCTCACGACCTCTGCGAGGGCGCCTCGAAGGGCAACACCGGCATCGCCACCAGCGGCGGCGACTGCCATCCGGGCACCCTCGAGCTCGAGCTCGTGCGCCGGTCGAGTCCCGGCTGGGAGGCGCTGTGCGCGCGCCTGGACACGCCCTTCCACCGCATCGGCACCCTGGCCGTCGCGCTGAGCGAGGAGGACGAGCAGCGGCTGCCAGAGCTCCTGCGCGACGCACAGGACACCGGTGCGGCGGCGGAGGTCGTGACCGGCGACCAGGCGCGCGCGCTGGAGCCGCTTATCAGCGAGGGGGCCCGCGCCGCGCTGCACTTCCCCGACGACGGCATCATCGACTCGATCCGCCTGACCATCGGATACGCGGAGCTGGCGGCCCGCAACGGCGTCGAGGTGCTGCGCGGCGCGCCCGTGCGCTCGCTCGCGCGCGACGGGGACCGGATCGTCGCCGTCACGGCCGGCGACCGGCGGGTCGCGACCCGGTCGGTCGTGAACGCGGCCGGGGTCGAGGCGGACACGATCTCGCGGCTGGCCGGCGGGGAGGAGTTCCGGACGTGGCCGCGGCAGGGCCAGTACTGGCTGTTCGACCGCGAGCTGGGAGGCCGGTTTCGCAAGGTGGTGGGCGGCGTGCCGACACCGGTCACACGCGGCATCTACTGCGTGCCGACCACCAACCGGTCGCTGCTGCTGGGACCGACCGCCGTCGACCGCGAGGACCGTACCGACCGGGCGGTGGACGCCGAGACGCTCGACCACGTGTTCGACGCGGCACAGCGACTGGTGCCGTCGATCGGCCGCGAGCACGCGATCAAGACGTTCGCCTCCAACCGCCCGGCCTCCGATCCCACCTACCGGATTGCCGTCGACGCCGCGGTCGCGAACCTGGTGCACGCGGCCGGCATCCGCTCGACAGGGGTGTCGTCCTCACCGGCCGTCGCCGAGATGGTGCGCGGGCTGCTGGAGGGGCTGGGCCTGCCGGTCGGCGATCAGCGGCCGGACGCGGTCACCGAGCTGGAGCCGCTGCCGCGGCTGCTCGGGCATCCCAGCCCCGAGCAGCTGTTCGCCCGCGACCCCCGCTACGGCCAGGTGATCTGCGCGTGCGAGCAGGTGACGACGGCCGAGATCGCGGCCGCGCACGGCATGGCCGTGCCTCCCACCTCGCTGGAGGGCGTTCGCAAGCGCACGCGGGCGACGGGCGGTCGCTGCCAGGGCGCGTTCTGCCTGTCCGGCGTCTCGTTCCTGCACTCGCTGCACGCCGGCCGCCGCCCGCAGGGGATCGCCGTCTCGGAGCCCGACGCGACGCTGGGCGTGGGTGCGGACGATGCCTGACCGGCCGCTGGTCGCGATCGTCGGCGCGGGCATCACCGGCCTGGCCTGCGCGCATGCGCTGCGTGACGTCGCCGACGTCACGGTCGTCGACCGCATCCCGGTGCCGGGCGGCGTGCACGGCTGGGAGGCAGCCGAGACCCGCGAGCTGGCGCGGGCCTGCCGCGCGCATATGCGGCTGGGCGAGACGGCGATCCGCTGGGACGGCCTGGCGCTGCTCGCGATCGGGCAGGACGGCCCGCAGCGAATGGAGGCCGCCGCGCTCGTGATCGCGACCGGCGCGCGGCCGCTGGGCCGTGCCGAGCTGGGCATCGCCGGCGGCCGCCCGGCCGGCATCGTGGCCGCCACCGTCGCCTGCCACCTGGCCGAGAACGGCCTGCTGGTGGGGCGGCGCCCGCTGATCGTGGGCGGCGGGGACTGGGCGATGCGGGCCGCGGGCGAGCTGCGCGCGGCCGGTGCCGAGCGGGCAACCTTGGTCTGTCCCGACGGGCTGCTGCGCGAACGCCCGGTGGACGATGGCGTGCACGTGCGCGAGCGCGACCGCGTCGTGTCGGTCGCCGGCACACCGCGGGTGCGCACGGCCACGCTCGCCTCCGGCGAGACGCTGGGATGTGACGCGGTGGTGCTGGCCCACGGGGTGGCGGCGCTGCGCAACGTGGACGGCGCCGTCTGGGCGGGCGACCGCGCCGTGTACGCGCAGCCGCTGGCGGATCCGGCCACGGTTGAGCGGGCGCGCGCGGCCGGCGCCGAGGCGGCTGCCGCTGTACGGTCACTGATCGATCAGGAGGAGCGTCCATGAAGGTGACATCGCCAATCGGTGAGCTGCCGTTCGTCGTGCGCGGCGTCTCGCTGCACGACGGGCACGTGGTGGTCGAGGGCGAGCTGGGTGCCTGGCGGTCGCGGATCGAGGTCGGCGCCGAGGACCTGCCGATGCTCGGTCGCGCGTTCCGAGGCCCGCTGATCGCGGCCGGCCTGGGCCTGGCCGGCATCGCCCTGCTGCGCCGCCGGTGACGATCCTGATCGGCGTCGACCAGGGCACCAGCGGTACCCGCGCCGTGGCCTTCGACGAGCGCCTGCGCCCGCTCGGCGAGAGCTACCAGCCGGCCCACGTCAGCCATCCCCAGCCGGGCTGGATCGAGAAGGACGCCGACGAGACGGTGGCCACCGTGGAGCGCGCGCTGGGTGACCTGACGGCGCAGCTGGACGGCGACGTGGCCGCGGTCGGCCTCGACAACGAGGGCGAGACGGTGGTGGCGTGGGACGCGGAGACGCTGCGGCCGCTGGCGCCCGCGATCGTGTGGGGATCCCGTCGCAGCCAGCCGATCGTGGAGCGGCTGGAGGCGGCCGGCCACGGCCCGCGCATCCAGGAGCTGTCCGGGCTGCCGCTCGACCCCTACTTCTCGGCCACCAAGATCCGCTGGCTGGTCGAGAACGACGCGGCGGTCGCGGCGGCCGCGACTGAGGGCCGCCTGCGGGCGGGAACGCTGGACGCCTACGTCTGCGCGCGGCTGGGCGACGGCGCCCGCACCGAGCCGTCCACCGCCGGGCGCACCCAGCTGCAGGCGCTGGCCGCACCCGGCAGCTGGAACCCCGAGCTGCTCGAGCTGCACGGCATCGACCCCGCCTGGCTGCCGCCGATCGGGCCGTCGGCGGGGCCGTTCGGCAAGCTGGCGGGCCTGCCGCTGCGCGCGCTGCTGGTCGACCAGACCGCCTCCCTGGCCGGGCACGGCTGCCTGCTGCCGGGGATGGCGAAGGCCACCTATGGCACCGGCATCTTCCTGCTCCAGCAGGCCGGCGAAGCGCCGCCCAAAGAGCCCGGCGGCCTGCTATCGGTGGTCGCCTGGGAGCTGTCCGAGGGTCGGCCCAGCTACGCGCTTGACGGCGGCGTGTTCTCGGCCGGAACCGTGCTGACGTGGCTGCGCGACGGCCTCGGCGCGTTCCAGGATCCGGCGGAGAGCGAGGCGATGGCGAACTCGGTGCCGGATACCGACGGCGTCAGGTTCCTGCCGGCGCTGGCCGGGATGGGCGCTCCCTGGTGGCGTGCCGACGCGCGGGCGGTGGTCGCCGGGATCACCGCCGCCACGACCCGCGCCCACATCGTCCGTGCCGCCCTCGACGCGCTCTGCTTCCGCGTGCGCGACCTGGTCGACGCGCTGCCGGTGCGGCCGGACGTGCTGCGCGTCGACGGCGGGCTGACCGCGAACGGCTACCTCGTGCAGCGTCAGGCGGATGTGCTGGACATGCCGGTGGTGGTGGCCGAGATGCCCGAGACGACCGCGCTGGGCGCCGCCGCGGCCGCGGGCGTCGGAGCGGGCCTGTTCACGATCGACGACCTGGCGGAGCTGGCGGCGGGGGGCCGGCGGTTTCAGCCGGGTGACGTGCTCGCGGCCGGCGCCGACTACGAGGCCTGGCGGCGGTTCGCCGAGGGGGCGTCGCTGCTCTAGCCTGGTAGCTGCTCGAAGTCGCCCACCAGGCGCAGCGTCGAGACGACGTCGGCCAGCAGCTTGAGACGGTTCCCGCGCAGGGCCGGGTCATCGGCCATCACCATCACCTGCTCGAAGTAGGCGTTGATCGGCTCCACCATCAGCGCGGCCGCGTCCAGCGCGGACGCGTAGTCGCGGCGCGCGGCGGCATCGGCGATCTCGATGTCCGCGGCCGTCAGCGCTGCGCACAGCGCCCGCTCCTCGTCCATCTCGAACATCGACGTCCGCACCTCGGAGGCCGTCTGCTCGGCGGCCCGGGCCGTGATCCGGATGCAGCGTCCGTAGGCGTCGCGGATGGCCGCCAGCCATTCGGCGCCGCGCGCGTCTCGCAGCGCCCGGCAGAGGGCGGCCAGGGGCAGCGGCCCGGTCACCCCGGAGCCGCGCGCGGCACGCATCTCGTCGACGGTCACGCCCTCCTCGGCCATCAGCGGCTCGACCCGGTCGAGCACGAAGTCGACGGCGTCGGGCACCGCTTCGAGCGGCTTTCGGCGCAGCTCGTGGCCCTGCGACACCAGCATGTGCACCGACTCGGCCATCAGGTCGACCAGACCCAGCTCGTAGCCGCGCTCGAGCGCGATCGCGACGATGCCGGCCGCCGCCCGCCGCAGCCCGTAGGGATCGCGGCTGCCGGTGGGCTGCGCACCGAGGGCGAACGCCACGGCCACCGTGTCGGCCTTGTCGGAAACCGACAGCAGCGCGGCACCCTCGTCGGCGGGCAGCGCCCCGCCGGCCTCGATCGGGAGGTGATGGTCGGCGATCGCGTCGCATACCTCGGGCGGCTCGCCCGCATCGCGCGCGTACAGCGACCCGGCGTACCCCTGCAGGTCGGAGAACTCGGCCACCAGGCTCGACACCAGGTCGGCCTTGCACAGCGCCGCCGCCCGCGCCACCGCCTCGCGCAGCGGCGGCTCGACCTCGACCCGGTCGCACAGCTGCCGCGCCAGCTCGCGCACCCGCTCCGCCTTGTCGGCCAGCGACCCCGCCCCCTCCAGGAAGCTGACGCGGGGCAGCTCGGCCAGCATCGCGGCGATGCCGCGGGCCTGATCCTTGTCGTGCGCGAAGACGGCATCCTCCAGCCGCCCAACCAGCACCTCCTCGTTTCCGGCCGCGACAACCGCCGCGTCGCCGCCGTTGGCGACGAACGCGAAGCGGGCGTCGAGGCGACCCTCGCGGACGATCGGGAAGTAGCGCTGATGGGACTGCATCGCCGTGATCGGGACGCGCTCGGGCAGCTCCAGGTAGCGCTCGTCGAACCGGCCCTCGAGCACCACGGGCCACTCCACCAGGTGGACGACCTCTTCCAGCTTGGCCATCGGGTCGATCCACTCCCCGACCGTGTTGAGCCCCTCCACGATCAGCTCCCGGCGCTCGGCCGCGTCGGCCAGCACGTGCACGCCGCGCAGGTCATCCAGGTAGCTCGCGGCCGAGCCGACCCGGACCGCGCCCAGCGAACGGTGGCCGCGGGACTCCCCGCCGCTGGCCACCCCCGCCAGCTCCATCGCCACCACCTCGTCGTCGAGCTTGACCACCAGCCACCGGATCGGCCGCGAGAACCGGCCGCCCGGCCAGCGCATCGTCTTTGCGAACTGCAATCCCGCCACGATGCGGTGGACGGCGTCCGGCACCAGCTCGGCCGCAGGCGCGGCCCGGCCGTCGCTGACCGCCCACACGAAGCCCTCGCGCTGCTCCAGCTCGTCCACCGCCAGCCCGTGCTTTCGCGCGAACCCGGCCCTGGCCGGCTCCGGCGCGTCGGCGCGCGGGCCGCGCTGCTGCGTCGCGACCGCATCTCGCTGCGGCGGCACGCTCGCGATCGCCACCAGCCGCCTCGGCCCGACGTGGATGCGGGCGTCGCGCGACTCCAGGCCGGCTTCCGAGAGCGAGCGGGTCAGCAGCTCGGGTAGCTGGCGCTCGGCCTCGCGGCAGGCCGCGGCGGGCAGCTCCTCGCAGCCGATCTCGATCAGCAGGTCAGGCATCGTCGCCCTCCTGCGCGGCCAGATACGCCCGCGCCACCGCCTGCGTCAGGCGTCGCATGCGCAGGATGTATGCCTGGCGGTCGGTGACGGCGATCGCCCGCCGCGAATCGAGCAGGTTGAACGCGTGCGAGCACTTCAGCACCTGGTCGTAGGCGGGCAGCGGCAGGTTCGCCTCCAGGCAGCGGCCGGCCTCGGCCTCGTGGTCGTCGAAGTGCCGCGCCAGCATCTCGGTGTCGGCCAGCTCGTAGTTGTAGGCCGAGAACTGGCGCTCGTTCTCGAGGTAGACGTCGGCCCACGACACGCCCGGCGCCCACTCCATGTCCTGGGCCCGCCGCACCTTCTGCAGGTGCATGCCGATCCGATCCAGGCCGTAGGTCATCTCCACCGACACCGGCTCCAGCTCGACTCCGCCGGCCTGCTGGAAGTAGGTGAACTGGGTGATCTCCATCCCGTCCATCCACACCTCCCAGCCCAGCCCCCACGCACCCAGGCTGGGGCTCTCCCAGTTGTCCTCGACGAAGCGGATGTCGTGCTCGAGCGGGTTGATGCCGATGGCGGCCAGCGAGCGCAGGTAGACGTCCTGGCTGTCGTCGGGCGCCGGCTTCAGGATCACCTGGTACTGGTAGTGCTGCTGGAAGCGGTAGGGGTTCTCGCCATAGCGGCCGTCGTCGGGCCGGATCGAGGGCTCGACGTAGGCCGTTCGCCACGGCCTCGGGCCGAGCACGCGCAGCAGCGTCGCGGGATTGGACGTGCCGGCCCCCACCTCCGTGTGGTACGGCTGCATGATCGCGCACCCCTCGGCCTCCCAGAAGGCCTGCAGCTGCGCGATCATCTGCTGGAAGGTCGCCATCGAGGGCGCAAGCTATCAGACGCTTGATCGCCGGCAGCAACCTGCCGATAACCGCTTCATGCGACGCGGCGGATACGCGCTTCTCCCCCTCCTGGCCCTGGCGGCGGCCGCCTGCGGCGCGCCCAGCGGCAAGGCGCTGGACACGAAGGTGGAGGCCGCCGTGGTGGCCCAGCAGGGTGGCCGGCAGGTCGTCTCATCGGTCGACTGCAGCGACCAGGCGCCGCCGCCCGACACGGTCGCGGGCGGACTGGGCACGGTGGTCGCCGACCACACCTGCACCGTCAAGTTCAGCAACGGGACGCCCACCCAGGTGTGGGCGGTGAACGTGCTCGACCTGGGCGCCAGCCACCCCGTGCAGCTGCTCTACCGGACCGACCACAACGGCGACGGCCAGCCGGTCGCGACCGTCGACGTGGCGAAGGTGTTCTCGGCCGAGATGGCGCTCCTGAACGGCGGGGCGGCGGGCAAGGCGCACTGCAAGACGGGCTCGCCCACAGCACCGGCCGGCTCGACCGCGACGGCGCCGCCCGACCATGTCTGCAGCATCCGCATCCCCGGCCACGGCCGCCAGCGCTGGGCCGTGCGGATCCTGGGCAGCAACGTGCAGCTGCTGTTTCAGCTCGGCTGAAGCGTGCGCAGGCGAAAGCCGCCGTGGTGCGCGTAGGTCTCCTCGACCACCCGCAGCGCGCCGGCCGCGGCGTCGGGCGCCAGCGCCACCGGCGCCAGCGGACGCTCCAGCAGCCCCTCGATGGCGGCGATCGCCCCGTCCGCCATCCGGAAGCCGCCGCTTGCCACCATGCAGCCCGCGCAGGCGGCGCCTCCTGCGCTCGGCGAGAACCCGGCCAGCGGGCCGGCCGTCCCGCACGACGCACACGAGTCGAGATGCGGCAGGTAGCCCGAGAGCGCCAGCAGCTTCAGCTGGAAGGCAAGTCCCAGGCCGTCGTGCTGGGGGTCCGGGGCGCGCTCGAGCGGCCCGGCGAGCAGCTCCAGGAACCGGCACAGCCCCTCGTAGGCACGCGGATTCGGCTCGGGTTCGGCGAACAGCTTCAGCACCGCCTCCGCCCCGATCTGGCCGACCGCCAGCGCGTAGCCGTCGGCCCGCACCTGCTCCTGCGAGCTGATGATGTCGGCGCCCGAGACGGTGTGCAGCTCGCCGCGGCCCTCGTGCAGGATCAGCGCCGATCGGGTCAGCGGCTCCAGCCGAGCGCCGAACCGCGAGCCGGTCTTGCGCACGCCCTTGGCGATCGCGTTCACGCGCCCCCGCTCGAGCGTGTACAGGTGCAGCACGCGGTCGGCCTCCGAGAAGCGGATCGATCGCAGCACCACGGCGTCGGTCTTGTAGCTTCGGCCCATGCCGCTTCAGTGTAGGCGGCGCGCCCCCGGGACTAGGACTCGGCGATGTCGCGCAGGTCGGCGTCCGGCATCGCGGCCAGCAGGTCGTCCAGCCGCACGTCGAACACCGCGTTGGGCGTGCCGGCGGCGCACCAGACCGTCTGGAACCGCCGCAGCGAGCTGTCGACGACCGTGTGCAGCGGCGTGTCGTGCCCGAGCGGCGGAACGCCGCCGATGGCGTAGCCGGTCTGCTCCTTCACGTCGCGGCCGCGGGCCATCGTGACGCCCTCGCCCACCCGCTCCAGGTCGATCCGCCGGTCGCCGGCGCCGAGGCACAGCAGCAGCTCGCCGCCCGCGTCCTGCAGCACCACCGACTTCACGATCTGGCCCAGCTCGCAGCCGACCGCGTCGGCCGCCTCCACCGCCGTGCGCGCGGACTCCGACAGCTCCTGCGCGCGCACGTCCAGGCCCGCCGCCTGCGCGCGCTCCTGGAACCTCAGGGCCGTGGGGTGCATCTCGGACATAGGTAGGTGCCGCGCTGGGCAACGCGGGTCTTGACGATAACGGATCCGCAGCGCGGGCACGGCTCGCCGGCGCGGTCGAAGACGTTGAAGCGCACCTGCATCGAGCCGGGCGTCCCGTCCACCGACCGGTACGTGTCGATGCTTGCCCCCTGCGCGTCGATCCCGCGCTCGAGCACGGCGATCACGGCGTCGTGCACGCGGGCCGCCCGCACGGCGCCCAGCCTGCCGCCGGGAGTCAGCGGGTGCACCCGCGCCTCCCACAGCGCCTCGTCGGCGTAGATGTTGCCGACGCCGGCCACGATCCGCTGGTCGAGCAGCAGCGCCTTCACCGGCGCCGTGCGTCCTCGCAGCGCCGCGCGCAGCTGCGGCGCCGTCCAGACGCCGTCAAGCGGCTCCGGCCCGACCCGGCCGCGCCAGTAGTCCTCGAGCCCGCCGGCCGCGATCAGCCGCATCGTGCCGAACCGCCGCTGGTCGCTGTAGAGCAGCCAGGTGCCGTCGTCCAGGTGGAACACCGCGCGCAGGTGCGGGCGCTCGCTGAGCTCGGTGACGTGATGGAACCATCCGGTCATGCGCAGGTGGCAGACCAGCGTGCGCCCGTCGTCGAGCCCGACCGCCAGGTACTTGCCGCGCCGCCCGACGCCGGTCACGACCGCGCCCAGCAGCTCGTGGGCGACGGCCGTCGGATCGGCCGGCGCCGTCAGGCGGCCGTCGCGGATGTCGACGCCCACCAGCTCGCGCCCGACCAGCACCTTGACCAGCCCCCGCCGCACGGTCTCCACCTCGGGCAGCTCAGGCATCGACGTCCCCCAGCAGCAACGGCTCCCGCTCAGCCGGCGCGTCGTCGATCTCGAAGCACGCGGCCACCGCGTCCGGGTCGGCCTCGCCGCGCGCGTGCACCGTCGCCAGCGGCTCGCCCGCGTCGACGCGGTCGCCGCGCTTGCGGTGCACGATCACGCCGACGGCGTGGTCGACGAGGTCCTCCTTCGTGGCGCGGCCGGCCCCCAGCCGCATCACCTGCTCGCCGATGCTGCGGGCGTGACAGCGCTGGACGACACCCGAGCGTGGCGCCGGCACCTCGACCACGAGCGGCGCCTGCGGCAGCGGGGCTTCGGGGTCGCCGCCCTGCGCGGCCACCCAGCGCTGGTACCGCTCGTACGCCGCACCCGAGTCGAGCGCACGGCGAACCACCGCCTCGTCGCCCGCCAGCACCGTTGCCTGGTGGACGCAGAGCTGCGTGATGTCGGCCGGGCCATGGCCGCGCAGCGTGGCCACCGCCTCAGCCACCTCGAGCGCGTCGCCGACTGCGGCGCCCAGCGGCTCGGACATGTTCGAGAGCAGCGCTCGCGTGTCGATGTCGTGGTCGCGCCCCAGCCCCACCATCAGGCCGGCCAGGCGGCGGGCGGCATCCGGATCCGGCAGCAGCGCGCCCTCCCCCACCTTGACGTCGAGCAGCAGCCGCGACGCGCCGGCCGCCACCTTCTTGGACATGATGCTGGCGGCGATCAGCGGCAGGCTGTAGACGGTGCCGGTGGCGTCGCGCAGGGCGTACAAGCGGCCGTCGGTCGGGGCCAGCTCGGGCGTCTGGCCGCACACCGCCACGCCCACCTGCTCGACCTGCCTGCGCATCCCCGCCAGGGACAGCGACACACGCATGCCCGGGATCGCCTCGAGCTTGTCGAGCGTCCCGCCCGTGTGCCCCAGGCCGCGTCCGCTCATCTTGGCGACCAGCACGCCGCAGGCGGCCAGCAGCGGCGCCAGCACGAGCGTGGTCGAGTCGCCGACCCCGCCCGTCGAGTGCTTGTCGGCCACCGGCCACGGCCACGACACGCGCTGCCCGGACGCGACCATCGCGTCCAGCAGCCCGCGCGTCTCATCGTCGCTGAGGCCGCGCAGCACGACCGCCATCAGAAAGGCCGACAGCTGGTAGTCGGGCACGTCGGGCGCGACCATGGCGGCGATCTCGGCGGACGACAGCTCTCCGCCGTCGCGCTTGCGCGCGATCAGGTCGGTGATGCGCGCGGCCACTCAGATCACCGGGGTGCCCGGCAGGTCGGGATCGTGGCTGCCCACCAGATGCCGCTGGACCGTGGCTCCGATGTCCGCGAACGTGTCGCCGTCGTGGCGCCGGCCGCTGGCCGGCCTGCCCACGATGTGGGCCAGCAGCAGCCCGTACTCGCGCGAGTGGTCGGTGGAGGCCGTGGTGGGATCGCAGCCGTGATCCGAGGTCAGCACCAGCAGGTCTCCGTGCCGCAGCGCGGCCATCAGCCGCGGCAGCTCCTCGTCGAACTCGCGGAGGCAGTCGGCGAACCCGGCGGGGTCGTTGCGGTGGCCCCAGATCATGTCGGTCTCGACCAGGTTGGTGAACACCAGGTCGCCGTCCTGGGAATCGCGCAGCCGGGCGATCGTGCGCGCGATGCCCTGGCCGTTCGACTCGGTCGGGCTGGAGCTGTCCACATCCTGCCCCGCGAAGATGTCGGAGATCTTGCCGACCCCGTGCACCGTCACGCCGGCCGCACGCATGCGCTGCAGGTGGTTCGGCCGCGGCGGCAGCAGCGAGAAATCGTGGCGGCGGGGCGTACGCGCGAACGAGCCCGGCGCGCCCTCGAACGGCCGCGCGATCACCCGTCCCACGGCGAGATCCCCGACCAGCAGCTCGCGGGCGGTGCGGCAGGCCGCGTACAGCTCCTCCAGCGGCACCGTCTGCTCGTGCGCCGCCACCTGGAACACGCTGTCGGCGGACGTGTACACGATCCAGTCGCCGGTGCGCTGGTGCTGCTCCCCCAGCCGCTCGATGATCTCGGTGCCGGAGGCGGCCACGTTCCCGATTACGCCGCGGCCGGTGGCCTCGCTGAAGCGGTCGAGCAGCTCCTGCGGAAAGCCGTCGGGGAAGGTCGGGAACGGGCGCTCGGTGATGATGCCCATCATCTCCCAGTGCCCGGCGGTGGTGTCCATTCCCAGGCTGCGCTCAGCCAGCCGGCCCCACACGGCCGGGGCATCCGCGCGCGGCGGGCACCCGGCCAGCGGCAGCACGTTGCCCAGCCCCAGCTGCTGCAGCGCCGGCAGCTCGAGGCCGAGGACCGCCTCGGCGACGTGCCCGAGCGTGTTCGACCCGGCCGTGCCGAACCGGTCGGCGTCGGGCAGGTCGCCGACGCCGACGGCGTCCAGCACGATCACGCAAGCTCGGGCCATCCGGGCAATCTAGATGAGCATCAGCCGGATGCGAGCGACCGCCGCATCTCCCACTGCCAGTGCCCTTCCGTCTCGGCCGCCAGAGAACGCAGCAGCGCCCCCGCCTCCCACCACTCCTCCGGTATCAGCGCGGGAACGCCGACCCATGCGGCCGGGAGCAGTGAGAGGGCGCGGGTCGCCAGCCCCTTGCGCCGGCGCTCGGGGTCGACAGCCAGCGCGTACAGCCAGAAGTGGTCGCCGCGCCGTTTGCCGAGCAGCACGGCACGTCCGTCCAGGTGCTGTGCCGGGATGTGCGCCAGCGACTCCGTCTCCAGTTGCCAGGGCGGATCGCGCCAGCCCCACCGCGCCAGCCTGTCGATCGCGGTATCGGTGTCGGACTCCGCCAGCCCTCCCGAGAGGCGGGAGCGGAAGCCGCGGCCGGGGCGCGCCAGCCGGTAGCCGAGCAGCCGGCGGCGCTGCTCGAAGCCGCTGCGCCGGTACAGGCCGACGGCCGCGTCGTTGCCGTTCAGCACCTCCAGCGTGACGGTCCGCGCGCCCGCCGCGGCCAGCGCCTCGAGCGTCTGCTCCAGCACCAGCCGGCCCAGCCCCGATCGCCGGAAACCCGGCGCCGTGCCCTCGCCGCGGATGCTGGCGCGGTCGCCGCGCAGGGCACCGAGGCAGAAGCTGGCAGGCGCTCCGTCGACGAACGCCACCCGCGACAGCGCCGGGTCGACGTCGGTCTCGGTCAGGTAGAAACCGAGCGACGAGGCGTCCAGCACGGCCGGCACCGGATAGTCGGCGAAGGCAGCGTTGTGGAGGTCGGCCAGCCAGGCGACGTCCTGCGCCCGGAGCGTCCTGACCTCGGGGTTCAAGCCCGGGGGTGCGCCTTCTGGTACGCCTCGCGGACGTGCTCGACCGAGACGTGGGTATAGACCTGCGTGGTCTCGATCGACGCGTGCCCGAGCATCTCCTGCACGCTTCGCAGGTCACAGCCGTTCTCGATCAGGTGCGTCGCGAACGAGTGGCGCAGCGTGTGCGGGGTCACGACCTTCTCGATACCGGCCTCGCGCGCGTGCTCGCGCACCAGCTGGAAGACGGCCTGGCGGGTGATGCCCTGGCCGCGATGGTTCAGGAACAGGATGTCGCCGCGCTGCATGCGGCCCAGGTAGGGCCGTCCGCGCTGCATGTAGATGCGGATCGCCTCGATCGCGCGGCCGCCCGTCGGCACGACCCGCTGCTTGGCGCCCTTGCCTATGCAGCGCACCAGCCCCTCCTCGAGGTCGATGTCGGACACCCGCAGGGACACCAGCTCGGACACCCGCAGACCGGCCCCGTACATCAGCTCCAGCATGGCGCGGTCGCGGAGGCCGCGCGGAGACGCGTCCGGGCTGGTCACGATCGCCTCCGCCTCCTGCGGCGTCAGCGGCTCGGGCAGCCTGCGGCCGAGCCGCGGCAGCGGCACCGTGCGACCGGCATCGGGGCGGCCGCCTTCGCGGGCCCGGTACTTCAGGAAGGCACGCACGGCCGCCAGCCGGCGCCGCACCGTTGCCGGTGACAGGCCGCGGTCCTGCAGCGCCACGGCGTAGTCGTCCAGGACGCCCACCTCGATCTGATCCGGGTCGACGTGCTCGACGAAGTCGCCGAGATCGATCAGGTCGCGCTTGTATGCCTCGATCGTGTGCGGCGAGGCACCCCGCTCCAGCTGCAGGCTCGTCAGGAACTCCGCAAGTTTGGTGTCATAGGTGCGCATCACTTCGGGGGTTTCGTCACGGCGGGGACGATCCCTCTTCGTGCAGCATACGACTCCGCGCAAACGGCAATGAGTGCGGGTGCCGCCGGCCGGTCAGGCGGGCAGCGCCACCTGATCGAGCGGCGTGTACTCCATCCCGACCGCCTCGGCCACCGGCTCGTAGGTGAGCTTGCCGTCGATCACGTTGACGCCCTTGGCGAGCGCCGGATCCTCCGCGATCGCGCGGCTGACGCCCTTGTCGGCGATCGCCTCGACGTAGGGCAGCGTGACGTTCGTGAGCGCTCCGGTCGACGTGATCGGCACCGCTCCCGGCATGTTCGCGACGCAGTAGTGGAGCACGTCGTCGACCACGTACGTGGGATCGGTGTGCGTGGTCGGCCGCGAGGTCTCGAAGCAGCCGCCCTGGTCGATCGCCACGTCCACGAGCACCGACGCCGCCTTCATCGTGCCCAGCATCTCGCGGGTGATCAGGTGCGGGGCCTTCGCGCCCGGGATCAGCACGCCGCCGATCACCAGATCGGCCTCGGGCAGCGCCTCCTCGATGGCATGCCGGCTGGACATCTGCAGCAGCACCGTGCGGCCCAGGCTGACGTCGAGCTCGCGCATGCGGTCGACGCTGCGCTCGAAGATGGTGACGTCGCACTGCATGCCCTGGGCGATCAGCGCGGCGTTGTACCCGACGATGCCGCCACCCAGCACCAGCACCTTGGCCGGCAGCACGCCCGGCACGCCCCCCATCAGCCGGCCGCGGCCGCCGAACGGCTTCATCAGGTAGTAGGCGCCGACCTGGGCTGATAGCCGTCCCGCCACCTCGCTCATCGGCGCCAGCAGCGGCAGCCGGTGGTCGGGCGTCTCCACCGTCTCGTAGGCGATCGCGGTGGCGCCGCTCTCGACCAGGCCGCGCGTCAGCTCGGGCGCCGCCGCCAGGTGCAGGTAGGTGAACAGCACCTGGCCGGGCGAGAGCTTCTGGTACTCGCCGTCCAGCGGCTCCTTCACCTTCAGCACCATCTCCGACTCGCCCCAGACCGTGTCGACGTCGGCGATCGAGGCGCCCGCGGCGACGTAGTCGTCGTCCGAGATGGCGCTGCCCTCGCCGGCGCCGGTCTCGATCACGACCTCATGGCCGCGGTGGGCCAGCTCGCGCGCGCCGGCGTTGGTCAGCGCGACGCGGTACTCGTCCTGCTTGATCTCCCTGGCTACGCCGATCTTCATGTGGACATACCCTTGTTGGATGGCGGGGACTCGGCCGCCCGAAGATCTTGCGGGTGCGGCCGGTCAAACCCGGAGATTGTACGGCCTCATCCGCCGTTACGGGCAAGATCGATCAGCGCAGCGGTGACCGCGGTCATGCCCTCGAGATCGGCCACCGAGATGTGCTCGGTCGACGTGTGGATCTCGGCCGCGCCGTTGCACAGGTTCAGACAGGGCATGCCGGCGGCGTTGAACACGTTGGCGTCGGCGCCGCCGCCCGACTCGATGAAGCCTGGCTCGTAGCCGCAGGCGGCCAGCGCGCGTACCGCCAGCGCGACCGGGCGCTCGTCGCCGGAGAAGCGGTACGTCTCGTACTCGCTGGAGACCGCCGCCTCGACCTCACACCCGGTCTCGCTGGCAGCGGCCGTGCAGGCGTCGAGGATCGCCTGCACCGTTTCGCTCAGCCGGACGGCGCTGCGGCTGCGGGCCTCTGCGCTGACCACACACAGCGGCGGCACGATGTTGCCGGCCACGCCGCCCTCGATCAGGCCGACATTGGTGGTGGTCTCCGGGTCGATGCGCCCGAGCGGCATCGCGGCGATCGCGCGCGCCGCGGCCAGGATCGCGCTGCGTCCCTGCTCGGGGACCATGCCCGAGTGCGACGGCCGTCCCCGGAAGGTGAGCCGCAGCGTGCGCTGGGACGGCGCGGCCAGCACGATCTGGCCGATCGGCGCCGCGTGGTCGTAGCAGTAGCCGAACTCGGCCTGCAGCCGCGAGACGTCAAACCGCTTGGCGCCCCTCAGCCCGAT
The DNA here is from genome assembly GCA_025934255.1 of Thermoleophilia bacterium. GTDB lineage: Bacteria > Actinomycetota > Thermoleophilia > Gaiellales > JAICJC01 > JAICYJ01. Next base: position 29,133 of record JAICYJ010000013.1, on the reverse strand, counting down.
CTCCTCCATCGGCGTGAACACGAGCTCCAGCCCGGCATGCTCACCCCCGCGCTGCACGAGGTCGCGCACGGCCGCCAGCATCGCCGCCACCGCCGCCTTGTTGTCGGCGCCCAGGATCGCGTCGCGGCTGTTGGTGACCACGCCGTCGTTCACGACCGGCTCGATCGCATCGGTGGGCGGCACGGTGTCCAGGTGCGCGTTCAGGAAGATGGGCGTGCCGGGAACGGTGGCCGGCACGCGGCACATGATGTTCCCGATCTCCGACCCGATCGCGGCCCCGGCCTCGTCCTCGTCGGTCTCGAGGCCGAGCTCGTGCAGGAAGCCGTGGACGCGGTCGGCGACCTCCCGCTCGTGGCCGGGCGGGCTGCTGATTGCGGCCAGCTCCAGGAACATGTCGAGGACGGAGTCGGTGGAGTTCACGCCAGGTTGTACAGCGTCCGGTACTTCGCCCACAGGTACTGCATGAACGGCGCGTGGTCGAGCCCGGAGCCGGTCACGCGCCGGATCAGATCCTCGCCCTGGTCGATGGCGCCCGCTTTGTGCACGTGCTCGCGCATCCAGCCCAGGACGTGCTGGAACTCACCGGCCCCGATGTGGTCCTCAGCCGCCGGATCGTCCTTGCAGTAGGCGTCCCAGAGCAGGGCCGAGTAGAGGTTGCCCAGGGTGTAGGTCGGGAAGTAGCCGAACGATCCGTGCGACCAGTGGATGTCCTGCATCACGCCCAGCACGTCGTTCTCGGGACGCAGCCCCAGCGTGCGCTCGTAGGCGTCGCCCCACGCTCCCGGCAGCTCCGCCACCTCCAGCTGGTCGCGCATCAGCGCCAGCTCCAGCTCGAAGCGGATCAGGATGTGCAGGTTGTAGGTCACCTCGTCGGCCTCCACACGGATCAGGGACGGCTGCACGCGGTTGCAGGCCACGTACAGCTGCTCGGCCGTGATGTCCGCCGCCACGTCGGGGAAGATCTCGCGCATCACCGGCGCGTAGTGATCCCAGAACGGCCGGCTGCGCCCCACGATGTTCTCCCACAGCCGCGACTGTGACTCGTGCAGCCCCAGCGACGGCGCCGCGGCCAGCGGCGTGTCCTCGAACCGGGGCTCGAAGCCCTGCTCGTAGAGGCCGTGCCCGGCCTCGTGCACGGTCGAGTAGATCCCGCTCAGCGGATGGCGCTCGTCGATGCGCGTCGTCACGCGGATGTCGCCCAGCGCCATGGTCTGTGTGAACGGGTGCGCGGAGCGGTCCTGGCGCCCGGCGGTGAGGTCGAACCCGAGGTCGCCCAGCAGCCGCATGGTCAGATCCCACTGCTGCGCGTCCGGGAACAGCCGCTGCTCGAACGGAGCCTGCTCCAGCTGCGGCGCCGCCACGATCGCGGCCAGCAGCTCGCTCAGCTCCGCACGCAACAGGGCCAGCAGCGGCTCCAGACGCGCGACCCGCATGCCCGGCTCGAACTGGTCGAGCAGCGCGTCGTAGCGCTCCCCGTCGAGGCCGACCAGGTCGGCCTCGTCCCGCTTGGCGGCGATGATCTCCTCGAGCGCCGGCTCGTAGAGGGCGAAGTCACCCTCCTCGCGCGCCACCCGCCAGGCCACCGCGCCCCGCCCTTCCGCCAGCGCCAGCCGCCGCACGAACTCGGGCGGCAGCTTCACCGCCCGGTCGCGGTCGCGGCGCAGCAGCCGCACCATCTCCTGCCGCGGCCGGTCGAGCGGCTCATCGCCGGCCCGGTCGAGCAGCTCGCCCAGCCGCGGATTCACCAGCATCTCGTGCCGGATCACCCGCATCGTCGCCATCTGGCGGGCGCGGGCGTCGCTGCCGCGCAGCGGCATGTAGGTCTCCTGGTCCCAGCCCAGCAGCGCGTTGACGTTGCTGAGGTCGGCGAACCCGCGCATGCGCGCGGTCAGCTCCGACCAGGTGTCGTCGACCGTCGTCATCCCTGGATCGTCCGCTCGCGATTCGCTCACGCGGGCACGTTCTCCACGGCCGGCGCAACGCCCACGCGGCGGGCGACGGCGGCGCCGACGAAGTCGCGGAACAGCGGCTGCGGCCGGTTGGGGCGCGACTTGAACTCGGGGTGGTACTGGCTGGCCACGAACCACGGGTGGTCGGGCAGCTCGATCACCTCGACCAGCCGCTCGTCCTGGTACGTGCCGGAGATGAGCAGGCCGCTGGCCACCAGCTTGGAGCGGTACTGGTTGTTGACCTCGTAGCGATGACGGTGGCGCTCCTGCACCACCCGCTCGCCGTACGCGGCGTGTGCGCGGCTGCCCTCGACCAGCGTCACCGAGTCGGCGCCCAGCCGCATGGTGCCGCCCATGTCCTCGACCTCCTTCTGCTCCGGCAGCAGGTCGATCACCGGGTACGGCGTCTCCGGGTCGAACTCGCTCGAGTTGGCGCCGTCCAGGCCGGCAACGTGGCGCGCGAACTCGACCACCGCCACCTGCATGCCCAGGCAGACTCCCAGGTAGGGCACCTCGTTCTCACGGGCGAAGCGCGCGGCGGCGATCTTGCCCTCGATCCCGCGGATGCCGAAGCCCCCGGGGATGAGCACGCCGTCGGCCTCCGCCAGCTTGCCCTCCGCCTCCTGCTTGGACAGCGTCTCGGCGTCGACCCAGATCACCTCGAGGCGGGTGCCGTGGTGGATGGCCGAGTGGTTGAGCGCCTCCACCACCGACAGGTAGGCGTCCTGCAGCTGCACGTACTTGCCGACGATGGCGATGCGGACGCTGCCCTCGGCGGCGTGCACGCGATCGACCACCGCCTCCCACTCGCGCATGTCGGCCGGGCCCGTGACCAGGCCCAGCCGTTCGCAGGCCAGCCGGTCGAGGCCCTGCTCCTGCATCATCAGCGGGATCTCGTAGATGCTCGCGGCGTCGGAGGCCGAGATCACCGCCTCGGCCGGGACGTCGGCGAACAGCGCGATCTTCTCCCTGATGTCGCTGCCCAGCGGGTGCTTTGACCGGCACACGATCACGTCCGGCGAGATACCGATCCGGCGCAGCTCCTGCACGGAGTGCTGGGTGGGCTTGGTCTTCAGCTCCCCGGCCACCTCGATGAAGGGCACGAGCGTGCAGTGGATGTACATCGCGTTGTCGCGTCCGACCTGGTTGCGGAACTGGCGGATCGCCTCCAGAAACGGCAGGCTCTCGATGTCGCCGACGGTGCCGCCGATCTCGGTGATGACAACGTCGACCTCCTCGGACTGGGCGACCCGCTGGATGCGGCGCTTGATCTCGTCGGTGACGTGCGGGATCACCTGCACGGTCGAGCCCAGGTACTCGCCCTTGCGCTCCTTGCGGATGATCGCGTTGTAGATGGAGCCGGTCGTGTGGTTCGAGTTGCGCGACAGGAACTCGTCGACGAACCGCTCGTAGTGGCCCAGGTCGAGGTCGGTCTCGGCGCCGTCCTCGGTGACGAACACCTCGCCATGCTGGAACGGGCTCATGGTGCCCGGGTCGACGTTGATGTAGGGGTCGAACTTCTGCAGCGAGACCTTGAGGCCGCGCGACTTCAGCAACCGGCCCAGGGAGGCCGCGGTGATGCCCTTCCCCAACGACGAGACGACCCCGCCGGTCACGAACACGTACTTGACCTGCTTGCTCACCTGGTGTCCACCTTTCCGAGAGTGACCGGCCCCGGGAAGGCATCATACGCGAGCACCACGACGGCGGCCCGGGCGTCGGTCAGCCCAGCATCGCGGCGGCGTGCCGCAGGGCGGTCTCGTCGCCCTCGAGGCCGCCCAGCATGCGCGCGACCTCCTCGACGATCGCGTCGCCCTCGAGCCGGGCGACCGCCGTCACGGCCGGATCACCCTGCGCCTTCTCGACCCGGAAGTGCACGTCGGCCGACCCGGCGATCTGGGGCAGGTGGGTGATGCACAGCAGCTGCGCGCCGGCCGACAGGCGCTTCAGCTTCTCGGCCACCGCATGCGCCGTGCGCCCGCCCACGCCAGCGTCGACCTCGTCCAGCAGCAGCGTGGCAGCGCCACCCGCCGACCGCGCCACCACCCGCACCGCCAGCGCGATCCGCGACAGCTCGCCTCCCGAGGCAACGCTCGCGATCGGGCCCGGCGGCAGGCCGGCGTTGGCGGCAAGCAGCAGCGTCACGCGGTCGGCGCCGCGCACGCCCAGCTCGGCTGGCTCGATCTGCACCTGCAGCCGCGCGCCGTCCATGCCGAGGTCGGCCAGCTCCGTCTCGACCGCCTGCGAGAACGGCTTCGCCGCCTTGCTGCGGGCGGCGTGCAGGCGGCCGGCCGCGCGCTCCGCGGCGGTCGTCGCCTCGGCCAGAGCGGCCTCCAGCTCGGCCAGCCGGCGTCCTCCGGTGTCGATCAGGTCGAGCGCCGCCTGCGCCTCCGCGCAGCGCGCCGGCAGGTCGGCGGCGGGCACTCCGAAGCGGTGCTCGAGCTCGGATAACAGGAGCAGGCGCTGGTCGACGTGCTCGAGCCGGCCCGGCTCCGGCTCGAGGCCGTCCAGCTGGGCGCGCAGCTCGATCGCCGCCTCCTGCATACGCAGCGAGGAGTCGCGCAGCTCGGCCGCCACCGCCCCCAGCTCCGGCTGGTAGCGCTCGGCGTCGCCGATCAGCTCGGCTGCGCGCGCCGCCAGGCCGAGCGCGCCGTCGCCCTCCTCCGGGTTGACTAGCGCGGCCGCACCGGCGATCGCCGCCACCAGCTCGTCCAGATGCCGCAGCCGCTCGCGCTCCTGAGCCAGGGCGACCGGCTCGCCCGGATCGATGGCGGCCTCACCGACACGGCTCACCAGCTCCTCGAGCTCGCCGCGGCGGCGCTCGGCGTCGGCGGCGGCATCGCGGGCCTCCGCCAGCTGCTCGCGGGCCGCGCGCAGCTCGCGCCAGGCGGCGGCCATGGCCGAGCGCAGCTTGTCGTTGCCGGCGGCCGAGTCGAGCAGGTCGAGCTGCGTGGCGGGGCGGGCCAGGCGCCGCGCCTCGTGCTGCGAGGACACCTCGAGCAGCAGCTCGCCCAGCTGCTCGAGATCGTCGCGGGCGCAGCTCCGCCCCCACACCAGCGCCCGGCTGCGGCCGCTGGCGGCGATCCGCCGCGCCACCACCAGCGTCGTCTCACCGTCCGGCCGCAGCGCCGCCACCGCCTCCGGAGCCTGCTGCTCGAAGAACCCGTCGGCGACCGCGAACTCCGCCTCCACGTAGGTCTCCGCTCCGTGCGGGCCGACCATGCCGGCGTCCGGTGCGGCCCCGGCCAGCAGCCCGATCGCCTGCGCCAGCATCGTCTTGCCGGCGCCGGTCTCGCCGGTGAAGACGTTCAGGCCCGGCCCCAGCTCCAGCTCGGCGTGGTCGATCAGGGCCAGGTTGTCGATCTGCAGGCGCAGCAGCGTCACGCCGTGAACGTCTCCCGGTAGCGGCTGAAGAACGAGGTGCCGGCCAGCCGCGCAAGCTGCGCGCGCTGCTCCCCCATGCCCACGATCATGCGCCCGCCGGGAGGGACGTCGCCCATCGTGTGGCCGTCCTGCACCACCTGCAGAGGGACGTCGTCGGAGCGGTTGTGCACCTCGACCCGGTGCTCCTCACCCAGCACCATCGAGCGGGCGTGCAGGGAGTGCGGCGAGGCGAACGAGAGCACGAAGGCGTCGGCCCCCCACGCCAGCACCGGGCCGCCGGCCGAGAGGTTGTAGGCGGTCGAGCCGGTGGGCGTGGCCAGGATCGCGCCGTCGCAGCCGACCTCGCCCAGCGACGTGCCGTCGACGCTCCACTCGAGGATCACCATCCGGCCCAGGATGCCGCTGGTGAGCACGATGTCGTTGATCGCCACCAGGTCGTGCAGGCCGTCGTGGCCGCGCAGCGTGGGCAGGTCGATCACCTCGTAGCCGCCGCGGAAGGCCTGCTCGATGCCGGCCTCCAGCTGGCCGCCATCGACGCTCGTCAGGAACCCGACCCGGCCGAAGTTGACGCCCAGGCACGGCACCTCGGTGCCGAGGTAGCGGTGCAGCGCCCGCAGGGTGGTGCCGTCGCCGCCCAGCACGACCGCCAGGTCGGCGCTCGTGTCCTCGACCAGCTCCACGCCGCAGCGCTCGGCGACCGCGCGCAGGCGGTCGGCGGCGTCGCCGATCCGCTCGATGCGGCCGTGCGGGACCACGGCCGCCCGCGTCACCGGCCCGCTAGCCGGGGTTGTGGACAGCATCTCGGATCTCCGCGTCGACATCGACCTCGCGCTCCTGGCTCACCGGATGGCCGGGCGAGGCGAGGTACAGGAGGTACTCGCGGTTGCCCGCCGGCCCCGGGTGGGAAGAATCGCACACGCCCAGGATGGCGGAGCCCGATCCGGTCACGAACGCGCAAAGATCGTGCAACACCTGCCCGCGCACCGCCGGATCGCGCACCACGCCCTCCCTGACCAGCTCCCGCCCGGCTTCGAACTGCGGTTTCACCAGCACGATCGCGCGCCACTGCGGGGCGGCGGCCGCAACGACCGGCGGCAGCACCAGCCGCAGCGAGATGAACGACACGTCGGCCGTCATGAACCCGGGCCGGTAGGGCAGGTCGGCCGCCGTCAGCGCGCGCGCGTTGATGCGCTCGATCACGTGCACGGACGGGTTCGCGCGCAGCCGCTCGTGCAGCTGGCCGCGGCCCACGTCCAGCGCGATCACCTCGGCCGCGCCGTGCTGCAGCAGGCAGTCCGTGAAGCCGCCGGTGGAGGCGCCGACGTCCAGGCAGCGCTCGCCGGTGACGTCGACGTGCCAGCGACGCAGGCCGGTCTCGAGCTTGTCGCCGCCGCGGGACACGTAGCGCGGCTGTTCGGTGACGGCGATGTCGGCGTCGCCTGCGACGGCGGTGCCCGCCTTGTCCACCAACCGCCCGCCGACGGTCACGCGCCCCGCCATCACCAGCGCCTGCGCCCGGCTGCGGTTCTCGGCCAGCCCGCGCGCGACCAGCTCGGCGTCCAGGCGACGGCGCGAGGTCATGGCGGCAGGATAGAAGCGTCCTGCAGGCGGCGGATGATCGGCGTCTTCGCCTCCGTGTAGGCGAGCACGTCGTCATGCTCGGCGGCCAGGCGCAGCTTCTCCGCCTGGTAGGCGTCCCGCGCGGCCGCGTCCTGCCGCAGCAGGTCGCGGAAGGCGAGGTGGCGCCGGGCCCAGTCGCCGCCCGCAGCGCAGACGTGGACGTGATATGGCCGGCGGTCGAAGAACTCATGGTCGTCGTCGTCCGGGTGGTGCACGTAGCCGAGCGCCAGCAGCGGCTGGCGGTACGCGTCCGGGGGCCGCATCCGGCGCACCTCCACCTGGATGTCGATCCACGGCTTGGCCGCCAGCCCCGGCACCCCCGTCGATCCGATGTGGTCGATCCCCACCGCAACCTCGCCCAGCGCCGCGGCCAGACTGTCGCGCTCGGTCGCATACATCCCCGGCCAGGCGGCGTCGTACGGCACGACTGCAATCACGCGCTGCGGCGAGCGATCAGCTCCGTCAGCTCGGCCAGCTGCGAGCGGTCACCGTCGATCGCTGCCAGCAGCTCGAGGGCCCGCTGGTGGGACTCGTGCACCATCTCGCGGGCCCGGTCCCGGCCCAGCAGCGTGACGTAGCTGGGCTCGCCGTCGGTGCCGTCGTCGAGCACGTCGTCGACGATCTGGAACAGCAGTCCCAGCTCGGCGGCGAACCTGCGGTACGGCCCCTGATCGTCTGGCGGCAGCCCCGCCACCCACAGGCCGCAGGCCACCGACGCCTCGATCAACGCGCCGGTCTTGAGCCGGTGCAGGCGCGCCAGGTCGTCCTCGCTCGGCGCGGCCGCGGTCACGTCCAGGTACTGCCCGTCGATCATCGCCGCCACGCCGCCCGAGAGCTCCGCCAGCACCGCCAGCTTCACGTCGGCCGGCTCGGCCAGGTGCCGGATGACATGGCTGTAGGCGGCGTTCAGCAGCGCGTCGCCGGCCAGCACCGCCACCGCCTCGCCGTAGCGGACGTGGCTGGCGGGCCGTCCCCGCCGCAGGTCGTCGTCGTCGAGCGCCGGCAGGTCGTCGTGGACGAGCGAGAAGGCGTGGATCATCTCCAGGGCGGCGGCGGCCGGCAGTGCCCGCTCCGGATCGCCGCCCGCGGCCCTGGTCGCAGCCAGGCACAGCCGCGGGCGCACGCGCTTTCCGGGCGACAGCAGCGAGTAGCGGACAGCGTCGTCCATGCCGTCGAGCTGGGACTGGGCGGCCAGGCCCTCAAGGTATGGCTCGATCAGGGCGAGGGCTCCGTCGTCTCGAGCCCCTCGGCACGGCGCTCGATCTCGTCCAGCGCCTGCTGAGCGAGCTGCGTGATCTGCTCGAGCAGGTCGGCCGTCTCGGCCGCGTCCAGCTGCTCGCCGTCCAGCCGCCCGCGCAGCTGCTCGATCTGTGTCGCCAACTCTGCAAGCACGTCGTCGCTCAGGTTCCCACCCCCTCGGTGCGCGCGATCCGGCCCAGGATACCGTTCACGAGCGTGGCCGCCTCGGGCGATGCGTAGCGCTTTGCCAGCGTCACGGCCTCGTCGATCGCCACCGCGGCCGGCACGTCCCCCTCGCTCATCTCCCACACAGCCAGCCGCAGGATGTTTCGCTCCAGCACGGCCATCCGCTCGCTCGTCCAGCCCTGCGCGGCCTCGTCGATGGCGTGGTCGAGGCGCTCGCGGGACGCCCAGACGCCCTCCGCACGCACACGCGTGAACTCGCTGACGGGCTCGCCGGTGTCGCGCTGGTAGGAGTCGTAGAGCGACGCGAACGGCTCGTCCATCAGATCGTGCTGGTAGAGCAGGAAGGCCGCCGCCCTGCGCTCGCCGCGCCGGCTCATCGCTCCACGCCCGTCACGGTCACGTCCACCGAGCGCACCGGCAGCCCGGTCATGCCGATCACGGCGGCAGCCACCTGCTCGCGCACGTCGGCAGCGGCCCGCCGCAACGGAACGCCGTAGGAGGCGGCCACGTCCACGTCGAAGGCGACGCCGCGGGTGTCCAGCTCCCAGCTGACCGCGCCGCGCCGGCCCGGCAGCACGCGCGACACGCGGCCGGGCTGGTCGAGGCGCACACCCTCGACCCGGCCGACGGCGCCGCGGACGATCGAGACGAGCGCCTCGTCGGAGATGGTCGCGTTCGCCAGCTGCACGCTCATGCCACCTGCTCCGCCAGCGACGGCAGCGCGCCGCGGGCATCGTCGAGGTAGGCGGTCGTGTAGCGGCCGGAGCCGAAGCGGGGCTCGTCCAGGATCTCCAGGAACAGCTCGCGGGTGGTGGCGACGCCCTCGATCTCGAGCTCGCCCAGCGCCCGGCGGGCCCTCGCCATGGCCTGCTCGCGGTCGCCGCCGTGGACGATCACCTTGGCCAGCAGCGAGTCGTAGAAGGGCGGCACCCGGTAGCCCTCGTAGGCGTGGGTGTCGACGCGGACGCCGGCTCCGAGCGGCGGCCGGAAGCGGCTGACGGTGCCGGCGGCAGGCATGAACCCGCGGCGGGGGTCTTCGCAGTTGATGCGAAACTCGATGGCGTGGCCGACCAGCGGCGCCAGGCCGGTGGCCGGCAGCCGCTCGCCGCCGGCGATCCGCAACTGCCAGACGGCGATGTCGATGCCGGTCAGCAGCTCCGAGACCGGGTGCTCGACCTGCAGCCGGGTGTTCATCTCGATGAACGAGAACCCGCCGTCGCGGTCGACCAGGAACTCGACGGTGCCGGCGTTGACGTAGTCGCAGGCGCTGCAGGCGCGGCCCGCGGCCTCGGCCATCGCGGACCGGGTGGCCTCGTCCAGCGCCGGGCTGGGACCCTCCTCGATCAGCTTCTGGTGCCTGCGCTGCACCGAGCAGTCCCGCTCGCCCAGCACCAGCACGCCGCCCGCGTCGTCGGCCAGCACCTGCATCTCGACGTGGCGGGGCTCGACGATCGCCTTCTCCAGGTACATGCTGCCGTCCCCGAAGGCGCTCTCGGCCTCCGCCGACGCCATCCGGTAGGCCTCCTCGACCTGATCCGGCCCGGCGACCATGCGCATGCCGCGGCCGCCGCCACCGGCAGACGCCTTCAGCAGCACGGGGTAGCCGACCTGGCCGGCAAGCTGGGCGGCCTCGGCGGCACCCGACAGCCGCTCCTGGCTGCCCGGCACCAGCGGCACGCCGGCGCCGGCCATGGTCTGCTTGGCGCGGCTCTTGTCACCCATCAGCTCGATCGCTTCGGCCGACGGGCCCACGAACACCAGGTCGTTGTCCTCGCAGGCACGCACGAAACCGGCGTTCTCGGCCAGGAATCCCCAGCCGGGATGAACGGCATCGCAGCCGGTGGTCTCGGCGGCCGCGATCAGGTTCGGCACCCGCAGGTAGCTGTCGGCCGCTGCGTGCGGCCCGATGCACACCGCGCGGTCGGCCAGGCCCACCCACAGCCCGTCGCTGTCGGCGGTCGAGTACACGGCCACCGCCTCCGCGCCGAGGTCGTGGCAGGCCCGCACCAGGCGCACCGCCGCCTCCCCGCGGTTCGCGATCAGGACGCGGCGGAGCATGAGCGGATGGTTGATTCCATGGGGCGCGTGGATGCTGGGCGCAGGATGGGGCGCGCTGGGCGTCGGGAAGCTGCAAGCCTTGGCTTGCAGCGGTCGGTAGCGATCTGCGATTCACGCAGATCGCGGACGGCGCCGGGCAGGCTGGATGATGTCCTGGCCAAGGACGATCGTGGCGTCCAGCCTGTCCCAGACCTAGGCGCAAGCCATGGCTTGCGCCGGTCGGGAGCGATCTGCGATGACGCAGATCGCGCACGGAGCGCCGCGCAACTCATGGAGTCAACCATCTAAACCAATTCCAGCTCGAACAACGGCTGGCCGTACTCGACCGGCTCGGCGTTGCCGACCAGCACCGCCCGGATCACGCCGGCGTGCTCGGACTTGAGCTCGTTGAACAGCTTCATCGCCTCCAGCACGCACAGCACCTGATCGACGGCGACGGTGTCGCCCTCGCTGACGAACGGCTCGGCGGTCGGCGACGGCGAACGGTAGAAGGTGCCGACCATCGGCGACGGCACCGTCACCGTCTGCGACACGCTCGGCGCGGCGGACTCCGCGGCACCGTTGTCAGCCGGGGTGACGGCGGGAGCAGCCGCGACCGGAGCCAGCGGATGTTCCTCCTGGCGGCGGACCGTGATCCGCACGCCGGCGTCCTCGACGGTGAGCTCGCCCACGTCGGAGCCCTCGACCATCTCGATCAGCTCGCGGATCCGCTCGGACTGGCTGCGCTCGAGGCCGTCGCGCTCGGCATCCTCGCGATCGCCGCGGCCGCGCAGGGTCGCCAGCAGCCGGCTGGCGTCGTCGCCGAACAGCGCGATCAGCAGCAGATCCTCCTCGCTGGCGGCCAGCCCCTCGGCCCGCATCTGGTCGAGATCGGGTGAGGGATCGACGGCCGCGTTGGGGTCGGCGTGGGCGGCCGCCGCCGGCGCGATGGCCTGGGGCGGATTGCCGTAGATGCCCGACAGGTAGTCGCGCATGTCGGGTGACACCTCGTCCCAGCGCCGCGCCGACAGCACGTGCCGCACGGCCTGGCCGGCCAGGATGCCGCCCACCGGCTGGGCCAGCGGCGGCACACCGCAGTCGAGGCGCACCTGCTTGAACTCCTCCAGCACCTCGTCCAGGCGGTCTGCTGCACCCAGCATCCGCAGCCGCGCGTCCAGCTCGGAGACCAGTCCCACGGGCAGCCGGTTGAAGGCGGTGCGCAGCGTGATGCGGGGCGGGATCGGCAGCGCCGGCATCTGCGACGTGACGTGTTCGTCGATGAATCGCGACGCCTCCCAGACGCGGTCGGCGTCGACGCCGTGCTCGAGCCCGAGCCCGGTGAGCGAGTCGCACAGCACCTCGCCGGCCACCCGGTGCAGCGTGTAGGCGACCGGCAGCACGGCCGTGGCGATCGGCTCTGCGCCGTGGCGCGCGGCCTCGATCGCCATCGCCAGCGCGTTTCCGCCGGTGCCCTGGCAGTAGAGGCCGACCGGCAGGCCGGACGCCTCCGCCAGCTCGTTGATGACGCGGTCGCAGGTGCCGGGATCGAGCGCGCCGGCCGGGTCGTGCACCAGCACGTGGTCGGCACCGAGCTCGGCCAGCCGCCGCGCCTTGTCGACCACCCGCGGCAGGTTCGGCATGAAGCCGGAGAAGGCCAGGCCGGCGTACAGGCGGCCGCCCGCCTCGCGCACCGCCGCCGCGGCCGACTCGAGGTTCTCCACGTCGTTCAGGGGGTCGTGCAGCCGGAAGATCTCGATGCCGCTCTCGGCCGCGCAGAGGATGAAGCGGCGCACCAGGTCGTCGGACAGCGGCCGCGAGCCGACCAGGAACCGCCCGCGCAGCGCCATCTGCAGCGGCGTCGTGCGGCAGCGCGCCTTGACGCCGCGGATCCGCTCCCACGGGCTCTCGGTGCCCTTCTGGACGGCGGCGTCGAAGCAGCCGCCGCCGCTCACCTCGAGCGCGGCGAAGCCGGCCTGGTCGAGGATCTCGGCCACCTCCAGCACGCGCGAGGTTGAGATGGTGCCGACCAGCGGTTGCTGGGAGAGCAGGCGGATCGTGGTGTCGACGATGCGGGTCACGCGCGTGAGATGTACCGCGCCTCGCGCGTGTCCACGCGGATCACGTCACCGACGTTGACGAACAGGGGTACCGCGACGACGGCGCCGGTCTCGAGCGTGGCCGGCTTGGTCACGTTGGAGACGGTGTCGCCCTTGACGCCGGGCTCGGTGTCGACCACCTTCAGCTCGACCGCCGCCGGCAGCTGGAGCGAGGTCGGCTTGCCGTCGACCGTGAGCAGCTGCACGGTGTCGTTCTCGCGCATGTACTGCAGCTCCTCGCGCATTGTGTCGGCCGGGAACGCGAGCTGGTCGAAGGTCTCGGAGTTCATCAGGTGCACGTCGTTGCCGTCGTTGTAGAGGTAGGTGACGTTGACGACCTCGGTGTGGATGCGCGGCATCTTCTCGCCGGCCCGGAAGGTCTTGTCGACGATGCCGCCCGACTCCAGCGCCTTCAGCTTGGTGCGGACGAACGCGCCGCCCTTGCCGGGCTTGACGTGCTGGAAGTCGACGATGCGGTAGATGGTGCCGTCGACCTCGACGTGCATGCCGTTCTTGAACTGGTTGGTGGAGATGGTTTCAGCCATGGTGGTGAGGCCGTCAGCCGGCCGTGATCAGCTCCTTAGGGTAGCCGGTGAGGCGCTCGCAGCCGTCCCCGGTGACCACCACGAGATCCTCGATGCGCACCCCGCCGACGCCCGGCAGGTAGACGCCCGGCTCCACTGTGACGACCATCCCCTGCTCGAGGGTTGCGGGGTAGGTGACGGAGAGGCGCGGATCCTCGTGGATCTGGAGACCGACGCCGTGACCAGTGCCGTGCTGGAAGTGCTCGCCGTGGCCGGCCTCGGTGATGATGTCGCGCACGACCGCGTCGGCGTCCTTGCCGGTGACGCCCGGCCGCACCACGTCGAGACCGGCCAGCTGGGCCCGCAGCACCAGCTCGTAGACCTCGCCCAGCGGCTCGGGGACGGGGCCGGTGGCGAAGGTGCGCGTGCAGTCGGAGTGATAGCCGTCGAGCACGGCGCCGATGTCGATCGTGACCATGCTGCCGGGGGCGATCACCTCGCGCCGCGGCTCGGCGTGCGGCAGCGCGCCGGCCGCGCCGGACGCCACGATCGAGTCGAAGGCGACGCCGTCGCCGCCGTGCTCGCGCACCAGCTCCTGGACGCGCCAGGCCACGTCGAACTCCGTGCGCCCGGCCAGGCCGTCGCCCACCAGCTGCGCGTAGACCGGCTCGAGGATGGCCGCGGCACGGCGGATGGCCTCGATCTCGTCATCGTCCTTGACGATCCGAAGGCCCTCGACGGCGCCGGACACACCCACCAGCTCGACGTCCCCGGACGCCTCCGCCAGCAGCGCGTGCGCGGCGTAGGACAGGTGCACCGACTCGAAGCCGACCCTGGCTGCGCCGGGCGCGAGCTCGGCCCAGCGGGTGGAGACGAAGCGGATCAGGTCCTGGTTCGCCTGCTGCACGTCGATGAACTCGCGCAGCGGCGCAACCCGCTCCAGATAGCGGAAGTCGGTCAGAAAGACGGAGCCGGACGGCGTTGCCACCACGGCGCCGTTGCTGCCGGTGTACCCGGTCAGGTAGCGGACGTTCGTGAGGTCCGTGATCAGGAGGGCGTCGATCTCGTGGCCGGCCAGGCCGGCCGCCAGCCGTTCGACGCGCGCGCGATAGTTCATGGGGCGTTCTCCGCGAGGTAGGTGAAGGCGTCCCGGTAGCCCTCGGCGCCGCGCCCGCTGATGCGGTGCGAGACCACATCCGAGATCACCGTCTGGCGCCGCCACTGCTCGCGGCGCTCGATGTCGGACAGGTGCACCTCGACGATCGGGCCCGTGAAGATCTCGAGCGCGTCGCGGATGGCGTAGCTGTAGTGGCTCCAGGCGCCGGGGTTGACGACGAGCGCGTCGGTGCCCGAACAGGCCTCGTGGATCATGTCCACGTACGCGCCCTCGTGGTTGGTCTGGGAGCAGCGGGCCGACATGTTCAGCTCCTGCGCCCACTCGTAGATCCGGGTCTCCAGCTGCAGCAGCGTCATGTCGCCGTACTGCTCGGGGTCACGGTGACCGAGCATGTTCAGGTTGACGCCGTTCAGGACCGTGACCTGCATGGCCGCGAAGGGTACTGGAAGGCCGCGGCACCGTGTCTCGCGCGCGCGACGCCCGGCCAGATGGGTCTGTGACGGGTCCGGCACGGCTCGTGACTGACAGGTGACGGGGACCGCGTGCAGGCTGGGCGCCAACCCCGACGAAAGGACTTCGAATGCGATTCCGCACCCTGCTGGCCGTGATGGCCGCAGCCACCGCCGTGGCCGCCGGCTCCGCCCATGCCACTGCCGCCGAGACCAGCGTCTACAAGGTCTGGTTCCAGCGCAGCGGCAAGCTGTGGCTGGTGAAGCGGCAGCAGCCGCTGACGCCCGCACCGGCGCGCGCCGCCGTGCAGGCGCTGCTTGCCGGGCCGAACCTGTCCGAGTCGGACGCGGGCGTCGGCTCGCAGGTGCCGGCAGCGGCCGACCTGCTCGGCCTCTCGGTCGCAAACGGCACGGCCACCGCCGATCTCAGCAGCGAGTTCGCGGCCTCGGGCACGACCGCCCAGGTGCGCATGCGCCTCGCCCAGCTGACCTGGACGCTGGCGCAGTTCCCGACCATCGACCGGGTCGCCCTGCAGGTGAACGGACGGGCCGTGTCCAGCCTGGCCGGCGTGCAGCTGCCGCGGCCGATGACGCAGGACAGCTTCGCCGGCCTGCTGCCGCCGATCACCGTCTGGAACCCGGCCATCGGCACGGCGCTCTCGGGCAGCGTGCGCGTCAGCGGCAACGCCATCGTGTTCGAGGGCAGCCTGCACATCCGCATCCTCAACCACAACGGCACCACCATCGCGCACGCACACACCACCGCCAGCTGCGGCACCGGCTGCCGTGGCGGCTACACGATCCTGGTGCCGTTCTCGGTCGGCAGCGACCAGCTGGGCACGATCGTCGTCTCTGATGACGACACCGACGGCAACGGCAAGCCGCAGCATCAGGTGCGGGTGCCGGTGGTGCTGCTCTCGTAGAGGAGAGCCGGTCGGGTGCCGGCGGGCTCAGCCCGCCAGCGCCCGGCCGATCGCGAGGTCGATCAGCTCGTCGTCGATGTCCACGCCCCAGACCGGCTTGCCGACCTGCTCCAGCAGCACGAACCGGACGCGGCCCTCGACCGACTTCTTGTCGCGTCGAAGCGCCTCTCGCACGGCCGCAGCGTCGACGCCCGCAAAGCCGGTGGGCAGCTCGTGCATCCGCAGCAGCGCTCGGACGTCGCCCTCCACGGCCGGGTCGAGTCCGGCCACCTTTCCCGACAGCCACAGCGCCGGCAGCAGCCCCACGGCCACCGCCTCGCCGTGGGCGATGCTGGTGAATCCGGCCGCCGCCTCGATCGCGTGGCCGATCGAGTGTCCCAGGTTGAGCACGGCGCGCATGCCCTGCTCGCGCGGATCGCTCGCCACCACGTGCGCCTTGTAGGCGGCGCAGCGGCGGATCAGCTCCAGCCGCTGCTCCGTGGATCCCCGCCCCGGCTCCCACGCCTGCACCATCTCCCACAGCCGCCCGCCCGCCAGCAGGCCGGTCTTGATCACCTCGGCAAAGCCGCAGGCCCACTCCCGCACCGGCAGCGTCTCCAGCAGCCCCGGGTCGGCCACCACCCACTCGGCCGGGTGGAAGGCGCCGACGTAGTTCTTGGCACCGGGCAGGTCGATCCCGGTCTTGCCGCCGATGGCCGCGTCCACCATCCCCACCAGCGAGGTCGGCGCCGCGATCCACGGGACGCCGCGCTGGTAGGTGGCGGCCACGAACCCGGCCGCGTCGGTCGCGGCACCGCCGCCCAACCCAACCACCACGTCCCCGCGCTCCAGGCCCAGGTCGGCCAGCCGCGTCCACGCCTGGCGCGCCACCGCCACCGTCTTTGCCGCCTCGCCCACGGGCAGCCGTACGGTCACCAGCGGCTCCACCGGCGCCCCCACCAGCCGCAGCACCGCCCGGTCCGCGATCAGGGCGGCGCGCCGCGCGCCCACCAGCCGCGGCAGCTCGGACAGCGCGGCCGGCCGGCTGAGCGGCACCAGCAGCGGCTCGCCGCCCTCCAGCTGCTCGGCGTCGACCAGCGCGTCGGCGGCCGCGTGGTAGAGCGGCCGGCGCTGCTCGTAGAGGTCGGCGAACCCGCGCGCCTCAACGGCCAGCGGCCGGTCTTCGGCCTCCGCCTCGATCCGCCGCCAGGCCGTCTGCACCGACACGTCGAGCAGCACCGTGAAGCTGCCGTCGTGCAGCCGCTCGCGCGTGATCGGCGAGGTGATGGCGCCGCCGCCGAGCGCGATCACGGCGTCCATCCGCTCGGACAGGCGGGCCACAGCCCGCTCCTCGAGCTCGCGGAACGCGGCCTCGCCGTCCTCCAGGAAGATGCGCGGGATCGGCTTTCCGGCCTCGCGCTCGACCTCGGCGTCGCTGTCGGCCACATCCCACCCCAGCCGCTCCGCCAGCTGGCCGGCCAGCGTCGACTTCCCGGAGCCCATAAACCCGATCAGGGCGATGTTCCGGTAGGGGCCGGGAATCATGCCTGCGCGACGCGGGCCATGTAGGCGGCGTGAGCGGCCACGAAATCCCCGATCGAATCGCCGCCGAACTTCTCCAGTGCGGCCCGGGCGAGCTCGAACGCCATCCCCGCCTCGGCCACGACCGCGGCCGCCGGCAGCACCGTGACATCGCTGCGCTCGACGTGCGCGGCCTGCTGCTCATGGCTGCCCAGCTCGACGCTTGCCAGCGGTCGCATCAGGGTCGGCAGCGGCTTCCAGATCACGCGCACGATCACGTCTGCACCGTTCGTGATCCCGCCCTCGAGCCCGCCCGCCCGGTCGGTTTCGCGGTAGAACCCACGACCGTCATCGTGGTGGATCTCATCGTGCACGCTCGACCCGCGCCGGCCGCTGGAGGCGATCGCGTCGCCGATCTCGACGCCCTTGGCCGACTGGATCGAGAGCATCGCGCCGGCCAGGCGGCCGTCCAGGCGCTGGCCGGCCGAGACGTGCGAGCCGAGCCCGGGCGGCACGCCGAACGCCCGCACCTCGGTGACGCCTCCCAGCGTGTCGCGGTCGTTCTTGGCAGCCTCGATCTCGGCGATCATGGCCTGCTCGGCGCTGGGGTCGAGGCACCGCACCTCGCTGGCCTCGGCGCGGTCGAAGTCGGCGGCCGTCAGCCAGGCCGGCGGCGTCGCCCGCACCGATCCGATCTGCAGCACGTGGGAGCGCACCTCGATCCCGATCGAGCGGCAGACGGCCTTGGCCACGGCGCCCGCCGCGACGCGCGCGGCCGTCTCGCGGGCGCTGGCGCGCTCCAGCACGTCGCGCACGTCGCTGAGCCCGTACTTGAGGACGCCCGACAGGTCGGCGTGGCCGGGGCGGGGCAGCCGGATCGGCTTGCCGCGCCAGCCGTAGGCCACGAGCGCCTCCTCCGGCACCGGCCACGGGTTCATCGGGTCGGTCCAGTTCCTGTGGTCACGGTTCTCGATGAAGAACGCGATCGGGCTGCCCAGCGTCCGGCCGTGGCGCAGCCCTCCGTGGGGCACGACGTCGTCGGTCTCGAGCTTCTGGCGCGGGCTGCGGCCATAGCCCGCCTGGCGCCGGGCGAGGTCGCGGCGGATCAGCTCGTGGTCGAGCTCGAGGCCGGCAGGCACGCCGCTGACCACGACGGTCAGCCCCGGGCCGTGGGATTCGCCGGCTGTGACGTAGGAGAGCTCCATGGGCCGAGAGCCTACCCGCCCGGCGCCAGTGACTTGCGGAAGAACACGCGGTCGAACCCGTCCTCGCGGCGGCGATCGATCAGGTCGTATCCGAGCGACGGATACAGCCTCAGGTTCTCGGTCATGTGCGCGTTCGTGTAGAGCTCGACGGCGCCCAGCCGGGCGTCGCGGGCGACCTGCTCGGCGTGATCGATCAGCGATCGGCCGATCCCCCGCCGCTGGTGGGCCGGGTCGACGGCGACGCTCTCGAGCAGCAGCGCCGTCTCCCCCACCCGCAGCACGAGCACGCCCACCACGCGGTCACGGTCGGTCGCCACCCAGACGTCGCCGGCCGCGATCAGCGCGTCGAAGTCGGCGCCCATCGGGGCCGGCTCGCGGCCGATCCGCTCGATGTACGGGCGGTAGGCGGCGCTCGTGATCTCGGCGGCCGCCGCCGCGTCGCCGGCCGCCGCCCGCCTAATCGCCGTCGGCATGCGACCGGCTGGGGGAGAACGGCGCGGGGTCGGTGAACGGCTCCGTGCCGAGCACCATCTCCGCGACCAGCCGCCCGGAGCCGGCACCGGCCAGGATGCCGTCGCTCGAGTGCCCGGCGCACACGGCCAGCCCGTCCTCGAGGTGGCCGATGTAGGGCAGCTCGTCGGGCGTGAACGGGCGCAGCCCGTTCCAGGTGGTCTCCACCTCGACCGACGCCATCGCCGGCAGCAGCTGGCAGACGCGGGCGGCGGTGTCGCGCAGCGCGCCGGCGCTCTCGTCTCCCTCGCGAAGCGCGGGGGCGCGCGTGGCCCCGACCATGATCGAGCCGTCGGCGTTCTGGTGCGCCGTCATGGCGGTGGCCGAACGCGTGCCGAAGACGGCCACGTCGCCATCGGCAAGGTCGCTCATCAGCACCGGGTCGCCCGGCTGAGGCCCACGGGCCAGGGCGTAGCCGGCCTCGTAGACGATGTGGCGGAGCAGCGGCGGCACGGGTGCGGTCACCGCCAGCCAGCCGCGCACCGGCCGGATCAGCAGCTCGTGGCCGGCCGTGTGCGCAAGCCGCCGCGACCACGCGCCTGCGGCGAGCACGATCGTCCCGGCCCGCTCGAACCCTCCGTCCGTGACGGCCGCGCCCGGCGAGACGCGCTTGACGTCGACGTGGCAGCGGATCTCAGCGCCCGACCGCCGCGCCATCTCCGCCGCCGCCGCCGTCAGTGCGGCCGGATCGGTGCGGCGGCCGCCGGGCAGCAGCAGCCCGCCTGACACGGTGGGAGCCAGGCCCGGCTCGGCCTCGAGCACCGCGTCTCGATCCAGCAGCCGGCCGTCGGCGGGCACGTTCTCGGCGAGCCGCTCCAGCTGGGCCTCGCTGGTGGCCAGGAACAGCGTTCCGATCGGCTCCCGGTCGAGCGCCAGCTCGAGGCCGGCGCGTTCTGCGAGGTGGTCGTAGAGCCGGTTGGACTCCGCGAACAGCGGCTGCATCGGATCGACCTCGGGCTCGAGCAGCAGGCCCTGGCTGCGACGGGTGGCGCCCGACGCCAGGTGGCCGCGCTCGAGCAGCAGCACCTCGGCCCCGCGCTCGGCCAGCTGCCACGCGGTTGTGGCGCCGATGATGCCGCCGCCGATCACGATCACGTCAGGCACTGGGCCAGCCTACAGTCCGCGCCCCGCGTGGCCGATAGCTACCGCATGGAGTTCGCAGTCCCCATGGTGGGTTTCGCGCTTGGGTGGCCGATCGAGTGGCTGATCCAGCGGTTTCCCCTGGGCGAGGGCACGCCCCCCTCGGTGCGCCGTCGCTGGCTCATGGCCGGGCTCACGGCCGGCTTGTTCGCGGCGCTGACGTGGCAGATCGGGATCGAGCCGCAGCTGGCGCCGGCGCTGCTTCTGACCGCGCTGATCGTGCCCGCATCGGTGATCGACATCAACCACCGCATCATCCCCAACCTGATCAACTACCCGGGCGCGGTCCTGGTGTTCGTGGTGGCATGCATCGCGCAGCCCGACCGGATCGCGGAGTTCGCCATCAGCGGCATCCTCTGCTTCCTGTTCCTGGGCACGGCCTGGCTGGTCTCGCCGAAGGGCATGGGCCTGGGCGACGTCAAGATGGCGCTGATGATCGGCCTCGGCACGGGACGCTACGCGTACGTGGCGCTGCTGTTCGGCTTCATCGCATCAACCGCCCTGTCGGCGTACCTGCTGCTGCGGCTCGGCGCCAAGGCCCGCAAGGCCACGTTCCCGTTCGGCCCGTTCCTGGCGTTCGGCACCGAGGTCGCGCTGCTCTGGGGCCCGCCCCTGTCGCGGCACCTGATCGGGTTCTAGCTCGGCTCGTCGGCCTCGTGGATGCGACGGGCGATTCCCGCCGCCAGCGATCGCGGCGCCAGCCGCGCTCCGGCCGCGCCCAGGCGGTTGACCTTGCCGGGGATCACCACCGCCCGGCCCGCCATCATGCCGGCGTAGCCCTCGCGGGCAACCTCGAACGGCTCCATCACGCGCGAGCTCGTGAACCGGTTGCGTGACACCTCGGCCCGGTCGACGAACGCCGTTCGGGTCGGCCCCGGGCACAGCGTTGTCACGGACACTCCCGACTCCTCCAGCTCCGCCCGGATCGCCTCGGAGAACGACAGCACGTAGGCCTTGCTGGCGTAGTAGACGGCCATCAGCGGGCCCGGCTGGAACGCGGCCGTGGACGCGACGTTCAGGATCCGGCCCGAGCCGCGGTCGACCATCGCCGGCAGGAACATCCGCGTCAGCTGCGTCAGCGCCGCCACGTTCACCTGCAGCATCTCGCTGAGGATGGCGGGATCCTCGTCGGCGAACGACCCCCGGTGCCCGAAGCCGGCGTTGTTGACCAGGAAGTCCACCTCGCCGCACTCGTCGAACAGCGACAGCGGCGCGATCGGGTTGGACAGGTCGCGCGGGATCGGCCGCACCTCGACCCGGAAGCGATCCTCCAGCTCGCGTGCGACCATGGCCAGCCGCTCGCCCCCTCGGGCTACCAGCACGAGGTCATGCCCATCGCCGGCAAACAGCCGCGCCAGCTCCAGTCCGATCCCCCCTGAAGCACCGGTCACAAGCGCGATCACGCGCCAAGCTTATGCGATCGTGGCGTTCCGCACCGCGGCCTGCATGATCTCGATCGGCGGCTCCTCGCCCGTGAACAGCCGGAACGCCAGCGCCCCCTGTCCCACCAGCACCTCGAGGCCGTCCACCGCACGCGCGCCGCGTTCCCGCGCGGCCGCGATCAGGCCCGTCTCGGCGCCGTCTCCGCGGTAGGCCAGATCGCACACCACGCGGCCGTCCAGCAGCCCCGCGTCGAGTGGCAGCCGGTCCGCCTCTCCGGCCTGCCCGAGCGGTGTCGCGTTCACGATCAGCTCCGGCGCGGCGCCGGCCGGCCAGTCGGTCGCCGTGGCCCCCAGCTCCCGTGCCAGCTGCTCGGCCGCCTCCCGCCGCCGGGCCGATACGGTCACCGCCAGGCCGGCACCGGCCAGCACCGCAACCGCCGCCCGCGCCGCGCCGCCCGCGCCCAGCACCAGCGCACCCGGCCCCGGCAGGTCGCCGATCGCGTCCAGCATGCCCTGGCCGTCGGTGGTCTCGCCGCGCAGCCGCCCGCCGTCCTGCATCAGCACCGTGTTGGCCGAGTCCGCCCGGCGCGCCTCGGGCGACAGCTCGTCGCAGATCGCCGCGGTCGCCTGCTTGTGGGGGATGGTGACGTTCAGTCCCGCGAACCCCAGCGCCGCCGCACCGCGCAGCGCCTGTTCCAGCCGCGCCGGCTCGACCGGCATCGCCACGTAGACCCAGTCCATGCCCAGCGCGGCGTAGGCCGCGTTGTGCATCTGCGGCGAGCGGGAGTGCTCCACCGGCCACCCGATCACGCCGGCCAGCCGCGTGCCGCCCCCGATCCGTCGCTCACCCGCCATGGTTCAGGAAGTCCTGGTAGTTGTTGGTGAAGTAGTGGCTGCCGTCGGGTTTCGCCACGTAGTAGAGGTAGTCGACGTGCGCCGGGTGCGCTGCCGCCTGCAGCGACTTCAGGCCCGGGTTGCAGATCGGCGTCGGCGGCAGGCCGTGCCGCACGCGCGTGTTGTAGGGCGTGTTGGCCGCCAGCTCGCTGTCGGTCAGCTGGTGCGTCCAGGAGCCGTACTCGTAGAGCAGCGTGGCGTCGATGCCGAGCGTCATCCCCAGGTGCAGCCGGTTGTAGATGACGGCCGCGATCAGCGCCCGGTCCTTGTCCACCCGCGCCTCCCGCTCGATCATCGAGGCGATCGTGAGCACGTCGTAGGTGGTCAGGTTCTTCGAGCGCGCGTAGCTCATGTTCACCTGCGAGAACTCCTGCTGGAAGGCGCCCTCCTGCTGGGCGATCAGCGTCTCCGCGCGCTCGTGCGGCCGCACGGGGTAGGTGGCGGGGAACAGGAACCCCTCCATGCTGCGGGGATGGCCGAACCCGGCGGGCGGCGACGCGTGGGCGAGCGCGTGGTTGTAGGCGGCGGTCGAGATGCCGACCGTCGGCACCCGCGCCGCGATCTCGCTGTTTCGGAACCCCTCCGGCACCACCAGCTTGGTCAGCCGCACCTGGACGGCACCGTTGTCCAGGGCGTGGATGATCGCGTCGTAGTCGGTGCCCGCCCGGAACTGGTAGCGGCCGGCCTTGAACGACGACCCCTGGCCCTGCTCCTTCGCGTAGTTGCGGAAGCGGCCGCCGTCGCTGACGACGCCGTCCTGCTGCAGGATGCTGCCGATGCCCCCGGCATCGGTGCCGCTCGGGATCACGACCGTGATCATGGGACCATGCGGATCCGCCGCCGGCTTCGAGGAGTCGGGCAGGACGCGGCGCACGCCCTCGTAGGCGAGCAGGATGGCCGCCACCAGGACGGCCAGTGCGATCAGCCGGCGAGCCGTGTCAGGTACCCCTCGAGCAGATGGGCGGCGGCCAGCGCATCGTCTCCGTGCTTCGAGCCGGTGGTGCGCCCCGCCAGCGTCGTGGTGAAGCGCTCGTCGTAGGTCTCGACCGGAACCGGGCAGCGGCTTCGCAGGCGCTCGACGAACGCCAGCGTCTCGCGGGCCTGCTCGCCCTGGTCGCCGCGCAGGGTCAGCGGCAGGCCCACCACCACCAGCTCCGGCTGCTGCTCGGCGATCTGCTCCAGCAGCGCCCGCATGCCGGCCGCGGTGCCGGCCTTCTGCACCACCGTCAGCGGTCGCGCCAGCGTGCCGGTGGAGTCACTCACCGCCACGCCGGTGCGGGCTCGGCCGTAGTCGAGCGCGAGCACCTTCATCCGGGTGAGCTGAGCCGCTCTCGGATCGCGGTCTCGGCGGCCGCGATCGCGGTCGCCAGCTGGGCCGGATCCTTGCCGCCGGCGCGGGCCATGGTGGGACGGCCGCCACCGCCGCCGCCCACGATCGGCGCGATCTCGCGGATCAGGTCGACCGCCGAGAGACCGCGGTCGACCACCGGCTGGTCGAGCGCCACCACCAGATGCACCTTGCCCTCGGTCGAGCTGCCCAGCACCACCGCGGCCGGCGCGAGGCGCGCCTTCACGCGGTCGGAGATGGCCAGCAGCGTGTCGGCGTCGATGTCGTCGACCACCGCCGCGACGAACCGGACGCCATCCTGCTCGGACGCCGACTCGACCAGGCCGGCCTCGCGGCCGTTGCCGCCGCCGGAGGCCGGTGCGCCGCCGTCCCGGGCCGACTTCCTGAGCTCCGCGCGCAGCCCGGCGGCCTCATGCTCGGCCTCGTCCAGCTGGTCGGCACGATCGCGCAGGTACTCGAACGCGGCCTGCGACGTGATCGCCTCGATCCGCCGCACGCCCTGTGAGGAGCTTGCTTCACGCAGGATCACGAACGGGCCGATCTCGGCCGTCGACCGGACGTGGGTGCCGCCGCACAGCTCGCGTGACACGTCCGGCACCTCGACCACCCGCACCTGGTCGCCGTACTTCTCGCCGAACAGCATCATCGCGCCGAGCTGCTGGGCGTGCTCCTTCTCGGTCACGAAGGTGTGCACGGGGCGGTTCTCGAAGACGTGGCGGTTCACGATCGCCTCCACCTGCCGCACCTGGGCCGGCGTCAGCGGGGCGTCGTGGCGGAAGTCGAAGCGCAGCTTGTCGGGACCCACGTAGGAGCCGGCCTGCGTGACGTGGTCGCCCAGCACCTCGCGCAGCGCCGCGTGCAGCAGGTGCGTGGCCGTGTGGTTGGCCATCGTCGGGCGCCGTGCCTCGCCCAGCACGTGCGCGCGAATGCGCTCGCCGGGAGCGATGGTGCCGTGCTCGAGGCGGGCCACGATCTGCTGGTCCGAGTCCTGCCGGATCACCTGCTCGACCACCGCCCGCCCGTTGTCTGATTCGATAGCGCCCTGGTCGGAGACCTGGCCGCCGCCGGCCGCGTAGAACGGCGACTCGCGCAGCTTCAGCCGCAGCAGGCCGTCGCCCTCGTCGACCAGCGCGCCCACCTGGGTGCGAACGTCCAGCTGCTCGTAGCCGACGAACTCGGTCGTGAAACCGGCGTCCAGCTCGGACGCGCCGTAGCCGACGGCGGCGGTGCTGGCGCGCGCCCGCTCGCGCTGCTCCTCCATCAGCCTCGCGAAGCCGGGCTCGTCGACCGTGACGCCGTGCTCGGCCGCGATCTCGGCGGTCAGCTCGAACGGGAAGCCGTAGGTGTCGTGCAGCTTGAACGCGTCGGCCGCCTCGATCTGGGCGCCCGATCGCTCCAGCACCTCGAGCAGCAGCTGCTGGCCGTTCTGGAGGGTCTGCGCGAACCGCCGCTCCTCGGCGGCGAGCAGCGCCGCAACCGAGGTGCGGTACTCGCCCAGCTCGGGGTAGACGTCGCTGAGCAGGCCCACCACGACGCTGTGCAGGCGCTCCGTGACCGGGCCCTCGATGCCGATCCGCTGGGCGTGCAGGAGCGCGCGGCGGACGATCCGGCGCAGCACGTAGCCGCGGCCCTCGTTGGACGGCTCGATGCCGTCGCTGGCCAGGAACGACATCGCTCGGGCGTGGTCGGCCAGCACGCGCAGCGACTTGGTCTGGGTCTCGTTCGCGCCGTAGCGCGTGTCCGACCACTCCTCGATCTCGCGGATCACGTCGCCGAAGGCGTCGGTCTCGTACACGGAGTGCACTCCCGCGATCAGCGCGGCCACGCGCTCCAGGCCGCAGCCGGTGTCGACGCTGGGCGCGGGCAGCGGCTCCAGGGCGCCGCCCTCGAGCATGTTGTACTGGAGGAACACCAGGTTCCAGTACTCGAGGAAGCGGTCGCACTCGCAGCCGGGCGCGCACTCGGGGCGCCCGCAGCCGTGCTCCGGCCCACGGTCGTAGTACAGCTCGGAGCAGGGCCCGCACGGCCCGGTCGGCCCCGCCTGCCAGAAGTTATCGCCGCCCAGGCGCACGATCCGCTCGCCGGGCACGCTGGTGTGGGCCATCCACAGCGCGATCGCCTCCTCGTCGGGGTCGACCCGCTCGTCGCCCTCGTAGACGCTGGCCCAGATCCGGCTGGGGTCGAGCGCGAAGCCGTCCTCGCGGATGGACAGGTCCCAGGCGCACTCGATCGCGTACTGCTTGAAGTACTCGCCGAACGAGAAGTTGCCCATCATCTCGAAGAAGGTGAGGTGGCGGGCGGTGTTCCCGACCTCGTCGATGTCGCCCGTGCGGAAGCACTTCTGGACGCTGGTGGCGCGCGGCGCCGGCGGCTGCTCGATGCCCAGGAAGTAGCGCTTCAGCGGCTGCATGCCGGCGGTCGTGATCAGCACCGACGTATCCCAGTCCGGTGGGACGAGCGAGCCGCTGGGCAGCTGGACGTGCCCGCGGGCCGTGAAGTAGTCCAGGTACCGCCGTCTGATCTCGTGCGTGCGCATCGGGGCATTCTACCGGCGGGGCGGCCGGCGACCTGTACCACAAAGCGGTGATGGCGGCGGCGCGTGTGCTGCCGGACAATCCCGTCACGTGGACACGTCGCTCCCCGCGTCCGGCTCCGATCGACCGCTCCGTGTGCTGATCGCAGACGACCACGTCGGGCTGCGCGCCATGATCGCCGAGGCGCTGCGATCCAACGGCTACGACGTTGACGAGGTTGGCAACGGCGGCGTGGCGCTCGAAGTCATCCGGCGCGGCGACCACCGGGTGGCGATCATCGATGTGCGGATGCCCGTGATGGACGGGCTCGCCGTGGCGGCCCGTGTGCGCAAGGAGGGGCTGGCCTGCCGGGTGATCGTGATCTCGGTGGTGGACGACCCGGAGACGCGCCGGAGGGTGGCCGAGGCGGGCGCGGCGTTCCACCGCAAGCCGTTCCGGCTGGCCGACCTGCTGGCCGATGTGCGGGATGCCGGTACCGTCCCCCAGGCGCTACCCTGAGGTCATGCACGAGGACGATACCCTCAGCCGGTTCGAGCACTCCGAGCCCTTCACCGGGCGCATCGAGCCGCTCGACGGCTACGTGCTGCTGGAGCCGGTGGACGACGAGACCGAGACCAACGCCGGCCTGATCATTCCCGCGTCGGCCGAGTCGGCCTGCATCGCCGGGATCGTGGTGGCGGCCGGAGATGACGCGTCAGGCATCGCTCCCGGCGACAAGGTGCTCTACCCGCGCGGGGCCGGGTTCGAGATCCGTATCGGCGGCCAGCCCAAGCGACTGCTCGACCGGCAAGAGCTGATCGCGCGTCTGTACGACTAGCGGTTTCAGGCCGAAGCCAGACGCGCGACTACGCGCCCTCGTGCAGGTCGCTGATCTCGTCGTCGATCTCCTGGGACCGCCGCTCGGCCGCGCTCCTGCCTTCCTCGGCAGCCTCGCGCAGATCGTCGGGGATCGTGCGCAGGTCGGCGAACAGCTTGCCCGGCATCTCCGCCAGCACCTCGCCCAGCGGCCGGTTCTCGTCTTCGGCGATGCGCTTGGCGCGGTCGTATGCGAGCACCGCCGCCCCGGCCGCGGCCAGCCCCAGCATGCCCGCCAGCTTGCTCACACGACGCCGCCGCGCTGGCCGCGCTTGCCGCGGAAGCTCTGGAAGGCCTGGGAGATCCCGGCCGAGACGCCCGAGACGGCCCGCGCCGGCGTGCCCAGCACCGAGTTGATGGTGCGGACGCTCGAGTCGAGCGAGTCGGCCGCATCCACCGCGCTGTCGGTGATGTGCCCGACCTTCTCCAGCTCGTCGTTGACGTGGTCGATGGTGGTCGATGCCTTGCCCAGCATCGGCACGACCTCGCCCATCGTCTGCTTGAGGCTGGTGTCGGCGGTGCTGAACAGGCCGCCCAGGCGCACGAGCGCGTACGTGATCCCGACCCCGGTCAGGATCAGGAAGATCGCAAGTGCGATGCGCCAGGCATCAGAAGCGTCCATCGCCGCCCATATTACCCGGCTATCACTCCGCCGCCCACGATCACGTCTCCGTCGTAGAGGACGGCGGCCTGACCGGGCGCGACGCCGTACGCCGGCTCGTCCAGCTCGAGCTCCAGCCCGCCCTCCACCTCACGCACGGTGGCCGGCAACGCCGGTGACCGGTATCGCAGCTTCGCCTGCACCCTGCCCACGGGCAGCACCATCGTCCCGGGCCGCACCGTGACGGTGCTCCGTGCCAGTGCCTGTCGTGGCCCGACCACCACGCGACCGCGGGCCGGGTCGACCTCCAGCACGAACAGCGCCTCGCCGCCGCCGACGCCGAGCCCCTTGCGCTGGCCGGGCGTGAACCGGTGCACGCCGTCGTGGCGACCGATCACGCGGCCGTCCGCCGTGACCACCTCTCCACCGCGCCCGGCGCCGCCGTAGCGCTCGAGGAAGCGCCGGTGGTCGCCCCCGCCCACGAAGCAGACCTCCTGGCTCTCACGCCGGCCGGCCGCGGCCAGCCCGGCGGCATGCGCCTGCTCGCGCGTCTCGGTCTTTCGCTGGTCGCCCAGCGGGAACCAGGTGCGCGACAGGATCTGCTCGGGCACGCGGGCCAGCATGTAGGACTGGTCCTTGTCCGGGTCGGCACCGCGGGCCAGCACCGTGTGCCCGCCCCGCTCCACGATCCGGGCGTAGTGGCCGGTCGCCAGCCGGGGTGCGCCCACCCGGTCGGCGAAGGCGGCCAGGGTGTCGAACCGGAAGCTGCCGTTGCAGCGCATGCACGGGTTGGGCGTGGTGCCCGCGGCGTGGCCGCGCACGAAGTCGTCCACCACCTGTGAGCGGAAGCGGTCGCGCAGGTCGAGCGTGACATGAGGCACGCCGGCGGCGTGGCAGGCGCTGCGGGCGGCTCGCACCGACTGCGGCGAGCAGCAGGCCCGGTCCGAGTCGGGAGCGGCGGGGTCGATCCACAGCCGTAGCGTCACGCCCACGGGCTGCAGCCCTGACCTCAGCGTCTTCAGCAAGGCAACGGCGCTGTCCACCCCGCCGGACATGGCGACGGCGACGCGGTCGCCGCACACCGGCATCCGCTCGCGGTCGAGCGCCCGCGCGATCGCCGCGTGCAGGGCGTCGGCGGCCAGGGCCACGCACTCGCGGTTGTGAGGGCCCGGCCGCAGCTCGCTCTCCAGTTCGCCGGCGCCGATCGTGGCGACGCCCAGCAGGTCGCGCCCCTCGCACAGCCGGCAGGCGAGCGAGGCCGCGGCGGTCGCGTGGGGGCAGGCGAAGCTGCGGTGCCGGGCGCGCACCACCAGCCCGTCGGTCACGGCCAGCTCGATCCGGACGGCATCGCCGCAGCCCGGATCGCCGGCCTCGCCCCAGGCGGCGCCGGGACCGGCCGATCCGGCCCTGGTCAGGTCGAGCGATGCGGCGATCACGGACGGGTGGTACATGGCGGCAGACTAGATGAGTAGTTCCACGGCCGAGGCTGCGACTGTGGGGTAGGTGTGGGTAGCAGTCAGGTCGAAGTCGGCGGTGCCTGTTCGCACCGTCGACCTTGGAGGGACACGATGCTCGCCGACCTCGACCTGTTACTGATTGCCGTTTATTGCACGGCTGACGATCTCCTGCCGATGCCGGTG
>JAICYJ010000143.1 GCA_025934255.1 Thermoleophilia bacterium | reverse complement strand
CGGGCGCAACGCTGAACTATGCCGAACACGCGCTGGCTCCCGGTCCCGGCAAGACTCACGACGATCCGGCCGTGATCTTCCACCGCGAGGACGGTGTTCGAGACGAGCTGAGCTTCGGATTGCTGCGCCAGCGGGTGGCCGCGGCGCGCTCGGCGCTGGCGTCACTGGGCGTCCACCGGGGGGACCGGGTGGTCGCGCTGGTGCCGAACTCGCCGGACACGCTGGTGGCGTTGCTCGCCACCGCCAGCCTCGGCGCGATCTGGTCATCGTGCTCGCCGGACTTCGGAACCCGGGCGGTCACCGACCGGTTCACCCAGCTCGTACCCACCGTTCTGATCGCCGTCGATGGGTACCTCTACGGCGGCAAGCGTTTCGACGTCCGGCCCACCGTGGACGCGCTGCGCGCCGAGTTGCCATCGCTGCGCGCCACGGTGCTGGTGCCCTACTTGGACTCCCAGGCGACGCTGGATGCCACCGTGCGCTGGGACGATCTGCTCGCGGAACACTGCGATGCTGAGCTGGCATTCGAGCCGGTGGACTTCGACCATCCGCTGTGGGTGCTGTACTCCTCGGGCACCACCGGGCTACCCAAGGGCATCGTGCACGGCCACGGCGGGATCGTCCTGGAGCATCTCAAGGTGCTGGCGCTGCAAGCCGATCTCGGGCCGGGCCAGCGGTTCTTCTGGTTCACCACCACCGGCTGGATGATGTGGAACTACCTGATCAGCGGGCTGCTGGTAGGCGCGACCATCGTGCTCTACGACGGCAGCCCAGCCCACCCCGACATCGGTTCACTGTGGCGGCTGGCCGCCGACGAACGGGTGAGCTATTTCGGGACGTCCGCGCCGTTCATCCAGTCCTGCCGCAAAGCCGGCCTGCGGCCTGGCTCCGAGCTGGATCTCAGCGCATTGCGAGCGGTGGGCTCGACCGGTGCCCCGCTGCCCGCGGAGGGTTTCCACTGGATCGCCTCCGAAATCGGTTCGGGCGTGCAAGTCTGTTCGGTGTCCGGGGGCACTGATCTGTGCACGGCCTTCCTGTGTGCCGCACCGGACGTGCCGGTGTGGGAGGGCGAGATCTCCTGCCGCGCGCTGGGGGCCGCGGTGGTGGCCCTCGACGAGGCCGGCCGGGAGCTGATCGACGAGGTGGGCGAACTGGTGATCACCAAGCCGATGCCATCGATGCCGGTGTCGTTCTGGAACGATCCGGACGGCAGCCGGCTGCGCGAGGCGTACTTCGACGTCTATCCCGATCTGTGGCGCCACGGTGACTGGATCAAGATCACCCCGCGGGGCTCGTCGGTGATCTACGGCCGGTCCGACGCCACGCTTAACCGCGGCGGTGTGCGGATGGGCACCGCGGAGTTCTACACGGTGGTCGAGGGCGCTGACGAAGTGCTCGACTCACTGGTCATCGACACCTCAGGCGCGGGCGCTGACCAGGGCGAGCTGCTGTGCTTCCTGGTGCTGGCCGCCGGGGTGTCGCTGGCCGACGTCGAGCCGCGGCTGCGTGCGGCGCTGCGAACTGGCCTGTCGCCCCGGCACGTGCCCAACCGGTTCATCGTGATCGACGAGGTGCCCCGGACGCTCAACGGCAAGAAATGCGAGGTGCCGGTGAAGAAGATCCTCGCCGGCATGGATCCGGCGCGTGCGCTGAGCTCCGGCGCGTTGCGCAACCCGGATTCACTGCGCCCATTTACGGCGCTGCG
>JAICYJ010000129.1 GCA_025934255.1 Thermoleophilia bacterium | reverse complement strand
CGCTGCTCATCCGGCTCAAGCCGGGCCAGAAGGTCAAGCCACGCAAGGGGCAGGCCGATTACGGGTGGCCGAAGGAGAACCCGGAGTACCTGGCGTTCTCGAAGATCTGCACGCACGCCGGTTGCCCGGCCTCGCTGTACGAGCAGCAGACCACCCGGTTGCTGTGCCCGTGCCACCAGTCGCAGTTCGAGGTGTTGCAGGACGCCAAGCCGGTCTTCGGCCCCGCGACGCGCAGCCTGCCCAAGCTGCCGCTGGACGTGGTCGTCGCGAAGGACGGCACGCAGTACTTCGTTGCCCGTGAGGACTACAACGAGCCGATCGGCCCCGGCTTCTGGGAGCGCTCCTGATGAGCAAGTCTCGCCGTACCGACACCCCTCGGACACCGCAGGGCAAGGCCGCCAAGTTCTTCGACGAGCGGCTAAACCTCGCCGGGCCGACGCGCAAGCAGTTGAACAAGGTCTTCCCGGACCACTGGTCGTTCATGATGGGCGAGATCGCGCTGTACTCGTTCATCATCCTCTTGCTCACCGGCACCTACCTGTCGTTCTTCTTCGACCCGTCGATGGCCGAGACGGTCTATCACGGCCGGTACCTGCCGCTCAACGGCATCACGATGTCCAAGGCGTACGAGTCGACGTTGAACATCACGTTCGACGTGCGGGGCGGCCTGATCGTGCGGCAGATCCATCACTGGGCTGCGCTGCTTTTCGTCGCCGCGATGCTCGTGCACATGTGCCGGGTGTTCTTCACCGGCGCCTTCCGCAAGCCGCGCGAGCTGAACTGGCTGATCGGGCTGGGCCTGATCACGCTGGGCATCATCGAGGGCTTCGCGGGTTACTCGCTGCCGGACGACCTGCTGTCCGGCACCGGCCTTCGCATCGCCGACGCGATCATGCTGTCGATCCCGATCGTCGGCACCTGGATCTCCTTCCTGATCTTCGGCGGGCCGTTCCCCGGCGAGCTGATCATCGGACGGTTCTACATCGCGCACGTGCTGCTCATCCCGGCGATCCTGGCCGCCCTCATCGGCGCCCACCTCGCCCTCGTCGTTCGGCAGAAGCACACCCAGTTCCCGCAGCCCGGGCGCACCGAGCACCAGGTCAGCGGCGAGCGGGTCTACCCGATCTACGCGGCCAAGGCCGGCGGCTTCTTCTTCATGGTGTTCGGGGTGCTCGCGGCCCTCGGTGGCCTCGCGCAGATCAACCCGATCTGGCTGTACGGCCCGTACAACCCGGCACAGGTGTCCTCCGGCTCGCAGCCGGACTGGTACATGATGTTCCTCGACGGTTCGACGCGTCTGTTCCCGTCGTGGGAGATCAGGTTGTGGGGCCACACGCTGCCCCCGCTGTTCTGGCCGACGGTCGTGCTGCCCGGCATCTTGTTCACCCTCGCCGGCGCGTACCCGTTCATCGAGGCGCGGATGACCAAGGACCGGGCGCATCACAACCTGCTGCAGCGCCCGCGTGACGTCCCGGTCCGCACCTCGCTGGGCGCGATGGCGCTCACCTTCTACGTGGTGCTGTTCCTGTCCGGCGGCAACGACGTCATCGCCAAGGCGTTCGACATCTCGCTGAACGCCATGACGTGGGGCGGGCGCATCGCGCTGCTGATCCTGCCGCCCATTGCCTACGTGACCGCGTACCGCATCTGCCTCGGCCTGCAGCGGCACGACCGCGAGGTGCTCGAGCACGGCCTGGAGACCGGAATCATCCAGCTGCTGCCCACCGGCGAGTTCATCGAGGTGCACCAGCCGCTCGGGCCGGTCGACGAGCACGGCCACGGCCAGTTGACCTACGCCGGCACCCCGGTGCCCAAGCGGATGGGTCAGCTCGGCGCCGCGTCCCCGCTCCGGCACATCCGCGGGTTCTTCTACCCGGTGAAGGAGAAGCCGGAGATCCAGGCGGCTCTGGACGAGCTGACCGAGGCGCAGGAGCAGCGCGGCAACGAGCCGCGCGAGCTCGAGTCCAGCAGCTCGTCGCCCGAGTAAGCCGCAGTCGGCTGTCCGCGTCGACGGCCCCACCGTCGTCCCAGGGGTGGCCGTGCTGCGCGTGGCTGTGCTGAGCGTGCTGTGCTGAGGGTGCTGGTGGACGCGGACAACGTCCCACCGCGGCGGCTGCAACCCGTCCTCGACCTGCTCAGCGCCGTGGCGGACCGGATCAGGCTGACCGCCAGCGGACGCAGCCAGGCGCTGGACGCGCTGGACTGGCCGGCCGGGTCCGAGCTGCTGCCGCACGCCGGCTGGCAGCGGGCCGACGTGGCGCTGGCCGACGCCTACTCCCCCGCGGACGTGCCGCTGATCCTGGTCACCGGCGACGGCGACTTCGCGCTGCTGGCGGCGCGCCACCCCGGCGCGGTGCTGGTGGTCAGCGGCGCGCCCAGCGGACGGCTTCGCGATCACGCCCTGGTGGTGGACCCGGCCACCGACGGAACCGCCCCGATCGCGTCCTGGCTGCAGGCCCACGGCATCACCTGACCCTTAGCGCCCCCGGCGAAGCCGGCGCCCCGGCTGACCCGGCCGACCCGCGCGTCGGGGCTGCCCGTCTCTCG
>JAICYJ010000038.1 GCA_025934255.1 Thermoleophilia bacterium | reverse complement strand
CGCATCCTGAACGCGGTCTGGGAGTACCAGTTCGACCCGCGCTCGAACGTGGTCGACGTCTACGTAGGGCGGTTACGTCGCAAGCTGCACCCCGCGATCCGGATCGAGACCGTCCGCGGCGGCGGTTACCGGCTGATGACGGGCTGAGCCGACCGGCAGCGTGATCGTGAAGGCGGTGCCGACGCCCAGCCGGCTGACCACCGTGATCGAGCCGCCGTGGGCCTCGGCCACGGCCCGCACGATCGAGAGCCCGAGGCCGGCGCCGCCGCCACGGCGATTGCGATCGCGGTCGACCCGGTAGAAGCGGTCGAACACGTGGCCGAGCGCCTCCGGCGGGATGCCCTTGCCGGAGTCGCGCACGGTCAGCAGCACCTGGTCGGCCAGCTGCACCGCGTCGATGCCGATGCGGTCGCCCTCCAGCGTGTGGCGGATCGCGTTCTCCAGCAGCTCCTCGAGCGAAATCGCCAGCCGGTCGCGGTCGACCACCACCGCGATGTCGGGGATCGCGCCCAGCGACCACTCGCGGGGCGCCGCCACCCGCCAGCGCTGGAACAGCTCTTCGACGAACGGCCCCAGGCGCGTCTCGGCCGGCAGCAGGAACCCCGGCGTGGGAGCGCCCTCGATCAGCAGCAGCTGGTCGATCAGCCGCTCCATTCGCTCCAGTTCGGCCACCACCGTGTCGCTGATCGCGCCGATCTCCTCGTGGCCGGCGCTGTGGTAGCGGTTGAGCAGGTCGATGTGGCCGCGCGCGATCGTGATCGGCGTCAGCAGCTCGTGCGACGCGTCGGACACGAAGTCGCGCTGCCGCTGCAGCGAGGCACGCAGATTCGAGGCCAGCCGGTCGCTCTCGGCCACGGCGTCCTGGCGGCGGCGCACGTGGTAGACCATGGCCAGGAACATCAGCCCCATCAGCGGCACCTCGGTCAGCTCCGCCCAGTCCTCACGGGAGCGCTGCACGGCCAGCAGCGTCATGGCTCCGGCCGACAGCGACACGAAGGTGATGCCCGCGATCGTGCCCCTGCCGCGCCACATGCGGTAGCCGTAGAGCAGCGTGAAGCTGACGTAGATCAGGTGGAAGGGCACGGTCTCCCAGCCGTGGGGGCCGTTGTCGGTGATCAGCACCAGCATCGCCACCAGGTTCAGGCAGGCGAACCCCACCCAGGCGACCTCCAGCCGGTTCTCGACGAACAGCTGCCGTGCGTGGGAGCGGTTCACGGCGTGAAGCGTACGCCCGCCGGGCGCGTGGTGCGCGGAGATCGAGTCGCCGGGCGGTGTGCGCGGCGGCGGCCCGACGCCGCCGCCGCGCACCAAGCCGACAATCACTCGGCCAGAGGCTTGCCGGTCTCGAGCAGCGTCTTCAGCCCCGACAGCACCATCATCCAGCCGCCGGAGACGGCCTCGGCGGTCATGGGAGCGCCCTCGAGCTGGTCGTGCACCACGCGCAACAGGCAGTAGCCGCCGTCCTGCGGCTCGATCTCCCAGGTCACGCGGCTGGCCTTCTCCGCCGCCAGCTCGGGCGAGTAGAGCGAGCGCCAGCCGTGCACCAGCCGCCGCGGCGGGTCGAACTCCAGCACCGGGTCGTCGCCCCAGACGCTGTCGTCGGGGCCGAGCGACAGGTAGCGCTCGCCGGTCACCTCGATGCGGGCGCCGTAGAAGTACTGGGCGGTGAACTCGGGCGTCGTGATCGCTTCCCAGATCTGTTCCGGCGTGGCCCGGATGAACAGCTGGTAGACCTGCGTGGTGGTCGCGGTCATGGTGGTCATGCGGTGTCCTCCAGTGTCGTCTTCAGCCGGGCCAGCGCGGAGACGTGGCCCTCGGTGTACTTGTCGATCCAGCGGTCGTGGATCAGCCGGATCGGCACCGGGTTCAGGTAGTGCAGCTTCTCCCGGCCCGAACGGAGGGCGACGATGAGGCCGGCTGCCTCCAGCACGCGCAGGTGCTTCATCACGCCGAAGCGCGACATCTCAAGCTCCGACTCGAGCTCCGAGAGCGTGCGCCCGTCGCGCTCGTGCAGCCGGTCGAGCAGGTGTCGCCGGGTTGGGTCGGCAAGTGCCTTGAAGACCGCGTCGTCGTCCATGCCAGCCACTATATGTGACCATATGGTCACATGTCAAGCGCTGAGGTTCGCGGAAGGCCCAGCGGCCGGTATGCTCTTCGCCTCACTCACGTCTCACCCCGCTACCGAGAGGACCTCCGATGACGAACGCAGACACCGTGGCGGAGCTGCGATTCGAGCCTCCCGCTCCAGGCTACTGGGAGCGCGACGCGGTGCACTTCCCGCGGCCGATGACGCGCTACTGGCAGGAGGTTCACCCGGCCGCGTTCGCGCGCGGCACCGGCGACTTCGCACGTTTTTACGGCATGCTGATGGGCTCGCTGGGATCGGCCTACGTCCACGGGTTCGGCTACCACGCGATGGTGCCCGTCGCCGAGGATGAGATCCCCGGCCGCTTCCAGCGCGCGGCCGAGGTGATGCAGGGCAAGCTCTGGCGAGAACAGCTTCGCGACTGGGACGAGCGGGTCAAGCCCGACTCGATCGAGGCGCACCGCGCGCTGCAGTCGGTCGATCCCAGCAGCCTCTCAGACCAGGAGCTGGTCGAGTACCTGACGCGCTGCCGCGACCACCACGCGGCGATGATCGCGCAGCACATGCGCTACACGGCCTCGGCGGTTGTCCCGACCGGCGACTTCCTGGCGCACGTGGGCGACTGGACCGACGTGCCGCCGGCCGAGCTGCTGGGCCTGATGCGCGGCACAGCGCCCGTCTCGGCGGGTGCCTCGGCCGAGCTCGC
This sequence comes from Thermoleophilia bacterium, assembly GCA_025934255.1. Taxonomy (GTDB): domain Bacteria; phylum Actinomycetota; class Thermoleophilia; order Gaiellales; family JAICJC01; genus JAICYJ01. The sequence goes on along the minus strand of JAICYJ010000038.1, from coordinate 28,930 downwards.
GCGGCTGATCGCCGCGTTCGAGGCCGATGCGCAGGCGCGCGAGCTGCTCGCGTCCGATGACGATCCCGGCCAGGTGCTGGCCGCGCTGCGCGCGCTGGACGGCGAGACCGGTGACGCGGTGTCCGGGTACCTCGATCTGGTCGGATATCGCCTGCTGGACGGGTTCGACATCTCCGAGCCCTACGCGCTTTCGATGCCGGACGCGCTGGTACGGGCCATCCAGATAGCCGTGGCCGGACGGGATCTCGAGGGCGCTGACGTCGAGGCGGCGGTTGCCGACATCCGCGGCAAGGTGCCCGAGCAGCATCGGGCCGAGTTCGACGAGCTGCTCGGCGAGGCGCGGCTGACCTACCGGCTGCGCGACGAGCGCGGCGTCTTCAGCGACATCTGGGCCTCCGGCCTGATGCGGCGGGCGGTGCTCGAGGGCGGGCGCCGCGTCGCCGAGCGCGGGCAGATCCACGAGCCTGTGCACCTGATCGATGCAGGCTTCGACGAGATGTGCTCGTTGGTAGCGGACGGGTCTGGTCCCTCGGCCGACGAGCTGGCCGCCCGCGCCACCGAGCGCACGACGCGCGACCCGAAGGCAGCACCGCGGTCGCTGGGCGACCCGCCACCGCCGCCGCCGGACGCTTCCGGCCTGCCGCCCGACGTGGCGCGGCTGATGCGCGCCACCGGCATCGCGCTCGGGCACCTGTTCGGCAGCTCCGAGGCCGAGCACGACGCGGAGGTGCTGCGCGGGCTGGCCGCCAGCCCGGGCATCTACGAAGGGCCGGCCCGGCTGATCGCGGGACCGTCGGAGTTCGACCGGATCGTCACCGGAGACGTGCTCGTCACCCAGTCGACGACCGAGGCCTTCAACATCCTGCTGCCGCTGCTGGGTGCGATCGTGACCGACAGCGGCGGACTGCTCTCGCACTCGGCGATCGTGGCGCGCGAGTACGGCATCCCCGGCGTGGTCGGGACACGCGAAGCGACCGGGCGGATCGCCGACGGGGTGCGCGTGCGCGTCGATGGTGACGCCGGCGAGGTGACGGTGGTCGAGTGAAGGGCACGGTGCCGCTGGTGAAGGCGCGCGAGACCGCGCTGTTCGGCTCGAAGGCGGTGGGGCTGGGGCAGGCGATGCGAGACGGGCTGCCGGTGCCGCCGGGATTCGCGCTGTCGGGCGCGATCGTCGAGGCGGTCGCAGCCGGCAACGACCGCGCTATCAAGCAGGTGGCGAAGACGGCGCGGCCGCTGGGCGGCCCGCTGGCCGTGCGCTCGTCGGCCGTGGACGAGGACGGCGCCGAGGCCAGCTTCGCCGGCCAGCATCTGACGTTGCTGAACGTGCCGTCGTCGGAGCAGCTGGGGGCGGCGCTGAGCGAGATCTGGTGGTCGGCGAACTCCGACTCGGCGATCAGCTACCGCCAGCGGGTCGGCCTGTTCACCCGGCCCAGCGTCGGCGTCGTCGTCCAGGCGCTGCTCGATCCGCAGAGCGCCGGGGTGATGTTCACGAGGAACCCGATCAACGGCGCGGACGAGCGGATGATCGAGGCCAGCTGGGGGCTGGGAGAGGCGGTGGTGGCGGGCCAGGTGATCCCGGACAGCTATCGCATCCACCGCTCGGGAGAGGTGCTGCAGCGAACGCCGGGATTCAAGAAGATCGCGATCCGCACGCTGCCGGAGGGCGGCACGTTCGAGCAGCAGGTGCCGCCCGAACTGGTCGAGCGGCTGTGCCTCGACGACGGCCAGCTGGCCGAGCTGAACGGGCTGGCCGACCGCTGTGAGCAGATCTACGGCCCCGCGCGGGACATCGAGTGGGCGTTCGCCGACGGCAAGCTGCACCTGCTGCAGTGCCGGGCGGTGACGCGATCGGGGTCGTGACGGTGGCCGGGATCGCGACGTGACCGGCGCACCCGTCGACGCGCTGCAGCGGGTGCCGCTGTTCGCCGACTTGAACCAGCGCGAGGTGAAGCAGATCACCCGCCTGTTCAAGCAGCGAACCTTTCCGGCCGGGGAGACGGTCGTACAGGAGGGCTCCGGCGGGGCGGCGTTCTACGTGATCGAGTCCGGCGAGGCGGCGGTGTTCGTCGCCGGCAAGGAGTACTCGACGCTGGGGCCGGGCGACTACTTCGGCGAGATCGCCCTGATCGACGAGGGCGCGCGGCTGGCGACGATCACCGCCACCAGCGAGCTCGGCTGCTACGGCATCACCTTCTGGGACTTCCGGCCGCTGGTGGAGGCAAACGGCGTGATCGGATGGAAGCTCCTGCAGTCGCTGGCGAGGATGTACCGCGAGGCGCGCGCAGGCTAACGTTCTGCGGCTGCACCACGAACCGCGTCCAATGATGCGGTCGATTCGCTTCGGCGTAGGCTACGGGTCATGGGTGCAACCCAAACCCACGCGCTCACCGGCGGCGTGCCGGGCTCGCTCGCAGGTTCGGCCCAGTGGATCGTGGCATCCTGGCGCTGTTCATGCCGCGGTCGGTCTGGAGCTATCGGAAGATGAGCTAGACGTGCGACTGCATGCCGCGACCGGGGACGGGATCGTCCGCCTCGATGAGCTGGGCGACGGGTGGACGGCTGGGCGGTCATTGTCTGAAAGCGGTGCGCAGTGCCTGGCCGTCGATCCAGCCGACCCGGACATCGTGTATGCCGGACTGCGTGAGGGCGGGGTGCGCCGCAGCGTCGACGGCGGCGAGAGCTGGGTCAACTGCAGGCTGCCCGAGCCGGGCGTTTTCTCACTCGCCGTGAGCGCCGCCGACGGGGCGGTCTACGCGGGCACCGAACCCAGCCGGCTGTTCCGAAGCGATGATCGAGGCGAGAGCTGGAGCGAGTTGGAAGCGCTGCTCGAGCTACCCTCGCGGCCGACGTGGAGCTTCCCGCCGCGCCCGTGGACATCGCACGTGCGGTGGATCGCACCCAGCCCCCACGATGCCAACCTGCTGCTGATCGGGATCGAGCTCGGCGGCTTGATGCGCTCGACCGATGGCGGGCGGAGCTGGCAGGATCACCGTCCCGGTGCGCAACCGGACGTGCACTCGCTTGCCTGGCACCCGCACGCACCGGGGCGCGCGTACGAAGCGGGCGGCGGTGGCGCCGCCTTCAGCACCGACGCCGGCGAGACCTGGCAGCCCGCTGATGACGGCCGCGACCGCCATTACACCTGGGCGGTGGCCGTCGACTCCGACTGCTGGTACGTCTCGGCGAGCACCGGCCCCTACGCCGCGCACGGCCGCCGCGACCCGCAGGCGCGCATCTACCGGCAGCGCCCCGGCGAACCGTGGCAGCCACTCAGCGGCGGGCTGCCGGAGCCGCTGACGGCCATGCCCTACGCGCTGATCGCCACCGACGGGCGCCTGTTCGCCGGCCTAGCCGACGGTCAGCTCTGGGAGTCCCGCGACCAGGGCGAGAGCTGGTCACCGCTGCGACTCAACGGGGACGCTCCGGAGGCGCTCGTCGCCCTCGCCTAAACGATACCCAGTACACTCCAACCCTCAAGCGCAAGGGAACAACGCAGCTAAGCGAGCAGAACGTGCGCGAGGCCGCTCCCAGCTTGAAAGTATGCGCCCGTAGCTCAGGGGATAGAGCGCTGCCCTGCGGAGGCAGAGGCCGCACGTTCGAATCGTGCCGGGCGCATTTCATCCAGGCAGCCCAAGACTGCGGAGGTGTGAGGCGAGGCCGGTGACCCCGTCGCCGCTGTTGATGCGGACACGGTCGAGTGTCCACGGGTCGTTCCAGCGGGCGAGGCCATCCTCGGTTGATGTCGCTGCTTGGTAGCCAGCGGCACGCACGGCTGCGATCGCGCGGCCGTCATAGGCTCCGGCGGGATAGCAGAAGAAGTCGACAGGGACATGGAACAAGTGGCGAAGCACTGAGCGGGAGTGGTTGACCTGGTAAGTGAGGGCGCTTGCGGATAGACCGGGTAAGGCCAGGTGGGTCATGGTGTGACTGTCCAGTTCCCAGTCGTGGCGGAGTAGGCGGTGGATCGCCTTCGGGCCCAGTCCCCAGCCGGGCTGGTGATAGTGGGAGAGAGCGAGGTTGAGCGTTCCTCCCCAGCCGTGCCGGTCGAGGATCGGCATCGCCTGGGTGAGGTGGTTGCGGAACCCATCGTCGAATGAGACAACGATTGGCCGGGACGGAAGCGGCGCGCCATGCCAGTAGTCGTAGACCTCCTGGAGCGTGACGACGTGGTAGTGGTGGCGATCAAGCCATCGCATCTGGGCCGCGAAGACTCTCGGCGCTACCCAGAGGTATGCGAGCGGTGTTGACGAGGTCGCCCGGGCGATGACGTGGTACATGAGGACGGGTACACCACGACGATGCGACGGGTCGAGTGGATGGTTACAGCCGCGCCGGGTGTCCGACGAGTCGATCACGCAGAGGTTGGTGCCCACGCCTGCGTCGGCGTGGTCGTAGGGTTGGTGGTCGCGGCCCGCGATCCGATCGTTGCCAACTCCGCCGAAGATGTGGTCGCGCCCAAGCCCGCCGCTGACACGGTCATCGCCGCCCTCACTGCGGACGGCATCTGCTCCGTGGCCGCCGTTGAGGCTATCGTCTCCCCCGCCTCCGCGGATGAGATCCGCACCCTGCCCGCCGTCGACGTTGTCCTCTCCGGGACCGGCATAGACGGCGTCGTCGCCGGAACCGGCCGCGATCACGTCATTGCCGCCGAGTCCGCAGATGACGTCGTCCCCCTCGGTGCCGACCAAGTGGTCGGCAGACGCCGTTCCTGTGATCGTGCACGCCGGTGGAGGCGAACTGGAGCCGGCCGCCGCGCGCGACGGCCCAGTGCAGGCGATCGTGAGTAGAAGGCATGCGGCGACTGTCGCCCGCCGCCCATGTCTGGCCGGAAGCGTCATCGGCTCTCACTCCTCTGAACGGATCCAGCCATCCTGGAAGCCAGGGCGCCGCTTGGAATCTGGGCAAACCCTCGACTATGACCAAGCACCCCCGCTGATTAGCCTGTTCGGCGCGCTTGTAATGCGAGATACTTGGCGCATGACGGGTCGTGCAAGTACTCGTCTCGTCGGACGTACCGATGAGCTCTCCGGCGCGCTGGCGTTCGCCGCTAGGGAGGGGCACTGGCTGCTCATTGCCGAGGGTGATGCGGGCATCGGGAAGTCGTCGTTCCTCGCTGCCATGGCGGAGCAGCTCGGCTCCTCGGGCTGGGTGATTCGGGCTACCGCGGTTGCAGCAGAGGCAACGCTGTCCTACGCCATCCTTTCCGATCTCGCAACGCCCCTATACGAGTCGGCAATTTCCAGGCTGCCGGAGCAGCAGCGCGAGGCGCTTGACGCAGCGCTTCTCCGCGGCACGGGCACGGGCACCTCGATCGACGCGCGGGCGGTCGGAACGGCGCTGCTCAGCCTCATCCGGGATGCGTCGGCCGGGCAGAACCTCGTGCTGATGGTCGACGATGCGCAATGGGCAGACCCGGCGACCGTCGACGCGCTGTCGTTCGCGCAGAGGCGACTGGACGCCGAGCGCTGCGGAATCGTGCTCGGCAGACGTCTGGGAGAGAACGCCGAACTCGTCGATCGTCTCGCTGCGGCGGATAGCGCCTACACGATGCGCCTAGCGCCACTCACACTTGAAGCGACGCGGACGATGCTGGTCGAAAGCCTCGAAGTTCCGATTTCGCCGACTCTCGCCCGACGGATTCATGACATCTCCTCCGGCAATCCGCTGCTCTCGCTCGAGCTCGGCCGCGCTCAACTGTACGCGACCGGTGACCTGACCACTTCGATGGAAATCGTCGTCCCCAGCCAACTCGCCGTACTCCATCGAACACGACTGGAACGGCTGTCGCAGCCGGCGAGAACGGTCGTTACGTTGGCAGCGGCGCATGGCCGCCCGCCGCTCGCCTTGATGCAGCTCCTCCTCGGAGAGGAGAAGGCCGAAGCGGCCCTTAACGAAGCCCAAGCCGCGGGGATCCTGATCGTCAACGCGGACATCACATTCACACACCCACTGTTCTCCTCGGCCGCATACGAGCAGCTATCCCCCTCCGAGCGGCGCAGTGTTCACCGCCGGCTCGCGCAAGCCGTGACCGATCTGGAGGAACGCGCGCGCCACCTAGCGCTGGCAAGTGAGGGCGAGGACGAGGTCGCCGCGGCCGCGTGTGAAGAAGCCGCGCTCGCGGCCCGCGGTCGCGGAGCGCTTGCGGCGGCCGCCGACCTCGCCGTACTCGCAGTCCGCCTCACACCAGCCGAACAAACCCACGACCACCATCGACGTGCGCTGATCGCCGCCGATGTCGTATTCCAGACGGGCAACCCCGCAGCCGCGAGAGACCTACTCCACCGAACGATTGCGACGAGCCAAGGCGACAGGGAACACGCCCACGCTCTGCGCGCCCTTGCGCGGGCGGACTTCTATAGGAGTCGCGAGGCCCAAATCGAAATACTACGGGAGGCGCTCGCAGCCTCGAACGCCGACATTGCGGGGTCGGCTGAGATCCACATCGAGCTGGCGATGTCGAACGCCCTGCCTGCGGATGAATGCGTGGACCATGCGGGGGCAGCGGTGCGACTCACGCACGACGCTGCCGAGCCCGAGGTTATCGGGCTGCACGCGCGTGCGCTACTCGCGTTGGCCTACCTGAGGTTCCAACACACCTGTGAGGTCGACCTTGATCTGGTGGAGCGCGCTGCGGCGGTCGAGCGGGAAGGCGTGGAGCCCCGATCCGACGAGAGCGCTGCGTACGCAAGAGCGATCCTTCTAATAGCTCTCGACCGCTGCGACGAATCGCAGGCTGAGTTCGAGAGCATGCTTGAGCGCTGCAAGCGGCGGGGCGAGGACGTCCTGCTGCCCGAGATGCACGGTTGGATCGCGCGACTCGCGTGGATCGCCGGCGACATCGACCTCTGCCGCGTCCACGCTCGACGCTGCACGGAGACCGGCAACGAAGTCGGTGAACACTTCGTCGCCGATGTCGGGCGACTGCTGCTGCTCTACCCGTTGGCGATGGTCGGCGACACAGATGCGGAGTTGGAGGAGTTGGCCGGTAGCTTCCCCCCAGACCCGCATTCGCAGGGCCGCGCGTACAACACCGCTGCGCTTGGACACCTTATGGTCACGCGCGGCGACTGGGAGGCGGCCTGCCAGTATCTGGAGGCGACCGCCCGAATCGCTGGCTTACACGGCAACCGGAGCTGGATGTTTCGCTTCGAAGGCGACCATATCGAAGCGTTACTCAACACATCAAAGACTGACGACGCTTGGCGTGAGATGGAGCGGCTGGAGTTCCAGGCTCGGCTGCCATACGCCGGATGGTCGAGGGCCGTTGCCGCTCGCAGCCGCGGTCTTCTGCTTGCTGCCGAACATCGCTTCGCCGAGGCACGCGACCACTTATCCCAAGCTGTAGCGGAGTCACGGACGCTGTCGCCACTCGAGCATGGACGCTCACTGCTCGCGCTGGGTAGGCTCGAACGACGGCTGAAACAGAAGCGGGTCGCGCGCGAAGTGCTCACCACTGCCCGGCTTGTGTTCGAAGAAATTGGGGCGACCGCCTGGGTCGCTAAGACCGATGCAGATCTGCAACGCATCGGCGGGAGGTCACCGGCAGGTGACGACCTCACAGTTACGGAGCGTCGCATCGCCGAGTTGGCAGCGGATGGCATGACCAACAAGGCCATCGCCGAAGCGCTCTTCATATCGCCGCGCACTGTCGAGTCAAACCTCACGCGCGTATACCGAAAGCTCCGAGTGCGACGCCGTATCGGGCTCAGCTCGGCTCTAAACCACGATCCCCACATGCCGGGTGCGAGCCGGAATACACCGACCTGACGCCCGTGGCCCGAGCTGTCGAGATACCCGGATTAGCCGACGAGGAACGCGTCCGCGTCGACGCGGGCGCGACCAGTAGTGCCGGCAACAGTGAGCCGGAGAGTGTGCGGGCCGTTGGTCGGGAAGTGGTAGCTCCACATGACCCGACGTTTGCCGGCCGTGGCGGAGTACAGGTCGACGCTACCGACGGAGGTGCCGTCTACCGCCAGGTTCACCACGCCGCGTTTGGGGCCGACGCTCGTCACCCAGGAGATGGTGCCACAGCCACAGCTGAACGTCACCGTTGCGCCCTTCGCGGTGGCGTAGCGGTCGGTGCCTCCCAGAAAGCCAGTCGATGACGCGTTGTTCCATGTCCCGGTGTAGGTGACATAGCGCGCGTCGGTCTGGTCGAACCAGTGCGCCGTCGCTCCCGCGTACTTGGTGGGTGGGTTGGCCGACTGGCCGACCGAGTCGACCGGGGTGACCTGCGCCTGCAGAAACCGGCCCCACGCGCCTTTCACAGTGAACGCAGTCGCGGTCTGGGCGACGCCGATGGGCGTCTTGAACGCGCCGCTATTGATTGAGAGCTTCGGATCGTAGGTAACGTTCGAGCTGGGACTGGTCGCCCACGACGCGCGCATCGCCACGCTGGTCGCGGTCACCGTCTGTGGCACCGAGAACTGGAACTGGGGGTTCAGCGTCCACACCGGCGGAGGGCTGGCCGAGCCCCAGTAGATTGTCTGCGTGTACACCGGCGAGTGAAGGCCTGCACTGTCGACGAACTGGACGTACACCGTCTTTGTGCCGCCGTCGTTGCTGTTGTCCTCGCAGCCTGGTTTGGTCAACGCGAAGGTGGTGATCGCCTGGCCGTAGGGCCACTGGGTCGGGCAGACGAGGACGCCGTCAGCGTCGGTCTGCGCCAACACCGACGTGTAGACAACCGCGATCGGATTCGGTCCGCTCGCCTGGTACTGGATCGACACGAACCCGTCCTCGTCGTAGGCAGCACCGTTATCGATCGTGAACGAGCCGGTCGGCCCATCCGCCGCGGCGGCAACGGCACCGCCCGCTGACAGCGCCACCATGCACAAGAACGCCAACGCGCACCCAATCCGCACCACTCGCCTCACCAAACCCTCCCCGTCGTTGAGATGAGTGTCCGGCCGCCGCGGCGCGGGGTCAAGAGCGTTTGACTGCAGCCATGGGCGGGCGCTTCTCAAGGTGATCTTGCCGAGCTGGGAAGGTCCGCTGGCGACCGGCGGAATGTCGGTCGTAGGGCCACCGCCAGGTCGGTGATCGTCGCCTCCCCCATTCGGGTGGCGCTCCCACGACGCTGGCCCGGGATAGTGAGACCGTGGCTCCACTCCGTCTCAAGTGCTGGGCGCTCATGCTGCTGATCGGCGTGCCGGCGATGTGGCCGTCGAGCGCGAGCGCGGCGACTGCAAGCGCTTGGACGTCGGGATGCACGATTACGGTGACCCGCACGATGCATGTCGTGCATGGCACGCGCGGTGCCGACCGCATCTGCGTGATCGGCCGCGGCCGGCACGTCATCTACGCAGGCGGTGGCAACGACATCGTCTGGGACAGCGCTGCCTCCGACCAGATCTTCGGGGGCGCCGGCGCCGACATCATCTACGGCGGCAGCGGCAACGACCTGGTCGACGGCGGCCGTGGCGCCGACCAGCTCTATGGCGAAGGCGGGAACGACACGTTGACGGCCGATGCCGGCAGCGACTCCGTCTATGGCGGTGACGGATCGGACACGGTCAGCGGAAACGGCGGCAGCGACTCCCTCTCTGGCGGAGATGGATCGGACACCGTCAGCGGCGGTGCCGGCACGGATTTGGCAAACGGCGACGGCGGCAACGACTTCGTCTCCGGCGGCGGTGGCGACGACACGGTCTCCGGCGGAAACGACGCCGACACGCTGACGGGCGACGCCGGAAACGACCAGGTGTTCGGCGGCGCCGGGGACGACGATCTCAGCGGTGGCCCTGGCGCAAACACGTGCGACGGCGGTGGCGGTGTCGATCACCTCGACCTCACCTGCGATTCCACGCCGCCCAGGCTCGTCTGGCTTCGCTTCAGCGATACCCGGGTGGACACCTCGGTCGGCCCGGTCCAGGTCACGATCACCGCGCGCTTCACGGACGATCTCTCGGGCTTTGACCAGGCCAGCGTCGGCGTCGGCACCATTGGAGCCGTCTTCCACCAGAGCGACCGCATCTCCGGTGATCCGCTGGACGGCACCTACCGCACCACTCTCTACCTCTACCAATACATGCCGCAGGGAACCTGGCCAATCGCACTCACCGTGCGAGACGCCGTGGGCAACCACGACAGCCTGACTAGCTCGGATCTCCGAGAGCTCGACCAGCCCTGGCAGTTCACCCAGGCAGGCCCCGGTGACGACACGGCGCCGACGGTCTCCAACCTCGTGCTCAACTCCACCACGCTGGACACCTCAGCCGGGCCCGCCTCGGTCACCGCCACGGTGCATGCAGATGACGACGTGTCAGGGTTCGATTCGCTGTTACTGATCGTCGACGGACCCGCCGGGCACGTCTCCAACCTCTACTTCGACCACCTCCACAGGATCTCGGGAACGTCGCTCTCGGGCGACTACTCCGGCGAGATGACGCTCCAGCAGTACGCGCCGCAGGGCGACTGGCACATCGTTGGCGGCATCGTCCGCGACAGCGCGCTCAACTTACACACGCTTACCGCCGACGAGCTGGCGGCGCTGGTGGGCGGGTCGGACACCGTCACCCAGACCGGCGCGGGCGACATCACGGCGCCGCAGGTGACGTCGCTCGCGGTCACATCCGACGGCGCCGACCCCGCCACCAGCCCGGTGAACCTAACGTTCGACATACAGATCACCGACGACCTCGCCGGCGTCAGCCACGCCGACTGCGACACGCGCTCACCCAACAACGTGATCGATCAAAGCACGTACCTCGGATGGATCAACCGTATCAGCGGCGACGCCCTCGATGGCACCTACCAGAACGTGCTCCAACTGTCACAGTACTCGCCGCCAGGCGTGTGGTCGGTCACCTGCGTTGTCTACGACTACGCCGACAACCACTCCACTGTCACAACGACCGTCCAGGTCGGCTGAACCACACCACGTCCATTGACACGGGCGCGGTCGCCGGAGTCTGGAAGACAAAACGGCGGAGCAGTATCGTGGCATTCTCCAGGCATGGACGAGTCGCCGGAATCGGTCAGCGACCTGGTCGAGCAGGCGTTCGAGGATCAGGTCGCCGACCGACCATCTGAGGCGTTGATGCGGCTCCACGCTGACGCAGGTCGGCCGGTGGTCGAGGCGGGTTTGCGGTTGATCGCCTCCGAGGACAAGGATCGGCGCGTGCTGGGGACGATCATCCTGCGGGAACTGGGTTCGATTGCACACAGGCCACACAGGCCGCCACCCCGCCCTCGCCCTATTGGAAAGAGACCCTGCCGGCGATCCTCGAACTCGCGACGTGTGACCCCGAGCCGTACGTTCGCGCCCGGGCCGTTGTCGCCGTCGGATTCCTAGGCGCCCCGCAGGCTCTGCCGGCGCTGATCGCGTTGAGCTGGGACGAGGAGCCAGCCGTGCGGGAGATGGTCGCAGACGCACTGGCAACCACCGGCGCAGGTCGACCGCACCGGCTTCGTGCCGGCCCGCTGAGCGCGAACTAAGCCGCGCGGATCCGCGCGCGCAGCCCGCCTCGGGGCCGCAGCGTGAACCGCGCGTCGATCCGTGGCGCGCGGTCCTGCGTCTCCACCTCCCAGCGCTGCGCCAGCGTGGCCAGCACCAGTACGCCCTCGAGCATCGCGAAGCGCTCCCCGATGCACAGGCGCGGGCCGCCGCCGAACGGGAAGTACGCACCCGGGTGCGGCTCCGGGCCGCTGAGCCACCGCTCGGGCCGGAACGCCAGAGCGTGCTCGAACAGCTCCGGGTCTCGGTGCATCACCCATTGGCTCATGATCACGGTGCCGCCATCCGGGATGACCAGGTGGCCGAGGTCGACCTCTCGGGTGGCGATCCGAGCCAGCGCCCACACCGGCGGGTAGAGCCGCAACGTCTCGCAGAACACCGCCCGTGTGTACGGAAGCTGGGCGTAGTCGGTGGCGGTCGGGGGACGGTCGCCGAGCACCGCTCCGAGCTCGGCACGCACCGCCGTTGCCGCGTCGGGATACAGCGTCAACAGGTGCCACGCCCAGGTCAGCGCCCGCGCCGTCGTCTCATGTCCGGCCAGGAGCAGGGTCACCGCCTCGTCCCGGATCTCGGTCTCGGATAGCCGGCCGTCACCGCCGTCGCCCTCGAGCATGATCAGGTGGTCGATCAGGTCCGGCGGATCCTGTGCGGCCCCGCTGCGGCTGCGGATCAGTGCCAGCATCATCTGGTCGAAATCGTCGCGTGCGCTGTTGAACCCCCGCGTCGCCGGCAGCGGCAGGTGCCAGAGCAGCTCGCCGCCGGGCAACAGGAAACGGTGGAACACGCGCATCCCGGCTTCGAGCACATCGCGGATCTCCGACGCCTCCGACTCGACGTCGGCGTTGAAGATCGTCCTGCCAACGATGTCGAGTGCGAGGTCGGTCATCGCCAGGTCGATGTCGAGCTCCATTCCCGCTCGCCAGCGAGCCGACGTGCGCGTCGCGGCCGCCACCATCTCCGCGCCGTACGCCTCGATCACGGCCCGGCGGAACACCGGCTGGATCATCCGCCGTCGGCGTAGGTGGTCGGCGCCCTCGCTGGTCAGCAGCCCGTCACCGAGCAGGCGCCGTGCCGCCCGCAACGCGCGGCCCTTCACGAACGACGCATGCTCGTCGACAAGGACACGCCGGACCAGGTCAGGATCGCTGACGAAATGGAAGCTATGGCCTCCCGGAAACGGCACCTTCGCGACCGGCCCGCCTGTCCTGGCAACATCCTCCAGATACGGCAGCGGGTCGCGCAGATAGGCGGCGGCGTTGCGCCAGCCGGCCGCGGGTCCGCCGCGAACGCCCTGAGACTGGGATACCACAGCCACGCAAGCAGTCTACGACCGGACCGCGTTGGAACCGGGTGTCGTGTCCGTCAGGTGGATCTGCCAGACTGGCTGCGCCGGGGCGACGTAGCCACGGCCTACATGGATCAACGGAGCGACGAGGCTCCGGTTCCTCAGCCGAGGGACCGGAGCCTCGTCGCGTTTGCGGACACAGGCGACGGAGGAGGTGGCGATGACCCCGGGAGATCTCACGATCGGAATCAATACGGTGTGGGTGGTGATTGCGGCCGTGCTGGTGATGTTCATGCAGGCCGGGTTCGCGTTTCTCGAGGCCGGCATGACGCGGATGAAGAACGCCGGTCACGTGGCCGCCAAGAACGTGCTCACGTTCGCGCTGTGCTCGCTCGTGTACTGGGCGGTCGGCTTCGGCATCGCCTTCGGCAACGGCAACGGGCTGATCGGCACCAGCGGGTACGCGCCCGACGCCTCCGCGCTGCTGTCCGTGGGCAAGGCGCCGTTCAGCTTCTTCGGCGGGATCCCCGGTGGCGCCGGCTACCTGTTCGAGGTGGTGTTCGCGGGTGTCTCGGTGGCGATCGTGTGGGGTGGCATGGCCGAGCGCGCGAAGCTGTGGGTCTACTTCGCCTTCGGTGCGGCCTTCACGGTCATCTATTCGGTGGTCAGCCACTGGGTGTGGCAGAGCGATGGTTGGCTGTTCAGGCTGGGCATGCAGGACTTCGCCGGGTCGACCGTCGTGCACTACCAGGGAGCGCTGGCGGCGCTGGCCGGGGCGCTGCTGCTCGGCCCCCGCATCGGCCGGTTCGGACCGAACGGGCAGTCAAACGCGATCGCGGGCCACAACCTGCCGTACGCCGTGCTGGGCACGATCATCCTGTGGTTCGGCTGGTTCGGTTTCAATCCGGGCTCGACGCTTGGCATCGTCTCCGGAGACCGGATCGGGTTCTTCGCGTACGTCGCCACGACCACCAACCTGGCGGCCGCCGCCGGTGGGCTGAGCGGGATCTTGGTCAGCTGGGCGTTCGTTCACCGCAAGCCCGACCTGTCGATGCTGCTGAACGGCGTGCTGGCTGCCCTGGTCGCGATCACCGCGGCCTGTGGCTTCGTCGAGCCCTGGGCAGCAGTGCTGATCGGTGCCGTGGCGGCAGCCGTGGCGGTATGGGGGATCGGCTTCGTGGAGCGGCTGGGCATCGACGATCCGATCGGCGCCGTGGCGGTGCACGGCATGGCCGGCGTCTGGGGGACGCTGGCGACCGGGCTGTTCGCAGCGCCGTCGCTCGCGGCCACGCTTGCCACCGGCCGCGGGGGCCTGCTCTACACAGGCGACCCGCACCAGCTGGGCGTGCAGGCCCTGGGACTGGTGTCGGTCGGCTCGTTCACCTTCACCGCCTCGTTCGCGGTGCTGTGGGCGATGAACCGGCTGTGGGGGATCCGGGTCGAGGAGCGCAGCGAGGTGGACGGGCTCGATCTGGCCGAGCACGGCACCTGGGGATATCCCGAGTTCGCCGGGGCGGCGGTGGTGGCGGTCGCGGACGCTCGCCCGGCTGTGACTGTGCCGGCCGAGCCGAGCCCGCAGGCGGCCTGACTGGCGGGTACCGTCCAGCTAATCGAGCTCGGCCAGCAGGGTGTCGGTCGTGGCGACCGACTCGACGCGGTCTCGTCCGTTCGCCTTGGCGCTGTAGAGGGCGCGATCCGCGGCGCGAAGCAAGGTCGGTGTGTCATGTGCGTCGCCCGGCAGCGTGGCGACGCCGATGCTTGTCGTGATCCGGCGGTCGACCGCAGGCACGGTTATGGTCGCCACCCCGGCACGGAGCTTCTCGGCCACCTCCACCGCCCCGGCGGCATCGGTGTCGGGGAGCAGGATCAGGAACTCCTCGCCGCCGTAGCGTCCGGCGAAGTCGCTCTCGCGGATGTGTCCGCATCCCTCCTGGGCTTCAGCCCACTGAACGCAGGCGTCGCCCGTTGATCCCGCTTCATCGGCAGACAGGGAAGCGGTCTCGAGACCGCAGGCCGGGGCACGGCGGCCTATGTATTACGCTGACGGCTCAAGGCACATCACGAACGTTCGGGCGTGGCCGAGGCGAGTCGGGCGAGCGCACGTAGCGATGCGTGCCGCGCGTCCTGATCCGTGACGGGCGTCGTCGCCATCACCTCGTCCGCGCCGGTCATCTCGACCAGCTCGGCCAGCCGCCGCGCGACCGTTTCGGGCGAGCCGATCGCCTGCGCCGCCAGCACCTGGTCTGCCAGTTCGCGCTCGGATGGCGACCACTGGTGAGCCGCGACCTCCTCGTGCGAGGGGAATCGCCGCGGCGGCAGGCCGCTTCGCAACCGCACGAACGAGAGCGCCCACGCCGAAGCCAGTTCGTGCGCGCGCTCGTCCGTGTCGGCGCAGACGACCGTGACCGTCAGGATCGCGTGTGGCTGCTCCTGCACCTCCGACGGCTGGAACCCGTCCCGGTAGAGCCGCATGGCCGGCACCGAATACCGCGAGCTGAAGTGATGGGCGAACGCGTAGGGCAGCCCGCGCGCCGCCGCCAGGCGAGCCCCGTAGTCGCTTGAGCCGAGCACGAACACACGCGGCGCCGAGCGCGGACGCGGGTAGGCGGTCAGCCCTTCGAGCGGATGTCCAGGCGGGAAGCCGTGCAGATGTCCGAACAGTTCGGCCAGCCGGGCGTCCAGATCCTCACTGCCCGGCCCGCGGCGAAGCGCGCGAGCCGTACGTTGGTCGGTGCCCGGCGCGCGGCCGACGCCGAGATCGATCCGGCCTGGGAAGAGACCCTCCAGCGTCGCCCAGCGCTCCGCCACCACAAGCGGCGCGTGGTTGGGCAGCATGACACCGCCCGAGCCGACTCGAATCCGCCCGGTGATCGACGCCGCGCGCGCCGTCAGGACCTCCGGTGCCGTGCTACCTATGCCGGGCATGTTGTGGTGCTCGGCGTACCACAGCCGCACGTAGCCGAGCTCATCGGCCTGCCGCGCAAGCGCGTCTGCGCGCTCCAGCGCGGCCTCGGCGGACTCGTCGCCGGTAACTGGCACAACGTCGAGCAGGGAAATGGGGACGTCGAGCATCCAAGCCGGGACGCTAGCTGCTCCGGACGCGGAGCTTCGGTGGTCGACGCGAGTTTGCAGCGGCAGCGGGTGCTGACAAGGGGCCGAGCGTCGCGCCGTCGCCCGGCTACGAGTCGCGGCAGCCGGCGGCGAGCTCCTCCATGGCTGACCGGTCGATCGCATCAGCGGAGATCACGCCCAGCCTGCAGCGCGTCTGCGAGCGCTGTTCACCGACGACACGGTCTTCGCCGTCTACATGGACGGGGACGGTCACGACGCGTCATACGTCTTGCAAGGGCGCGAGTCGCTGAGCCCGGTCTTCGACGACCTGAACCGGTACGAGGCGACGATGCTTTCTGGAATAGCCCTGCGGTCAGCTCGCTGTGGTCAGGATCGTAGTATCCCGCCGCCGTCCGCGACGTGCGGGCTCCAGCCGAACGCAGGCGCGATGTCGCGGGCGATCGTTTCCAGCATCGCCGTGTTGTAGTCGACACCGAGCTGGCTCGGCACTGTCAGGAGGACGGTGTCGGCCGCCTGGACGGCGGCGTCCTGGGCGAGCTCCTCGGCGATCCGGTCGGGCTCTCCGGTGTAGCCGCGCCCAAAGCGGCTGATCGCGCCGTCCAGCCAACCGACCTGATCCTCGTTTGCATCTCCGCCGAAATACCGGCGGTCGAGCTCGGAGGTGATCGGCATCACGCTGCGGCTGATGGACACACGCGGTTCGCCGGGATGGCCGACCTTCGCCCAGGCCTCCCGGAACAGCGAGATCTGCTCGGCCTGCAGCTGATCGAACGGCACCTGCGTGTCCTCCAAGAGCAGCGTCGAGCTCATCAGGTTCATGCCCTGCTCGCCCGCCCAGACGGCACTCTGGCGGGTGCCGGAGCCCCACCAGATGCGATCGGCGAGCCCCGGCGACTGCGGCTGGACGGCGAGCATCGCATCGCCGGGCCGGCCGCCGACGTCGGCGCGGACGACGCCTGCGCCGGCGATCGCCGCGCGAAACAGCGCCGTCTTCTCACGTGCCTGCTCGCCATCGAGCGAGTAGCCGAACGCCTCGGCGCCGTGCCAGGCCGGCTCGGGCGAGCCGCGGCTGACGCCGAGCTGGAGCCGGCCGCCCGCCAGCAGGTCTGCAGCCGCCGCTTCCTCGGCCATGTACAGCGGGTTCTCGTAGCGCATGTCGATCACGCCCGTGCCGATCTCGATCCGGCTGGTGCTGGCGCCGATCGCCGTCAGCAGCGGGAACGGCGATGAGAGCTGACGTGCGAAGTGGTGGACGCGGACGAACGCCCCGTCGATGCCGATCTGCTCGGCCGCGACCGCAAGCTCGACCGTCTGGCGGAGCGCGTCGCCCGCCGTGTGCGTGCTGCCACCGCCGGGATGCCACGCGCCGAACGAGAGGAAACCGATCTTCTTTGGATGGTCCATGTCCACCTCAACGTACTTGAGTGGTCAAGTATTCCCCGGAATGCCGCCCTGGAGAGTCCCGGGGGAACGGCGCTCAAACAGGCAGCGGTTCCTCCAGCGAAGCAATCGCGTAGTCCGCATTCGCCTGGCGCAACTGCTCGACGGTGTAATGGCCGCTCGCCACGCCGACGCACTCGATGCCGGCGGCGTGCGCACCCTCCACGTCGCGCGGCGTGTCGCCCACGACGATGGCCTGCTTCGCGTCGATGTCGTCACCGTAGACCAGGGCCGCCCGCTTGAGCGCGATGCGGGTGATCTCGCCGCGATCACTCGAGTCGGAGCCATACCCGCCGAACGAGAAGAACCGGTTGAGCCTTGCCCGGTGCAGCTTGATGTGCGCTGCGGCCTCGACGTTTCCGGTCACGATCCCCAGCAGGTAGCCGCCGTCGAGCAGCCGTGGCAGCAAATCTTCGACGCCGGGCAGGACTCGGTAGGAAGTCGAGTCCTCGACCGTCTCATG
The DNA here is from genome assembly GCA_025934255.1 of Thermoleophilia bacterium. Classification (GTDB taxonomy): domain Bacteria; phylum Actinomycetota; class Thermoleophilia; order Gaiellales; family JAICJC01; genus JAICYJ01. Next base: position 11,212 of record JAICYJ010000038.1, on the reverse strand, counting down.
CATGTAGTGCAGGCGCCGTTCCAGCAGCCGGGCGAACTCGGCCCGCTCCGGCTCCCGGTGCATCACCGCCTCAAACGTCTTGCGTCCCACATCGGGATCGGTCATCCCGGCGTCGGTGAACTCGCCGATATCAGCCGGGATGCCATACAGCTCGTCGAACGCCAGCCGCCAGGAGGCAGCGCCTGCGCCGCCGGAGTTGATCAGCGTGCCGTCGATGTCGAACAGGATCGTGACCCGTTTGGCGGCCAAGGGAACCTCCTCGTGCCGGAGCGTAGTGCGACCGGCTCGTCGCGTGCCGGCTCCAACCGAGGCGCGTCCCACTCCCACAGCACCACCCAGTGTCTGCGGCCCTCGAAGCAGTAGCACTGGGGCATCTCACAACGCTCGCCGAGCTATCGGCGGATGAATCTAGTGGACCACGAACGCGTCGAAGACGACGTTCGTCGACGTCGACGAAGCGTCCTTGGTACCCAGGGGTCTGTAAGCCCCTTTTCTACCCATCTCAGCGGAGCCAAAACGCCGATGCGAACCACGCGGCAATGTTGGCATCGCGACGAGACCGGGTATAGGACGTCCATGCCATCGGTGATCACGGGAGCGGGAGCCAGGAGCGATCGTCCGCTTCGGATCGCGATGGTGGCGCCGCCGTGGATCTCGATTCCAGCGCCCACCTACGGGGGCATCGAGGAGGTCGTGCGGCTGCTCTGTCAGGGCCTGGTGGCGCGCGGGAACCACGTCACGCTGTACGCGGCGCCCGACTCGGAGTCGGATGCGCGCGTGGTGGAGGTGCTGGACGAGTCGCATCCCGATCAGATCGAGGACTCGCTGATCGAGGCGGCTCACGTGGGTTCGGTGTTCGGCCGGATCGACCGCGAACGCGTGCGCGCCGCCGGCTTCGACGTGGTGCACGATCACTGCCCGGCGGTGGCGCTGGCGATGGCGGATCGGCTCCGTGAGCCGTTCGTCCACACCCTGCACGGCCCATTCGACGATGAACGGGCAGAGCTCTACCGCCGGCAGGGGCACAAGGCCACGCTGGTCGCGATCAGCGAGTCGCAGCGCTCGCAGGCACCGGAGGGCGTTGAGTGCCGCCACGTGGTGCCAAATCCGATCGATCTCGACGAGTGGCCGTTCCAGGATGAGAAGGACGATGGGCTGCTGTTCCTGGGCAGGATCGATCCGGACAAGGGGCCGCACCGCGCGATCGAGGCGGCACGCAGGGCCGGGCGGCGGCTGGCGCTGGCCGGCCCGGTGCAGCCTGAAGGCGCGGAGTTCTTCGCCGACGAGGTGGAGCCGCACCTCGACGACGACCAGGTGCGGTACCTGGGACCGCTCGGGGCCGATGACAAGCGCCAGGCTCTTGCACGAGCGGGCGGCCTGTTGATGCCGATCGAGTGGGCGGAGCCGTTTGGGCTGGTGATGATCGAGGCGCTCGCGACCGGAACGCCGGTGATCGCCTTCGAGCGCGGAGCCGCGGCCGAGATCGTGGTCGACGGCGAGAACGGATTCCTCGTGTCGGATCTCGACGGGATGGTGGCGGCGATCGATCGCCTGCACGAGATCGATCCCCATGCCTGCCGCAGGTCGGTGGAGCGCTTCGACGTCGCCACCGTCTGCGCCGCCTACGAGGACGTCTATGCCGACGCCATCTCGCGCACCGCCCCGGCCTCCAACCTCGCAGCTCGATGAGCTCAGTCCGTCCTCCGATCTCGCTCGTGACCTGTTAGGAGGTCGGGCGGGCGGCGACGCGTAGTCGCACGTCGGTCGCCTGCTCGGGGTAGGTGATGACGGTGCCCGGCGCCGGCGTCTGGGACGTCACGCAGTAGGCGTCCTCCAGCTCGGACGGCGTCACCCGCGGCGACAGCGGAGGCGCGGCCACCTGCCACCCGAGCCGGTTGTGCTCCATCAGCGCCTCGGCCGCGCTCAACGTCAAACCGACCACGGACGGCACCGTATGCGATCCATCCGCGAAGCCTGGGCTGCCCAACGGCGACGGCGCGGGCACCAACCGCACGACAGAGCCGCGAGGAACGTGAGTACCGCGCGGAGGCGACGGGCCGAGCGAAGGCCCATTGAACCAGGTCTCAGACCATCGCCCCGGGACCTCGACGCGGAGGTCGCGTCGCTGAAGCGCTGCAAAGAGCCGCGTCATGCCGAATGTGACACCGGGAACCGCCGTGACACCGGGACGATGTGGTGCAGTCAGCGGCATCGGGCCGCAGCCAGCGGAGTCGGAGGCGCCGCTCCCACCGCCCAGGCTGCACCCCGGCAGCACCACGGCAACGACGACCCCGAGCAGAGCGGTCCGCCACATACCTCTGAAACGCTACACGCCTGAGAAGGGTTCCACAGCCGTTCACCGGCTCGCCCAGGCGCACCTACCAGAGATGGCCGTGATCGCCCCGTAGTCGATCCAGCAGCCCCCGCCAGCCTGATCGTTTCGGAGCCTCGGCAGCCGCCGCTCTCAGCCGCTCCTTCTCAGAGTCCGGTAGCTCCCTGCGACCTTCCGCGATGAATCGATAGCGCCTCGCAGCCATCTAGCCGGACGCCTGCCCGGTCCGAGCGTAGCCGCGGGCGATCCAAAGGACGATCGCACCAAGCGGCCATGTCCACGCGGCCAAAGCGATCAGAATCACGGCGATCTGCCAGAGGCTCAACCCCTGGTACAGAGCCGCTGCAGTGCCGAGCACCGCCGCTATCGCCAAGAGCGCAAGCTGATGGACGGAGAACCTGCCTCGCAGGCGTTGCCATCCCGGGTTCACCATGGCCACGATTCTACTGGCGCCAGGCGAGCCAGATGAAGTCGCCATCGGGACGCCACACGCCGACAACCCGAGACATTCACTGGGTTTCAGTACCCGGCCGGGCGCTCGTCGAGCAGTTGCTCGCGGCGCTCGTCCAGCTGCGCGTGACTCTCATCTTCTGCGCCGATCAGCTCGTTGCGAGCGCTTGTCACACGAATCAGCTCATCCAGCTTGACGTTCAGCGCGCGACTCGCGACTCGAGGTGTGCTGCACCGCGAACACCATCACGAAGGTGACCAGCGTTGCGATGGATGCCACCGCCGCCAGCTTGCCGACCACCAGGCCGACGATCAGCCCCACCAGCACGACTCCGGCCGCGGCCGCGAACGCCTTCTGGTCTCCCAGCGAGTCGGTGATCTGATCGATCACCCGACTTGTGGGTGCCCGTTTCTCCCGTGCCGGAGGTCGGTCAGCAGTCATGGCGGCGGCGACTAGCGCACTCGGGTCGATGGGATCCGGCTGACGGTCGCCGCGAAGACACGGCGGGCGCCGGCGATCAGCCGAGCTCGGCGACGCCAGGCGTACCGGAGTATCGCCATGCCGACGGTCGTGCGAAGCAGGCGTAGCAGAAGGATCATCTATCGGGCGACTACCCGCCCGGCGTCAGGCCTAAACCGCGCTGCGCTTGGAGGAGAAAGCCCGGCGAGCACGAACGGCTCGCGTAGTGGTGTACCCGAGATGATCGAAGATTCGTCGCCGAGTCCGGGTGAGCATCGCGTGGTGAAGGCCTACCTCTTCGACAAGCGGGAGGGCGAGATCGTCGAAGACTGGACCGAGTCTCTCCAGCATCTGAGCGAGAGCCAGGTGCTCTGGCTCGACCTGCAGGATCCGACCCAGGAGCAGGCATCCGAGATACTCGAAGCGCTCGACCTGGGCGATGTTGGTGAGTTGCAGCTCGACGATCCCGAGAAGACTCCAGCGGTCGAGCAGCACGAGGGCCATTTGCGGGTGACGGCCGTCGCCGTCTCAGACGCCGAGCGCGACCCCGAGCGCGAGCGGATCGTGGTTGACTGTTTCCTTGGCTCCAACTGGGTGGTGACCGCTCACACCGCCGATATCGCCGCGCTCGACGACTTTCGACGGGTCGCGGAAGGACGAGGCGAGATCGGCCTGCTCGACGGGCCCTCATTTCTCTCGACGGTTATGGAATGGGTCGTGACCAGCTATCTCCATGCATTCGATGAGGTCGAAGAGTCGCTCGATGAGTTCGACGTGAAGGCGCTCGCGAATCCGAGCAAGGACCCGGAGGAAGAGATGCGGGTGCTCAGCACGGCTCGCAGCCGAGTCGGCCGCCTACGCCGGACGCTCGCACCTCACCGGGAGGTGTTCGCGGCGCTCAGCCACTCGGAGTTCGACCCGCTCTCGTCGCCGGAATCGGCCGAGCGGTTCCTCGCTCTCACCGCAAGGGTCGACGCCGCACTCGCCTCCGCGCGCGACGCCAGGGACGGCATCGCAAGCTCGTTCGACGTCCTGATCGTGCGCACCGAGCACCGGACGAACGAGATCATGAAGGTGCTGACGCTGGCGTCGATCCTGCTGCTCCCCGGCGCCCTGCTCGCCGGCGTGGCCGGAATGAACATCAATTTCAACCCACAGGTGTTTTTGCACTCCTCGCTGTTTTGGATCGTGGTCACCGCCATCGTCCTGATCGCTCTGGCAACGCTCGGCCTGGCTCGGCTGCGGAGTTGGATCTGACTCCAGTCTGACCGCAAGACGTGGCACGCGGTAGCATGCTCCTCGCGATACGGCCGTACTGTCCGGGGACTGGAGGGCTAGTGAGCAACGACGACCGGGAAGCCATTCGCCGTGACCGGCTCGTGAAGAACGAGCTGGCGTTTCGCGACTACAACAACCGGCGGGTGGAGGTCGAGCAGCAGGCCGTCGCTCTGGATGGCGTCGAGGACGAACTCGTGCCCTTCGTATGTGAATGCGGCAGCGCGGATTGCATCGGCGCGTTGATGGTCACGGTCAGCGAATACGAAGCCGCGCATTCAGCGCCGAACCGGTTCGTCGTCAAGGTCGGTCACAGCTACCCGGACGTCGAGTTCGTCGCCGACCAGTACGAGCATTACTGGGTGGTCGAGAAGCACCCCGGCGAGATGCCACTGCACTGAACGGACTCGCTCAGGCGGCGGTGAGACGTGCGTCCTGAGCGGCGGCGATCCGGTACGCCTGGGCGGCTGACGCCTTGTTGCCAAACAAGAAGACGCCGCCGATGGCGTTTCCGTGAGACCACATGACCACGTAGACGGGAACCATCGCCCGCCCCTCGTGCGTCTCTCCCTGCCACGCCGAGACCCGGTCGCCGACGATGCTGGTCGAGGGGTGCAAGAGGCTCGCGTGTGTGATCTGTGTGGCGGTCTGTGCCGACCATCCATCCGCTACCTGGAGTGCGACGGCCGGGTCGTTGTAGGTGAAGGCTCCGAGCAGGACGCCGTCCTTCTTGCCGTCGGTGTAGAGCCCCTGGTATCCGGACCGGTAGGATCCTTGCTCGATCTTGCGCAGCGAGACGGAGTCGCCCTTCATCGATTCGGCCAGCGAGACGGCGTGGGTGTCCTTGGGGATCGCGAACCAGCCGCTTCCGACGTCGCCCGGCTGCAGAATCAGGTTCTCGGCATCCGCTGTGACGAACAACGCCGAGCTGGTCGGCGGCGTTGAGGTGGTCGCGGTCGAGCTGGTGCCGCCGCATCCCGCAGCCAGCACCACGCATACCACGAAGCCGAGAAGTCGGGTGCCGGCGTGCATAGCGCTGCAATCGGCACCGATCCGGCCGTTCTTTAGCCCTCCAACAGCACCGCCGGCACCGAGCCGGCGCGAGTATCGTGATCGGATGAGCGAGCCCAACCCGTCCGGCTATCGGCCGATGATGCCGGCCGAGCGAGCAGAACGCCTGCGCGAATGGCACGAGCAGGCGGTGGCCGGGGGCAGGCGGGACGGGGCGGTCACCGTCACCGACCACGGCCGAACGTTTGTGGTGCCTCCCGACGTGTACGCCCCGAACCCGTTGGGACTTGCGGCCATCGTCCTGGACGAGGTGCGAGAGCACGACCGCGTGCTGGACATGGGTACCGGCAGCGGGATCAACGGTGTCATGGCCGCCTCGCGATCCAGTGACGTCATGGCCGTCGACGTGAATCCGGCCGCCGTCGAATGTGCGCGGGCCAACGCCGAGCGAAACGGCGTCGCGGATCGCATTGAGGTTCGGGAAAGCGACCTCTTCGACCGCGCCGGGACGGTTTGACCTGATCATCTTCGACCCGCCCTTCCGGTGGTTCCCGGCGCGCGACATGTTCGAGCGAAGCATGGCGGACGAGAACTACACCACCCTCACCGCGTTCTTCGACGGGGCAGCGCCAGCAGCAGCACGCAGGTAGGACTCGACCAGACCGATCGCGACACACGACTAGCCTCCCACCCAACTTCGTGGATCCCCCAATGGCGCCACCGTAGCAAGAAAGCGGCCAAGGGGGAAAGGTCACAGAAGAGGTTGCGGGGCGGTGGATGTGGAGGCATACTGGCCGACGATTTGGATCATCGCAGTGTGAGGGGGATGGGATGAGGCTTCAGCGTGTGACCGGAATCGCGTTGGCTCTGGCGGTCGCAATCGTTGTGTCGGTTGCTCCCGGCGTGGCGCAGGCGGCAGGGAAGCAGGGCGGTGGCTGCGTCGGTCGCCATCCGGCATACATCGAGGGCGTGTTTGAGCCAAGCTATTCGGCCGGCTGCTCCGGGCACGACGAGCCCGAGCTGAATCCTCTGTCAAACCTGGCCGGATCGGCCAAGGACGTGACGTGGAGCTTTGTCCTGCCGGGCAACGGTGATCGCTTCCCGGTCGATGCGGTCGGCCCCACCTTCTGGTTCGGCGGGCCGGTGACCGACCGCGACAGCCTGTTCGGGCAGGCGTTCGAGGAGCTCCAGTTCTACCCCAATGCCGTGACCACCAACTGCACGCCAAACGGCGGCTTCGTGCTCACCCAAAGGCCCGGCGACTACACGGTCTGCTCGCCGGTCTGGTCGCTGACCACCACCGGCCAGAAGCCGAACTACCACGAGCCGGCCGCGTTCAACGCGATGCTGACCCGCGACGGCACCAACGCCCCGTTGGTCATGCACGCCAACGACCGCATCAATGTCCACTACTTCGTGACCGCGGCCAGGGATGGCTGGCACATCCGCGTCACCGACCTGACCACCGGGCAGAGCGGACTGATCGTCCTGAACAGCAAGAAGAGCGGGCCGATGATGCCGCCGTTCAGCCGCAGCAAGATCGGAAATTCGCTCGGTTGGGGCCTCGTCCACGACGCGCCGATCGCGTTTGTCTGGGAGATCGGCCACACGTCACCGTTCTCCAGTCCCGGCAGCGCGTTCTGCTGGCCGGGTGCGGCCGGCTGCTACTCGTACGACGCGCCGGCGTGGGCCAACCAGAGCCCGCCCATCCACATCACCAACGTCACCTTCGCCGACGGCTCACACCCGAGCTCATGGGCGGTCGTCAGCGACTACGGCGGGAAGGCCGAGATCACTGATCCCACGGAGACAGGATCGACCTGCACCGCCTACGGCGGGCCCCTGTGCATCTACCCGTGGTTCACCAAGAACGCCGACGGCTCGTTCAGCTATGGGGTCGACTACCCGACCACCGTCAAGGACTACGGCAAAGCCAACCAGTTTGCCCAGACGCTCCAGTGCGGTGGCCCATTCGGGCCTGACTCCACCTACTGCGCAACCGTGATCCACTAGCAACGGCCACGGACTAGCAACGGCCACGAGACCTGGGGGGCCGCCGGTCCCCCGGGTCGGCCAACCGGTGAGGCGCGGTCACCCGTTTGGGGGGTTCTGCGCCGATACCGCAGGTTCCGCTCGGGTTGGGGTGTCTATATGTCGACCCTGTCTCCAGATGGAGCGTTGCCAGCCCATGGCTCACATTAGAGATCTTCCACAGCCAGCCGTCGCGCCTGCCGTGCCGAAGCCGGTGCGCGAGCGCCGCAGTCAGGCGGGCCAGACGCTGCCGCTGGTGATGTTCTTCATGGTCGCACTGCTGGGCGTGGCTGGGCTGGTGATCGATGTCGGTGGCTGGTACCTGCAGAAGCGGCAGGTGCAGGCGGCTGCCGATGCGAGCGCCCTGGCCGGCGCCAACCAGCTGCCGGTCGGCTGGTCGACCGCCCGGTCGACCGCGCAGACCGAGTACACCAACAACGGCAAGGCCGGCGACAGCACCGCCATCACCAATACCACTGATCTGGCCGCCAACGACTCGGTCACGGTCAGCGCCTCGCGGGTCGCTCCGGGCTACCTGACGCGCGTGTTCGGCCTGTCCGGCGTTACCGTCTCGGGCAGCGCGACCGCGACGATCGAAAGCGTTGTGGGCTACGCGTCCACCGGAAACGTGATGCCGTGGGGCATCATGCGCGGCTCCTACACGGTGGGATCGTCCTACTCGATGAAGATCGCAAACGACGGCTCATCGCAGTCGGGCGCGCTCGACGTCCCCTACGAGGGAGGCTGCAGCGGCGCCAGCGGCAGCAACGACTACCGCCAGCTGATCAACGGCAACGAGATCGCCTGCCCGCTTTCCGTCGGGCAGACGCTCGGGCTGCAGTCAGGCTCGATCCCCGGCCCCACCACCCAGGGCATCACCGACCGCATCCCCAATTTCCAGTCCCCCGACCAGATCGTCACGATCGGCGCCAACGGCACCGCCACCATCATCAACAGCAGCTCCAAGCAGCTGGTGCTGATCCCGATCATCGAGAACACCGACGGCACCACCAACTGGACGGGCGGGTCGATGCAGGTACGGATCGTCGGATTCGCCTGGTTCGTGATCACCAGCGTCACCGGCAACGGCCAGAGGGTGACCGTTACCGGCGAGTTCGTCAGCATCGCCTCCTCCGACGGCAACGCCACCCTGGGCGCCTACACCGGGCTACCGGGCGGCGCGACCTCCGTCGAACTCACCAAGTAACATGACCACCCGAGCCGGCTGAGCAGCCGGTGCGGATCGATCAACACCACTCGGGGTGGGCAACTGATTGGATGATCGTCAGGTCAGCCGGTTGGATGGGTTCGCGTTCCAGGGAGCACTGGCCGCCGCTCGGCTGGGCGAGGAGTGGGCGGTGGCGTTGCTGTGGCGGGACCTGCATCCGCGGATCCTGAGGTACCTGCGTGTTGCCGTTGGCGACTCCGATGGAGAGGATCTCGGCTCGGATGTGTGGCTGGAGGTGGCGCGCGGACTGGGGCGCTTTGACGGAGACGAGTCCGCCTTCAGGGCCTGGGTATTCACGATCGCTAGGCGACGCGTGATCGATGTGGGGCGAAGAGTGCAGCGACGGCGAACGGATCCGATGTCGCCGCAGCAGATCGATCGCGGCCCCGACGATTCGCCCGACGAGCTCGAGGCGCGGTTGGCCCTGGATGCCGCGCTCAGGCACGTCGCGCGGCTACCGCGCGATCAGGCCGAGGTGGTGGCATTGCGCGTGCTGGCGGGGCTCAGTGCCGAGCAGGTCGCCGAGATCGTGGGGAAGCGTGCGGGCGCTGTGCGGGTGCTGCAGCATCGGGGCCTGCGGCGGTTGGCGAACGAGCTGGCGGCAGAGGGTGTAACACAACAGACGGGGGCGGCGATCTTCGGTGTGGATGAGCCACTCACTGCGTGATATGAGAAACGACGATCGTGTCCTCGACGGCCTGCCGGTCGGCGGTGGCGCCGAGTCGCTCGCGTCCCTGATGGACGCGCTGCGAGCACCCGGCCTGGATCACGAGTTCTCGGATCAGGCGCAGTCGGTGGCGGCATTCACCGCGGCGCTCGGCGCTGCCGACACTGTTGATCGCCCGAGGAGGGGTGCCGTGCATTCTCGTCGTTCTCGTTTCGCTCTGAGCCTGGCGCTGTCCGGCGCCGCACTGGTCGCAACCAGCGGCCTGGCCTATGCCGGCGCGCTGCCCGGCGCCGCACAGGACACGGCCAGGGGTGTGCTGGCCGGCCTTGGCGTGACCGTACCCGGACCCAACCAGCATGCAGGGACGCATCCCGACACGCGCGGAATTTCCGCCGCCGCGCCCGGGCACGCCGCAGCCGCCGGCACGGGTACGGATGCGACCGGCGACACCAGTTCTGGAAAGGGCAAGGGCACCGCCATCTCGACCCTGGCGCGGACCACCACCGCGACCGGCCGTGACAAGGGCGCGATCATCTCAACCACCGCCAGCGGCGGGAAGAGCCACGCCGGGAATCCTCCCGGCAACGCGAGCTCCCACCAGTCGGCAGGTACCTCCGATCAAGGCGGAACCGGTACCGCGGACGGCGCCAGCAGTGGGCACGACAGCCACGGATCATCGACGGCACAGGCCGCCAGCGACGGCCACAGCAGCGCCGGTTCCGACAACGCCGGCGGCCACCCGGCCGCGCACTAGCCAGGACGGTCCAACCCCGGTCGCGGCGGGGGGAGCGCCGGGGTTGGGCCACGAAACGCGCTGCGGTGGCGGCCCCCTCGGCGGACCCACCTGAACGGGGGATCTGGCCGCGGGCAGCGCAGGATGTGGCCAGTTTGAGGGTCTTGTCACATACAGGACACGTCTCAGGTCGATCCCAAGGATCATGCCCCCCCACCACACATCCCTCGAGGTAGCGGCAGGCGCCGCACCGGCACGCCCGTCCCGACCGGGTCGCTGCGACGGCCAGGCCGGTCAGACGTTGCCGTTGTTCGTGGTCTTCCTGGTCGTCCTGCTGGGGATGTGTGCGCTGGCAATCGACGTCGGGTTCTGGGCGCAGGGCAAGCGAGCGGCACAGAACTCGGCGGATGCGTCCGCGCTTGCCGGTGCGGCGTTTCTGGGCGTCGACTGGCCGACTGCCCAGACGAACGCGTCATCGGAGTTCACGAAGAACATGGCGAGCGGTGATACCGCGACCTACTCGCAGAGCACGACGTACATCCCCGGCGACACGATTCAGGTGACGGTGAACCGTCAGGCCCAGACCTTCTTCGCCAAGATCTTCGGCAAGACCAGCGTCAACCTCGCGGCGACCGCCAAGGCGACGATGGTGCAGAACGGCGGAGGGGCGCTGCCGTGGGCGGTGATGAACAACCCCTACGTCCCGGGGAACACCTACCAGATCTACACCGACAACAGCGGCCCCAACAACGGCGCCGTGCGGCTGCCGGCCTGGGACACGGCCACATCAGCATGCACGACCGGGAACGTCAACGGCCTCGGCGGAGCCCAGCTCTACCAGGCCCAGATCACCGGCGGCATCGTCACCACCTGCCCGATCACCGTCAACCAGGTGATCGACACCAAGACCGGACAAAACACCGGCCCCACCTCGGCCGGTATCGACGCTCGCTGCAGCCCGCTGCAGGCGCCGAGCACGATCGCGACCTTCAACGGCGGCGTGACACTGCTGCAACCGAACAGCT
>JAICYJ010000104.1 GCA_025934255.1 Thermoleophilia bacterium | reverse complement strand
GCACCCGTCACCAGCCGGAGGCGGTCGAGGCCCGCCTGTTCGAGCGCGGGGAGCGTGAGTGCGGCTTCTCCGGCGACCCCGAAAGCGACGCCGAGACCTACGTGATCGCGCTGCCGCCGCCGAACGTGACCGGCGAGCTGCACATGGGCCACGCGCTGAACGGCTCGATCCAGGACACGCTGATGCGACTGCACCGGATGCGCGGGCGCAACACGCTGTGGATCTGCGGCACCGACCACGCGTCGATCGCCGTGCACGCCGTGATCGAGAAGCAGCTGCGGGCGGAGGGGACGACCCGGATCGACGTCGGCCGCGAGGCGTTCGTCGAGCGCGTCTGGGAGTGGCGGCGCGAGACCGGCGCCACCATCATCCAGCAGCTGAAGCGGCTGGGATGCACGCTCGACTACGACCACGAGCGCTTCACCATGGACGAGGGCTACGTGCGGGCGGTGATGGAGATGTTCGTGCGGCTCTACGACAAGGGCCTGATCTACCGCGACAACCGCATCGTCAACTGGTGCCCGGGCTGCGGCTCGACCGTGTCCGACCTGGAGGTGCGCCACGAGCGCGCCGCCGACGCGCTCTACGAGGTGCGCTACCCGATCCACGGTACCGACCAGTTCCTGACCGTGGCCACCGTGCGGCCCGAGACGATCCTGGCCGACACGGCCGTGGCGGTGCACCCGGACGACGACCGCTACCGCCACCTGGTCGGCAAGACGGCGATCGTGCCGATCGTGGGCCGCGAGGTGCCGATCATCGCCGACGAGTACGTGAAGATGGACTTCGGCACCGGCGCGCTCAAGGTCACGCCCGGCCACGACCCCAACGACTTCGAGATCGGGCGCCGCCACGGCCTGCCCGAGATCTCGGTGATCGGGTTCGACGGCCGCATGTCGGCGGAGGCGGGCGAGTTCGCCGGGCTGGCCGTGGGCGACGCCCGCCAGAAGGTGATCGACCGCCTGTTCAGCGAGCAGCTGCTGCACGGCGAGCGGCCCTACGAGCATGAGGTCGGCCACTGCGACCGCACCGGCGACCGCATCGAGCCGCTGATCTCGCTGCAGTGGTTCATGCAGATGGACTCGCTGGCGGCCGCCGCCAACGCCGAGGTGCGCTCCGGCAGCGTCCGCTTCGTGCCCAAGAACCAGGAGGCCATCTACTTCCACTGGATGGACAACATCCGGCCCTGGTGCATCTCCCGCCAGCTCTGGTGGGGCCACCAGATCCCGGTCTGGTACTGCCCGGACAGGCACCGGACGGTGAGCGTGGAGCCGCCCGCCGCATGCGGCGAGTGCGGGTCGGCCGAGCTGGAGCGCGACCCCGACGTGCTGGACACCTGGTTCTCGTCGGCGCTGTGGCCGTTCGCGACGCTGGGCTGGCCCGTGCCGAACCAGCGCCTGGACACGTTCTACCCGGGAAACGTGCTGGTTACCGCCCGCGACATCATCAACCTGTGGGTGGCGCGGATGCTGATGATGGGCATCGAGTTCATGGGTGAGAAGCCGTTCTCGGACGTCTACATCACGTCGATCATCCAGGCCGCGGACGGTCGCCGCATGTCCAAGTCGCTGGGCACCGGCGTCAACCCGCTCGACCTGATCGACCAGTTCGGCGCCGACGGCACCCGCTACGGGCTGCTCAAGATGAGCTCGACCCAGGACGTGCGCTTCTCGGAGGGCATGCTGGACGAGGGCGCGAAGCTGGCCAACAAGCTCTGGAACGCGGCCCGGTTCGTGCTGCTGCAGACCGACCCGGAGGCGGAGCCGGCGCCGCTGGCGACGACGGCGGAGGACCGCTGGATCCTGTCGCGGCTGGCGGGCACCATCGACGAGGTCGTGGCGCAGCTGGACGCCTACGACTTCGCCGCGGCCGTGAAGGGGCTGTACGGGTTCATCTGGAACGACTTCTGCGACTGGTACGTGGAAGCCGCCAAGGCGCGGCTGTACGGCGAGGACGAGGAGGCGCGGCGGCAGGTGTCGGCGACGCTCGTGTGGGTGCTCGAGCGCACGGTGGCGCTGGCCCACCCGGTGATGCCGTTCGTGACCGAGGAGGTCTGGGGCTTCCTGCCGGGCGAGCGCGCGATGCTGCTGGTGTCGCCGGTGCCGGAGCCGCAGCTCGGTCACCGCGACCCGGTGCTCGAGGAGTCGGCCCGCGACGACATGGAGGTGGTGTCGGAGGCGCGGCGCCTGGCCGGCGAGGGCGAGCGGCCGCTGGTGACGGCGGCGCCCGGGTCGCTGTTCATGGCGCTGCTGGAGCGCGCGAAGGGCGTGGCCGTCGAGCATGACGCCGCCGCCGCGGCGGCGGTGGTGGTGGCCCGCGGCGACCGCGAGTCGCTGGAGGCGAAGCTGAAGGCGGCGGTGGCCGAGCACGAGCGAGCCCGGTCGAAGCTGGCCAACGAGGGCTTCCTGGCCCGCGCGCCCGCGCAGGTGGTGGACGCCGAGCGGGAGAAGGCGGAGCGGTTCGCGGGTGAGGTGTCCGACATCCGGCGTAGGCTGGAAGCGCTGTGACCCCGGTTGTGATGAGCGGAGCCGACTACATCGAGTCGCTCGAGCTGATGGGCATGCAGTTCGGGCTCGACCGCATGCACGCCCTGATGCAGGCGCTCGGCCACCCCGAGCAGCGCTTCGACGCGATCCACATCGTCGGCTCCAACGGCAAGTCGTCCACGGTTCGCTTCTGCGAGGTGCTGCTCGAGGCGGAGGGCGTTGCCACCGGCGCATACACCTCGCCGCACATCACCACGTTCCGCGAGCGGATCCGGATCGGCGGTGAGACGATCTCGGCCGAAGGCTACGAGCGGGCGGTGTCGGCGGTGCGTGACACCGGGCTCGAGGTGACCCAGTTCGAGGCGCTGACGGCGGCCGCGTACGTCGCCTTCGCCGAGGCCGGCGTTCAGGTCGCCGTGGTCGAGGCCGGGCTCGGCGGCCGGCTGGATGCGACCAACGTGCTGGCCCGCTCGCGCGTGCAGGTGCTGACCAACGTGTCGCTCGAGCACTCCGAGCTGCTGGGCCAGAGCCGCGAGCGGATCGCCGCCGAGAAGCTGGCCGTGGTACCCGACGGCGGCGACCTGGTGATCGGCGAGGCCGGCTGGGAGGACGCCGCACCGCAGGCCGCGCGTACCAAGGTCGTGACGGTGGGTGGCTCGTATCAGGATCAGAACCGGGCGGTGGCGCGGGCCGCCGTCGAGACGCTGCTGGGCCGGCCCGTCGATCCCTCGCCGATCGAGCAGCTCGTGGTGCCGGGGCGGCTGGAGGTGCGCGGCCAGCGTCCGCTCGAGATCTGGGACGGTGCCCACAACCCGGCCGGCATGCAGCGGCTGGCCGCGGAGCTGCCCGCGCTGCTCGGCGACCGCCAGGCGGTGGCCGTGTTCGCGGCGATGGCCGACAAGGACGTCGCGTCGATGGTCTCGCTGCTACGGACGGTGTGCCCGACCATCATCGCCACCACCTCCAGCAACCCGCGATCGCTTCCGGCCGACACGGTGGCGTCGCTGGCCGGCGGGCCGTCGTGCGAACGGCCGAAGGAGGCGCTCGAGGCTGCGCGGGTGCTGGCCGGGCCGAACGGCGCCGTCGTCGTGTGCGGATCGCTGTACCTGCTGCACGATCTCAGCGGTGACGCACCCGACTGAACCATTGCGGTCCGACCGGGCTGCCACTTAGACTCTAAAGAGGTACGCGTGAACCTGCTCGCTACTCAAACCACCGATTCGTCATCCTCCGGCCCGTTCTCGGGCGTCGGGGATTTCTTCAGCTCGGGCTACTTCACGGCCATCGAGCGGATATCGGGGTTGTTCGTGATCGCGATCTGGCTGGCGCTGGCCTTCTGGACGGCCAAGGACGCGCGCCGCCGCATCGATGACCAGGTGATCGTCTCGGTATGCGTGGCGGCCGCCGTGCTGTTCGGGCCGCTGGGTGTCGTCATCTACATGTTCCTGCGGCCGCCCGAGTACCTCAGCGACGTCCGCGAGCGCGAGCTCGAGATCCGGGCGATGGAGCGGCGGCTGGGCGCCGACCAGGTCTGCCCGTACTGCCGCAACCCGGCCGACCCCAGCTTCCTGTCGTGCCCGCACTGCGGCACCAAGCTCAAGAACGCCTGCCGGCGCTGCAAGAGCCCGCTTGATCCGGAGTGGCGGCTCTGCCCCTACTGCGAGACGGCCGTGGCCGGCGGCGCCACGCCGCGCACCCGCGACGTGGACGTGGTCAGCGGGCGCACGACCACCGACGCCCCGCTCTAAGCTTCGGCTCCGCCGTTCCCGTACAAGGAGTCTTTGTGGCCGACCTCGAGCGCACGTTCGTGATGATCAAACCCGACGCCCACGCCCGCCGGCTGTCCGGCGAGATCCTGGGTCGCTTCGAGCGGCGCGGGTTCGCGATCCGGGGCATGAAGCTGCTGCGGGTCAGCGAGCAGCAGGCGTCGCAGCACTACGCCGAGCACGAGGGCAAGCCGTTCTACCCCGACCTGGTCGAGTTCATCACGTCGGGGCCGGTCGTGGCGATGGTGCTGGAGGGCCCGGGCGCGGTGGCGACGGTGCGCACGATGATGGGCGCCACCAACCCGCTGGACTCGGCGCCGGGAACGATCCGCGGCGACTACGCGCTCGAGATCGGCGAGAACGCGGTGCACGGGTCGGACTCCACGGCGTCGGCCGAGCGGGAGATCGCGATCTACTTCGCGGACGACGAGCTGGTCTGAGGCGTCTGGCTGCGGGCGCACCGGGGTGATCAACCTTCCACAGCCGCTCGTGCTCGCCAGCCGCTCGCCGCAACGCCGCGCCATCCTCACCCAGCTCGGGATCCCCTTCACCGTTGTCGAGCCCGGCTACGTCGAGGTCGACCCGCCCGGGGAGCGGCCGTCGGAGCTGGTAATAACCCACGCCGTGGGCAAGGCCCGCTCGGTCGAGGGCCCGTGGGTGCTGGGCGTCGACACCACCGTTGCCCTGGACGGCGACAGTCTCGCCAAGCCGGCCGACGCGGCCGAGGCCGGGGCGATGCTGCGCCGTCTGGCCGGCCGCACCCACACCGTCTACTCGGGGCTGTGCCTGCGCTGCTCTGAGGCGGAGCACGTCCGCCTGGCGGCAACCGACGTCACCTTCCGCGACCTGACCGAGCCCGAGATCGAGTGGTACCTGGGGGAGGGCGAGTGGCGCGGCAGGGCCGGCGGGTACGCTGTCCAGGGCCGCGGCGCCGCGCTGGTGACCGCCATCGCCGGCGACTACACGAACGTCGTGGGGCTGCCCGTGGCGGTGCTGGTCGACGCGTTTGCCGAAGCCGTCGCACCGGCCGACTGCTAGACTGCGCTGCCCCGATTTCGCTGCAATTGCAGCGGCTTTCCAAAGGACGTTCGATCGGAATCTTCAACTCACTGACCGGGTTCGGCGGCCGTGATATGGCCGTGGATCTGGGCACCGCCAACACGCTGGTATACGTCCGGGGCCGCGGCATCGTGCTGTCCGAGCCGTCGGTGGTTGCAATCGACCAGCGCACCGGCGACGTGCACGCCGTCGGCATCGAGGCCAAGCGCATGCTGGGCCGGACGCCCGGTGACATCCAGGCCATCCGCCCGCTCAAGGACGGCGTGATCGCCGACTTCGACGTGACCGAGCAGATGCTCCGCCACTTCATCCAGAAGGTGCACCAGAACCGCTGGGCGCACCCGCGGGTGGTCGTGTGCGTGCCGTCCGGCG
>JAICYJ010000068.1 GCA_025934255.1 Thermoleophilia bacterium | reverse complement strand
CTTCGGCGTCGCCCGCGACCGCTTCTCCACCAAGCCCTGCCTGGTGGCCGAGACCGACGACTGGGTGGCCGTCGTCAGCGAGGGCATCGCCCTGGCCGAGGCGTTCGGCGACGGCGCCGACTTCGACACCTACGAGCTGGCAGGCGGCGAGGCGCGGGCATGGACACGCTAGCGCCGGCCACGCTGGACGCGCACGGCCTCAGCACGCGCGAGATCAACGAGCGCCTGCGGGAGCTGCTGGACGGCGGAGCCGCATCGGTGGACGTGCTGCACCCGGGCTCGCGGCACAGCCTGGCGGTGGGATTCCTCGACCATCCCGGCGCGGCCGTCCGATTCCACGGCGACGTCGGCTACTTCTGCGGCGGTCTCTCCGATGGGCTGGACGTTGCCGTCGACGGCAACGCAGGCTGGTCGTTGGGCGCCGACATGATGGACGGCACCATCGTCGTGGGCGGAAACAGCGGCAGCTCGACCGGCGCCTCCATGCGCGGCGGGCTGGTGGTCGTCAGGGGAGACGCGGGCGCGCGGTCGGCGATCGCCGGCAAGGGCGGCACGCTGGTGATCGGCGGCTCGACCGGCTACATGTCCGGGTTCATGAACCAGCGCACGCGGCTGGTGGTGTGCGGCGACGCCGGGCCCGGGTTCGGCGACTCGATGTACGAGGGCGAGCTGTTCTGCGGCGGCCACATCGCCGAGCTGGGCTCGGACACGGTCTGCCAGCCACCGTCCCCCGAGGAGCTGGCCTGGCTGGCCGACCTGTGCGGCGCCCACGGCCTGGCACCCGCCGGCGAGTGGCAGAAGGTGCGCTCGGCCGGGAGGCTGTGGCGCTACGACAAGAAGGAGTTCTCGATCTGGAGGGACGCGCTGTGATCGAGCATCCGCCCCGCCCCAGCCACGTCTGGTCGCAGGACACGCTGGCCGACATCCGCCAGAAGGCCGAGCTCGGGCGCTACGTGATGGGCGCCTTCTCGACCACCCGCCGGGTGCCCAACTTCGACGACCTCACGTTCATCCCGTGCACGCTGTCGCGGGTGCCGCTGGAGGGCTACCGCGAGCGCTGCCAGACGCGCACCGTGCTGGGAACCAGGGCCGCGAACCCGGTCGTGCTGGAGACGCCGATCGCGATCTCGGGCATGAGCTTCGGAGCGCTGTCGGCGAACGCGAAGGAGGCGCTCGGCCGGGCGGCGTCACAGGTCGGCATCTCTACCACCACCGGCGACGGCGGCATGCACCCGCGCGAGCGGGCGGCGTCGAAGACGCTCGTGTACCAGGTGACGCCCAGCCACTACGGCAACAACCCGCACCACATGGCCCAGGCGGATGCGGTCGAGATCGTGGTCGGCCAGGGCGCCAAGCCCGGCACCGGCGGCGTGCTGCTGGGCTTCAAGGTGTCCGACGAGGTGGCCGGCATGCGCGACCTGCCGCCCGGCGTCGACCAGCGCTCGCCGGTGCGGCACCCCGACTTCCTGGGCGCCGACGACCTGCGCCTGAAGATCGAGGAGCTGCGCGAGACGACCCGCCACGGGGTGCCGATCTGGGTCAAGCTGGGCGCCTGCCGGGTGTTCGACGACGTGCGGCTGGCGGTCAAGGCCGGCGCCGACGTGGTCGTGATCGACGGCCTCGAGGGCGCGTCGGCGGCCTCGCCCCTGCTGCTGTTCGACCACACCGGGGTGCCCACGCTGGCGGCGGTGGTCGAGGCGCGCGAGGCGCTGATCGACATCGGCGCTTACGGCGACGTGCAGATCGTGATCGCCGGCGGCATCCGCAACGGCGTCGATGCCGCCAAGGCGCTGGCGCTAGGCGCCGACGCCGTCTACATCGCCACGGCCGCGATGGTCGCGCTCAACTGCAATGCGCCGCTCTACGAGGAGGACTACGCCAAGCTGGGCGTGACGCCGGGCACCTGCCGGGAGTGCCACACCGGCCTCTGCCCTGTCGGGGTCACCACACAGGACCCGGAACTGATGGCGCGGCTGGACGTAGACTCGGCCACGGAGCGTGTGGTGAACTTCCTGAACGCCATGACCATGGAGATCCAGATGCTGGCGCGGGCCTGCGGAAAATCGGACGTGCACAACCTGGAGCCCGAGGATCTGCGCTCGCTGACGCTCGAGTGCGAGGCGATCACCGGGGTGCCTCTGGTGGGGCGGATCCAGCGGTGAAGGAGTTCGTCACCGCCGACGACATCCGCGCGTTGGCCGAGCAGGGAGAGCGGGAGCTGATGGTGCGCGAGCACACGACGCTGACCGACGCGGCGCTCGACGCGGCCCGGATGCACGGCGTGCGGCTGGTCGAGGGTGGCGCGACGTCCCAGGCGCAGCCCGGGGGCGACGTGGTGGCGGCGCTGCCGGTTACGCCGGGCGGGCTGCCGGCGCCGGCGCTGGCGGGGCTGGTGCGCGAGCAGGCGGCGGCCGGGCGGCGGGCGCAGGCAGGCTCGCGGCCGTCGGCGCCCGGCGGTGAGCCGATCGAGGGCCTGCCCGACGTCGGCTCGCTGCAGACGAAGCTGCTGATCGACGGCGCGTGGAGCGACGCGGCCGGCGGCGAGACCGTGCCCACGATCGACCCGGCCACCAACCGCGCGATCGTCGACGTGGCGGCGGCCGGGCCCGAGGACATCGACCGGGCGGTGCGGGCCGCGCGGGCGGCGCTGCCGGCCTGGCGCGACATGGCGCCGGAGAAGCGGTCGCGGATCCTGCTTCGGATCGCGGAGCTGATCGAGGCCGACCGCGACCGGCTGGCGCGGATCGAGTCGCAGGACGTGGGCAAGCCGATCCGCGAGGCGGCGCTGGTCGACCTGCCGGCCTGCTGGGACCCGTGGCGCTTCTACCAGGGGCTGGTGCGCGTGATCGACGGGCGGGTGCTGGCGATGCCGACAAGCTCGCTTGACTACGTGCGCAAGGAGCCGATGGGCGTGGTCGGCATGATCATCCCCTGGAACTTCCCGCTGCACATCGCCTGCCGCAAGGGCTCGGCGGCGCTGGCGGCCGGCAACACGGTGGTGCTGAAGGCGCCCGAGCTGGCGCCGCTGACGTGCCTTGAGCTAGGACGGATCGCGCTAGACGCCGGATTGCCACCGGGAGTGCTGAACGTGGTGCCGGGGCTGGGCGCGACCGCCGGCGCGGCGCTGGCCGAGCACCCCGGCGTCGACAAGATCGCGTTCACGGGGTCGACCGTGACCGGGCGCACGGTGATGCGAGCGGGAGCCGGCACGATCAAACGGGTGTCGCTGGAGCTGGGCGGTAAGTCGCCGTCGATCGTGTTCGCCGACGCCGACCTGGAGCGGGCGGTGATCGGCTCGGTGTTCGGCATCTACCTGGCGCAGGGCGAGGTCTGCTCGGCCGGGTCGCGCGTGCTGGTGGAGCGGCCGGTCTACGACGAGTTCGTGCGGCGGTTCGCCGACAAGGCGGCCGCGATCCGGGTCGGCATGCCGCACCGCTGGTCGACGCAGCTGGGGGCGCTGGTCAACGAGCGGCAGTGCCAGCGCGTGTACGAGTACGTCGAGATCGGGAAGGCCGAGGGCGCGACGGTGGTGGCCGGCGGCGTGCGGCCGCCGGATCCGGAGCTGGCCGGCGGCAACTTCATCGAGCCCACCATCTTCGCCGGCTCAAACGACATGCGGATCGCGCAGGAGGAGATCTTCGGGCCGGTGGTCGTGATCGTGCCGTTCGACGGTGAGGACGAGGCGGTGCGGATCGCGAACGACGTGCGCTACGGGCTGGCGGCGGGGATCTGGACGAGCGACGTCGGGCGTGCGCACCGCGTGGCGCATAGGCTGGAGGCCGGGTCGATCTGGGTCAACCAGTACGGGGTCTACCCGTCGGAGGCGCCGTTCGGCGGATACAAGGAGAGCGGCACCGGCTACGACCTGGGGCTGGAGTCGCTGAGCGAGTACCTGGAGACCAAGAACATTCACCTCAACATCGGAACTGACACCCTCGACTGGTACGGGTCCTAAAGGAGGACGCAGACATGGATGGAGCACTGGGGCTGATCGAGACGCGCGGGCTGGTGGCCGCGATCGAAGCGGCGGACGCGATGGTGAAGGCGGCCAGCGTCGAGATCCTGGGCCGCGAGTCGATCGGCGGCGGCTACGTGACCGTTGCTGTGCGTGGCGACGTGGGCGCGGTCAAGGCGGCGATCGACGCCGGCGCGACGGCGGCCAAGAAGACCGGCGAGCTGGTGTCGGCGCACCTGATCCCGCGACCGCACGAGGACGTGATGAAGGTGCTGCCGGCGGCGGTGGCACCGGCCGCGGCGAAGCGCTGAGGATGCCGGCGATCCGCATCCTCTGCGACGGCGAGGTGATCGAGGCCGAGCTGCTGGTGGACGACGCGCC
Source organism: Thermoleophilia bacterium (assembly GCA_025934255.1). GTDB lineage: Bacteria > Actinomycetota > Thermoleophilia > Gaiellales > JAICJC01 > JAICYJ01. The sequence continues at coordinate 11,691 of JAICYJ010000068.1, read as the reverse complement.
GCGCGTGTGCGGCTACATTCGCTCCATCCTGCCGTTCGAGTCGACGATGGTGCACGCCAAGTTCGCGGGCGAGGAGACGATCGTCATGGTGCCGTTCTTCGCAGAGCAGGAGAACGGCAAGACCGACGTTGTCGCGGGAGACATCGGCTACTACCCGGGGCGGCAGACGCTGTGCCTGTTCTACGGCGAAACGCAGCCGTTCGGCGAGGTCAGCTACGTGGCGCGGGTGCGAAGCAACCTGGAGGGGCTGGCGCGGTGCGGGCGCAAGATCCTCGAGTCGGGATCGCTGCCGGTGCGGATGGAGCTGGCCTGATGGCGTACGTGTCGGCGGCGATGCTGGTGGAGGAGCTGCGCGAGTTCACGGTCGACCGCTGGATCGGCGAGCCGCCGGACGTGGCGGCGCTGCGGCGGTTCACGCTTCCGCCGATGGGCAACCTGCCCTGCGTGCTGTACTGCAACTTCGACCTGTTCTGGGCCGGGGAGCAGCTGCAGGTGGTGCGGCAGGCGGCGCTGGACGGCGACCTGCGGCTGCCGGAGCTGTGCTCGGTGACGGCGATGCTGCTGGAGCGGACGGCCACGCGGACGGCCAAGTGGGAGATGCCCGAGACGGTGCAGCTGCTGCGACGGGCGGCGTCGATCCTGGCCGAGTGGCGGCCGGACACCTCGCGTGAGTATGCGGTGGTGATCGAGCACCTGCTGATGGCGCTGAACCGGATACAGGCGGCGGTGGACGCGATCATTCCCTGGAACGACCTCGACGGCGCCGTGCGACTGCGGCCGCAAAGCTAGGAGGACGAGATGCAGCGATGCCATGTCACGGGAAGCACGGTGGCGACGCAGAAGGCAGCCGGGCTGACCGGGTTCAGCCTGCTGACGGTGACGCCGGTGGGGGGCGGCGGGGAGCTGGTGGCGGTGGATCTGGTGGGCGCCGGCGAGGGCGACATGGTGCTGGTCGCGATGGGCGGGGCGGCGCGGGAGACGGATCAGACGCGCGGCGTCCCGACCGACGCGGCGGTGGTCGCGATCGTGGATCCGTCCCGGTAGAGGTGGCCGACCTCCGCGCCTTCGTCGAGATCGACGCCATGCAGCCGCAGTGGGCGGCGTACGTGGCGCAGACCTGCCAGGGCGATCCGCCCGCGGCGGGGTTCGCGCAGCTGTACGTGGAGGTGGCGCCGGCGAACGAGGTGTTCTCGCTGGTGAACGCGGCCGTGAAGAACGCGGACGTGCGGTCGGGGCTGCAGGTGGTGGAGCGGCAGTACGGGACGCTGGAGCTGCATGGGCGCGATCCGATTGCGGTGCGGGAGGCGGCCGGGGCGGTGCTGGAGCGGCTGAAGCTGACGGCGGCCGATGCGAGGCGGCCGGAGGTGGTGGCGTCGGAGCTGGTGACGCGGGTGCATCCGAACCAGGCTCAGCTGATCAACAGGATGGGCGGGGCGAACCTGCTGCTGCAGGACGAGACGATGTTCCTGATCGAGGCAACACCGGCGGCCTACATCGCGACGGCGGCCAACCGGGCCGAGAAACGAGCGCCGGTGAAGCTGGTCTACGCGGCGCTGCTCGGCGCAACCGGCCGGTTGATCATGAGCGGCCGCGACGCAGAGGCCGTGGAGGGATATCAGGCAGCGCTCGAGGCGCTGCAGGAGGGCGCGTAGCGGCAACTCGGGCCTCGCCCAGGGAGGCTACCGGGTGGAACGGAGGTGCCGGGCACCGTCGTTACAGCCGACACCGATCTGCGACGTGTTCGTGACAGACACGATTGACCTCGGCCGGTAGCGTCGTGACGTGCCTCGAAAGCTCAGACCACAGGTCGCCGGCGGCCTCTATCACGTGACGATGCGTGGGAACAACCGCGCCGACATCTTCCACTCCGACGAGGATCGAACCACGCTCCTGAACGTCATCGGACGCGCAAAGCGGAAGTATGGATGGAAGGTTCATGCGTACTGCCTGATGTCCAACCACTACCACCTGCTGACTGAGACCCCGGAGCCGAACATCGCGGCCGGCATGCAGTGGCTGAACAGTACCTATGCGCATCGCTTCAACGAGAAGTACGAGCGAATTGGCCACCTGTTTCAGCGGCGCTACGCGGACGGCATCATCCTCACGGACGAGCATCTACACGAGGTGATCCGGTACATCCCGCTCAACCCGGTGAGAGCAGGGTTGTGCAAACGACCCGAAGACTGGCCCTGGTCAAACTGCCGCGCGACTCTCGGCTACGGCCCTCGAGAGCCGTTCCTGAGCGTGCGGCCAACGTTAGACCGCTTCTCATTCGACCGCGATGTCGCCCGGACTCTGCTCCGGGAATGGATCAAAGAGGGCGGACACGAGATTCGCTCGTCGAACAGGGAGCCGCTGATCTCGCTCCTGCGCCCCGGACAGCCAGTGACCAGGGACACCTTGCGAGCGGCTCGATCGAACGGATATTCGCTCGCCGAGATTGCGACCCACCTTGGCGTCAGCAAGACAACGGCGTGGCGTCAGGTTGTCGCGAGCGCGTAACGGAAGTGCAACGCGCGTAACGACGGTGCCCGGCACCTCCGTTCCAGGGGGACTGCGTCCCTGCCTTCCGAACCAACCCGTCATCGGCCGGGTTGCACGGCTTCTCGCGTGTTGACAGTGCTGGCGGCACATCGCGCGCGGCGATGCGGTCCAGACCCTTGTATCTAAGCGTTCAAGCTGGCATTATCGTGGCCAGATCCGAAGAGCGGAGGTCAAAGCATGAACCCGCAAGAGCAAAGGGTGCGCGACGATCTGGCCGTCCTGGCCGAGAGTGATCGCGGCCGCGAACTCCTTCAGCTCGCGCTTCGTGGCATCGGTCGGGGGGACCGCGCCGTCACCGCCGGATGCTGGACGGACCGCGGCGTCGCCGGCTGCCTGTTCCAGCACGCGTACTGGCAGGGCGTCGAGGAGGGCGTGTTCGCGGACGAGGGCCGGCCGGGCGACTGGATCGGCAGCTTCGTCGGCGCCGGCGACTACGGCATCGTGATCCGCACCATCGGTGCCTTCGACGTGCTGGCCAAGGATTACTACGCCGACGTCAAGCGGCGCCGACTGCTGCCCGATCGCGTCGATGTCCGCCACGACGAGTGGCGGGCGCTCGTCGAGCGCATTCTGGTCGCGACGCTCGCCGCCGGCGAGACGCGTGACGGAGGCGAGACCAAGGAGGTGGCGACCGTCAGCTAACCCGGGCAGATGCCCATACCGGTCAATGCTCTAAGGAGGGACAAGTGGAAGGCATGGAACCCCCTGGCCATCAGGGGATGATCCAGATCGACAGCGTCGACGTCTCCGAACGCGACGATGTCCAGAAGCTGCACGGCGGCGCCGTTGGTCTCGCCGGCGTTCTCTTCCTCACGGTGACCGGCGCGGCGCCGATCTCCGCAATGCTCTTCAACACGCCGCTGTCAGTCGGATACGGCAACGGCATCGGGACACCCGCCGGCTTTGCGTTCGCGACGGTGATCCTCGCCATCTTCTCGGTGGGGTACGTGTCCATGGCCCGCAAGGTCACCGCGGCGGGCGGTTTTTACAGCTTCATCAGCCACGGGCTCGGCCGCGAGCTGGGCATGGCCAGTGGTCTTGCAATGGTGGTCGCCTACTCGGTGTTCGAGGCCTCGCTGTGCGGAGGCTTCGCATACTTCGGCACCCTCAAGCTCGCCCAGTACGGCTACCACCCCTCATGGGTGCTGGTTGCGCTGTTCATGGTCGTGCTGATCTCGATCCTGGCCTACTTCGATGTGCACATCTCGGCACGCGTGCTGGGCCTGGCGCTGATCAGCGAGGTGGTCGCACTGCTGATCTTCGACCTGGTCGTGTTCGCGCAGGGCGGTCACAACATCCAGGCGGCCGCCATCAACCCGATCAACGCCTTCAAGAACCTGCCCGCCTCCGGCAGCGGCAACAGCGCAGTTGCAGCCGGCGCCTGGGCGGTGGGCGTGTTCTTCGCCTTCTGGTCGTGGGTCGGATTCGAGATGGCTCCGAACTACGGCGAGGAGTCGCGCAACCCCAAGAAGATCGTGCCGAGGGCGATGTACGTCTCGGTGATCGGACTTGGCATCTTCTACACCATCACCTCGTGGGCGGCGCTCTCGTCGTACTTCACCACCCACGACGCGGCACTGGTGGCCGTCACCGACCCGGCGAGCTTCTACCTCGCCCCGGCCAAGGAGTTCGGCAACCAGTTCCTGAGCGACGTGATGAGCTACCTGATCATCACCGGCTCGTTCGCGTGCGGCATGGCCTTCCACAACACCACGGCGCGCTACCTCTACTCGCTGGGACGCGAGAAGGTGCTGCCGTCGGCGCTGGGCCGGACGCACACGAGGTACCGCAGCCCGCACATCGCCTCGATCACGCAGTCCGTGATCGCGGCCCTGATCGTGCTGGCCTTCTACTTCTTCACCACGACGGCTTCCGGCTCCGACGCCGCGACGTCGCAGGCCTACGTGCAGCTCTACGGCCTGGCCGCATTCATGGGCGTGGTGTTGATCCTGTTCATCCAGGCGCTGGTCTCGGTGGCGATCTGGAACTACTTCCGCACCCATCACCCGGGTGAACACCGGATGTGGAACCACACGATCGCCCCGATCATCTCGGTGGTCGGTCAGCTGGCGGTGCTGGCGGTCGCGATCGACAAGATCGACTTCCTCGGCGCCGGCTATACCTACGCCTGGTATCTGGTGGTAGTCGACGTGCTGGTATTCGTCGGTGGAGTCGGATACGCGCTGTATCTGAAATCCAACGACCGCGCCAAGTACGAGACGATCGGCCGGATGGTGCACGACGGGCTGTAGCCCGATGACCGCCGGAGGGGCGTCCGCCACACGCGGGCGCCCCTCTCGCGTTTAATGCCCCCATGCCCGGACGCGTCGAGGAAAAGGTCTGCGTCGTCACCGGTGGTGCCTCAGGCATCGGCCTCGCCACCTGCCGCCGCCTGGCCGAGGAGGGCGGCCTGGTCGCCGTCGCCGACATCGACCTCGCGGCCGCCGAGCGGGCCGCGGCCGGCCTGCCCGGCGCGGCCGCCGCCTTCCCCGTGGACGTCACCGACGATGCCTCCGTGGCCGCCCTGTATGCGGCCGTCGCCGACCGCCACGGCCGCATCGACGTCTGCCACAACAACGCCGGCATCCTGCTGCCCGACGACACCGACCCGGTCGCGACCAGCCCCGCCACCTGGCAGCGGATCCTCTCGGTCAACCTGACCGGCGTGTTCCTGTGCCTGCACCACCAGATCCCCCACCTGCTGCGCTCGGGGGGCGGGTCGATCATCAACACCGCCAGCTTCGTCGCGCTGATGGGCGCCGCCACTCCCCAGATCGCCTACTCGGCCAGCAAGGGCGGCGTCGTCTCGATGACCCGTGAGGTGGCCGCCGTCTACGCCAAGCAGGGCATCCGCTGCAACGCCGTCTGCCCGGGCCCGGTCGACACCGGCCTGGTGGGAGCCTTCCTGACCGACGAGCACCAGTGGCGGCGCCGCGCCGTGCACCTCCCCGACGGCCGCCTCGGCAAGCCCGAGGAGATCGCCAATGCCGTGCTCTACCTGGCCAGCGACGAGTCCAGCTGGACGAACGGCGCCGCAATGCTGGTGGACGGCGGCATCACGGCCACCTACACCACGGCCGAGTAGCTACAGGCCCAGCGCCGCGCGCACGCTCACGAAGTCGTCGAACGGCTCGTACGCAACGCCCTCGGCGGCCAGGTCCCGGGCCAGTTCGCGCCGCGCGAACACGCGGTCGGCGGCAAGCGCCGCGCAGCGATCGGAGTAGCCGTCGCCCACGTAGACAACCTCGCCGCCGTCCCGCAGCGCCGCGACCACCGACCGCTTGCACTCCTGCCCGCAGGCGTCGCACTGGTCGCCATGGCGGAACTCCACCGCCCCGCCCTCGGCCGAGAACCGCACCTCGTGCGCGAACACCTCCACTTCGGGGACGCCGTCGCGCAGCAGCACCGGCCGGATGATCGCCTCGAAGCCGCTCGACACCACCACCACACGGTGCCCGGCCGCCTGTGCGGCCGCCACGAACTCCGCGAAGCCGGCCCGCACCCGCACCCGCCCGACCGCCTCCGACACGATCGTGTCGTGGTCGCCCCGCACTGCGGCGAACTCGCGCTCGATGCACTGGTGCAGCGTGATGCGCCCGGCATCGAGGTCGCCCTCCAGCTCGTCGAACAGCTGCGGCGCGTGCGTCTGCACGATCTCGACGAGGCTGTCTGACTCGGTGATCGTGCCGTCGAAGTCGACGACGATCAGGGCCACGCCGCTAGTGCGCTCCCTGCCACTTCGCGATCGTCTGGGCGTCGTGCCCGACCGCCATCAGCTGGTACAGCGGCTTGGGGCTCTTCAGGGTCTTGATGGTGTCCATCCGGCCCACCGAGATGCCCTGCCGCTGGCAGAACGTGAGCAGCGCCTGGCGGTCGGACGAGAGCACCCGCCACACCGTCTCCTGGCGATGGCGGTCGAAGTCCGGGTACACACCCACCTGCCCGGCCACGGCCCTGGCGATGGCCTCGTTGTACTGCTCGCGGTAGTCGTGTTCATCGCTCATGGGACGTCGCGACAGTCTACTGTTCGCAGGCATGAGCACCCGCACCTTCGGCGCCCAGAGCATGACCACGCAGCTGCGCGACGTGCTGGTGAAGCGCCCCGCTGCGGCCTTCGGCGCCGCCTTCGACGACCCCGCCCACGGCTACCTGCACCCCGTCGACCTGGACGCGGCTCAGCGCGAGCACGACGCGCTGACGACGATCCTGGCCGAGCTGGGCGCGACCGTCCACGAGCTCGACTCGGAGTACGACCCCGACCTCACCTACACGTTCGACCCGGCGCTGGTCACCGACCGCGGCGTGCTGCCGCTGCTGGCCGGCAAGCCCAACCGGGTCGGCGAGGAGCTGGTGATCGAGCGCTGGTGCAACGAGCACGGCATCCCCACGGCGGGGCGGATCGAGTCGCCCGGCACGGCGGAGGGCGGAGACACGTTCTGGCTGGACGAGCGCACCCTCTGCGTGGGCCGCACGCTTCGCACCAACCGCGCCGGCGCCGCCCAGCTCCGCTCCATCCTTGAACCTGAGGTAGAGGTTGAGATATTCGACGTCCCCTACTGGAAGGGCGGCGGCGAGCTGGTGCACCTGATGAGCGTGATCTCACCGATCGCAGACGACCTGGCGGTGGTGTTCCTGCCGCTGTTCCCGTGCGGCCTGCTGGAGCTGCTGCAGGAGCGTGGCGTGCGGCTGGTGGGGGTGCCCGAGGAGGAGTACCTGTCGCTCGGCTGCAACGTTCTGGCGGTCAGCCCCGGCGTGGCCGTTGTCGCCGATGGCAACCCGGTCACGCGCGCGCGGCTGGAGGCTGCCGGCGCCGAGGTGCACGCCTTCCCCGCCGGCCAGGTGGGCGTGAACGGCAGTGGCGGGCCGACCTGCCTGACCCGTCCCATCCTGCGGGGATGAAGAACCTGACGCCCGCTGAGCTCGCCGCCGTCGCGGCCGTCGACCGCGACCGCATCGGCGACGACCTGGCAGCGCTGGTGCGGATCCCCAGCGTCACCGGCGAGGAGGGCGCCGTGCAGACCGAGGCGGCCCTGCGGATGGCCCACGCCGGCCTCGAGGTGACCCGCGTCGACGCCGACCCGTCGCAGCTGGCCGGCGACCCCGACTTCCCGGGCATGGAGGCGCCCCGCACGACGCTGCCCGTGGTGGCGGGCGCGATCGGCCTGGCCGGCGCGCCGCGCCGGGTGATCATCGCCGGACACATCGACACGGTGTCGCCGGGCCAGCGCGAGGACTGGAGCACCGACCCGTTCGGCGCGGAGCTGCGCGACGGACGCCTGTACGGGCGCGGCTCGCTGGACATGAAGGGCGGCGTGGTGGCCGGCCTGGCCGCGCTGCGGGCGCTGGTCGACACCGAGACCGAGCTGCAGGGCGAGGCCGTGCTGGTGACCGTGCCCAGCGAGGAGGACGGCGGCGCCGGCATGCTGGCCGCGATCCGGGCCGGCTACGTCGCCGAGATGGCGGTCATCACCGAGCCCACCAGGCTCGAGGTCGTGACCGCGCAGGCCGGGGCGATCACCTTCCTGCTGACGGTCAGCGGCCGCTCCGCCCACGCCGCCTACCGCCTCAAGGGCGTCTCCGCCATCGAGAAGCTGCGCGTCATCCACGACGGTCTGCTGGCCGACGAGCGCGAACGAAACGAGACCGAGCAGAACCCGGCCATGCGCGAGCTCGGCCTCCCCTACCCCACCAACCTGGGCCGCATATCCGGCGGCGACTGGTCGTCGACCGTTCCCGACCGGGTCACGGTCGAGGGCCGCTACGGCGTCCGCGTCGGCGAGACGCCGGAGCAGGCCGAGCAGGCGCTGCGCGACGCCGTGGCCGCCGCCTGTGCCGGCGACGAGTGGCTGCGCGACCATCCGGCCTCGGTCGAGATCACCGGCGGGCGCTTCGCCTCGGCGGTGGTGCCCCACACCCACGCGCTGCCCTGGGGCCTGGGCGAGGCCGCCCGCGACGTGCTGGGCAAGCTGCCGGCCTTCGTGGGCGTCCCCTACGGCGCCGACATGCGCCTGCTGATCAACGAGGGCGCCACGCCGACCGTGCTCTACGGGCCCGGCGATCCGTTCCTGGCGCACGCCCCGGACGAGCACGTCGAGCTCGAGGATGTGGCCCGCTGCGCACGGGTGCTGGCGGTGTGGGTGATGCGGGCGCTGGCCGCCCAGGGCTAGGGCACGCGCAGCGACCACGGCGCCAGCGGCACGATCGCCAGCAGCACAATCCCGGCGGCCAGGAAGGCCATCCCCGGCGAGGCGTCATAGACCGGCAGCCACGCCAGCGGTGCCACCGCCGTACCGGAGAACTTGAACGCGGCGAACAGCGACACGGCGCCGCCGCGGTTGGCCGGCACGGCCTCCACGGCGATCGTGTTCAGGGCCGCCCACAACAGCGCCGACACCGCGCCGGCCGCGAACCACAGCAGCGCCATCGCCCCGACCGACGGGGCGATCCCGAGCGGCGCGATCATGGCGGCGCAGCCGATCGCCGCCAGCACCGCCGCCCGGGCCGGGCCCAGCCGCTCCGAGCCGAGCCCGCCCAGCCGCCCGAACAGGAGGCCGGCGGCTCCGTAGACGGCCAGCACCGCGCCGCGGCCGGTGGCGCCCAGCGCAAACGCATCGTCCGCGCGCAGCGAGATCAGGAAGGCGAGGCCGGCCATGCCCAGGTAGCCGGCGAACCCGGCGGCGCAGAGCAGCCCCATCCGCGGCGTCGCCACCGAGCGCAGCGTCGGCAGCTGCTCGCCCACGGCCCGGATCGGGTCTGGCGGCGGCATCAGCATCAACCCCAGCGAGACCAGCGCCGGCAGGATGAATGCCAGCCGCCAGCTGCCCTCGGCGGCCAGGCCGCCAAGCAGCGGTGCCAGCGACAGACCGCCTGCCTGCACGCCCGCGAACATGCCCACCGCGCGGCCGCGCTCGCCGGCCGGCACCGCGTCGGCCAGGCCGGCCAGCAGCAGCGGCGTCGTGAAGGCGTTGGCCGTTCCCTGCAGCCCGCGCGACACCAGGAAAATGCCGATCGTGGGCGCCACCGCGGCCAGCAGCAGCGCCACCGCGTACACGAGGTAGGCGGCGCGCACCGCGCGGCGCCGGCCGATCCGCTCGCCGATCGTGCCCGACACCACCTGCAGCAGCGCGAACGGCACCAGGTAGGCCGGCACCGCCAGCGCCACCTGATCGGTGGTCGCGTGGAAGGCATCGCGCAGCTCGGGAATCAGCACCGCCAGCACGGCGCCGCCGAACGGCCCCAGGAAGCCGCCCAGGTACAGCGGCAGCGTCGCACGCCGGCCCGTCACTCCCGCACCGTCGCGCCCGGCATCAGCCGGCCCATCGAGACCCCACCCACGATCACGGCGCCGCCCAGGATCTGCAGGCCGGTGACCTGCTCACCCAGCAGCCAGGCCGCGAACAGCGCGCCCAGGAACGGCTGCAGGTACATGTAGAGCGTGGCCCGTGAGGCGCCGATGGTGCGCAGCGCGCGGAAGTAGAGCAGGTTGGTGACCAGCACCGGGAAGATCGTCGAGTAACCCCAGGCGGCCCAGTGCAGCCCGCTGAGGCCGGCCCAGTCCTGCTCGTGCATCTGGGGCAGGCCGAAGGGCAGGATCATGACGCCGCCGATCGACACCATCAGCGCGCTGATGCGAGCCGCCGAGTAGCGGCCGAACAGCGGCCGCAGCATCACCGAGTAGGCGGCCCAGGTGATGGCGGCACCCACCGCCAGCAGGTCGCCGACCAGGCTCACGCCGGCCACGCCGGAGCCGCCCTGGATCACCAGCACCACGCCGGCCACCGACACGGCCAGCGCCAGCCAGTGCTTCCGCTGCACGTGCTCGTGCCCGGCCAGCGACGCGAACAGCGCCGCGAACGCGGGCGCCGAGGCCAGGATCAGAGCGGTGTTGCCGGCGGTCGTCTTGTCGACCGCGTAGTTGAACGTGAGCTGGTTGAGCAGGATGCCGACGGCCGCGGTGGCCACCACCAGCTTCACGTCCGAGCGCCGGATGCGCAGGCTGCCCTCGCGCCACAGCACGAACAGGGCGAAGATGATGCCCGCGCAGAGAAAGCGCGTGGCCGAGAACGCCAGCGGCAGCCACTCGCCGAAGGCGTACTTGGTGGTCGCGTAGTTCAACGACCAGAGGACGTTCGCGAGCACCAGCATGGCATCCGCGGAGTCCGGTGTTCGGCGCACGCGCAGAGGGTAGCCGCACGGTCAGAGCACCCGCCGCAGGTGTACCCTGGCGGCATGTCCTCCGAGCAACTGACCGCCGACGACCTGCTGTCGCTGTGCGCCCGCGCGCACGGCGCGACCGGGCGCCTGACCGCATCGCCGGCGTCGCCGCGGCTGCAAACGCTGCGGAAGCTGGCCGGCTTCGTCAACGACCGCATGACCACGGCCGCCCTCGCGCACGAGCGCGACGCCGTCTCGATCGAGGTCGTTCACGGGCTGCAGGACGCCGTGCAGGCGCTGGTGTTCGCCGACCTGCTCTCGCACATCGGGGTCGACGCCGGCGGCTACATCAGGCTCGACCGCGACGGGCTACGTCCCGCCATCGCACCCACCCCCGCCGAACGCGGCCTGCATGCCGGCTTCCTGGAGCAGGTGGACGGCATCTCGGCCGCGCTGTTCGTCGTGGCGGACGAGCTGCTTGAGGTTGCATATGCTCCCCAGGCAACGACCGATCTGGAGATTGCGGACGCCGACGAGGCCGTGCAGATGCTCGCCGACTCCTGCACCACACACCTGCGCCGGGCGGACGACGGCGAGGTGCCGGTCGAGCCGGAGCAGCGCGAGCGCGGCATGGTCTGGCTGACGTTCTGCCGGCGCACGCTGGAGCGCTCGCTCGCGGTGCTCGAGGCGCTACGCGACGAACGTGACGAAGACCTGGCCTGGGCCGGGCTGATCGAGCTGTCGCGTGCCCCCGGCCTCTACGGCGAGCTGGGACCGCCGATGCCGGGGTCGCAGCACCTGCTGGAGCTGGCGGCAGCTGTCAGCGACGCCCCCTAGATGATTGATCGATAAACCGAGGACGCCGCGAGGCGACGGTTCGCAGCCGTAGCCACCACTGCCGTGGCCTACGTCCGACCTCTCGCAGCGGCCAGGCTCGCGAGAGATATCGATCAATCATCTAGATACCCCTTGGGGGTATGCTAGGCTGGG
>JAICYJ010000081.1 GCA_025934255.1 Thermoleophilia bacterium | reverse complement strand
CCCAGCAGGCGTGGATCAAGGCGAACGAGGTCGCCCACGCACAGCTGGTGCTGGTGCTGGACGGCGGCGGCAGCCGCCTGAAAACCGCGGGCGGCGAGGTCTCGATCAACACCAGCGGTCTCGAGCAGAACCTGGCCGGCCGTCTCGGGCTGAGCCCGACCACGACCATCGCGGGCGGAAAGATCGTGATCTTCACCTCCGACCAGCTGTCGCTGGTGCAGACGGTGGCGCACTGGCTGAAGGTGCTGGCCTGGGTGCTGCCGTTCGTCTCGCTGGCCCTGTACGCGCTGGCGGTGTACCTGGCAACCGGCTACCGGCGCCGGGCCGTCCGCAACTGCGGGATCGGCATCATCGCGGCCGGTGTCATCCTCGTGATCGGACGCACCGTTGGCGGTAACCTGCTGGTTGACAACCTGGTCAAGCTGCCGGAGAACCGGCCGGCGGCGAATGCCGCCTGGGACGTCATCACCGCCCTGCTCAAGGACACCACCCGCACGGTGATCGCGGTCGGCTTCATCACCGTGATCTGGGCCTGGGTCTCGGGCGAGGGCGAGCGGCCGGTCGCAATCAGGCGCGCGTTCGCGCCGCACGCACGCGACCACGCCGGCCAGGTATGGGTCGCCTTCGCCGCGGTCGTCCTGTTCCTGATCTGGTGGGCGCCAACGCAGGCCTTCCGCCGCCCGGTGCCTGCGCTGGTGATGATCGTGCTGGCCGGCATCGGCCTGGAGGCGGTGCGGCGGCAGTCGATGAAGGAGTTCCCCGACGCCCAGAGCGGCGAGGTGGCGGCGGCCCTGAGGGCGAGGCTGTCCCGGCAGCAGCCCGCGGCCGTCACGACGGCGCCGGCGGCGGCCGAGTCACCGGTTGACCAGCTGGAGCGCCTGTCCGCGCTGCACGACCAGGGCGCGCTCACCGATCAGGAGTTCCAGACCATGAAATCCTCGCTGTTGCCGTGACCTCCGAGCCGCCCGTCGTGGGCGAGCCGCAACAGCAGGAGCAGAAGTCGCTGGTGCGCAGGTTCGGCCCGGCGGTGGTCGGCATCGCCGCGATCCTGCTGGTGTTCCTGGTGCTGCTGCCCCGGATCGCCAACTACTCCGACGTGTGGGACGTGGTGACCGGGCTCAGCAACGAGGCGCTGGTGGCGCTGGCGGTGGCCACGGCCATCAACGTGGCCACCTACGGGCCGCCATGGATGGCGGCGCTGCCGGGCCTCAACTACCGCCAGTCGATGGTGCTGACCCAGACATCGACGGCGATCTCGATCGCCGTGCCGGGTGGCGACGCCGTCGGCCTGGCCGCGTCCTACGCGATGCTGCGCAGCTGGAGATACCGGTCGAGCGCGATCGCCGTGGCCGTGGTCGTGACCGGCGCCTGGAACCAGATCGTGAACGTGACGCTGCCGATGGTGGCCCTGGCGCTGCTGCTGCTCACCGGCGGCACCAGCACGCTGCTGCTGACTGCGGGGCTGATCGGCATGGGCGTGATCGCCTTCCTGGCGACGGCGCTGGTGCTGGCGTTCCGCAGCGATCAGCAGGCACAGGTCTGGGGCGACCGCGCGCAGCGCGTCGCCAACTGGGCGCTGCGGCTGGTGCGCCGCAAGCCACGCGTGGGCTGGGGTGCGGCCATGTCGCGCTTCCGGGGCGAGACGGTGCACCTGCTGTCCCGCCGCTGGCACGTGATCACGCTGGCCGCGTTCGCGGGACACCTGACGGTGTTCGGCGTGCTGCTGGTGTGCCTGCGCGCGACCGGCGTGCCCCCATCCGAGGTGACCTGGGTGGAGGCTATGGCGGCCTGGGGCCTGGTGCGGCTGCTGACCGCGGTCCCGATCACCCCCGGTGGCGTCGGCATCGTCGAGCTGGGCCTTTCCTCCGCGCTGGTCGGGTTCGGCGCCGGCAACGCGGAGGCGGTGGCGGCAGTGCTGCTCTACCGCGTGCTGACGGTGGTGCCAACGCTGGTGCTGGGGGCGGCGCTGGGGCTCACGTGGCGGAGGCATCGGGCGCCCGAGCCGGCGTGACCGTCGCCTCGGGCACGAACTCGCCCTGCAGGTCGCGGCGCCAGCCGGACAGGATCTCGTGCACCCGGGCGGCGCCGAGGATCGGCTGCTGCGGGGCGGCCAGCTCGACCGGGTAGAGGATGAACGGCCGCGTCTGCGGCCCGCCCAGCCCGCCGTGGAAGCTGATCAGCTCCTCGAAGGCGCAGCCCTGCTCGAGGTCAGGGTTGTAGAAGCTGCCGATCATGATGTCGGCCACGTTGGAGAAGCCGTCGGTGCGGGCCAGGTGCTGCGCCGCCTCCGGCGCGAACGGGGCCAGCGGATCGTCGCCCTCGACCGCGCCCGAGACCAGATCGCGGCTGCCGGTCGCGCCCAGCGCCAACGGGCCGGAGGCCGCGCGCACCAGCAGCCAGCCGACGTGGGGATGCGCGCGTAGGGCCGGGATCAGGCGCGGGTGCTCGGCCTCGATCTGCTCCAGCGTCAGCCGCTCGGGATGATTCATCAGGTACAGCAGACCCAGGTTGCCCGACCCGAGAACGATCACGTCCTCACCCTCGGGCCCGCTCTCATCCGCGTCCGGGTCCTTCGCATCGCGACCGGTGGCCTCGGTCAGCGCGTGGCCGACCATCGCCTGGGCCTCCTCCGCGCCTGACACGTCCCCGACCGAGCCCGACTCGAGCGAGCGGCGCACCAGGTCGTCCAGGCCGTAGCCGTTGCGCTGGCGGAAGGTGGCGCCCTGCGTCTGGCCGTGGTCGGACAGCACCACGATCCGGTAGGGACGCGGCGCGTAGCTGCATGCGCGCATGATCCGCCCAAACTGCGCGTCGAGCTTGCGCAGCGCCTCCAGCGTGTCGGCCCGCTCCAGGCCGGAGTGGTGCGCGACCTCGTCGTAGCTCGAGAACGTGGCGTAGACGGCGGCGCGCCCCTGCATCATGTCCGACAGCACGCCGTGCACGATCAGGTCGCGCACGACAACGCACATCCCGGCCCGGATGAACGGGTACTTGCCGCCGCGGTGTCCGCGCGGCTGCACGTCGCGGCGGATTCCGCGGATCGCGGCTACCCACTCCAGGCACACCTCGAAGAAGAACAGCACCAGCACCCGGGTGACGTTGAACCCGTTCGCGAAGAAGCTGCGGTAGCCGGGGTTCGCCGTCTTCTCGGCGCTCAGCCGGCTGACGGTCAGGATCGTCGCGTCGGCCTCGCCCGAGAACAGGTTGCCGCGGCTGGCGCCGCCGCCCACCAGCAAGCCGACGCCGGTGGCGAGGCGCTTCTCCATCTCCGCGCAGTCGTCCGGCCCGGAGCAGGCGACGACGCGGCCGGTGCTCTTTTCGACCCAGCGGAAGGCGGGGATGTCCTCGTTCGAACCGAGCAGGATCCCCGCCTGGCTGGCGCCGGTCTGCGACGAGAGGTCGGTCTGCCACTCCACCATGTGGTGTGAGCCCTCGGCTAGCCAGCGTGCCATCTCCGGCGTGTTCCCATCGCGTATCGCCCGCTGCAGCACGGGCAGACCCAGCCCGTCGATCTCGAGGTAGATCACGCCTGGGACGTCGGTGTGCTGGACGTTGCCGCTGCGCCGGGCGATCCGCTGGGTGACGCGCAGCGTGTACTCGTCGTCGTCGTCCATCCCGGCCAGGATCGTGATCACCATCGCGGCCGCGGCCGCCAGCAGCGACACCGCCAGCGCCCAGCCCAGACTGGGAACGTTCATCTGCCCGGGAAACGCGTCTGACGCGAGGAGCAGCAAGGCCGCGTCCACGAACAGGATCAGCAGGAAGCTCGAGATCAGGGTGAACGGCAGCCGCAGTGACGCGATCACCGGCGGCACGAGCGCGTTCAGGATGGCGATCAGGGCGGCGATGCCGAGGGCGCCCCAGAACCCCGAGACCGTCACGTTCGGCACGACCAGCGCGGCGAACAGCAGCGACAGCGCCGAGATCACCCAGCTCACCACCATCCGCAGCGGGTGCAGCTGGGGACGCTCGGGGTGCCACCGGATGGTGGGCTGTGAGGCGGCGCTCATCCGCGCAACCCTATGCCACCGGAAGCTATGACGACGGATGGTCGCTGTAGCCTTGCGTCGTGGCCGACTGGCTGAACCAGTTCTGGGACACCCTCAAGGCAGTCTCGCTGCCGCTGGTGGTGCTGGGCCTGAGCTTCCAGCTGCTGCAGACGCTGTTCATCTCGCTGGCGTGGCGCAACATCC
This sequence comes from Thermoleophilia bacterium, assembly GCA_025934255.1. Classification (GTDB taxonomy): domain Bacteria; phylum Actinomycetota; class Thermoleophilia; order Gaiellales; family JAICJC01; genus JAICYJ01. The sequence continues at coordinate 6,212 of JAICYJ010000081.1, read as the reverse complement.
TGCGCGCCGCCTATCCCAATTCGGTGCTGCCCTACCGCGAGGTGCTGAGCTACTACGCCGGCGGCGCCGGCCTCAACTCGATCCTGCCGGCATCGGCCGGCACGGTGGCGATGCTGGGCCTCTACCGCAGCGCCATCGCCGGGTCGACCGTGGCCGGGCTGGTGGGCGCGACGCTCGTGCAGAACATCTTCTTCGTGGTGGTGGCCGCAATCGTCTACCTGTGGCTGTTCCTGAGCGTGGCCGGCTCATTCGACGTCAAGTTCGGCTGGTTCGCGGACCACGTCGGGCTGACGCTGATCATCCTCGTCGTCGGCACCGCGCTGATCGTCGTGGTCGGCAAGATCCTCTGGCACCGGCTCCACCACACCTGGGAGCAGGCCAAGGACGGCGGCGGCATCCTCACCACGCCGCGCAAGTTCATGACGCAGGTGGTGCTGGTCGAGGCGGCGTCGTACGCGGCGCGGATGGGCGTGAACGCCACCTTCATGTACGCCTACCACATCCCCGTGTCGCTGGAGAACATCTTCCTGATCGTGGCGGCGTCGTCGATCTCCTCGACGATCGCGATCGCGCCGGGCGCGGTCGGGTCGCAGACGGCGCTGATATCGGTGGTGCTGAACGGGGTGGCGCCGCAGAGCGTGATCACGGCCTACACGGTCGGCCAGGCGCTGATCACGACGGCGTGGAGCGTGGCGTTCGGCCTGACCATGCTGGCCGCCCAGATCGGGTGGAAGCAGACGCGCGGGCTGATCCACGTGCGCAAGAAGGAGGACGGCGAGACCGACCCGCTGGCCGAGCCGGCCACGGCCGACACCGGGCCGCCCGACGCCACCGGGTAGCGTCCACCTCAGACGAGCGTGACGGCGGCGCCGGCCGCGCGCAGGGCGGCCACCTCGGAGCGGTCGGCGCCGGTGTCGCTGATCACCTCGTGCACCGCCTCCAGGCCGCAGATGCGGGCGAACGCGATCTGGCCGATCTTGGAGCTGTCGGCGACCACCACCACGCGGCGGGCACGAGCGATCAGCGCCCGGTTGGTATGGGCCTCGACCTCGTGGTGGGTGGTGAGGCCGGCGCCGACGGCGATCCCGTCCACGCCCACCAGCACGATGTCCAGGTACAGGCCCGACAGCGACGCTTCGGCCAGCGGCCCGACCAGCTCGTAGGACTCGGGACGAGCCACGCCGCCGGTCACGACCAGCTTCAGGTTGGGTCGAACCGCCAGCTCGGAGGCGATGTTCAGGGAGTTGGTGACGACCGTCAGCCGCCGCCGGTCGGACAGCGCCCGAGCACACTCGGTGGTGGTGGTGCCGCCGGTCATGCCGATGGCGGCGCCCTCGGGCACGCGCTCGGCCGCGACCTGTGCGATCCGGGCCTTCTGCTCCTGGCGGCGGGCGCTGCGATAGCGCAGCGGTAGCTCGAACAAAACGCCGTTTGCGATTGCGCCGCCGTGGGTGCGCGCCAGCAACCGCTGCTGCTCGAGCAGCACCAGGTCGCGCCGCACGGTGGCCGAGGAGACGCCCAGATCCGCGGCCAGGTCGCCGACTCCGACCGACCCGTTCGTGGACAGCTGCTCGACGATGCGGCTGAGACGTTCGGACTGGCGCATTGCTGCGGCAAGTCTACCCAGTGGAACCTCCGCACACTGGTTGCCTTCTGCGCACTTACGGCATAAAGTGGCGCGATATGAGCGCAATCGCTCACGAGGTGGCCAGCCAGCCCGACATCTGGCGCCGGGCCGCCGACCTCGCGCCCGACCTGCCGCTGCCGGCCCGCGGCCTGCGGTTGGCGGTGGCCGGGTGCGGCACGTCGCTGTACATGGCGCAGTCCTACGCGGTCGCGCGCGAGCAGGCCGGGGCCGGCGAGACCGACGCGTTCGCGGCCTCGGAGTTCCCGACCGGCCGTAGCTACGACGCGCTGCTCGTGATCTCGCGCTCCGGGACCACCAGCGAGGTGTTGGAGCTGCTGCGGTCGCACCGCGGCGCGCCCACGGTGGCGCTGACCGCGGTGCCCGAAAGCCCGGTCGCGGAGGTTGCGGACACGGTCATCTCGCTGCCCTTCGCCGACGAGCGGTCGGTGGTGCAGACGCGGTTCGCAACCACGGCGCTGGTGCTGCTGCTGACCCACGCAGGGCTCGATCTGTCACCCTCGATCGAGGCCGCCCGGCGCGTGCTGGAGGCGCCGCTGCCGATCGACCCGGCCGAGTTCCGGCGGTTCCAGTTCCTGGGGCGCGGCTGGACGAACGGCCTCGCCAGCGAGGCCGCGCTAAAGCTGCGCGAGGCCGCCCAGGCCTGGGCCGAGGCGTACCCAGCTCTTGAGTACCGGCACGGGCCGATCTCGCTGGGCGACCCGGACACGGCGGTGATCGCGATCGGCCCGTTCGATGCGACGCTGGGCACGGACATTCGCGCCACCGGCGCCACGCTCGTCGACCCCGACCCATCCCCCCTGGCCACGCTGGTGCTGGCGCACCGGCTGGCAATCAGGCTCGCGGAGATCCGCGGCCTCGATCCCGACCTGCCCCGTAACCTGACCCGATCGGTGGTGTTGCCATGAGGCGCCTGTTCCTGATCGCCGCGACCGCCCTGCTGGTCGCCTCCGCCGGCTGCGGCGGCTCCAGCTCGTCCAACGGCGTGGTCAATGTGACCGTCTGGCACGGCTACGAGGACATCGAGGGCAAGGCCATGACCAGCGCGGCGGCGCGCTTCAACGCCACCCACCCCAAGATCCACGTCACAGTCACGAACTACGGAAACGCGGACTACGCGCTGCAGAAGGTGCTGACCGCGATCCGCGGGGGCGCCTACCCGGACATCGCCTACCTGTACGGGTCGTGGGCGGCCAACATCGCGCGCAGCCCGACCGCCGTCGACCTGTCGTCCAGGATCAAGGAGCCGGGCGTGAACTGGAACGACTTCTGGCCGGCCGAGCGGCAGGCGGTCCAGGTCGGCGGCAAGGTGATCGGCATGCCGGCGCTGGTCGACAACCTGGCCCTGGTCTACAACAAGAAGCTGTTCGACCAGGCCGGCATCCCCTACCCGACCGCGAACTGGACGTGGGATGACTTCCGGGCCGCGGCCCAGAAGCTGACCGATCCCTCGGCCAAGCAGTTCGGCTGGGCCTACGTGGCCGACGGCAGCGAGGACACGGTCTGGCGCTTCGACGCGCTGCTCTGGCAGGCGGGCGGCGACATTCTCAACTCCGACAACACGAAGGCGGAGTTCAACTCACCGGCCGGGGTGCAGGCGGCCACGCTGCTGCAGCAGATGGCGACGGTCGACCACTCCGTCTACCTGGACAACGGCAACGACAACTACGCCAACCTGTTCAACTCGGGCAAGATCGGGATGCTGTTCACCGGGCCGTGGGACCTGTCCAGCTTCCCCGACGTCGACTACGGCGTGCAGGTGCTGCCCGGTCTTACGAACCACCAGACCATCTCCGGTCCCGACCAGTGGGTGCTGTTCAACAACGGCAGCCAGCGCACGCAGGCGGCCTGGACGTTCCTGAAGTGGTTCACGTCTCCGCAGCAGGCGCTGATCTGGTCGACGCAGACCGGCGACCTGCCGATCCGCGCCTCCGAGACGCAGCTGCCCGGCTACGACGCGTACGTGAAGAAGTACCCGGGCGTGTCGGTGTTCGTGCAGAACGAGGCGAACGCGCTCAAGGCGCGGCCGGTGATCGCCAACTACAACGAGGTGTCACAGGCGATGGGCCAGGCGATCGAGGCGGTGCTGCTGGGCAAGGGCCAGCCGCAGCAGGAGCTCGACCAGGCCGCGGATCAGGCCGACCAGACGCTCGCGACGGGCCAGTGATCTCGAGGGCGGCCCGCTCCGAACACGTCAGCGGCTGGCTGTTCGTGGCGCCGGCCGCCCTGCTGATCGGCATCTTCGGGATCCTGCCGATCGGGTGGGCGGCGCTGCTGTCGTTCCAGAACAACGACCTGCTGACGACGCCCACCTGGGTCGGCACCCAGAACTACCACACGCTCGTGAACGACCCGGTGTTCCGGCAGTCGGTCAACCACACGATCGTGTACACGCTGCTGTTCGTGCCGCTCTCGGTGGGCGGTTCGCTGGCGCTGGCGATGCTGCTGAACGCGCGGATCCGGTTCTCGCGCTTCTACCGCACGGCGGTGTTCATCCCGGTGGCGACGTCCACGGTGGCAACGGGGCTGATCTTCAACTGGCTGCTGGAGCCGACCTACGGCGTCGCCAACTACATGCTGGGAAAGGTGCACCTGGGCCCGTACGGGTTCTTCCAGGATCCCGACCAGGCGCTGTACTCGATCGTGGCGATGACGGTATGGGGCTGGCTCGGGTTCGACGTGATCGTGTACCTGGCCGCGCTGCAGGGGGTGCCCGAGAGCCTGGTCGAGGCGGCCCGGCTGGACGGTGCCGGGCGCTGGGCGACGTTCCGCCACGTGGTGTTCCCGCTGGTGTCGCCGGCCACGCTGTTCTTGATCGTGTGGTCGACGATCAACGCGCTGCAGGTGTTCGACGAGATCTACGTGACCACGCGCGGCGGGCCGCTGCACGCCACCACCGTGATGGTCTACTACCTCTACAGCCAGGCGTTCGAGTTCTTCCACGCCGGGTACGCGGCGGCCATCGCCGAGGTGCTGTTCGCGATCACGCTGGTGTTCTCGCTGCTGCAGCTGTGGCTGGGCAACCGCCGGGTGCACTACGGCTCATGAGGTGGCCGCTGCCGTTCAGCCCCCGCCATCTGGCGCTGATGCCGATCGCCGCGCTGATGCTGCTGCCGCTGGGCTGGATGCTCCTGACCTCGATCCAGACGCTGCCCGAGTCGCGGCACTTCCCGCCGGTGCTGATCCCGTCCGGCTTCCACTGGCAAAACTACCCGGACGCCTGGAACGCGGCGCCGTTCGGCCGCTTCTTTGCGAACAGCATGATCGTGACGCTGTCAGCCGTGGCGGGCAACCTGGTGTTCTGCAGCCTGGCCGGCTACGCGTTCGCGCGGATGCGGTTCTTCGGCCGCGACGTGCTGTTCGTGGCGCTGCTGGCGACGTTGATGGTGCCGTTCCAGGTGACGATGATCCCGACCTTCCTGATCGTCCAGAAGATGGGACTGGTGAACTCGCTGCCGGCGTTGATCGTGCCCAACCTGGTCACGCCGTTCGGGATCTTCCTGCTGCGGCAGTTCTTCCGGACGCTGCCGATCGAGCTCGAGGAGGCGGCGCGGATGGACGGCTGCTCGCGCCTGGGTGTGCTGGTGCGGGTGGTGCTGCCGCTATCGATGCCCGCCTTGGCAACGCTTGCGATCGTGACCTTCCTGTGGACGTGGAACGACTTCCTGTGGCCGCTGATCGTGATCACCTCGACCAACCAGAGCACGGTGCAGCTGGGCCTGGCGCAGTTCCAGGGTGCGCACCAGACGAACTGGACGCTGCTGATGGCGGGCAACGTGATGGCGCTGGCGCCGATGCTGCTGGTGTTCATCATCGGCCAGCGCTGGTTCGTGCAGTCGCTGGCCTCGACCGGACTGAAGTAGTCCGGCGGGCGGAATCCGCACGGCCGCCGTAACGCTGCCGTGACGCCCCCACCCGCCCAGGGGGTGTCAAACACCGCCTCGGCCGGCGTTGATGGGTCGTGACCGTCCCGTGACCGGCCGTTACAGGGCCCTCGCATGGTTGAGCCGATCGAATTGTAAAGGGCTCAGAGGCCGACTCGGCCGCCGTGACCAGTCGCGGCGCCGGCCGTGATCGTTCGTGACCGAATGGTTGCGAAAAGGGGGTCGGCCGGGGATTCTGTGACGTTTCAGGCCCGTGACCGGTGCGTGACAGGTCAGCCGGCCGGTGAGAGGCGGACCGTGTCCGCGATCGCCCGCGCTCGCTCGCGGTCGAGCCGGCCCGCGCCGGGCTGCTCGGCGTTGGCCGCGCCCGCGCCGATCGCCGCGCGCAGCGCGTCGTTCCAGCCTGCGCCGGCGTCGAGCGCCGCCACCAGCCCCGCCAGGAAGGCGTCGCCGCTCCCCACCGGGTAGCGGCCCTCGGCGTCGGCGCGGCCGGACAGCGCGCGTCCGTCCGGGGTGACCATGACCGCGCCGTCGCGGCCGCGGGTGACGATCGCTGCGCCGCCGCCGGCCTCGTGCAGCGTCCGCGCCGCGTCGAGCGCATCGGCCGTGCCGGTCAGCTGCGCGGCCTCGGCCGCGTTCACCTTGACCAGCGCCGGTCGCGCGGCGATGCCCTGCTCGCGGCT
>JAICYJ010000106.1 GCA_025934255.1 Thermoleophilia bacterium | reverse complement strand
GTTGCCGGGTGCGTTCCATCATCGTCGTCATTGTCCGCCCGATCAGGAGAGGAAGTTGAGCAGCGAGAGCTGACGGATGTTCGCCGTCGTCTGCAGCGCAGCCTGGTAGTTGGTACTCGCGGTGGTGACCTGGACCGCGATGTCGGCGAGGTCGATGTCCTGCAGCTCGGACAGCTGCGAGGTGACCGAAAGCTTGGTCGAACTCTGCGCGGACTGCGCGACCTGTACCCGCTGGTAGGCCGCACCCTCGCTCGCCTGCGCGGCGCTCATCCGGCCGATCGCGGTGTCGAGGTCGGCCAGCTGGCCGGACAGCGCCGTCGAGTTGTTGCTGCGCAAGTTGGTGGAGATCGAGCTCAGCAGGCTGAACAGGTCCCCGCCGGCCGGGCCGAACACGTCCGGACCGTTCTGGCTGATCTGCACCGTGGCCTGCGGGCCGACCGTCCGGTTCACTGTGCCGCTGTCGCCCATGTAGTTGCCCCCGTTGTCGTATGCGACCGAACCACTCGTCGTCCCGCCGAAGACCGGACGACCGTTGTACGTCGTGTTCGCCACCGAGATCAGCGAGGTGCGAAGCGCGTCGATCTGGTCGGCGATCGCTCCGGCCGACGAGCCCGTGCTCGAGCCGGTGTTCAAGCCCTGGACGACGAGCGTGCGCGCGCTCTGGGTCAGCGTGACCATCTGCGAGTACGCCGAGTCCGAGGTGGACATCCAGGCGATCGCGTCGGTGGCGCTGTCGGTGTAGGCGTTGTTGCGCTGCAGGTCGCCGCGCAACTGCAGCGCCCGCACGGTGCCGGACGGGTCGTCCGAGGGTGCCGTGATCTGCTTGCCGCTGGACAGCTTGGCCTGCAGTGAAGCCAGCCTCGCGGCGCTGGACTGCAGCCCGGCCAACGCGCCGTAGCTCGCGGACGATTCGGTGACGCGCATGTCAGCCCCTACCTACCAATCCGGTGTGGTTGATCAACGTGTCGAGCAGGTCGTCCAGCGTGGTGAGCACGCGTGAGGACGCCTGGTAGGCCCGCTGGAAGGTCAGCATGTTGCTGACCTCCTCGTCGTAGCTGACGCCCGAGACGGAGGTGCGCAGCGAGTCGACACTCGCCGTGACCGAGGACTGGGTGGTCTGCTGCTGCTTGGCCAGCGCGGTGGACGAGCCGATGTCGCCGACCAGCTTCGTGTACAGCGCGTCGGCGGACGTGCTGTCCGCGCCCTTGCTGGACAGCGCGAGCGCGTTCGAACCGTCCAGGTTGCCGCCGGGCGAGCTCGAGGCCGCGACCAGCGTGGGGTCGGTGATGATCACCGAGAGGTTTGCCGCACCGGTGCCGGCGAACAGTGGCCCACCGGTGTTGCCTGCGAGGTCGTAACCCGAGGCCTGGCCGCCGTTGACAGTCGCCGCGAGGGTGTTCGCCACGGTGTCCAACTGCGCCTGGTACGCGGGGACGGTGGTGACGAGCGTGGTCAGGTTGGCCGAGGCGCTGCCGTTGGCCAGCGTGACGGCCGTGCCGCCGACGCTCACCGTGTTCGTGCCGGCATTGAAGGCCATCGTGCTGACGGTCGGGCCGGACACGAGCGAGACGCCGCCGACGACGACGTCCGCGGACCCGTTCGCGTTGATCGTGGCGACGCCGCCGACCATCGTGCTGAGCTGGTCGAGCAGCTGGTCGCGCTGGTCCATCAGCGAGTTGGCGTTGGCCCCGGTGGCCGCGGCGACGGCGATCTGCCCGTTGACGTTGCCGAGCTGGGTGGCGGCCGAGTTGGCGGCATCGATGCCCTGGTTCAGCGACTGGGTGGCGCTGGCGGCGACGTCGCCGAGCGAGGTGCTCATCGCGTTCAGGGTGCTGGCGACCGTCGCGGCGCGCTGCAGCAGGACCGAGCGCGGCGCCTGCGAACCGGGGTCGTTGGCGACCGGCGTCCAGGCATTCCAGAACGCGTTGAGCTGTTCGGACAGGCCGTTGTCACTCGGTTCCGGGAACAGCGACTCGATCGAAGACAGCGCGGCTGCGTTGGTGTCGGCCAGACCGCTGCGGGCGTGTTCGGTGCGCGCGCGGGCGTCCAGGACGGGGTCGTTCAGCCGTGCGGTGCCGGTGATCTGGACGCCACCGGGACCGGCCGGCTTCGTGTACAGCGTGGGCACGCCGGCGACGGCGTCGACGGTGGCCTGCTGGGAGGCCTGCCGGGTGTAGCCCGGCGTGCTCGCGTTCGCGATGTTCTGCGACACGATCTCCAGGCCGTACCGGGACGCGCCGATGGCGTTCGTCGCCTGCTGGATGCCGCCGAAGGTCGAGGACATGCTCAGGCCTGCTCGTCGATGAAGATCGGACGGGCCGGGAAGGTGGCGACTGCACCGTTAGCGGTGTACGCGCTGAACGCGTCGCCGAGCCGGTCGAGAGTCTCGCCGATCGCCTGCGCGCCCGCGTGGAGCAGGCGGCGGATGTCAGTGGTGACCGCGTCGATCTCCGCGGTCAGGTCACGCAGCGCCGTGCGGTGCTCGTTCAGTACGTAGGGCCACGGCTCCGGTGCGATCGAGGCCAGCCCGGCCAGATTCGTCTCGAACGGCAGGTTCAGCTGGTCGGCCAGTGCCTGGACCTCGGCGGACCGGAGCACCTCACTGGTACGAAGCACCTCCAGGGCGTCCTGGACCTGCTGGTCGGCGCGGGCCAGCCAGCGGGTCTGCCCCGACTCCAGGACCAGCCGCTCGGTGGTCAGCGCGAACAGCACTCGTTCGAGGATCTCGCGCTCGCTCCACAACACGGCGGCGACTCCGGCGAAGGGGTCGGCTCGTCCGATTGCAGCGTCGGTGCGGTCAGCGGCGCGGGGGTTCAGCATGCCTGCACCATCGGCCGGCACCGGTCCCGGCTTAAGGGGCAGCGCGTGACCAATGTGTGCGGTGACCGGCGTTTTGGGCGGATTTCGCCCTGTTTGCTGTGACCTGTGACACGACTTCAAAATTCTTGGATCTTGGGCTTGCCAAACACGAACTTTACATGCGAGATTACTTCACGTCGATCTAACACGAGCCAATGGATCGAACCGGTGGGGCTGGGGAGCCGCATCGAGGTCGGGGGACCGGCTCGGACAACACAGCTTCACCGTCCGATTCGCAGGTCACCCGAGGAGGCAGCCATGACGGCTGTAACCACTGCGCCCGAGAGCGCTTCCACGCCCACCGTCGACGAGCTGGTGCGCACGCACCTTCCGCTGGTCGGCCACCTGGTGCGCGAGCTGCTCGGCCGCGTTCCGTCGCACGTCAACCGCGACGACCTCATCTCCGCCGGGATGCTGGCGCTGACCGTGAGCGCCCAGGGCTTCGACGCCTCGCGCGGCGTTCCGTTCGGCCGCTTCGCGGCCTTCCGCATCCGCGGCGCCCTGACCGACGAGCTGCGCACCATGGACTGGGCCAGCCGCGCCGTCCGGGGCAAGGCCCGCGAGATCGAGGCCGTGCGCAACCAGCTGGCCGCCACCCTGGGGCGCACCCCGAGCCGCGACGAGGTCGCCAACACGATGGGTGTCGCCGCACAGGAGCTCGACGCCGTCGACGCCGATGTCCAGCGCGCGGCCGTGCTGTCTATCCAGGGCCTGACCGAGAACAACGGCGCCGAACTGCTGCCCGACCACGAGGCCGGCCCCGAGGGCATCCTGATGCACCGCGAGCAGCTGGGCATCCTGCGGGACGCGATCGCCGAACTGCCCGAGCGGCTGCGCACCGTCGTCCAGGAGTACTTCTTCGAGCAGCGCAAGATGGCCGACATCGCGGCCGACCTCGGGGTGACCGAGTCGCGCGTGTCGCAGCTTCGCTCGGAGGCCCTCGCCATGCTGCGCACCGGGATGCGTGCCCAGGACGGCGACGCCGCCCCGGCGCCTGCTCCCACCAGCCGCCGCCGCAACAGTGCGCGTGAGGCGTACTGCGCAGCGATCGCCGCCCGCTCCACGCTGGCCGGCCGGCTCGAGGCCAGCACCCTGCTCGGCGAGGCCCGGACCGTGGCGCCGATGCGCCAGCGCGTGGCCAACTGACACTGTTCTTCTCACTCGGCAGCCGGCCGGGGCGACACCGACGTCGCTCCGGCCGGCTGCTTTGTGTTCTGTTCCGCTGTCCTGTCCTGTCCTGTGCTGTGGCACCGCTGTGGGGTGGCGCCGCACACGTCGCAAGATCGGCGCCCGGCTCAAGGGTGCAACCCCGCTGCCGATAGCCACACTGTCGACCCATGGACGGATCGACGGCCCTGCCCCGGGCCACCCCCCTCAAGACTCACGTTTGGGAGGCAAACACCATGAGTCTTCGCATCAACACCAACGTCGCGGCACTGAACGCCTACAACAACCTGGCCGCGAACCAGAACGCCCAAGCCAGCTCGTTCGAGCGGCTCTCCTCGGGCCTGCGGATCAACAAGGCCGCCGACGACGCCGCCGGCCTGTCGATCAGCCAGGGCCTGACCAGCCAGATCAACGGCCTGACCCAGGCCGTGTCCAACGCCCAGGACGGCATCAACGTCGCCCAGATCGCCGACGGAGCCCTGGGCACCACCCAGAACATCCTGCAGCGCATGCGCACCCTCGTGGTGCAGGCCGGCAACTCCGGCACCCAGGACGATTCCTCGCTGAAGGCCATCCAGGGTGAGATCGGCAAGCTGAACACCCAGCTGGACAACATCTCCAGCCAGACCAAGTTCGGCGCCACCAACCTGCTCGACGGCAAGTTCGACAAGAACTTCCAGGTCGGCGCCAACGGCGGCGACACCATCAGCCTCACCTTGACCGCGGCGAACGTGAACTCGAAGTTCGTCGGCGGCAGCGACAGCGCGGGCGGTGTCGATCTCACGAAGCTGAACGTCGTGAACTACGCTAGCGGCGGCTACCAGCAGCGCAGTTACACGTCCGCTGCCGGTTACACCGCTGTCGGCGGCGCGACCGCGGACACCGCGTACGGCACTGCGGAGTCGACCGCTGACCTCGCCGCGATCGACGACGCGATCAGCAAGATCTCGTCCGCTCGTTCGGGTATCGGTGCGACGCAGAACCAGCTGAACTACACGGTCACGAACCTGCAGACCGCGATCACGAACGTGACGGCGTCCCGGTCGAACCTGACCGACGCCGACCTCGCGTCCGAGGTCACCAAGATGACCCAGTCGCAGATCCTGACCCAGGCCGCCACCAGCGTCCTGGCCCAGGCGAACTCCGC